>NZ_JBFTEH010000001.1:155602-712268 GCF_041027365.1 Jiella sp. M17.18 | reverse complement strand
TCGCCTTCCCCGAGGAAGTCCGCAAAATCATCTATACTACGAATGCTATAGAGGCACTGAACTCAAAGCTTCGCCGGGCTGTCCGCGCCCGCGGCCATTTCCCGAGCGACGACCCGGCGATGATCGGCTATCTCATCGAGCAGGAACTCGCAGGCCTCCTGCCGGGCCGCGACATCGCAACGCTGCTGACGCAGGTGAAGGTCGCGGCGACGACCCCGCCTTCGCGCGCCCGACCAAGCCGATCGGCCCGGTCTACGACGCGGCGGCGGCGAAGCGGCTTGCCAGAGAGCGCGGCTGGCAGGTCGCGCCGGACGGCGACGGCTGGCGCCGGGTCGTCGCCTCGCCGAAGCCGCTGGAAATCCTCGAGGCGCGCGTCGTCTCCCTGCTGGTCGAGCGCGGCATCATCGTCATCTGCGGCGGCGGCGGCGGGATTCCCGTCGTCACCAGGAAGGACGGCAGCCTATCCGGCGTCGAGGCGGTGATCGACAAGGACTTCGCGAGCGAGCTGCTGGCGCGCCAGCTTCGCGCCGACATGCTCCTGCTCCTGACCGACGTCGACGCGGTCTATGCGGATTTCGGCACCGAGAAGGCGCGGCGGATCGACGCGCTTTCGGCAGCGGCGACCGCCCTGGAGAGCTTCCCGCCGGGGTCGATGCGGCCGAAGATTGCCGCGGCCGCTTCCTTCGCCGGAAAGACCGGTCACGCGCCCGCGATCGGCCGGCTGGAAGACGCCGCCGAGATCGTCGCCGGTGGCAAGGCAATGCGGATCAGCGGCTGCGCTCGGAACAGGCTGACCGGGATCGCGAAATTCGTGTCGGACGGGATGGGGCGCGCTCCTTGATCCGGCGCAGGCCCGGCCCCGCCTGCCGTATTGACGCCGATCAATGCGAAGCGGGCGGCTTCGAGGCATGATTAAGCACGCTCGCAGGTCGTCCCCGAACCTACAGCCGAAAGCCCGCCCGATGCGCCAAGACTTCACCCTTCCTGATCTGCAGGCGCAGCTGGACCTAATGAAGGTCGGCGAGACGCTCGCGCTTCGGCGCGACGACTGCGAGCGGCTGTTTGGCGTCAACGATGTCGCGGGGGGCCGCCTGCGCAACTTCGCCCGCGGGCACGGCTGCACCGTCGTCTACACGCCCGAAGGCGTCGCCTTTTCCCGAATTCTCCTGCCACCCCACCTGGCGGGGGGATGAGCAGACAAGCGAGCACGGGCTGGACCGCCTCGCCGTGCCGGGCCGAGAGCCCCCTGCCTCGGCCTGCCCGAAGGACGCAACGGATGTACTGAAGAAAAGCAAGGCGCTATGCGTCGCAGCGAGCTTCGAGGCAGTCTTGGGGCGCATCTGCGGGAAGCGCTGCATGCTGACTGACCCGCACCTCTCGCTCCCGCCTTGCCCGGCGCCAGCATGAACGACCTCGATCTCCTGATCCGCCTTGCCGTGTCGCTGTCGATCGGGCTTCTGGTCGGTCTGGAGCGCGGGTGGCAGACCCGCGAGGAGGAGCCGCATCTTCGCGCGGCAGGCCTTCGCACCTTCGCGCTGACCGGGCTGCTGGGCGGGATCTGCGGCACCGTCGCGACCGCCCTGTCCGCGCCGCTGGTGATCGGGCTCGACTTTCTGGCATTCGCCGTCGCCTTCACGACGTTTCATGCGCTGGAGGCGCGCGCGACCCGCAACTTCTCCGCCACCTCGGTGGTCGCCGGACTTTTGACCTTTCTCCTCGGAACCTACGCGATCATCGGGGCGATTCCGATCGCGGCAGCGGGCGCCGTCGCCATGACCCTGCTCCTGGCGCTACGCGAGCCCTTGCATCGTTGGGTGCAGGCGCTCTCCTGGTCGGAGATCCGCGCCGTCCTGACGCTCCTCGCGATGACGTTTCTGCTGCTGCCGATCCTGCCGGACCGGGCCATCGATCCGTGGGGCGCGCTCAATCCCACGCGCATCTGGATGCTGACCATCTTCATCGCGGCGCTTTCCTTCGGCGGCTACGTCGCGATCCGGGCGTTCGGAGATCGGCTGGGCGTGGTCATCGCGGCGGTGGCCGGTGCCATGGCGTCGTCCACGGCTACCACGCTGACCTTGGCCAGGCTGGGGCGTGACAGGCCGCATTCGGCGGGGCTGATTTCCGCCGGGATCCTGGTCGCCGGCGTGGTGATGGCGGTGCGGGTCGCGATCGTCGTCGGCGTCATCGACCGTGGCCTGCTGTTCTCCATCGCGCCGGAGCTTGCCGTTCTTTCGGTCGTCCTCGTCGCCTTCGCCGTGGTGCTCCTGTTCCGGAACAGGGCGGCGGAGAAAACCGAGCTCCAGCTGTCCAATCCCCTGCAGCTGGGCGCGGCCCTGAAGATGGGGGGCTTCATCGCGCTGATCCTGGTGGCAAGCGTCCTGATGCGGCAAGTGCTCGGCAATGCCGGTGTCCTCGCTCTCGCCGCTGTGTCCGGTCTGGCGGATGTCGACGCGATCTCGATCTCCATGGCGGAGATGGCGTCCCGGTCTGGCAGCTACGGCATCGCCGGACAGGCCATCCTCATCGCCGTCGGCGTCAACACCGCGGTCAAGGCAGCCATGGCGCTGTGGATCGGCCGACGGCCGGTCGGCTTCCCGGTCGTCGCCGCGAGCGCCCTCGCCGTCGTGGCGACGGCGGTCACCGCAGCCTTTCTCTGACGCCCGTCCACCGGCGTGGTCGCGCTGGTCTCCAATGATGCAGATCAAGGACGGGGGTCCGGCGGGCTGCCAGGCTGTCCGCTTTCGATCGACCCGTCGGAGTCACCGTCATGCTCGCGAACGCACATCCGTCATGCTCGCGAACGCACATCGCTCGGCGAACGCAGTTGCCGAAGCGCCGCGGGCGGAACGTCCGCAGATGCCCCCGCAGATCCAGCGATGCAGGAAGCCGATCCGAAGCGCCGCGCGGAGGATCGGCACCCGCGGCACCGCCTCAGCATGGAGCCCATGATGCCGTTCACGGATCGTAAGGACGCCGGACGCCGCCTGGCTGCGGAAGTCGCGCGGCGAACGGGCGCAAGAGGGGCGGACTGCGTCGTCGTCGCCCTGCCGCGCGGCGGTGTTCCCGTCGCGGCAGAGATCGCGGCAGCCCTGGATGCGCCGCTCGATCTCGTCCTCGTGCGCAAGATCGGCGTGCCACGTCAGCCGGAACTCGCCATGGGTGCGGTGGCGGAAGGCGAGCCCCCGCTCGTCGAGCGCAACACTGCAACGATGCGCCTGGCGGGAATATCCGCAGCCGAGTTCGACCGTGTGCTGGAGAAGGAGCTGGCCGAGATTGAGCGCCGCCGGCGTGCCTATCTCGGCGGACGGCCCCGCATCAGCGTGGCCGGCAAGACGGCGGTCGTGGTCGACGATGGGCTGGCGACGGGTGCCAGCGCACGGGCGGCACTGCGCGCCGTCGGTCTCGGCGCACCGCAACGGCTGCTTCTCGCCGTTCCCGTCGGGGCGACCGAAACGCTGGAAGCAATGCGCGCGGAGGCCGACGACATTATCTGCCTGGAGGATTACGACCCGTTCTGCGCGATCGGCCTCTACTACGACGACTTTCGGCAGGTGTCCGACCTGGAGGTGAAGGAGATCCTGTCCCGCTTCGACGCCGGGCAGTTCGTTGGACATCCCGGGAGTCACGCCCGAAGGGCTTAGAGCGACCGAGGCCGCCACCTCGCCGCGTCCTGCAGCAGGCAGTCGCCGCTTGCGCAAGATCAATGCCGCGAAGCTCTGCCCGGGCGATGCTTTTCGACCGCCACGAGAGCGTGGCTTCGAGGAGACGTCCGATGATCAACCCCCGCCTCATTCTGCACCCGACCGACGGCTCGCAAGATGCGCGGCGAGCCCTCGAGTTTGCTGTCGATCTTGCCAGGCTCAAAGACGCCCGACTCCTGATCCTGCACGTCCAGGCGCACCGCGGCGGTGGCCAGGTTCCTCCCGAACTCGAGGAATATGCCCGTATCGAGCACATCCGCGTCACCGAAGCCGATATCCTGCAACGTGCCGCGGAAGCGGTCGTGGAAGAGGCCAAGCGATCGGCCGAGGCGCTCGGGGCGAGCGATGTGCGCACGCAGATCCGCGCGGGCGACCCGGTGCGAGCGATCGTCGAGACGGCGCGGGAGAACCACGCGGACATGATCGTCCTCGGCAGCCGCGGCCTCGGCGATGCCCAAGGCCTGCTGCTCGGCAGCGTGTCCCACAAGGTTGCCCACGCGGCTCCCTGCACCTGCATCATCGTTCGCTGAGCGGATCGTGCCGGCAGATCGGCAAGACGTCGGGCATGCCCCGGCGGCGGTTGGCCGTCCCGACTGCGGGGGCGCGACCTGCGCCGAGGCGAGCGAGAAGGTGCCGTTCGACGAGAAGCTGCGCTTTCTCGCGAGGCCGGAGAGCTATCCGCACGCTCCGCGGTCAGTGCAGATCCGGGAGACCCACATGTCGGTCGTCTTTCTGGCTGACGACCGGGTCTACAAGCTGAAGAAGCCGGTCTCCTTCCCCTTCCTCGATTTCAGCACTCTCGCGGCGCGCGAGCGGAACTGCCTGGAGGAGGTGCGGCTCAACCGGCGGCTTGCGCCGCAGGTCTATCGCGGCGCGATGCCGCTGTCCGTGACGGCCGAAGGCGCGCTGGTGCTCGGACGCGGCGTGACCGTCGTCGACTGGCTCGTCGCCATGCGCCGCCTTCCGGATTGGCTGATGCTCGACCGGTTGCTCGCGCGAGGCCATGTCAGCCCGCACCAGCTCGACCGGCTCGGCGCCGTGCTGGCGCGCTTCTACCACCGCACCGGGCATCCCCGTCTCACCGCTCACGACCACCTCGCGCGCATCGTCCGGCAGCAGGCGGAGAACCGGGCGGTGCTGACGGCCGGTCGCTGGCGCATCGATCACGGCCGGATCGCGTCGATCCTCGATCGCTTCGAACGCCGTCTGGACGCGGTTCGGCCGCTCCTGGAGCGGCGTGTTTCCTCCGGCTGCATCGTCGAAGGGCACGGCGATCTGCGGCCGGAACACATCTGCATGAGCGAGCCGATCGCCATCTTCGACTGCCTGGAATTCGACCGAGACCTGCGCCTTCTCGATCCCTTCGAGGAGATCGCCTACCTCGGTCTGGAGTGCACCCTGCTCGGTCATGCGGAGGTGGGAGCGCATCTCGGAGCCTATCTGGCGCGGTCGCTCTCAGATCCGCCGCCGCGGGAACTCACCCGCTTCTACACCGCCTTCCGAGCCCTGCTCCGCGCACGGTTGGCGCTCGCCCACCTCCTGGACCCCGTGCCCCGCGATCCCGAACGCTGGGAGCCGCTTGCCGAGAGCTACCTCGCTCTTGCCGCCGCGGCGGTCGGCTGAGGCAGGCTCCGGATCGGTCGCGGCCGTTCGGCGCTCGGCGGTTCTCGATTCCAGCGCCGCCCTCGCATGAGGAGGAAGCGCGTCAGCCTGCGGCGGCGATCGCCCCGGCGACTGTCGCCGCCGTCGGAAGCACGGTAAGCCGGCCCCTGACCAGGGCCTGGTCGAGCGGCCGGAGCGGGACCGTGTCGGTCACGATCATCGCCTCGACGGCGGGCTCCTCCCAGAGAGCCTCCGCTCCGTCGGCGAAGAGCCCGTGCGTCGCCGCCAGGAGCACGCGCCTTGCGCCCCGCGCCCGGCAGGCGGCTGCCGCCCGCGCCATCGTGCTTCCGGCGCTGACCAGATCGTCGATGACGATCGCCGACCGCCCCATGACGTCGCCGGCGAAGAGATCGCCGGTGACCGTGCCGCCGCTGCGTTGCTTGTCCATCAACGCCTTTCCGACCGGCCGCCCCAGCTCGGCCTCCAGCGCCTGACGGAACGCCTCGGCCCGCTTGGAACCGCCGATATCGGGCGAGACCACCGTCACCGCCTCGGTTCCAAGCCGGGAAGCGAAATGCCGGGCGAAGGCAGGGCTGAAATCAAGATTGAGGGTCGGGCAGCGGAAGGCGTTCTCGAAGGCGGCCGGGTTATGCACCTCGGCGGTGAGAAGGCGTGCGACACCCATCGCCTCGAAGATTTGGCCGACATAGCGGATGGTGACCGGATCGCGGCTCTTGGTCCGGCGGTCCTTGCGCGCATAGCAGAGATAGGGCGCAGCGACCGACACGCTCCGGGCGCCGGAGTCCTTCAGGGCGCCGGCGAAGAACAGCACGCGGCAGAGCTTGTCATTCGCCGACAGCCCGCTTTCGCCCTCGAGGCTGGCGACGATCCAGACGTCGCGTCGCGACACGTCGACGAGCGGCCGGATCTTGAACTCGCCGTCCTCGAAGGCGCGCTCCTCGTGGTCTGCAAGCGCAAGGCCGAGCTCGGCGGCGACAGCCTCGGCATAGGCGGCGCTCGCATCAAGCCCGAAGACGAGAGGCGCCGCGCGCGCCGTGCCCCAATGCCGGCCGGCCTTCCCCGGCGCCGGTGCCTCGGCCTGCAGGGCCGCCGCCCCGAACAGGGCATCCACGCTGCGGCCGTCGGACGAGAGCGGCGCGACGAGCAGTTCGACAGCTGCACGCCTCCCGTGATCGCCGCAGAGGGAGAACTGGGCGAGCACCGGCTCGCCGGTCTCGCGGACGAAGTCGAACAGCCGGCGCATCCTGACGGCAACGCGCTTCTGTCTGAGGGCGGACAACCTGCTCCCAATGTCGACCGGCCCGACAAGCGGCGCGAGCGCCGCAGCGCCGGATCGGAGCGTATAATCGCGCGAGCCCGGCAACCTCTCCCACACGAAGGCGAGGCGGCCCGACGGATCGATCGTCGCCGCCGCTTCGCCCGAAGGATAGAGAGCCGCTTCGCGGCGCTGCCGCCATGTCTTCAGAAGGTCGGCGATCCCTTCGTCCCGCGGCAGCGGCGAAGAGTCGACGCGCCGGAACAGCCGGCGCAGCGGCAGCGGAGTGAGAGCGAGCGTCGTCACGATCGAGCCCTTCGGCTTGCCCCGGCCGAAACCTCGGCTGCGGGAGGAATTTCAGTGGGTCGGCCAAAGCCCCTGCAGTGTTTTCCGCAGGGCTCCGCGCACCTGGCGCGCCTCGCCTGCCGAAATGTGCCTGTCGATCAGCCGGAACACCGCGGCGACTTCCCCGTCGGGATAATCGGGAAGATCCTCGGCGCATTCCGCCCGAACCCTGTCGAAGAAATCCTCGCGCGAGCGGTCGGTTACCGGAAGCGCCGCCGGGTTCCAGCCCTCGAACAGGACGCCCCGCACGAGCACCGGCAGCTGCGCCGAGAAGTCGGCGAGTTCCTCCGGCGACAGCCAGTCGCGCAGTGCATGGAGAACCCCCCGCAGGAGATGATAGCCGCGCTTGTCGCTCGGCCAGTCGAGATCCTCACAGAGCGCATTGACCCAGTGCTGGGCCTCTTCGGCGTGATGGGTGAAGATATGGATTGTTCTGTCGCTCATGGGCCGTTTCCGGTTTGAGAGGTTCTGATCCTCAGGTTTCACCGCATTCCGTTCGGGCGCCTTGCGAAGGCTCGAGACCCGTGAGGAAGCCTGCCCTGCCCCGCCCCCTGACGCGTTCGGGAACGACGTGGCGGCAGCAAATGCGCGTCCGCCGGAAGGATCCGCTCGCGCGTCAGGCTGTTTTCAGCGGCCTCGCCACCTCCTGCTGCCGCGCCTTCCCGGCTTCCGCCCGGGCGACGTGATCCTTCACGGCGACGAAGCTGTCCGGCGTCACCGAAATCGAGTCGATGCCGCACTCGACGAGGAAGGCCGCGAAGCCCGGATCATCGCTCGGCGCCTGCCCGCACAGACCGACCTTCGCGCCGGCCGCATGCGCGGCGGTGATCAGGTTCCGGATCATCCACTTGACGGCCTCGTCCTCCTCGTCGAACAGCGCCGCGAGGAGATCGGAGTCGCGGTCGATGCCGAGGGTGAGCTGCGTCAGGTCGTTGGAGCCGATGGAGAAGCCGTCGAAGCGCTCGGCGAAGCCCTTGGCGAGAATGACGTTCGAGGGGATCTCGCACATCACGTAGACCTCGAGACCGTTCTCGCCGCGAACCAGCCCGTTCTCGCGCATCACGGCGAGGACCCGGTCGGCCTCGGCGAGAGTGCGGCAGAACGGAATCATCACCACGACGTTGGAGAAGCCCATCTCCTCGCGCAGCCGCTTGATCGCGCGGCATTCCAGCGCGAAGCCTTCGCGATAGCGCGGCGAATAGTAGCGTGAGGCGCCGCGGAACCCGAGCATCGGATTCGCCTCCTCCGGCTCGAACTCCCGGCCGCCGATGAGGTGGGCGTATTCGTTGGTCTTGAAGTCGCTCATCCGCACGATGCAGGGCGCCGGATGGACCGTCGCTGCGATCCGCGCAAGTCCGCGGGCAAGCCGATCGACGAAGAAGGCGGGCTTGTCGTCATAGCCGCGGGTGATCTCGGCGATCTCGGCTTGCGCCGCGGCGTCGGCCACCCGTTCGGGATGAACCAGCGCCATCGGATGGATCTTGATGGCGTTGTTGATGACGAATTCCATCCGGGCGAGGCCGACGCCGTCCGCCGGCAGTCGCCACCAGCGCATCGCCGCGTCGGGATTTGCGAGGTTGAGCATCACATGCGTCCGCGTCGGGACGATCCGGTCCGGATCGAGTTCCTCGACGGTGATCTCGGCCTCGCCCCGATAGACGAAGCCGTTCTCGCCCTCGGCGCAGGACACGGTCACTTCCTGCTCGTCATGCAGGATTTCGGTCGCGTTGCCGGTTCCCACGATCGCCGGTAGCCCGAGTTCGCGGCTGACGATGGCGGCATGCGAGGTGCGCCCGCCATGGTCGGTGACGATGGCTGCCGCGCGTTTCATGATCGGCACCCAGTCCGGATCGGTGATCTCGGTGACCAGCACCGAACCGTCGACGAAGCGGTCGATCTCGCTGGCGTCGCGGATCAGGCAGACCGGTCCCGAGACCGCCGCCTCGCCGATCGACAGGCCCGTACAGAGCCGGCCGCCGTGGGCGCCGACACGATAGCTCTTGAGGGCGCCGGACCGGCGCCGCGACTGCACCGTCTCCGGACGCGCCTGCACGATGAACAGCGAGCCGTCGCGCCCGTCCCTCGCCCATTCCATGTCCATCGGGCAGCCGTAATGCGCCTCGATGGTCACCGCCCAGCGCGCCAGGGCGAGGATCTCGTCGTCCGAAAGGACGAAGCTGCGCCGTTCGGCGAGCGAGGTCGGGACGTTCTTCACCGACCGCTCGCCGTCGCGGGCGTAGATCATCTTCTTTTCCTTGGCGCCCAGCGCCTTGTGGATGATCGGCTTCAGCTGGGGATCGGCGAGGAACGGCTTGAACACTTGGAACTCGTCGGGGTCGACAGCTCCCTGCACGACGTTCTCGCCAAGGCCGAAGGCGGCATTGATCAGCACGACCCGATCGAAACCGGTTTCGGTGTCGAGCGAGAACATGACGCCCGAGCCGCCGAGATCGGAGCGAACCATGCGCTGCACACCGATCGAGAGCGCGACCTTCATGTGGTCGAAGCCCTTGGCCTTGCGATAGCTGATCGCCCGGTCGGTGAACAGGGAGGCGTAACAGCGCCGGCACGCCTCGAGCACGGCCTCGGCGCCGGAAATGTTGAGGAAGGTCTCCTGTTGCCCGGCAAAGCTCGCATCCGGGAGATCTTCGGCGGTCGCGCTGGATCGAACCGCCACGTCGGCGTCGTCCGTTTCGCAGCGGCGCGCAAGTTCGGCATAGGCCGCGCGGATCGCAGCCGCAGAGTCAGCCGGGAAGTCGCCGCGCAGGAAGGCTGCGCGGATCGATCGACCGGCCTCGGCGAGCGGAATCTTGCCCGCAGCCTCGTCGGCAAGCGTGCCGTCGATCAGATCGGCGAGACCGTTCGCTTCCACGAAACGGCGGAACATCGCGGCCGTCGTGGCGAAGCCGGGGGGCACGGCCACGCCCTTCGGCGCCAGTGCGCGGACCATTTCGCCGAGGGACGCGTTCTTGCCGCCGACCTTCGCGACGTCGTGGCGGCCGGTCTCTTCGAACCAGAGGATCTCACTGTCGGGCATGGTCTGCCTCCTGCCGATATGCCTTGCGCGCGCCGCCTGCCCGACACAGCCGGGCCCGGGAGCCACAAGCCGTTGCTTCCGGAGGCGGGAATGGGTTTGCGTTCCTGGGCCGCCGCGCAGGCGGCGCCTTCCCGAGGCTCGATTCCGCCAGCTCGGCCGTCGCGCTCACAAGCTCTACCGGCCCGCCCGGCGGCCTATGAACGCTGACAACTAATTGAAGCCGCTCTCGAATCCGCTGATGACACCGAGGATCGCCGCGTTGATTGCAATGGCCGGCGTCGCACCGAGGCCGGCGCCCACCGTCTCCTCATCGTCGCGCCCTTCCCGCAGGATGCAGCTCCACTGCGCCCCGCCGAGATTCGTGCCGTTGAGCTGCAGGTGCCAGCCGGGAAGTGCCTTGACGGCCAGTTCCAGCGCGCCGTCCGTCGAGGCGAGCGCTCGGCTCGCATCGGCCTCGCCTTCGACCGGCCGCACATGCTCCGCCAGGGCGGCGCGCAGGTCGCGCGCCAGCACCTCGTCGGCTTCCGCGGCCTCCTTGCAGCGAAGGATCAGAGTGTCGAGATCGCTGGCCATGATGGGCTCCCGGCTGAAGTCGTTGGTCGAAGAGGATCATCGATCTGAGCCGAGGATGAACGAGGCCTCGCCGTGCCGAATTGATCTGGCGCAACCGGCTTCCAACAATCGGACCTGGCGGATGTCAGGTCGGCCGGCGTGCCGCCGCTCCGCTTTGCGCTATCGCAAGGCGCCCGGCGGCCGGCCGTCGAAAATGCAAGCGAGCAAAGCTCCGGCGCCGCCAGACGACCTCTGAGACGTCATCGCCTGCATGCTGGCAACGTCGGCGCAAAGATGACCGGGATGGGCGGCTGCGGCCACTCCCGCAGGCGCGAGCGCGTCCTCGTCGGCGTCCCGGCCCGCAGAGGGAGAAGCCGCCGTCGCTGCTGTTCCTGGCGCGGTGGCGCGAAGCCGGCGCCAGAGACGAACTCCGGGGATCGGCGCATCTGTGCAGGCCCGGATGGCATACCCGCAGGCGCGGGCCGCACCCTTCGGCCGGAAGAAAGGTCATTGTCGATGCTCTCTGCCGCAGTGCCTGCCAACACAGCCGAGACTGCGCTCCAGGCGCGCGGCCTGACCAAGACCTACCGCATGGGCGCGGTCGAGGTGGCGGCACTGCGCGGCGTCGATCTCGACCTCTTCTCGGGCGAGCTCCTGGTGCTGCTCGGGCCCTCCGGCAGCGGCAAGTCGACCCTCCTCAACATCCTCGGCGGGCTCGACACGCCGACCGCGGGGACCGTGCGCTTCCGCGACCTCGACCTCACCTCGGGCGGCGAGCGCCTGCTCACCCGCTACCGGCGACAGCATGTCGGTTTCGTCTTCCAGTTCTACAATCTGATCCCGAGCCTCACCGCCCGCGAAAACGTCGCGCTCGTCACCGAGATCGCCGCCCATCCGATCCGGCCGGAAGAGGCGCTGGGCCTCGTCGGGCTCGGCGCGCGGCTCGACCATTTTCCGGCCCAGCTCTCGGGCGGCGAGCAGCAGCGGGTGGCGATCGCGCGGGCGATCGCCAAGCGGCCCGACCTCCTCCTCTGCGACGAGCCGACCGGAGCGCTCGACCGCGAGACCGGGATCCTGGTGCTGGAGGCGATCCTGAGGATCAATGTCGAGCTCGGCACCACCACCGCGCTGATCACCCACAACGCGGTCATCGCCGACATCGCGCACCGCGTCATCCATTTCGCCGACGGGCGCATCCGCGACATCCGCACCAACGCGGCCCGGAAGCCCCCGGCCGAGCTCGTCTGGTGACGCCATGCGCAGCCTCGACCGCAAGCTCCTTCGCGAAATCTGGCGCCTGCGGGCGCAGGTCCTCGCGATCGCCCTCGTCGTCGCCTCCGGTGCCGCGCTGCTGATCATGTCGCGCACCGCCGTCGAGGCGCTGCAGGAGACCGCCGACGCCTTCTACGAGCGCACGCGCTTCGCCGACGTCTTTGCCGGCGTGAAGCGCGCGCCGGAGCGGCTATCCCGCGACATCGCCGCGATCCCGGGGGTCACGGCGGTGGAGACGCGGATCCTCGAAACCGCCATTCTCGACGTTCCCGGCTTCACCGACCCGGTGATCGGCGAGCTCGTCTCGCTGCCGAAGCACGGCGAGCCGGTCCTGAACCGGCTCACGCTGCGCAGTGGGCGGCTGCCCGAACCGGACCGGCCGGACGAGGTTGCCCTGAGCGAGCCCTTCGCCGCCGCGCACCGGCTGCGGCCCGGCGACCGTCTCGACGCCGTCCTGCACGGCCGCCGCCGCAGCCTTGCCGTCGTCGGGACGCTGCTCAGCCCGGAATTCGTCTATGCGATCTCGCCGGGCGGGCTGATGCCGGACGACCAGCGCTTCGGCGTCCTCTGGATGGGCCGCGACGCGCTGGCGGCCGCCTACGACATGAAGGGCTCGTTCAATGCCGTCGCGATCGGACTGCTGCGCGGGGCGGACCAGCAGGCGGTGATCGACCGGCTGGACGGGCTGCTCGACCGCTATGGCGGACGCGGCGCCTATGCGCGCGCCGACCAGCTCTCCAACTGGTTCCTGCAGAACGAGATCGAGCAGCAGAAGAACATGTCGCATCTCCTGCCGACGATCTTCCTCTGCGTCGCGGCCTTTCTCACCAACATGGTCATGGCCAGGCTGATCGCGACCGAGCGACGCGAGATCGGGCTGTTGAAGGCCTTCGGCTACTCCAGCCTCGAGATCGGCTGGCACTACGCCAAGATGGTGCTGATCATCGCCGGGATCGGCGTCGCGATCGGCTCGGTCGCCGGCGCCTGGCTCGGGCGCTGGGACACCGCGCTCTATGCGACCCTCTACCACTTCCCCTTCCTGCTCTACCGGCCGGGGCCCGCGGCGTTCCTGACCGCCGGCCTGGTCAGCCTCGGCGCGGCGCTGGCCGGCAGCATGCACGCCGTGCGCAAGGCCGTCCGGCTGCCCCCGGCGGAAGCCATGCTGCCGCCGGCACCGCCGAGCTACCACAAGAGCCGCCTCGCCCCGGCAGTGCTCGGGCCGCTGCTCGACGAGCCGACGCGGATGATCCTGCGGCGCGTCCTGCGCTGGCCGCTGCGCGCCTTCGCGACCAGCGCCGGGATCGCGATGTCGGTCGCGGTGCTGGTGATGGCGCTGCAGTGGATCGATGCCGTGGACTTTCTCGTCGACAGCACCTTCGTCCGGGCACAGCGCCAGGACGCCAGCATCGCCTTCGGCGAGCTCGAGCCGCTGGACGTCACGGCGAGCGTCCTGCGGCTGCCGGGCGTCGAGGCGGTCGAGCCGTTCCGCAGCGTGTCTGCCCGGCTGAGCCACGGCCCGCTGTCGAAGCGCGAGGCGATCACCGGCGTGCCGGCCCGGGCGGAGCTGAGCCCGGTGTTCGACGCCGAACGGGGCCGCATCGAGGTGCCGCCGGATGGTCTCCTGCTGTCGCGCAAGCTCGCCGAACGCTTGGGCGTGAAGGTGGGCGACGAGGTGACGGTCGCCGTGCAGGAGGGCCGGCGCCCGGTGCTGAAGCTGCCCGTCGCCCAGCTGTTCGAGACCTATATCGGGACCCCGGCCTATATGCAGCTCGGAGCGCTCGACCGCATCCTGAAGGACGGCCGGGTCGCGAACGGGGTGCATGTCGCGGTCGATCCGGCGCGGCGGGCGGAGCTCGTCGCCGAGATCAAGCGCAACCCGGCGATCTCGGCCGTCACCTTCCGACAGGCGGCGATCGACAAGTTCCACGAGACGCTGGGACGGACGATGTTCGTCTTCGTCGGCTTCCTGATCGGCTTCGCCAGCACGCTGTCGATCGGCGTGACCTACAATTCGGCGCGTATCGCCCTCGCCGAGCGCGCCCGGGAGCTTGCCACATTGCGGGTGCTCGGCTTCAGCCGGACGGAGATCGCCTACATCCTGCTCGGCGAGGTCGGGCTCCTCACCTGGTTCGCCATCCCGCTCGGCTGCGCCACCGGCTTCGGCCTCGCGGTCTATCTCGCCGGCGCCTTCGAGACGGAGCTCTTCCGGGTGCCGCTGGTGATCACCGACGCCACCTACGGCAAGGCGGCGCTGATCACGCTGGCCGCCACCGCCGCCTGCGCCGTCTTCATCCGCCGCCGGCTCGACCGGCTCGACCTCGTCGCCGTCCTGAAGACGCGGGAATAGCCATGAGCGTTGTCCTCCGCCGCATCCTGATCTGGGGCAGCCTGTTCGTCCTTCTCGCGGGCGGCATCGCCTATGCACTGCGGCCGCAGCCGGTGCCGGTCGACCTCGCCCGGGCCGAGGTGAAGCCGCTGACCGTCACCATCGACGAGGAAGGCGAGGCGCGCGTGCGCGACGTCTATACCGTCTACGCGCCGCTCTCCGGCTATCTCCTGCGGATCTCGGCGGAGGCCGGCGACGCCGTCGCCGCGGATAAGACCGAACTCGCGCGCATAGAGCCGGCGCCGCCGGCCTTCCTCGACCTGCGCAGCCGGGCCGAACAGCAGGCCGCGATCGAGGCGGCGAAGGCCGCGCGCGATCTCGCCGCCGCCGAGCTGCAGCGTGCCGAGGCCGACCTCGCCTATGCCGCCGCCGAGCGCGAGCGCACCGCCAAGCTGATCGCCAAGAGCGCCGTCTCGGAGCGGGCGGTCGACGATGCCGAACGGGCGCATCGCGTCGCCGAGGCCAATGTCGCGACCGCACGGGCGCAGCTCGACATGCGCAACCACGAACTTCAGCAGGCGCTGTCGCGCCTCCTCCCGGTTCCCGAGCTGGCACGGCCGGAGGCCGGGACCTGTGACTGCGTCCCGGTGACCGCGCCGATCAGCGGCACGGTGCTGCGGGTACTGCGCCGCAGCGCCGGGATCGTGGAAGCCGGCACGCCGCTGCTCGATATCGGCGATCCCGACCGGCTGGAGGTCGTCGCGGACCTGTTGTCGGAAGACGCCGTGCGCATCCGGCCCGGGCAGAAGGCGATCATCACCGGCTGGGGCGGCCCGGATCTCGCTGCCAGGGTGCGCCGCATCGAGCCCTTCGGCCAGACCAAGGTCTCGGCCCTCGGCATCGAGGAGCAGCGGGTGGACGTGGTGCTCGATTTCGCCGGGCCGCCCGCCGAACGAGAGAGCCTCGGCCATGGCTACCGGGTCGAGACGCGGATCGTCCTGTTCCAGGGCGACGTGCTGCAGGTGCCGCTCGGCGCGCTGTTCCGGCACGAGGGCGGCTGGGCGGTGTTCGTCGCCAAGGACAGGACGGCGCAACTGAGGCCGGTCGAGACAGGCGAGCGGACCGGCCTTTCGGTCGAGATCCGCTCGGGCCTCGCGAAGGACGAGACCGTGGTCCTCTATCCGGGCGACCGTGTAGCGCATGGAACTTCGGTCGTGGCGCGGTGACCGCTGCCGCCTGCTGCCAGGGCCGGCGATGAGTCAGGGGCTCGTGGCGAGGGCGCTAAGGTTACGATCTCTCGTCTGTCGCCGCTTCCAAAGGCTTGCAGAAGATCTCATAGAGGCTGGCCATGATGGCGCGGACCTCACCATCGGCGAGGCGGTAGTGGATGGCCTGACGGTCACGGCGTGTTTCCACCGCGCCGCCGGCCCTCAGCTTGGCGAGATGCTGGGACAGCGCCGACTGGCTGAGCCCCACGGCGCCGGCGAGCGCCCCGACCTGCATCTCCTGTTTCGCCAGGAGGCAGAGGATGCGCAGCCTGACCGGGTTCGCCATCAAGGCGAGGATGGCGGCGACCTCCTCCGACCGCCGCTCCAATTTTCGAATATCAGAACTTGCTAAATTAGACATAGCTCATACGTGGGGCACAACGCATTTCGATGCAATGACTGAAGGAGGAGGCGCTCATGCTGACCCGCTATAGCCCATCGAAGGGCGAAGGATCGCCCGACGTCTGGGGCTTCTACGAAAAGAACACGGGCTCGATCCAGTATCTCGTCGCCGACCCGCAAACCCGAAAGGGCGTTCTGATCGACGTCGTCCAGGATTTCGACCCGGCCGGAGCACGAACCGGCTTCGACAGCGCGGACGAGATCCTCGCAGTCGTCTCGAGGCAGGGGATCACGATCGAGCGCGTGCTCGACACGCATCCCCATGCCGACCACGTCATGGCGTCCGCCTATCTGAAGGAGAAGCTGGGCGTGCCGAACGGGATCGGCGAGAAGGTGCTGGAAATCGCCGACCTCTGGCGCGAACTCTATCATCTTCCCGACGCCTTCGATCCAGCCCGCGACTTCGACGATCTGTTCACCGACGGCGCCACCTTCCCGGTCGGTTCGCTCCAAGCGCGGGTGCTCCTCTCCCCGGGCCACACGCTCGGCTCGATCACCTATCTCGTCGGCCGGGACGCGGCATTCGTACATGACACCCTGATGTATCCCGACATGGGCTCGAGCCGCGCCGATTTTCCCGGCGGCGACGCCGGCATGCTTTGGGACAGCATCCGGCAGATCCTCGCTCTGCCCCCCGAGACCCGGCTCTTCGTCGGCCATGACTACGGGGCTGCCGACCGCGACGAGATCCGTTGGGAAGCCACGGTCGCCGAGCACAGGAAGGCCAACAAGCACGTCCGGGACGGCATCACCAAGGACGAGTTCGTCAGGACGCGGACCGAGCGCGATGCCACGCTCTCGCTCCCGGACCGGATGCTCCACGCACTTCAGATCAACCTGAGGGCCGGCCGGCTCCCGCCTGCCGAGGCCGACGGCCACGTCTATCTCAAGATCCCCGTCAACCGTTTCTGAAAGGAGACCCAGATGCCCAAGACGATGCAGGACTTCGTAGCCGAGGCGCGCGAGAAGACGGGCGGCTCGATTTCGCCCGGCGATGCCGAGGGTCTGGTTCTCGACGTTCGCGAGGCGCATGAACTCGCGGACGACGGCCGCGTGCCCGACGCGCTCCACGTTGCCCGCGGATATCTGGAAGCCAAGGCGGACCTCACCAACGAAGGCGGCGAGAAGGCGCTGCACGCAGCCCAGGCCGAGGGTCGGCCGGTCCACGTCCTCTGCGCATCCGGCGCACGGGCGAGTCTCGCCGCCGCGACGCTTACGGAGATGGGCTACGTCGCCCGCCCGATCGAGGGTGGCCTCAAGGGCTGGCGGGAGGCCGGACGGCCGGTGGAAGGCGGGAAAGGACGACACCGGTGATGAACAGCGGATACGGCATGGGCGGATGGATGCCCTTCGGCATGGGAGCATGGGGCTTCCTATGGCTGGTCATCCTCGTCCTGTTGATAGCGGTGCTGGTCAGGTACCTGCGCCGGTGATCCCTCATGGGGGCAGCGGCCGGGGCGCCGGCCCCAGCCGCTCCGGATCGTCCGGCGACAGGTGTCGCCGGCCAAGCGCACCCGCCGTTCCTTGGATCCTTGGATGGACCTTTTCCGCTTCGTCTTCGGGGATACGTCCGGCCCGGTCGCCTGGTGGCAGATGTGCGACCGGGCCGTCCTAATCTTCGCCTATGCGCTGATCCTCTACCGGATCCTGCCGCGCAAGGCGTTCGGCGGCACCGCAGCCCTCGACATCGTCGTGACGGTCGTTCTCGGCTCGAGCCTCAGCCGGGCCATCACGGCCAACGCGCCGCTGATCCCCGTGCTTGCCGCGACGGCGGTGCTGGCGAGCCTGTACGCCGGGGCGTCCACCCTGGCACCGCGGTCGGAGTGGCTGTCGCGCCTGGCCAAGGGCCGCGCAATCCGCCTCGTGCGCGACGGCAGCGTCGATCGGCAAGCCATGCGCCGGGCACGTCTCGGCGAACGCGATCTGACAGAGAGCCTGCGCCTGAACGGCGTGGCGAGCATCGACGAGGTGGCCGAGGCGTATCTGGAGCGCAACGGCGCGATCAGCGTCATCAAGGTCGCCTCGCGCGGTCCAGACGACGACGTCTGAAGCCGCCGTCCGACGGGCGGACCGGAAAAGCCCGGCTTGCGCCGGATCAAGGCGCTGTGCCTGCGGCAGTAGAAAGCTCGTGAACAAGGGCGGCCCCGCCATCACCCGGAGAACTTGAGCAATGTCATCGGAACGCTCCCCATCTCGTCTCGCCGTCCTCTCGGCGTCCATCGCGGTCCTTCTCCTGTCGCAGGGCGCGACTGCGCAGCCGCTCGGCGGATCCGGCATCATGGGCCGAGGCATGATGGGCGCAGGCATGGGGCCGCGGATGATGGGCGGCGGCGGAGCGGACCGTCCCGTGACCCCGGGCTGGGGCGGCCGGGTTCTCGATCACGATCAGGCCGAGACCTTCATCCGGCGGGGCGCCGACAAGGGCGCGGTCGATGCAAAGAACGACACCATCACCTATCGCGGAAGCGATGTGACGATCGACATGGTGGCCGTCCAGCCAGGCCATGAGGACCAGACCTTCGAGGTCGACGGTCTGACCAACCCGACGCTGATCGTGCCTCGCGGCGCGACCGTCCACCTCAACCTGCTGAACATGGACTATGGCGATGCCATGGAACACGGCGTGATCCTGACGAGGGATCCGCCGCCCTATCCCGGCATGGCGATGATGGCGACCGGACCCGGCTTTGCGGCGGTCATGCCGTTGCTTCCCTGGCGCAGCAGCAAAGACCTGTCGAAGGCGAAGTTCGCGGCCGTCGGGACGACGTTTTTCGCCGACCGCGCCGGCACCTACTGGTACGTCTGCCCCACGCCCGGACACGCCGAGGAGGGCATGTACGGGAAGTTCGTCATCGAGTAGCACGCCCGCGCCGTTCTGCGCTGTGTTCCACACCGCCGGGAAGGACGAGCGCCCCGTAGGCCGATCCGGACTACCATGACGCCGGCATTCGGCACGGTGGTCATCCCTCTCGTCAGCGGTGGGCAGGTGGTCGACGGATCGATAGCGCTCGCTCCTGACGCCAGCCGAGACCTTCGCAGATGCGCCGCACCGCGACCGTCACGAGGTCGATGAAGTGGTCGATGTCGGGCTCCTTCGTGCGGAAGGCGGGCGCAGCGATGTTGATGGAGGCGACCCCGGAATCGTCGACGGCGAAGACCGGCCGAAACCGCGATTGGCTGTCCGCTCACCTCGCCGCGGCTGATGCAACGGTCCTGTTCCGGATCCGCTGGAGTTCCGCGCGGAAGAGCTCGGGATCGACGATCGTGTTCCGGGGGAACGCGGTCAGGTCCTCCGGCTGGAACGGTCTGGTTGCTCAGCCGCCAAGAATGCGAGGATTGTCTTGCCCGATCCTGCATAGAGCGGTCGCCTGCGGCCGATGACGACATGGGCGCGCAGGCCCGGGCCGGCGCGAACTTTGCGATGCAGATGGCTTCCGCGCTGTCTCGCAACCGCAGCCGAACCGGCTCGACCACCTTTAATCCCAGATCATCAAGCATCGGCCCGGCGAGCGTGGCCAAGTCGATCTGTGGGCAGCGCCTCTGGACCGAGCGCCAATGCCCGCTCTGTGTCCGGATCGAACCAGCGCACGCTCTCCGGGACGATCTGCAAGGCGAGCGTTCCGCCCGGCTCCGGCGCCGCGTCGGCGCTGACGCTCGCGACCAGCGGCTGCGATCCGACGCGGCCGATCACCAGGGTCTCCGCTCCGGTCAGTTCCACCACCTCGACATCCATCACGAGATCGGCCGCGGCGCCGTCCACCGCGGGGCGCAGGCGCTCGGGCCGGATGCCGGCGGTCAGCGGCGCGCCGGGCGGCAAGCCGCCGCGCAACGCCGGCGCGATCGCGATCCGTCCGCTGCCGTCTTCCGGCTCCCAGCCGGTCCCGTCGGCGCTGACCGTTCCCCTCAGCGCGTTCATCGGCGGCGAGCCCATGAAGCTCGCGACATAGAGGTTGGCGGGATGGTCGTAGATCTCCCGCGGCGTACCGATCTGCTCGATCGCGCCCTGGTGCATCACCGCGATGCGCGTCGCCAGCGTCATCGCCTCCACCTGATCGTGGGTGACGTAGACGATCGTCGCCTTCAGCGCCTGGTGCAGGCGCTTCAGCTCCGTCCGCATCTCGGTGCGCAGCTTGGCGTCGAGGTTCGACAGCGGCTCGTCGAACAGGAAGATCTTCGGATCCCGCACCATCGCCCGGCCGATGGCGACGCGCTGGCGCTGCCCGCCCGAGAGCTCCGACGGCTTGCGGTCCAGCAGCTGCTCGATCCGCAGCACCTCAGCGGCGCGGCGGACCGCCGCCTCGCGCTCCGCCTTCGGCACCTTGCGCATCTCCAGCCCGAAGCCGATGTTCCGCGCCACCGACAGGTTCGGGTAGAGCGCGTAGGACTGGAAGACCATGGCGATGTCGCGGTTCTTCGGATGCACCCGCGCCACCGACCGCTCGCCGATCCTCACGTCGCCCCGGCTCGGCTCCGTCAGCCCGGCGATGATGTTGAGCAGCGTCGACTTGCCGCAACCGGACGGCCCGAGAAGGACGAGAAACTCGCCGCTCTCGAGCTTCAGGTCGATCCCTTTCAGGGTCTCGAGGTTGGCGTAGCGCTTGCCGATACCGACGAGTTCGAGCGTGCTCATGTGGGATCTTCCAGTACGTAGCGCCGGGGCGACGTCGAGACGGCCAGTGATGCGAGCTGCGTCCCAGCCGCCAGCGCCTGTGCGAGCGCCCTGCCGGCGGCGATGTTCATCAGGAAGCCGGCGTTGAAGACGTCGCCCGCCCCGATCGTGTCGATGACGTCGACCTTTGGCGCCCGCGCCCGCTCGATCGTACCGCCCGCACCGTGGGCGGCTGCGCCGCGCGGCCCGAGCTTGGTGACGACGACGCCATCCGGGTGCAGCCGCGGCAGAAGGCCCTGCGCCGCGTCAGTCACGTCCGGCGCGCCGGCGAGTTTCGTGGTCTCGATCTCGTTCAGCAGGAGATAGCGGCAGCGCGGCAGCCACTCCATCGTCCGCGCCCGCACCGGCTCCGTCCAGCCCTCGACCGGCCAGCCGGTGTCGAGCGCGATCTCGACGTCGTTCGCGTCGGCCCAGTCGAACAGGGCGGGATAGTCCGCCGCCAGCCCGTCCATCAGGAACGAGCCGCAGACGAGGAGGATGCCGCCGGACAGGGCACTTTGCTCCAGCATCGGCTGCAGATCCGCCCAGCCGAACAGCGGCAGGTGGCCGCGCGAGGTGAAGAAGGTGCGCTCGCCGCCGGGATGGGTGATGCCGACGGAGACGGTGGTCGCGCTCCCCGCGGCCGGCCAGCCCGTCGCCCGCTCGCCGAACGCCTCCGCCAGCCAGCGGCCGAACATGTCGGAGCCGACGCTGGCGAAGATCGCGAAGGGAACGCCGAGCGCCTGCCAGGCGAGCGCCGTGTTGCCGGCCGCGCCGCCGACGCGCAGGTCGTCATGCGCCACCATCACCTCCGTGCCCGGCTGCGGCCAGGGCGCGGTCGGGCCGAGGATCAGGTCGACATTGACGTTGCCGAGGACGCCGAGCGGCCGCATCTGCGTCATTCGACCCGCGTGATCTTGTTGGAGCGGAGCGGCGTGCCGGCATCGGGAACGCGGCGCGCGGCATGGGCGATCATCAGGCGCTGCGCCACCGGCAGGATGCGGAAGACCGCGGCCATGCCGGCCGCCGGCGGCAAAGTCAGGTTGACCGCGCCCGGCACCGTCTCCCTCCCGGACGCATCGAGGACGACCGTCGGCGAACCCGCAGCGACGCAGGCGGCGGCAAGGCTCTTCACCAGCGGCTCGGACGGCTCGTCGGCGCAGAAGTGGAGGACGCCGATCCGGGGCCCGAGCATCTCCATCGGCCCGTGGCGCAGCTGCCCGCCCTCCAGGGCATAAGCGGGTTCGCGGGCGAGTTCGGTGAAGCCGAGGGCGATCGTCTCGGCAAGGCCGCGCAGCAGCCGGCCCGAGGTGACCACGGTATCGACGCCGGCCAGCGCCTCCACGGCCGCGTCGACCGGGCCATCCGTCCCGTCCCGCAAGGCTGCGAGCGCGGCACCCGGATCGGCTCCCAGCGCAGCCAGGATCGCGAGGTGCTGGGCGAAGGTGATCGTCAGGCTGCGCGTCGCGGCGAAGGCTTGCTCGCTGCCGCCGGCCCCGGTGAGGCACGGCACCGCGCGCCCGAGTGTCGAGCCCGCTTCGAGCGTCAGGCCGAACGTGTCCGGCGTCGCGCCACCCTCGCGGAGCCAGCGCAGCACTTCGCCGCTCTCGCCGGACTGGGAGGTCAGGAGGATGGTCGTCGCGTCGGCGGGCAGCGGCGAGACGAGTTGCTCGGACAGAGGCAGCGCGACCGCCGCGATGCCGAGCGCGCGGTAGAACGGCTCGACCGCCCGGCCGACGGCATGCGAGCCGCCCATGCCGAGCATCAGCAGCCGGCCGGTGCGCCGCAGCGAGGCCGCGATCTGCCCGGCCGTCTCGCGGCCGGCTTCGAAGGAGGCCAGCGCATCCTCGCCCTGCCGGGCCATCTCGCGATCGATCGCGGCCAGTCCCGCCGAACGGCCGGCGTCCTCTGGATGGGTCATCCCTTCACTCCACCGGTTGCGAGGCCGGAGATCACCGCCCTCTGCATGACGAGCCCGATCAGCACGGGCGGCAGGGCGGCGAGCAGCCCGCCGGTCGCGATCAGGCCGTAGTCGGCGACTCGGCCGGCCGCGAGATCGGCAATCGCCACGGTCACCGTCTTGGCGCGCTCGTCCGCCGTGAACAGCAGCGCATAGAAGAACTCGTCCCAAGCGAGCAGGAAGGCGAACAGCGCCGTCGTCGCGACGATCGGCCCCGCCAGCGGCAGGGTGACGATGCGCATCGTCTGGTCGAGCCGCGCCCCGTCGATCATCGCGGCGCTCTCGATCTCCTGCGGGATGGTGTCGAAGCCGGTCTTCAGGAGCCAGGTCGCGAAGGGCGCGAGGATCGTCAGATAGACGAGCGCAAGGCCGGTCACCGTGTTCAGCATGCCGAGGCTGGCAAGGCCCATGTAGAGCGGCACCGACAGCGAGACCGGCGGCAGCATGTAGGTCGCGATCACCGCGTAGAGCGACCACTGCACCTTCGGCGTGCGCGACACCGCCCAGGCGGCCGGAACGGCGATCAGGATGGCGCCGAGCGTCGCGAGACCCGAGACGAAGAGGCTGTTGCGCAGCGCCGAAAGAAATGCCGCGCCGGCGCTGTTCTGCGCCAGCGAGACGAGCGTGCGGTAGCGCGACAGGTCGACATGCTGCGGCCACCAGTGCAGCGGATGCGCAGAAAGGTCGGCCGAGGAGGAGATGCTCATCAGGAACAGCCAGACCATCGGCGCGAGGATGACGAGCGACATGACGATGGCGGCGCCATAGACGAGGATGCTGGCGAGGAGGGACCGGCGCTCCATCGCCTACGCCTTCGAACCGCTGCGGCGCATCATGGCGATGTAGGCCGAGGCGAAGACGGTGATGATCAGGGTGACGATCAGCGCCATCGAGGCCCCGGTGCCGGCCCGCTGGAACGAGAACGCCTCCTGGTAGACCAGGATCGAGAGGGTCCGCGTCGAGTTGATCGGGCCGCCCCGCGTCATCACCCAGATGATGTCGAAGACCTTGAAGGCCTCTATCGTGCGCAGCACCAGGGCGATCGTCAGCGGCCCGGCGAGATACGGCCAGATCACGAAGCGGAAGCGCGCCCAGGGACCGGCCCCGTCGACGATCGCGGCCGCCTTGATGTCGCGCGGCACCGCCTGGAGCGCGGCCAGCGCGATGAGGGCGACCAGCGGGAAGTTCTTCCAGCAGTCCGCCGCGACGATCGCGAAGAGCGCCGAGCCCGGCTGCCCGAGCCAGGAGCGATAGTCGGAGAGAATGCCGAGCTGCACGAGAAGGCTGTTCAGCGCGCCGTATTCCGGGTTGTAGATCAGCCGCCACAGCATGGCGTTGACGACGGTCGGCAGCGCCCAGGGCAGGATCATCAGCCCCCGCACGAAGGCCCGGCCGCGGAACTCCTGGTCGAGCAGCAGCGCCGCGAGGACGCCGAGCAGCATTTCGGCCGCGACCGAGAGCACCGCGAACCAGGCGGTGTTGCCCAGCGCGCCGAGGAACGGGCGGCCGGTCAGCACCTTGGCGTAGTTGGCGAGGCCGACATAGTCGCCGGAGGTGCCGACCAGCCGGGCATCCGTGAAGGACAGCCGCACCGTGTCGGCCAGCGGCCAGCCGATCACCGCCACCATGACGAACAGCAGCGGCAGCATCAGGAGCCAGGCGCGGGTGGTGATCCAGGCGCTCGACAAGGCGGCCTCGCTGCAAGGGGTGGAAGGGCGACGGCGCGGCACGCCCCGCGCCGCGCCGGTTTCATGCGAGGGGTGTCAGAGCCCGCTGTTCTCGGCGGCCGTCGTCAGCGCGTCCTTCGGGCTTTCCGCGCCGAGGATCGCCGACTGGATCGCCAGCTGCAGCGCCTGCGACAGCTCCTGATAGTGCGGCGTCGTCGGGCGCGGATACATCACGGCGAGCGCCTTCTTGGCGGCCGCGACGAGATCCTCCTGGCCCTTGGTGACGGCGGGATCGTCATAGGAGGACTTCCAGATCGGCAGGCTCAGCTTGGCGTACTGGTTCTGCACGGGCTGCGAGGTCATGAAGACCACGTACTTCCAGGCCGCGTCCTTGTGCTGGCTGGTGGTGGTCACGCCAAGGCCCATCGAGCCGTTGACGGCCGAGAGCTCGCTGGTGCCCTTGTGGCCGGGTGCCGGCTCGACCCCGACCTTGCCCGCCACCTTGGAGTCCTTGGCGTCGTTGGCCATGTTGTACATGTAGGTCCAGTTGAGCGCGAAGGCCGCGTCACCGTTCTCGAAGACCTTGCGCACGTCCTCCTCGAGATATTCCTTCGAGTTCGGATTGGTGATCCCGTCCTTCATGGTCGACACCATGTATTGCAGCGCATCGAGGCCGCCGTCGGTCTGGAAGACCGGCTTGCCGTCCTTGAGGAACTGGCCGCCATAGGCCGACAGGATCGTCGCATAGTCGCAGATCGCCGCCTCGGCCTGCGACCAGCTCCAGACGATCGGATATTCCAGCAGACCCTTCTGCTTGATCGTCTTGGCGTCCGCCGCCAGCTCTTCCCAGGTCTTCGGCGGCTCCTTGATGCCCGCCTTCGCCAGGATGTCCTTGTTGTAGTAGAGATATTTGGTGTCGAGGATCCACGGCATGCCGTAGTACTTGCCGTCGTACTGGACGGTCGTCCAGGCGCCGGGCAGGACGCCCTTCTTCATCTCCGGCGTGATCTTGTCCGTCTCGTCGACGAGGACGTTGTCCTTGGCGTATTCCGCCGGCCAGATGACGTCGAAGAGGACGACGTCGTAGCCGCTGCCCGACCCCTGGGCGAGCACCGTCTTGTCGTGCAGGCCCTCATAGGGGACGAATTCCAGATCGACCTTGATGTCCGGATTGGCCTTGGTGAACTCGGCCGTCATCGCCCGGACGTCGGCTTCGCTGTAGGCCGCCTGCGCCATGAACAACGCCCGGAGCGTCGTCTCGGCGAAGGCCGGGGAAGACAGGAAGCCTGCGGCGAGCGCAGCCCCCATAACGGTCGAGAGAAGGCGATGCGACATGACCAGCTCCATCTGTCTGTGTCCGCGGACCGCCCCTCCCAGAGCGGTTTCCGACGAAGGTTGCGGGACTGCACTCGATTAAACCAAACAATTTGGGTTAATCGTTGCCCGAGACTTCGGCATTGTCAACACGTGCGAGCGAAATGGTCACCGCCAATCCGATCCGAGCCAAGCAGGGCGCCAATCTCGGCGGCGCGAACGCCCACAACCGCCGCGTCGTCATGGAGGCGCTGCGGGTCAACGGCGCGCTGTCGCGGGCGGACCTCGCCCGCGCGACCGGCCTCACCGGCCAGACCGTCTCCAACATCGTCGCCGAACTCACCGCCAGCGGCCTGGTCACGGCAGACGCGCCGGTGCGGATCGCGCGCGGCCAGCCGGCGCGCCCGGTTCGGCTGGTGGCCGAGGGCGCGTTCTCGATCGGCGTCCAGATCGATCGCCACGCCACCCGGGTCGTCGCGGCCGATCTTCTCGGCCACGACCTCGTTCGGCTGGAGGCGCCGCTGCCGGTCGGCGATCCCGAGACCGGCCTGGCGGTGATCGCGGAGCTCGTCGCCGGTACGCGTCGCCAGCTCGGCGTCGTCTCTCCGGGCGCCGAGCGCCGGCTGCTCGGCCTCGGCCTCGCCATGCCCGGCCCGTTCGGTCTCGCGCCGGACGGCGACGACGCGTGGATGATGTCGGCCTGGCAGAACCGCCCCATCCTTGCGGCGCTATCGGAAGCGACCGGCCTCGCCGTCGGGCGCCAGAACGACGCCGCGGCGGCCGCGACGGCCGAACGGCTCGCGGGCGCCGCACGCGGTCTCGACGACTTCGTCTATCTCTATCTCGGCTACGGGCTCGGCGCAGCGATCTTCGTGCGCGGCGAGATCCATGCCGGCGCGCACGGCAATGCCGGCGAGATCGGCATGGCTCTCCCCTTTCTCGCCGCCGGCTCGACCGGCCGGCCGATCGAGCACGTCGCCTCGCTCGCGGGCCTCTGCCGCCGGCTCGGGCTCGATCCGTCCGCGCCCGGCCTCTTCGAAGCGCTCGATGCGGCGGTTGCATCCGGCTCGGCGGATGATTGGCTGGAGGAGGCGGCGGCGTCCCTGCGCTGGGTGGTGCAGGTGCTGGAGACGCTGCTCGACCCGCAGACCGTCGTCTTCGGCGGTGCCGTGCCGCCGTCGCTCCTCGGCGCGCTCCACCGACGCATGCTGCCGCTTCTGCCGGCCCATGTCGACCGGCCGGGACGAGGTCTGCCGCGCCTCACCCTCGGCCGCGCCGATCCCTGGATGGTGGCGATCGGCGCTGCGGCCGAGCCGATCTCCCGCACCTTCGACCCGCGCTTTTCCGCCATCCAGAACGCTGGCGGTGGATCGGCACTGCAGGGGCCCGACGCCGATCGGCGCGGGGTCGTTCCGACAAGCCTCTGAGAACGCAGCGAAACGGAGCAAGGATGGGCGTCCTGCCGCTCGGCCGAAGCGCACGCGGACCGTGCCGACAGCGTCGTCGTCCAACCAAGCGCGAACCGTCCGGAGCCGTTCCTGGCGCAGGCGGTTTGCAATCGCCGCGCGGTACACATGGTGTTACGCATGACCCGTCCGCGGAAGCATCCGGACAGCGGCTCAATTGCCTTCGGGTTCGCCTTCCGACGCTTTGCCTTCCACCGCTCCGGCAGGTCCTCGCCTGCTCATCCGTCCCGGGTTTCGCGCCGCAATGTCGGCAGGCCGATGCCGGCGGCATCGAAGCCGCCGTCGACGCCGAGGATCTGGCCGGTGATGTAGCTCGATCGATCCGAGCAGAGATAGAAGATCGCGTCGGCGAGTTCCTCTTCGAGGCCGTACCGTTCGAGCGGTATGGCATCGCGATAGTCGGCACGGATGGCCGGACTGTGGACGGCCTTCGCCATGGCGGTGTCGACGGGCCCCGGCGCAACGGCGTTGACGCGAATGCCGAGCCCGGCCAGTTCGACCGCCTGCTGCTTGGTGAGATGGGCGAGCGCCGCCTTCGACGTGCCGTAGGCGACGCGCAGCGTCGAGGCCCGCAGGCCCGAGATCGAGGTGATGTTGACGATCGCGCCGCGGCCGGTCCTGGCCATGACGGGCGTGCAGGCATTGGTCATCAGGAAGGGCCCGCCGAGATTGACGGCGAGCACGCGCTGCCATTCGGCGGGAGTGGTTTCGAGCAGCGGCTTGAACACCGCCGTCCCGGCATTGTTGACCAGCGCGTCGAGCCGGCCGAACCGCGCTTCCACCGCCTCGACGGCGCGTGCCACCGCATCGACTTCGGCAACGTCGGCGGTGATCGCCAGCGTATCGTCCGGCCGCGCGAGCGCCGCCACGGCCGCCTCCTGCGCCTCGCCGTCGATGTCGAGCAGCGCGACGCGCCAGCCCTCGGCGAGGAAGCGCTTCGCAGTCGCCAGGCCGATGCCGCGCGCCGCGCCGGTGACCAGCGCGATCTTCCGATGTTCGGTCATGGGTGTGTTCTCCCTCAATTTCTCCTAGACCGGAAACCTCGCGGATCCGGATACCCCCCTCTGCCTGCCGGCATCTCCCCCACAAGGGGGAAGATTGAAGACGTTTGACGAAGTCGCCTCTCCCGAAACGCCTGCCCCCGCTCGACGGTCAGGTGATTGGGGCCGGCAATGAAGCCGCCTGATCTCCCCCCTTGTGGGGGAGATGTCCGGCAGGACAGAGGGGGGGTGCCTCGGCACAAACGCCAGAAAGCGAGCGCCCCTTCCCGCCCCCTCACCCCTCCGGCACGATCACCAGCTCGAAGGTTACGCAGACCGGATTGTCGCCGCGCACCAGCACGCCCTCGACGATCGTGCCGTCCATGGCGACCACCGCGACGTCGAGGCGGGCGCGACTCTCGGCCAGCCGGCCGTCGCGGACGAGAAGCTCCGAGGCATAGGACTCCATCGCCGGGCCGTTTTCGAAGCGGGCGCCGTTGAGGCTGCCGATGCCGTGGATGCGGGCGGCGGTGATGCCTTCGTCTGCGCAGACGGTCTCGATCGTCTCGCTGACGTCCTGGTTCGGACGGAGCGTTAAAGCGAGCGCAGCTGAGGTCTTCGGACGCGAGGCAGATCGCGTCGGCGCGGGCGAACCGGCCGGTTCGGCCGCAAACAGCCGGAAATTCGTCTCATCGTCCTGCCGGGATTCGAACACGGCGCCACGTAGGCCAAAGCCTGTCACCCGCACCGGTTCGGCGGCCCGGCTCTCGGCCGGCAGCATGTGGCCCATGGCGAGCGCCTCGCCGTCCGCTCGCCACAGGCCGTGGCAGTGGACGAAGGCGACGCCGTCACGGCGGCCGACGATGGCGCCGGCCTCGCGGACGCTGACGGTGCCCTCAGGCGCAAAAGTTTCGGAATACCAGGCGGCATGGCTCGGGCCCGGCGAGCCGGCCGGCATGACATAGCGAAAGGGCGACAGACGTGCGGCGGCGATGGCGACATAGCCGGCGTCACAGCCGGCTTCCGCGACGCCGCGGCCGAGCCCGGCTTCCATCGTCTCACCGGGCTCGATCGCGAAGTCGAGCGGCACCGCCTCGGCCCAGGACTTCGCATGCCGGATGGGGGCGGCGGGACCGGGATGCCTGATCTGGCGCAGCATCGCCATTCTCAGGCCGCGGCGCCGCCGGAGAGAAGCCCCCGCTCTTCGAGGGCCTCGCGCACCAGCTTCTTGGTGATCTTGCCGTAGGCCGACTTCGGCATCTCGTCGAAGAAGACGAAGCGCTTCGGCAGCTTGTAGCGGGCGATCTTCTCGGCCAGGAACGCGCCGATCTCCGCCTCCGACACCGTCTCTCCGGGGACGGCGACCAGAACCGCGATGCCGACCTCTCCCCAGTCGGGATCCGGCACGCCGACCACCGCCGCCTCCGAGACCTTCGGATGAGCGAGGATCTTCTCCTCGATCTCGCGCGGATAGATGTTCGAGCCGCCGGAGATGTACATGTCCGAGGCCCGGCCGGTGATGAAGAGATAGCCGGCTTCGTCCCGATGCCCGAGATCGCCGGTGCGGAACCAGCCGTTCCGGAACGCTTTCGCATTGGCCTCCGGATTGTCGTAATAGCCGGCGAACACGGCCGGCCCGGTGACGCAGATCTCGCCGGTTGCCCCGAGCGGCAGTTCGTTGCCGGCCTCGTCCTGGATCGAGATCTCGATCCCCGTGCGCTCGAAGCCGCAGGTGCCGAGCCTCGCCGCCTCGTCGTCGAGGCTGTGCTCTGCAGGCGGCAGGACCGTGATGTTGCCGGTGACCTCGCCGAGGCCGAAATACTGCACGATCACCGGCCCGAGCTTTTCCAGTGCCCGCTTCTGGTCCGCCCGGTACATCGGCGCGCCGGCATAGATCACATGCCGTAGCGACGAATGGTCGACTTCGTCGACGGACGGGTGCTCCACCAGCCGCTTCACGATGGTCGGCACGGTGAACATGTTGGTGATCTTGTAGCGCTCGACGAGGCTCCAGGCCTCGGCCACGTCGAAGCGATCGGAGGGCATGAGCACCGTCGTCGCGCCAGCCGCGACCTGGGTCAGCTGGTGGACGCCGGCGCCGTGGGACAAGGGCGCGACGACCAGCGACACGTCGTCCGGCCCGGTGCCGGGCATCAGGTCGTTGAGATGGTTGACGGCGACGAAGGCCATCTGGCCATGGGTCAGCACCGCCGCCTTCGGCCGTCCTGTCGTGCCTGAGGTGAAGAAGAACCAGCAGGGATCGTCTCGGTCGACCGGCGTGTTCCGCACAGACCGGCCGAGATGTGCCGCGACCAGCGAGTCGTAATCCTCGCCGAAGGCCGCCTCGCCGATGGAGATGACGAACTCCGGCGCCTTGGCAGACTTCAGGCAGGCCTCGGCATGGGCCGGGAAGCTGGCGTTGCAGATCATGCCGCGCGCGCCGCTGGCTTCCAGGAGATAGGCGACCTCGTCCGGCGTCTGGCGGTAGTTCGTGGGCACGTAGACCGCACCGAGCCGGAAGCAGGCGAACATCGCCTCGAACATCTGGTTGCAGTTCTGCGACTGGACGAGGATGCGGTCGCCTTTCGTCACGCCGAAGCGCTCCTCGAGCGCCGCGGCCATGGCGTCGATGCGGGCGTCGAACTCCCGCCAGCTCCACTGCCGCTCGCCCCAGACGAGGGCGGGCCGGTCGCCGAGCCGGCGGCTCGCCCGCGTGACGAGATGGGCAAGGTTGGAGACGCGCGTCGATTGCGGCGCGACCCCGCCCTTCGGCGCGCCGGTCCCGGAAGCCTCCGCCATCACTTCACCCGCTCGAGGATCGACACGTAGTTGGCCACGGCGGCGCCGCCCATGTTGAAGACGCCGGCGGTCTCGGCGTCCTTGATCTGCATGTCGCCGGCCTCGCCGATCAGCTGCATCGCCGCCATCACGTGCATGGAAACGCCGGTCGCGCCGATCGGATGGCCCCTCGACTTCAGGCCGCCCGACGGGTTCACAGGCAGCTTGCCGTCCTTTCGGGTGATGCCCTCGCGCACGACCTTGTAGCCCTCGCCGCGCTTGGCGAGGCCCATCGCCTCGTATTCGATCATCTCGGCGATGGTGAAGCAGTCATGGGTCTCGACGAGGTCGAGATCGTCGAGGCTCAGTCCCGCCTGGTCCAGCGCCTTCGCCCAGGCCGCGCGGGCGCCGGCAAATTCGGTCGGGTCGCGCCGCGAGATGGCGAGCACGTCGTTGGCGTGCTGGCGCGCCCGGAAGGCGATCGCCCGCTCCAGCGTCTCGGCGGTCTCCGCGTCGGCGAGAACGATCGCCGCGGCGCCGTCGGAGACCAGCGAGCAGTCGGTGCGGCGAAGCGGCCCTGCGACGTAAGGGTTCTTGTCGGAGACGGTGTTGCAGAAGTCGAAGCCGAAGTCCTTGCGCATGTGGGCGTAAGGGTTGGCCATGCCGTTCGAATGGTTCTTGGCGGCGATCATGGCCAGCTCCTCGGAGCGGTCGCCGAACTTCTGGAAGTAGGTCTGCGCGATCCGGCCGAAGATACCAGCAAAGCCGCCCTCGACCTCGGCCTCCTCCTCGCGGTAGCTGGCGCCCAGAAGGATATCGCCCACCTCGACGGTCGGGATCGCGGTCATCTTCTCGGCGCCGACGACGACGGCGATGCGGCCTCTGCCGGATTCGATGAAGTCCATCGCCGTATAGAGCGCGGCCGAGCCGGTGGCGCAGGCGTTCTCGAGCCGGACCGCCGGCACATGGCCGAGCCCGTCATGGGCCATGCCGACCAGCGCTCCCTGGAAATCCTGCTTTGAGAAGCCGTTGTTCATGACGCCGACGAAGATGCCGTCGACGTCCTTGGTCTCGATGCCGGCATGAGCGATGGCGGGCCCGACGACCTCGCGCATCAGCGCTTCGGTCGAAGGCGCCTCGACCTTGCCGAAATGGCTGTGCGACCAGCCGACGATGCGTGCCCTGCTCATGATCCGATGCCTCCCTTTAGAACCCGCTGGCGGCGTTCGCCGCGTTCGTTCCGGCCGTCGCGACGGCGTCCTCGGACAGCCGGCCGGCGGCCGAAGCGTCGAAGCGGCGACCGAGCCGCGCCTCCACCTTGCTGATCTCGATCGCCAGATGTCCGGCGAGCTCCGCCTGACGGGTCTCGCCCATCCGGCTGTCGATCGCGGCGATCGAGAGTGCTCCGGCGATGCGTCCGTCCGGATATCGGGCGGCCATACCGATCGCCCAGGAATTCTGCAGCACCCGGCCGGGATTGAGAGCATAGCCGCGGCGGCGGGCGAAGGCGACATCGGCAGCGATCGCCTCGGCGCCGTAGCTCGGATAGTGTTCCGCCAGAACCGCGGCATTGGCCGCCAGCACCCGCGTGATCTCGCCGTCGGGCAGCGCCGCCAGCATCGCCATCGCTCCGGCGCCGACGCCTAGCGGGTGGCGATGACCGGGGAGCAGCGCATGGGTGCGAATCGGGAAGGCGCCCTCCTCGCGGTGCAGGCAGACCGAGGAGTCGCCCTGCCGCACACAGGCGAAGCTGGTGTCGCCGCTCGCCTTCGACAGGGCCGACAGGCTCTCCAGCGCGCAGTCGAGGAAGCCGAAGCGGTGGGAGGCGAGGATGCCGAGGACATAGGCCTCCTCGCCGAGGAAATAGCGCCGGCTGACGGCGTCCTGTTCGACGAGACGCGAACGGATCAGCGCGAGGACCAGCCGCCGCGCGGTCGGCCGGTTGAGCCCGCTGTCGGCGACGATGGTGGCGAGCGTCGTCCCACGCTCGCCATGGCGAGCGATCATGGACAGGAGCGTCAGCGCCCGATCGACGCTCTGCGCTCCTCCGCCTTCCGCCAAGGCTCGTGGCAGCCGCTCCAAGCTGCACCCCATCCAGATTGTGGACATCGATTTCGGTCGTCATTGTCAGGGAATGGATAACAACTTGCAAGCGCCGCGCTGGAATGGCAACCTGACGAATGCTGGTCGTCGGCCATGTCCATCATATGGACCTCTTGGAGGAGAGAGGCGCGACATCGAGACATCGGTCCCGGGAGGAAAACGCATGAAACTGAAGCATCTCGCCGCCGCCGCGGCTCTCGTCGCAGCCGTCGCCGCCACGGCGATGACGCCTGCCGTCGCCAAGACCTATCGCCTGTCCCACAACACCAACGACACGACGACGTGGCAGAAGGGCGCCGAGAAGTTCAACGAGCTCCTGAAGGAGAAGTCCGGCGGCAAGATGGACGTCCGCATCTTCCCGATGGCGCAGCTGACCGGCGGCGACCAGATGAAGCAGGCCGAGATGGTCGGCCGCGGCGCCCTCGACTTCGTCGTGACTTCGGCGATCAACGTCACGCCGCTGGTGCCGGAGATGGCGGTGTTCTCGCTGCCCTATCTCTATTCCAACTACGATGACGTCGACGCGACCACCGCCGGCGCGCCGGGCAAGCGGATGACCGAGATCATGGCGAAGAAGGGCATCATCGTCCTCGCCTGGGGCGAGAACGGCTTTCGCGAGGTCACCAACAACGTCCACCCGATCAAGGCGCCGGCCGACATGAAGGGCCTGAAGATGCGCGTCGCCGGCCCGATGTACATCGACGTGATGAACGCGCTGGGCGCCAATCCGCAGCAGATGCAGTGGACGGAGACCTTCCCGGCGCTGCAGCAGGGCGTCGTCGACGGCCAGGAGAATCCGATCGGCGCGGTGATCATCCCGCAGCGCGTCTATGAAGTGCAGAAGTACCTCACCACCTGGCACTACTCCTACGACCCGATCTTCGTCGGCGTCTCCAAGAAGCTGTGGGACAGCTGGGACGACAAGACCAAGGCGATGGTGAAGTCCGCCGCCGAGGAGGCGATGGCGTACCAGAAGAAGATCACCCGCGAGGATACCGCCAAGGGCGTCGACTTCCTGAAAGAGAAGGGCATGCAGGTCTACGAGCCGACTGCGGAGGAGATCGACGCGTTCCGGAAGGCGACCAAGCCCGCCTTCGACACCTGGGCCAAGAAGGTCGGTCCGGATCTTGTCGCCCTGTTCCAGAAGACCATCGCCGACCACGGCCAGAACACCGGGGCGAAATAAAGCCAGCATCGAAAGGCCGGCCGGCTCTGCGGCCGGCCCTTCGTCTCCCCGCCGTCCTGCTGCCGCCCGGTGGGACGGCCCCTCTCATCGCGCGGCGGACTGAAGCACCGTCCGCCAGCGCCTTCTTCATCCGATGAGAACTTCGATGCGTCACCTCCTCGACGAGGCGGAAAAGATCGTCTGCGCCGTCATCTTTCTCGGCATGACCGGCCTCGGCTTCGTCAATGTCGTGGTGCGCTATCTCACCAGCTATTCCTTCGCCGCCACGCAGGAGCTGCTGCTCGACGGCTTCCTCCTCCTCACCGTCTTCGGCGCGGCGATCGCCGCCCGGCGGGGCGAGCACCTCGCCGTCACTCTCTTCACCGATTTGCTGCCGGCTCCGGCGCGCCGCGTCGCCGTGGTGCTGTCGGCCGCGCTGTCGATCCTGCTCCTCGCCCTGTCGGCCCTCTTCACCTTCCAGCTGGTCGAGGACCAGTACCGGAGCGGCGTGACGTCTTCGGGCATGCAGATCCCCGAATGGTATCTCTCGGTGGGCCTGCCCATCGGCTTCGCCCTGATCGCCATCCGCCTCGTTCAGGCGGGCTTTGCCGAATGGCAGCAGGCCGGCAATCTTCCCGGAGCCGACGGCAAGGGAGGGATCTGACCATGCTGGATCTCGATCCCGGCACGCAGATGGTGATCCTGTTCTTCGTGCTTCTCGCTTTGCGCGTCCCGGTCGCCTTCGCCCTCGGCCTCTCCTCGCTCTATGCCATGTGGCAGATCGGCTTCGGCCTCGATCTCGTCGGCGATCTCCTTTCGAGTGGCATCTCCAAGTTCTCGCTTCTCGCGATCCCGTTCTTCATTCTCGCCGGTGCGCTGATGGGCACGGTCGGCATCGCCGAGCGGATGATCCGCTTCTTCCGCGTCCTCGTCGGCGACCTTCCCGGCGGCATGGGCGTCGTCGGCACCGTGGTGTGCCTGTTCTGGGGGGCGGTGTCGGGCTCAGGCCCGGCCTCGGTGGCGGCGATCGGCCCGCTGATCATCCGCGGCATGGAAGAGGATGGCTATCCCAAGCCCTTCGCGGCCGCGCTCGTGTGCACCGGCGCCGCGCTCTCAATCGTCATCCCGCCGTCGATCGGCCTCGTCATCTACGGCGTCATCGCCGACACCTCGATCGCCCAGCTCTTCATCGCGGCGATCGTCCCCGGCCTCGTGATGGGCGTGCTGATGATCGCCGCCCTGCCCTTTGCCGGCAAGGCCCGCCATGCGGCGGCGGCGGCATCAAGCGCGGGGGGCGCGACGGGCGGCATCGAGGGTCTTTCGCCGAGCGCCTACCGCGGCATGGGCTATCCCGCCCGCCTTGGCCGGTCCTTCCTCGACGCCTTCTGGGGTCTGCTCACCCCGGTCGTGATCCTCGGCGGCATCTATGGCGGCGTCTTCACGCCCACCGAGGCGGCGGTGGTCGCCACTGTCTACGCGATCTTCGTCGGCCTCTTCATCTACCGGACCCTGCGCTTCGCCACCCTCTATCAGGCCCTCGTCGACGCCAGCGCCTCCTCGGCCGTGGTCATGCTGGTCGTCACCTTCGCCAGCCTGTTCGGCTGGGTTGTCACGGTGGACGACCTCGTCGGCAAATATTCCGGCGCCCTTCTCGCCCTCAGCGACAACCAGTGGGTCATCCTCGCGGTCATCATGCTGGTCGTCCTCGTCGCCGGCATGTTCATGGACGCGGTGACCATCATGTTCATCGCCCTGCCGATCTTCCTGCCGGTGGTCCACCAGCTCGGCTGGGACCCGGTCTGGTTCGGCGTCGCGCTGATGGTCAACCTCGCCATCGGCCTGTTCACGCCGCCGGTCGGCATCAATCTCTTCGTCGCCGCGAACATCACCCGCATGTCGCTGGAAAAGATCGCGCTCGGCGCCATCCCCTTCCTCGTCACCAGCCTGATCGGCCTGGCGATCATCGCCGCCTTTCCGCAGCTCTCGCATGTCCTCCTCGCCTGGATGCAGTGATCCCGGCAGAGCCGGACGGCCTGGCGCGGCGCTCGGCGCCCACACGACGTGCGGCTCCTGCCGCCGCGGGTTCAGAGGGGACGTCGATGCAGCCGAAGTTCGACGATCGGCCCGACGAGATCAGGCCCTCGTTGGCGCTCGCCTTCGACCATCGTGGTCGCTGCCGCTCACAGACCTGAACGATCGAGGAGTCTTCGTTCGGCTCGCGGCTGCCGCAGGACAGCGGGGCGATCAGACCGCAGGTGCACCTGCGACACACGGGCGATCGTGGTCCAGATCGCGCCCGAAGCCTATCGCCTGGCGGCTTACATCCGCCCTTTCCAAGGGACGGCTCGCCGCTCGAGGAAGCGCATGACCAGATCGAAGGCACAGGCGATCGCGGCGATCACCACGATGCCCGGGATCACCGTCGCGGTCTGCAGGGACGCCTATCCGGGCGGCAAGGTCGACGGCGGCAAGACAGCCTTCGTGCAGCCGTTCAGCCGCGGACCGAAGGCCGATCTCACGGCACCGGGGTGCGCGGCACGTCGATCGAGCCGGAACTCTGCGGCTTCGCAAAGCCGCCGAGCGTGACAACCCGGGATTTCCTCAGCGCGCGATAGCCTTCGATTCCGCGAAGAGGAACTCCATCAGCACCCGCGACTCCGCGACGGCCCGCTCGTCGTCGCCCGCGACAATTGCCTGACAGACGGCGGCGTGGCGCTCGGCGGATTCCATCATTCCATCGCGTCCGTGATACTGGAACCAGAAGCGTCGGCTGTGGATCTGCAGAGGCGACAGGATGCGCGGCAGAAAGGGATTGGCGGCAGCACTGCTGATGGCCTGGTCGATCGCCTTGTCCTGCTTCAGGTAGCCTGCCACGTCTCCGTTCTCGGCGCAGGCCCGCATACCGTGCATTCCTTCCAGAATGACCTTGCGCTCGTTCGGGCCGGCATAGCGCGCCGCCGAACGAGCCAGGAGCGGTTCGAGCGTCAGCCGTGGCTCGATCGCACGGGGATAGTCCTCCGGGCGGATTTCGGCGATCTTCACGCCGAGCCTCGGATGAACCTCGGTCAAGCCCTCCATGGTCAAGCGCTGGATCGCCTCACGCACGGGGGTGCGGCCGTAGCCGACGGTCTCGATGATCGACTTCTCCGTCAGCATGCTCCCCGGCCGGAAATCGAGCACGACGATGCGGTCCTCGATCGCGAGGTAGGCTTCGTGGACCTGCGAACGCTTGAGCATGACGCGACGATTCCTCCCGGTCACCCCCGACAACGCGCAAGTGGCGTGTGGGATGACGTATCGCGCAAGCTGTAGGCTGACCGGAAAGGATTGTGAAGCCTGATATATCTTCACGCGACATCTGCAGCATCTGCTGTCAACGACGGAGCAAACTCAGACGGAGCAAGCGCGCGCCAGTCGGGCGGAATATAGCAGGCCACACAGGGGAAGTAGGCGCGACGATCGGCGGAGGAGGATGTGCCGCGCGGCGCCCGCTTCGTCAGGCTGCACGCGTGTTCGAGCTCTCCTCGCTCCAGCCGGCGTACCATTCGCGGAAGATTCGGAACTGGCTTTCCGCATAGCTGCGCTGCGTCTCCGTCAGCGCGTCGGTTTCGTTGAAGTGAAACCGATATGCGTCGTCGCCGGTCAGCGTCATCAGGTATTTGTAGTAGAGGACAAGATCCGGCCCCTCGTCGAAGGAGGAGAGAACAGACAGGGCCTCGTCGAGTTCGCGTGCGCGGCGCCGCGCCTCCGCGTCTCCGGCGGCCGCGGCCTGCGACAGGCGGACCAAGTGCAGCACCTCCTGCGGCAAGACGTTGCCGATGCCGGTGATCGCGCCGGCCGCACCGCAGTTGACGAAGCCGTGGTAGACTGCCGTGTCCACGCCGACCATCAGCGTGACCTCATCGCCGCTGGTGATGTTCTCTGCCGCGTAGCGAAGGTCGTCCGGGCCCCCGAACTCCTTGAAGCCGACGAGATTTCGATGCTCCGCGCGCAACGCGAAGAACAAATCCGCCCGCGTGGCAAAGCCGTAGTACGGGCTGTTGTAGATGACAGCCGGGATGTTCGGCGCGGCCGACAAGATCGCCTTGAAATGCGCCCGCTGGGCGGACGGTGATGTGCCGCGTGAGAGAACGCGGGGAATGACCATCAGACCATCCGCGCCGACCTCCTGGGCATGCGCCGCGTGCTCTGCCGCCCGGGCGGTGTTGATGGCTCCCGTACCCACGATCACGGGAACGCCGGCGCCGACGAGACGCGCGACGCCTTCCATACGCTCCTGATCGGTCAGGAGCGGCCAGTCTCCCATCGAACCGCAATAGACGACGGCGCGCATGCCGGCACCGACCAGTTCTCGTCCCTTCTGGACCAGAGCATCAAAGTCCGGCCGGCGATCCGAGCCGCAAGGCGTCATCAGTGCCGGTACGCAGCCCGAGAAGATGTTCGTCACCCTCGTCCCTTCCATGATCCAAATATATTCGTCATATATCAGTATCAGATCCAGCGTTGATGGACAAGGACGCGAAGCGTTCGCCGGCACCTATCAGCGAGCGCTGGTCGCGGCCGACCGGCGGGTCGGTCCCCAAACTGGAAGAAGCGGAAACGACCGGGAACCGGGTGTATAGCTTCGCTTGTTGCAGACCTCGTCGATGACTTGAAGGAAGCGCAGGCCGAGGTGGTCGGGGACGTCTCGGAGGCCGCCAGCACAGGCACGGCCCGCCGGTGCGGGCACGATCAGGACTTCGGGTTCATCGGATCTTCTGCGGCCAGGTATCCGTCAGCCGATAGCCTTCCGGCCACGGATCGTCGGGGTCGAGCATGTCGATGCGTGTGCCGGTGATCCAGGCACGGCCGGTGACTTCCGGCGTGATCGCCGGTTTGCCGGCAAGCGTGGTCTCGGCGGCGATTCGGCAGTCAAACTGCGAGCCGATGATCGAGCGGGCGCGATAGCGCTCGCCGAGAGCCATCTCGCCCTTGGCGTGAAGCACGGCCATCCGCGCGGAACAGCCGGTTCCGGTCGGGGACCGATCGATCTTGCCGGGCTGGATGACGACGGCGTTGGCGCCGGTCCAGCCGCCCTCCTCGCGCGTGAGCGGCGCGGCGATCTGGCAGAAGGATATATGGTTCCAATCCGCATTCGTCGGATGCGAGAAGCCGAGCTGTTCGTTGGCCGCGCGCGTGATCTTGACGCCGGCCTCCGCGATTTCGCGCGCCTCGTCGGGGGTGATGGCGAAGCCGAGGGCTGCCGCATCGGCAATGACGAAGCTGTCGCCGCCATAGGCGGTATCGACCGTCAGCGTGCCGAGGCCCTCGACCTCGATCGTCGCGTCGAGAGCTGCGGCGAAGCTCGCGACGTTGCGCACGGTGATCCGTTCGGCCTTGCCGTTGCAGCAAGCGGCCGTCACCTCGACGAGGCCGCCGGGCGCTTCGAGCGAGAGCTTCGTTTCCGGCTCCGTCATCGGCACGATGCCCGTGTCGAGCAGAACCGTCGCCACGCAGATCGAATTCGAGCCCGACATCGGCGGCGTGTCTTCCGGCTCCATGATGATGAAGCCCATATCGGCGCGCGGGTCCTTCGGCGGCACCAGCAGATTGACATGCCGGAAGACGCCGCCGCGCGGCTCGTTGAGGACAAATCGGCGAAGGTTTCCGTCCTTGGCGACGAAGCGGGACTGCTGCCACAGCGTGTCGCCGGGCGGTGGGGCGACGCCGCCGACGATGACGTCGCCGACTTCTCCCTCGGCATGACAGCCGACGATGTGGATGGTCTTCGTGCTGCGCATGCGGCCTCAGGAAAAGCAGATATCCGGGTCGCCGAACCCGTCGATCATCGGCGTGACGCCGAGGCCCGGCCGGTCGCAGGCGGTCATGAAGCCGTCGACGCGCTTCGGCGCGCCGTCGGCGATATCGCGGGTTCCGTAGCTGTTGAAGTCGGTCGCCGAAAAGCAGAACTCCGCGGGCGTCGACAGCGCCAGATGGGCGATCGCGGCCGTCACGATATCCCCGCCCCAGGTGTCCTCGATCGTCATCAGCGTGCCGCTGGCGACGCACATGTCGCGCATCAACCGAGCCTTGGTGAGACCACCGACCTTAGATATCTTCAGATTGATGACGTCCATGGCGTCGTCGGCGAGCGCGCGGGCGAGCATCTGCGGCCCCTCGATCACTTCGTCGAGCACGAAGGGGCGCGCCGTTCGCCGGCGCACCGACAGGCTTTCCTCGTAGGTCGGACAAGGCTGCTCGATGTAGACGTCGAGATCGGCGACGGCAGCGACGACGCGAGCAGCCTCCGCGCGCGTCCAGCCGGTGTTTGCGTCGGCGACGAGGACGTCGCTCGGCTCCAGGATGTTTCGGCAGGCGCGGATGCGGGCGATGTCCTCGTCGGCATCGCCGCCCACCTTGAGCTGGAACTTGGTGTAGCCTTCGGCGCGATAGCCGGCGATCTTCCTCGCCATGACCTCCGGCGCTTCCTGCGAGATGGCGCGATAGAGCGCGATCTGCTCCTGCGCAGCGCCGCCGAGAAGGGTATACAGCGGCTGGCCCGCCGCCTTGCCGAGGATGTCCCAGCAGGCGATGTCGAGCGGCGCCTTGACGTAAGCGTGGCCACGAAGCGCCGAGTCCATCGCCCGGTTGATTGCGCCGAGATTGGTCGGATCGAGACCGATCAGAGCCGGTGCGATCTCCCGGATGCCGCTGCGCACGCCCCTCGCATAGGCGGGCAAGTAGGCCGAACCGAGCGGGCAGCATTCCGCATAGCCGGTGACGCCCTCATCGGTCTCCACCGCGACGACGGTCGTGTCGAAGATCTCGACGAAATTGCCGTTGGACCAGCTATAGCGGCCCTCCTTCAGCGGCAGATCGATCTGCCATGCCTTGATGCCGGTGATTTTCATGTCAGCGCAGCTCCTGGCTGTCAGAGGACTGAGAAGCCGTGGGCAAACGGGTCGCGGTCGTCGATGAAGATGGTGTTGATGCCGGTCTGCCGGGCCCATCCGCCGATCGACGGAACGATGGCATCACGGTCGCCCACCTTTGTCGCCGCTTCGACACGGCCCCTGAACAGGGAGCCGATGATGCTTTCGTGGATGAACTCGTCGCCGACGTCGAGCCGGCCGTTTGCCGCCCAATGCGCCATGCGTGCCGAGGTCCCGGTGCCGCAGGGCGAGCGGTCGATCGCCTTGTCGCCGTAGAAGACGGCGTTCCGCGCCGTCGCTCCCTCGACCGTCGGCCTGCCGGTCCACAGGATATGGGTCAGCCGGTTGATATCGGGGGTTTCGGGATGGACGAAGGTGTACGCCTCGTTGAGTGCCGCACGCAATTGCGGACTCCAGCGGATGATGTCGCCGGCGGTGATGTCGGCCATGTCGGTGTAGTTTTCCTGCGGCTCCACGATGGCGTAGAAATTGCCGCCATAGGCGACGTCGACCGCAACCCTGCCGAGGCCGGGGACCGTGGCCTCATAGCCGCGGCCATAGAGGAACGAGGGCACATTCGTAATGCGCACCTCCTCGACATGCTCACCCTCCTGCCGATAGGTCGCGGTGACGACGCCGGCCGGTGTGTCGAGCTTCAGGACGCCCGGCGTCTTCGGCCGCACCAGGCCGTTCTCGATCGCCATCGTCACCGTGCCGATGGTGCCGTGGCCGCACATATAGAGGCACCCTGACGTTTCGATGAAGAGGATGCCGATGTCGCAATCCTCGCGCGTCGGCGGATAGAGGATCGATCCGGACATCATGTCGTGGCCGCGTGGCTCGAACATCAGGCCTTTGCGGATCCAGTCGAACTCGGCGAGGAAGTGGGCACGGCGCTCGAGCATGGTGTTGCCCTGGAGCAGCGGCCCGCCGCCGGAGACGAGACGCACCGGATTGCCGCAGGTGTGGCCGTCCAGGCAGGAAAAGGTGAAGCGTGCCATTTGTTAGAACCTTTGCGGGCTGAACGGTGCCAGATCGAGTTGTGGTTCTTCTCCACAGACCAGGTCGCTGACGAGCTTGCCGGTCCCCGCCGATTGCGTCAGGCCGAGATGCCCGTGGCCGAAGGCATAGACCACGTTCGGCGTGGCACGCGAGCGGCCGATGACGGCGAGGCTATCGGGCAGCGACGGGCGGAAACCCATCCACTGCCGCCCGCCTTGCGTCTTGAGGCCTGGCAGGAACTGTGCGGCCTTCGTCAGCATCGCGTCGGCCCGGCGGAAATTCGGCGCGAGGTCGAGGCCGCCGAGTTCCACCGCGCCGCCGACGCGAATACCGGTCGAAAGCGCTGAGACAACGAAGCCGTGCCCGCCGAAGATCAGTTGCTGGCGGACATCGAAGGCGCCCGGCGGCAGAGTTGTGTTGTAGCCCCGCTCGGTCTCCAACGGAATGGCATCGCCAAGCTTCCGGGCAAGTTGCTTCGACCACGCTCCGGCGGCGAGCACGGCCTGCCGGCAGGCCAGCACGCGCCCGTCGTCGAGCCTGATGCTGACACCCTCTCCTGCGGAAGCGATATCGATGACAGAGGCCTCGATCAGCGTCGCACCGGCGCCAAGCGCATGCGAACCGATCGCGACGGCGAACTCGAAGGGGTCGGACACCGACTGCCACGATGGAACGAAGGTGCCGGCCACAAATCGGGGCGAGAGGCCGGGCTGCAAGTCGGCCAGTCGCTCGCCGCGCACATGCTCGAAGGCGATGTCGTGGTCCGTGCGCCGCTGCCAGCCTGGAAGCGAGGCCGCGAACTCCGCCTCGCTCTCGTAGAGTTCGAGCGACCCCTTGCTGTGGACCATGTGCGCGATGCCGCAGGCGTCTACCATGCGGTTCATCTCGGCCTGCGACAGCCGCATCATCGCCGCCTGTGCCGCGATGCTCGCCTCGATCCTGTCGGGCCAGCCCGCCCGCCAGTAGCGGACGAGCCACGGCAGGATGCGAGGGAAATAGGCCGGCGGGATGGCGAGCGGACCGAGAGGGTCGGCAAGCCACCCCGGCACCTTGCGCATCATGCCGCGGCTCGCCATCGGGATGATGTCGGAGAAAGCCAGACCGGCCGCATTGCCCGAACTGGTCTCGCGCGCGATGCCGCGGCGGTCGACGAGCGTCACCGACCGTCCGGCTTGTTGCAGTTTCAGAGCGCAGGCAAGGCCGACAATGCCGGCCCCCACGACCAACACGTCATGCGCCGCCCCGGCGTCCGGCCTGGCCGCAGCCGCCTCAACCATCGCGTCCCGCCCCCTCATCGCATGCTTTCAGGCGGCGCCCCCGAGCGCTGGGCGATCGTCCATTGCCTTGCGGATGATCGCCTCGATCCGCTCGCGCTCGACGCCTTCGAGCGTCATGCGCGGCGCGCGGACGTATTCGCTGCCAAGGCCCGTCATCTGGTTGGCGAGCTTGATGTATTGGACCAGCTTGACGGCCGTGTCGAGGTGGAGCAGCGGCATGAACCAGCGATAGAGCGCCAGCGCCTCGTCGACCTTCTTCTCGCGGGCGAGCCGGTACAACTCCACCGCTTCGCCGGGGAAACAGTTCGCCATGCCGGACACCCAGCCGACAGCACCGAAGAGCATGTTTTCCAACACCAGGTCGTCGACGCCGCAGAAAATGTCGTAGCGGTCGCCAAGCCGATTGATCATGTCGGTGATGCGCCGGCTGTCATGGCTCGATTCCTTGACCGCGACGATGTTCTTCTCATCAGCAAGATCGGCAAAATCGGCCGGCGACAGATCGACCCTGTAGGAGACGCGATTGTTGTAGATCATCATCGGCGCGTCGACGGCACGCGCGAGCGCGCGGAAATGGATCACCGCCTCGCGGGAATCCTGCTCGTAGACCATGCAGGGAAGCACCATCAGGCCTTCCGCACCGGCCCTCACCATGCGTCTGCCGCTCTCGATCGCCAGATCGGTGGTGTATTCGGCGACGCCCGAAAGTACGGGAACGCGGCCGTTCGACGCCTCGACGGCGGCGGCCACGACTTCGGCCTTCTCGTCGACGCTGAGCGAGGAGTTCTCGCCGAGCGTACCGAGCATGACAAAGCCTTCGCAGCCGGCGTCGATGCATTTCTCGACATGGCGGCCGGTGGCGTCCAGATCGAGATCGCCGTTCGGCTTCATTTCCGTCATCAGCGCGGGGATGACGCCTTTCCAGTTGCTGCTCATGTCAAATCTCCCTCGATCCGATGGACCGGTCCGCGGCTGCGCCGACGTCCGATGACGCTTCCATTCCACCCGCCCTTCCCCGCCCTCACACTTTGCCGTGCAATGTCAGTCGCCGAGATAGGCTTGCACGATCGAGGCATCCTGCCTCAGCGTCGCCGCATCGTTCTTCATGCGGATGCTGCCGCCTTCGAGGACATAGCCGTAGTGCGCGAGCTTGAGCGCCAACCGGGCGTTCTGCTCGACCAAGAGGATCGTCGTTCCTTCGTCGCGGTTCAGCCGCTTGACGATCTTCAGCGTTTCCAGAACCAGTTTCGGTGCCAGGCCCATCGACGGCTCGTCGAGGAGCAGCACCTTGGGGCCGTGCATCAGCGCCCGGCCGATCGCCAGCATCTGCTGCTCGCCGCCCGAAAGCAGCGAGCCGTCCTGGTGCTGGCGGGCCTTCAGGATCGGGAACAGGCGGAAGGCCTCTGCCATGCGCTCTCGCTTCACGGCGGCGTCACGCACCGTGAAGGCGCCGAGCTCGAGGTTCTCCCTCACCGACAGGCCGCGGAGAATGTGACGCCCTTCGGGCACATGGACGACGCCGAGCCGGGCGATCTCGTTCGCCTTCATGCCGGTAATGTCGTTGCCGTCCAGCGCGATCGTGCCGGCGCTCGCCCGCACCAGCCCGGAAATCGTCTTCAGCGTCGTCGTCTTCCCGGCCCCGTTCGCGCCGAGCAGGGCGACGATCTGTCCGCGACGGACCTCCAGGTCGATGCCGTTCAGCGCGCGGATGCGCCCATAGCCCGCCTCGACGCCCGTAAGCTTCAGGACGACGTCGTTCCCGGTCTCAGAGCTCAAGATCGTCCTCCGCGCCTTCCTGGCCCAGATAGGCCTCGATGACTTTCGGGTCCTTCTGGATCTGGCTCGGCGTTCCTTCCGCGATCATGACGCCGTGGTCGAGGACGCTGATGCGCTCCGAGACACTCATCACCAGGCCGGTGTCGTGTTCGATCAGCAGAACCGAAACACCGCGCCGATCACGAATTCTGCCGATCAGTTCGATCAGATCCTGCTTCTCGCCGGCATTGAGCCCCGCGGCCGGCTCGTCGAGCAACAGCAGTTTCGGCCGCGTCGCGAGCGCCCTTGCGATCTCGACACGGCGCTGATGACCATAGGAGAGCGTCGTCGCCTCGCGGTCCCAGTCCTTCGGATCGATGTCGACGAATCTCAGACACTCCTGCGAGAAGTCGGCGACTTCCTTCTCCTCGCCGCGATGGCGTGGCGTGTGGAAGATCGCCGCCAGCGCGCCAGCCTTCGTGCGGCAGTGCATTCCCGACATGACGTTTTCCAGAACCGTCATTTCGGCGAACAGACGCAGGTTCTGGAAGGTGCGCGAGATCCCGGCGGCCGTCACGCGATGCGGCTTGAGGCTCAGCATTTCCGCCCCATCGAACGTGATGGAGCCGCGTTGCGGCTTGTAGAACCCGGTGATGCAGTTGAACAGAGACGTCTTCCCCGCGCCGTTCGGCCCGATGAGACTGGCGATGGCGTTGCGTTCGACCCCGAATGCGACGCCGTCGAGCACGGTGTTCCCGGCGAAGGCGAGACCGACACCGCGCAATTCCAGAAGCCGGTCGCTCATCGCCGCGCACTCCCGCTCGGCCAGATGCCGCTCGGCCTGAACAACATGATCAACAACAGCCCGACGGCGAAGACGAGCAGGCGGAGGGTTCCCAGATCACGCAACAGCTCCGGCCCCAGGATGACGATGAAGGCGCCGAGAATGACGCCGGGGATCTTGCCCATGCCGCCGAGGATGACGGCCATCAGGATCAGCACCGACTGCGTGAAGGAAAAGCTCTCCGGCGAAATGGCGCCGAGATTGACGGCGAAGAACGCTCCGCCGACCGATCCGAAGATCGCCCCGATGACATAGGCGGCGAGCTTGACGCGCACGCGGTCGATGCCCATCGCCTCGGCGACATCCTCGTCGTGACGCACGTACAGCCAGGCGCGGCCCAGCCGGGAATTGGCGAGCCGCACCGAAACGATCGTGGCGATGATCGCCAGCGCACAGAAGACATAGTAGAAGTCGATCGGCCGAGCGATGTGCCAGCCGAAAAGCCAGGGCTGCTCGATGCCCGACAGGCCGCTCGCCCGGCCGGTGATATTGAGGTTCCGCGCCGAGAGGCGAACGATCTCGCCGAAACCCAAGGTGACGATGGCGAGATAGTCCGAGCGAAGCCGCAGCGTCGGTCCGCCGATGATGATGCCGCCGATCGCCGCGAAACAGACGGCAATCGGCAGGGTGAGCCAGAAATTGAAGCCGAACTGCTCGGTGAATATGCCGACCGTATAGGCGCCGATGGCGAAGAAGGCGGCGTAGCCGAGATCGAGCAGGCCCGCATACCCGACGACGACGTTCAGCCCCAGCGCCAGCACGACGTAGAGGAATGCGTTGGTGAGGATGACCGTGGCGTAGCTGCCGAAGAGATAGGGCGCCGCGATCAGCAGTGCGAAGATCGCCGCGAGCGTCGTCAGGCGTGCCAAGCGGCTCTCGAACAGACCGGCCAGCGGCCCGAGAAGACGAGCGTATTCGACGTTCTTCTCCGCCATCACATGCGCTCCTGCTCGGACTTGCCGAGAAGGCCCGTCGGCTTGAAGACAAGCACCAGAATGAGGACGGCGAAGGTGAAGACGTCCTTCCACTCGCTGCCGATTCCGGGAACCTGCGTCCCGAACGCTTCGAGAAGTCCCAGAATCAGACCTCCGAGCATGGCACCGGGAATCGAGCCGATGCCGCCGATGACGGCCGCCGTGAAGGCCTTGAGCCCGATGAGAAAGCCCATGAAATACCAGATCGAGCCGTAATAGGCGCCGGCCATGGTGCCGGCAGCTGCGGCCAGCGCCGAGCCGATGAAGAAAGTGACGGCGATGATGACGGATACGTTGATCCCCATCAGTTCGCACATGTTCTGATCGATCGCGACGGCGCGCATGGCGCGGCCGTACTGCGTGCGGGTAACGAAGGTTTCGAGCGCGATCATCAGGACGGCTGCCGTGGCGACGAGCACCATCTGGTTGTAGCTGATGAACACGCTGCCGAGATTGACACCGCCGAAGCCGAGATCGGTACTGAATGCGGTGTACTGGCCACCGGTCAGGGCGAGCACGGAATTCTGTAGAACGAGGGAAACGGCGAGCGCCGTGATCAGGATCGACAGGCGCGGCGCCTTGAGCATCGGATGATAGGCGACCCGCTCGATGACGACGCCGAGGCAGCCGACGGCGATCATCGACAGGAACATGGCGACGAAGATGCCGAACCAGTCGCCGCCGACGACGCTGGAAATCGCCGACAGAACGATGAAGCCGATGAACCCGCCGACCATGTACAGGTCGCCATGCGCGAAATTCAGAAGCTTGATGACACCGAAGATCATCGTGTAGCCGAGCGCCACCAGCGCGTAGAAGGCGCCGAGTACCAGCCCGTTGACCAGCTGGTGGCAGATGATGTCGAAAAGGCTCATCGGATTCCCCCCGCCCGACTGCGGCCGCTCCCTCAAGAGGCTGGCGCTCGGTGGAACGCCAGCCTGTCCTGCGATGCGCCTACTTGTCGGCGCGCGTCCAGGCGCCGCCCTTGCCTTCGAGCACGATGAAGTTCGAGCGGGCGAGCGTATTCTTCTTGGTGAAGGAGATCGGGCCGGCCAGCCACTCCTGGTTGTCGGCAGAAGCCAGCGCCTTCTCGATCGCATCCGGCTTGGTCGAGCCGGCCTTGTCGATGGCCCAGGCGACGAGGCGCATGCCGTCATAGGTCAGCGGCGCATACGGGCCGGGAGCAGAGCCGTAGTCCTTCTTGTAGGTCTTGATGAAGTCCTTCGCCTTCGGCAGGAACTCGGCGATCGGGTTGGAGAAGGCATAGACGCCCTCGGCGGCACGGCCGGCGATGTCGAACAGCTTGCTCGAATTCGAGCCGTCTCCGACAGCGATCTTGCCCTGGTAGCCGGACTGGCGGAGCTGGCGGATCAGCAGGCCGCCATCGGCGTAATACGCCGTCCAGAACACGGCATCCGGGTTGGCCGCCTTGATCGCCGTGACGATGGCGGAATAGTCCTGCTCGCCCTTGTTGACGGTTTCGTAGGCGACCACCTTGTTGCCGGCCTTCTTCCAGGCATCGCGGGTGAGGTCGGCGAGGTTCTGCGAATAGGCGTCGCCCTCGTTGACGATGGCGAGCGTCTTGACGCCCTTGCCCGACAGGAAGTCGACGGCCTTCTTGGCCTGCTCGTCGCCCGTCGAGTTGATCATGAAGGCGTTGCCGGGGTTCTGCGGAATGAGATCGGTCGAGTTGGCCGCGGTGATGACGAAGGGCACGTTGGCGTCGCCATAGATCTTCAATGTCGGCACGGTGGCGCCCGAGCAGTAACCGCCAACAACCGCGACGACCTTCTGCGAAACGAGCTTGGCGGCCGCATTCACGGATTGCTGCGGGTCACAGGCGCTGTCGCCGACGATCATCTCGAGCTTCTTCCCGAGCACGCCGCCCTTGGCGTTGATTTCCTTCTGAGCGATCGAAACGGCATTGGCCATGTCCTTGCCATAGGTCGCCTCGGAACCGGTCGTGGGCACCTGCACGCCGATGGTGATCGTGCCGGCTGCATAGGCTGCAGATGCCGACATCAGCGCGGCGACTGCGCCGGCGGTCAGAATTTTCGTCAGTTTGAGCATGTTTTTCTCCTCCTTGCCGCGTCAGGTAGACGAACCAAGATCCAATTGATGGACCAAAGATATATCAAGCGCAAGCCGGCGTGAGCCCGCTGTCGCTCCCGCCGCACGTCCAGATGGAGCGACGGAAGAGAATGAGGCCCGCCGCCGAGGATGACTACCGCCGCTGATTGAACGGCCAGACCAATGAAAACGTCGATCGCTTCGAGGACCTCGATTGGCTCCGACAGTGGAAGACTGCACCTCCCAGCTGGTCTTTCCATGCCGTACGCGCGGCGCAGCGTCGCGATCGGTCCAGCCATGCCGGTCTGGCAGGTCTCCTTGGCGGATCCCCCACGACGTCTCTGTTTCGGGTCGCGGCTGCCGCGCTCGTCCATCGCGCTGCGATTCTGCTGGTCCCACGAGCTGCGCTTGCGGAAGCAAAAAGCCGGGATCTGGACCGGGGTGGCGGTCTCGGCTCTATTTCCTCCCCGGACGCGACGTCACGAGACGACGACATATCACACTGCGGCCCGACCCGAGTTGGAGGGAGTAGCCATCAGAATTGCTATGAATGGGTTGCACGCAGCGGCTTTCCTCGCATTTCGTCGCCGGTTCGCTGTTCCATTCGCCGAGGCGCGACTGTGGACATATCCGGCGGGCCCTTCCCCCTTTTTCGCGTTGCTGATCATGCCATCACCGTCCGATTCGACCGACAGGCCGGCCCTGTACTCAATCCCGATCAAATTCTGTGCGCTCTCGCGCTTTCCCGACACATGGAGGATGGGAATCGGCTGGCAGCGATGCCGATCATCCTTTATTCGACAAATATCCGGCGCTTTTCGTCGGTTTTTGTTCAGAGAATTCCCTCGGCTTCCATACAGCTTCAACTTCCTGCATTGAATGCATCGCCATGACGCGACCTCGAATTTTCCTTTCCATCAACAGCGCCTGGAACGTCTACAACTTTCGAGCAGGCGTCATCAGGGCGCTGATCGACAGCGGTTTCGAGGTCATCGCCGCAACCCCGCCTGATCAGTACGAGCCCCGACTGACTTCTCTCGGTTGCCGCTACATTCCGCTGCCGATGGACAACAAGGGGAGCTCACCGGTTCGGGATCTCCTGCTGATGAGCCGATACTGGCGCCTCCTGCGTCGCGAGCGCCCCGACGTCTTTCTTGGCTACACGATCAAGCCGAACGTCTATGGGTCGCTGGTGGCGCACATCCTTGGCATTCCTGTCGTCAATAACATTTCCGGCCTGGGGACCGCCTTCCACTCCGACACCTGGCTTTTGCGGCTGGTAAAGGCACTTTACCGGGTTTCGCTTCGGCGGTCGCACACGGTATTCTTCCAGAATGAGGAAGACCGTCGGCTCTTCGTGGCCGAGAAGCTGGTGCGGATGGGGCAGACAGGCCTTATCCCGGGGTCGGGCATCGACCTCGCTCGGTTTTCGTCGGGGCCCGCCCCTACGGAGGAGCTTCCGCAGCCGTTCCGCTTTCTCCTTGTCGGACGCCTTCTCTGGGACAAGGGCGTGAGGGAGTATGTGGAAGCGGCCAGGATCGTGCTGCGACAGGAACCGGATACGCGATTCGAGTTGCTCGGGTTTCTGGAGGTGGATAATCGAGCAGCAATTCCTCGCTGCAAGGTGGAGGAATGGGTATCCGAAGGCCTGATTGACTATCTCGGCGTCACAGACGATGTCCGGCCGCACCTTTCCCGCGCAGACTGCGTGGTCTTGCCGTCATTCTACCGCGAAGGAACTCCGAGAAGTCTTCTGGAAGCTGCCGCCATGGGTAAGCCTATCGTCACCACCGATTGGATAGGTTGCCGCAATGTGGTCGATCACGGCGTGAACGGATACTTGTGCAAGCCGCGAGATGCGCAGGATCTGGCGGAAAAAATGCTGGCGATGATCCGGCTTCCTCCCGCGAACCGAAGATCGATGGGCGCAGCCGGTCGCGCCAAGATGGAACGCGAGTTCGACGAAGGGATCGTTATCCGCCGTTATCTCGAGGTCGTCGACGACATTGTCGCAGGCAAGCGAACAAGTCGTTGAGCCGCGTGCCTCTGGCTTGCGCCCATCGGAGGGTCCAGACGGTATGTCAGTGGCGTTGGGAAGGTCCTCCGGCCGCGAGTTCGGCGGTTATGAACACCAGTTGATATTCGTGCCAAGCGTCCTCCAGCGGCGGCCTGCCTCTGCACGGCGGCAAGCCTCTGGACCCGCTCCGCGAGAGGACCGTCTTCGATATCGTTCACCGCGCGTCGAAGCCGGCATTTCTACCGCGAGCGATGCAGGCGCGGCGGCCTCCTGTCAGCGTTGCGGACTGGCCGGGAGGTCGGCGATGTCCGCAGTCCACGGAGCGGCGGAGCGGCACCAGATCTGCTTGCTGGGCCGAAGCTCCGAGCGCTGGCGAATGCTTCCCCAGCGAATGCCCCAGCGGTCCGCCTGCTCACCCTCGCCGGTGGTGAAGAGGGGCGAGCCGCAGGTGCGGCAGAAATACTGGAGGCGCTTGCGGCCGCTGTCGGCGGTCTTGACATAGAGGGCGGGCTCGCCGGCTGACACCGTCACCCTGTCGCGGTCCGCGACGACCGAGACCCGGTAGGGCGAACCGCTGAGCGTCTGACAGTCGGTACAGTGGCAGATCGAGACCGCCTCGGGGTCGATCTCTGCGCGGTAGGTGATCTCGCCGCAATGACACCCGCCGTCGATCATCATGATAGAGCCTTTCGCACCGCGCCCGCCGCCGCTCATCCGACCGCTTCGCCCGCCAGCGCCGGAGCCGCCTCCCCCGGATAGAGGAACGCGTACATGGCGCGGAACTGGCCGGCGGCCATCGCGTGGCCGTCGACCGCTGCGAGGCCGCGGGCGCGCGCGGCGCGCAGGAGCGCCGTTTCCGCGGGCTCGGTGATCGCGTCGCCGACCATGCCGTCCGCCGGCAGGCACGCCAGCTGATCGTCCGAAAACAGCGAACCCGGGCGATAGGCCATGCCGACCGGCGTCGCATTGACCACGGCCTCGACCTCCGCCCATCGCGCGTCGCTCAACGCCTCGACGGCACAGCCGCTGCCGGCCAGCTTCTCGGCCAGGCGATCGATGCGCCGGGGCTCGCTGTCGAGGATTCGGACGGCGCGCCCGCCCCCTTGCGCGAAGGCGAGCGCGATCGCCGTTCCCGCCGCGCCGGCGCCGGCCAGCACAAGCGTCTTCCCCGCCGGGCAGAAGCCGGCCTCGTCCGCCGCGGCCCAGAACCCGACGCCGTCGACCATGTCGCCGACGAGCCGCCCATCCGGCTCGCGCCGCACGACGTTCACCGCTTCCAGCGCCCGGGCGCGTTCGCTCATGCTGTCCACCAGCTCGAACGCCGGCTCCTTGTGCGGGATCGTCAGGATCACGCCATCGCAGTTGCCGGCACCCCGCAAGAGCGCGAAGAAGGCATCCAGATGGTTGGGCTGCACCTCCAGCGGCACGACGGCGCGCGCGTCCGCGCCGTCGCCCGAGAAGATCCGGTTGAACAGGATGGGCGAGCGGACCTGCGCGATGGGCGAGCCGATCATCGGCACGATCCGCGTGGCGCCGGCGATCGGCATGAACACTCCTCCGGCGGCGGGTTTGACATCGTTCGCTTCGCTGATGTTTATGCGGATCGTTGGAGATTTTGAAGAGTGCGCCACGAATGTTCGGCCGCAAGAGCCCTGCAGACAGCACCGTCGTCGGACTGATCGCCGCCTCTCTGCGGCGGGACATCGCCTTCGGCACGCTGACGCCCGGCTCGCGGCTGAAGATCGAGGAATTGCGGGCGCGCTACAGCGGCAGCGCCCATTCGCTGCGCGAGGCGCTGAGTCTCCTGACCGCCGAAGGCCTGGTCGAGGCCCTCGCCCAGAAGGGCTTCCGCGTCGCCTCCGCGACCGAGGCGGACCTGAAGGACATTACCCGGCTGCGCCGCGAGGTCGAGACGATCGGGATCGGCTGGTCGCTGGAGCACGGCGACGTCGAGTGGGAGGGGCACGTCGTCGCGGCGCGCCACAAGCTCTCGCGGATCGAGGACAGGCTCGAGGAAGCGCCGCTCGAATTCGCCCTCGACTGGGAGGCTGCCAACAAGGCGTTCCACAAGGCGCTGATCGCGGCGAGCGGCTCGCCCCGCCTGATCGGCTTTCACGACCGGCTCTACGATCAGAGCAGCCGCTTCCGGCTCGCCGCGCTCCGCGAGGGCCGCACCGATTTCGGGGCGAGCCGAACGGCTCACGACCGGATCCTCGAAGCCGTGCTGCGGCGCGATCGCGAGGCGGCGGTGGCCAGCCTGACGTCCCACATCACCGGCGGCCTCGGCCGCAGCTGAACCGCGCCGCCGAAGCGGCGGACATCGACTTGATCCACTGGGAGGAAACAGAATGCCTATGACACGCTCACTGCGCCGCGGCCTTGCCGCCGGCCTTCTCGCCGCCGCCGTCGGGCTCTCGGCGACAGCGGCGCAGGCGGCCGACAAGATCACCGTCGGTGCCCTGCGTCTCGCCTCGCATGCGCCGACCTTCATCGCGGTCGAGCGCGGCTACTTCAAGGACGAGGGGCTCGACGTGAACCTCGCCTTCTTCGAGGCGGCGCAGCCGGTGGCCGTCGCGATTGCCTCCGGCGATGTCGACTTCGGCATCACAGCGATCACCGGCGGGCTGATCAACCTGGCTCAGAAGGGTGCGGTGAAGGTCGTCGGCGGCGCGCTGGAGGAGCAGCCCGGCATCAAGGGCGAGGAGATCCTCGTCTCGAAGAAGGCCTACGACGCGGGGGTGACCAGCCCGGACAAGCTCGCCGGCCACAGCTTCGGCATCACCCAGCCCGGCTCCTCCTTCCACTACATGATCTCGAAGATCGCCGAGAAGTCCGGCTTCGACCTGAAGTCCATGCGGCTCGTGCCGCTGCAGAAGGTCGGCGCGCTGATCGCGGCGCTGAAGTCCGGCCAGATCGACGCTTGGACGATCGTGCCGAACATCGCCGAGATGCTGACGAAGGGAGGCGAGGTGAAATCGATCGGCCAGGTCGCGGACTACATCCCGAACTACCAGGTGACGACGGTCTTCACCTCCAGCGGGAACGCGGCGGACAAGAAGGACATCGTGAAGCGCTTCCTGAAGGCGTTCTCGCACGGCGTCGCGGACTACAACGCGGCCCTCGTCGACAAGACCGCGAGCGCCGCCGAGACCAAGGCGGTGACGCAGATCATCGCGAAATACGCCTATCCCAACCGCGACTATGCGACCGCGGCGGCGGCAATCCAGGGCGGCGCGATGCGGCTGAGCCCGGATGCGGCGCTGAACCTGTCGAGCGTCAAGGACCAGCTCGACTGGTTCAAGTCGGAGAAGCTCGTGCCGGCCTCGGCCTCGCTGGACACGCTGGTCGACAAGAGCTTCGTCGAGACGAAGTGAGACATGCGGGCGGAGCGTCTTGCGGGACGCTCCGGTCCGCCGGAAAGACCGCCATGCATCTTGCCATATCCCATGTCAGCCACCGCTATGCCGGAACCGAGGTCCTCAGCGACATCGACTTCTCCGTCGGCGCCGGCGAAATCGTCTGCGTCATCGGTCCGTCCGGCTGCGGCAAGTCGACCCTCCTGCGCCTCGTCGGCGGCCTCGAACGCCCGACCAGCGGGACGGTCTACGAGGTGGGCGACCCGCCGGCGCACTCGCTGAACCCCCTCACCTACATCTTCCAGGATTTCGCCCTGCTGCCCTGGCGTACCGTCGCCGGGAACGTCGAGCTGGCGCTGGAGGACCACCGGCTGCCGAAAGCCGAGCGCGCCGCGATCGTCGCGGACGTCCTGGCGCGCACCAAGCTCCTGGACTTTGCCGACGCCTATCCGCGGCAGATCTCCGGCGGCATGAAGCAGCGCGTCGCGATCGCACGGGCGCTCAGCGTCAATCCGGCCGTGATGCTGATGGACGAGCCGCTGTCGGCGCTGGACAGCCAGACCCGCGAACTGCTGATGGACGACCTCGTCGACCTGTGGACGCGCGAACGCTTCGCCTCGCTCTACATCACCCACAATCTCGCCGAGGCCGTCCGGCTCGGCCACCGCATCGTCGTCCTGTCGCGCCGGCCGGGCCGCATCCGCGACATCGTCACGGTCGACATCGAGCTGTCCGAGCGCAAGAACCGGGCGGCGGAACTCGGCGCGGTGCAGCAGCGGCTCTGGAACCTGATGCGCGACGAGGCGATGGCGGCGGACATGGAGCTGACCGATGTCTGACGCGACGCTTCCGCTCTCGCCGGCAGAGCCGGCGCAGCCTGCCGTTCCCGCGGGCGCCCGGCCGGTGCCCTATCGCGGCGGCGGCTTCTCGACCCGGCCGATCCGCTTCGTCGCGCCGCTCGTCTTCGTCGTCCTCATCGGGCTGTGGGAACTGGGATCGGATACCGGCTTCATCAGCCCGATCGTTCTGCCCGCGCCCTCGGAGGCCTTCGCCGCCTTCTGGCAGCTGCTCGTCAGCGGCATGCTGTTCAAGCACCTCGAGGCCTCGCTCTGGCGGCTCGTGATCGGCTGGACCTGCGGCACCATCCTCGGCGTCTCGGTCGGCCTGATGATCGGCCTGTTCTCGGTCGCGCGCGCCTCGCTGTCGCCGCTGGTCAACGCGATCTTCCCGATCCCGAAGATCGCGCTCCTGCCGCTGTTCGTCATCTGGTTCGGCATCGGCGAGGGATCGAAGGTCGCGACGATCCTTTTCGGCGTCTTCTTCCCGACCGTGATCGCCACCTATGGCGGCGTCGACAATGTCGACCGCACGCTGGTGCGCATGGGCCAGTCCTTCGGCCTGTCCTGGTGGTCGATCGTGCGCAAGATCATCATTCCGGGCGCCCTGCCCGCGATCTTCTCCGGATTCCGCATCTCGGTCTCGATCGCGATCATCCTGCTCGTCGCGGCCGAGATGATCGGCGCCGAATACGGCATCGGCGCCTACATCCTCCTCGCCGGTAGCCTGATGGCGACCGACCAGCTGATCGCGGGCGTGGCGATCCTGTCGGTGCTCGGCCTGACGATGGCCTGGCTGATCGGGCTCGCCGAGCGGCACTTCCTGCGGTGGCGCACATGAGCAAGCGCGTCGAGGCGGACTACGACGTCATCGTGTGCGGTGGCGGCGCGGCCGGCGTCGGCGCGGCGGTGGGTGCGGCCAAGGCCGGCGCCAAGGTGTGCCTCGTCGAGAAATACGCCTTTCTCGGCGGGGCGGCGACGAACGCGCAGGTGCTCGCCTATTGCGGCTTCTATCAACAGGGCGAAGCGCCGGTGCAGGCGGTCGGCGGCGTCGGGGCCGAGGTCGTCGCGGAGATGCAGGCGTTCGGCTTTCCCGCAGCGCCGCATCGCTCCGAGACCACCGGCAACTGGATCATCCCGCTCGATCCGGAAATCCTCAAACACGCGCTCGATCGCCTCGTCCGGCGACACGGCATCGCGGTGAAGCTGCACACGCGCGTCGCCGCGGTCACCCGCACGGCGCGCCTTCTGGAGGGCGTCACGCTCGCCGGCATGGGTGGCCGCACCCGGGCCGCGGCGGAAGCCTTCGTCGACGCCAGCGGCGACGCCAACCTCGCCATGCTCGCCGGTGTCGATTTCCGGGTGGGCGATTATGAAAACCGGCTGCAGGCGGTGACGCTGCCGATGCGCATCGGCGGCTTCGATCCCGGCCGCAGCATCGACCGGAAAGCCCTGACCGACGCGATCGTCGCCTATAATCGCAGCGGCCGCTATCCGATCGCCCGCACCGACGGCGGCATCATCGTCCGGCTGCCCGGCTCGCGCGACGTCTGGTGGATGATCGTCGATCTCGCCATGCCCGATCTTTCGTCCGAGAGCTTCACGGCAGCCGAGATGACCGCGCGCGACATGGCGTTCGAGTACATGACCCTGCTGCGCGACACGGTTCCGGGCTTCGAGCGTGCCTTCCTCGCCGCGACCGGTCCGCAGATCGGAATCCGCGAGAGCCGCCATCCGAGGAGCCGCTACGAGATGCAGGCGGAGGACGTCCTCTCCGGCCGGCTGCGCGAGGACGGCATCGCCCGGGCGGCCTGGCCGATCGAACTGCATGGGGAGGCCGGCAAGCCGGTGTATCGTCCAGTCGGCGGTGCCGGCTACTGTCACGTGCCCTATGACAGCATCCGCGCCTTCGGGCTCGACAATCTCTGGTATGGCGGGCGGGTCATCGGGGCCGACCCGGACGCCTACGGCTCGATCCGCGTGATGGGCACGGCGTTTGCCACCGGGGAAGCGGCGGGAGTCGCCGCCGCGCTTTCGGCCGGCCGCGAGCGCCCGGCCGATCCCGCCGCCGTGCGTGCGCAACTTTCCCGGCAGGGCGCGCTCGTCTGAAGACGGGGACGCCGAGACGGACGAGGCCGGCCATCCGGGCGCAGCCGCTCGTCGGCGACGAGCGGTCCCTATATCCATCGAAGGAGACGCGGCGGGAAGCCGAGCCGGCCCCGCCGGGATGCCGCCGCGCCGGAGGGTCAGGCGGCGAGCAGCTCGTCCGCCGGACCGAAGAACTCGTAGTGGATGCGGTCCTGCGCGACGCCGGCGAGCGCCAGCCCGTTGACGAAGGTGCGCAGGAAGCCTTTCGGGCCGCAGAGATAGTAGTCCGCCTCGGCGACGGGCGTGTTCGCCGTCAGCCAGTCGAGCGAAATCAGCCCCTCCTCGTCGAAGTCCTGGCCCCGAACGTCTTCTGGGCGCGGCTCGAGATAGAAGGTGGTCGCGTTTACGGAGGCCGTCGAGGAAGCGAGCTCCCGCACATGGTCGCGCATCGCATGCGTCGCCCCGTTCAGCGCGCCGTGGACGTAGTGGACCGGCACGTCCGCGCCCGTCGTCGCAAGCGTCTCCAGCATCGAGATCATCGGCGTCAGCCCGACGCCGCCGCTGACCAGCACCACCGGCCGCCGCGGCTGCTCCTCGAGAACGAATTCGCCGGCCGGCGGCGAGACCTTCAGCACCGTACCGACCTCGGCGGCATCGTGCAGCCAGTTCGACGCGGAGCCCTCCGGCTCCCGCTTCACCGAGATGCGATAGGTCTCGCCGTTCGGGGCGGCGGAGATGCTGTAATTGCGCTTCTGCGGATGCCGGCCGGGCAGGTCGAGCCAGAAGGTCAGGTACTGGCCGGGCTTGTGAGCGACGACGCGGCCGCCGTCGACGGGCCGCAGGACGAAGGAGGTGATGACGTCGCTCTCGCGGATCTTCGCCTCGACCCGAAAGTCGCGCCAGCCGATCCAGCCGCCGTCGGCGTCGGCGATCGCCTGGTACACCGCCTTCTCGCGGGCGATCAGGATGTCGGCGAGGAACCAGTAAGCCTCGTCCCAGGCGGCCAGCACGGCCTCGTTCGCCGCCTCGCCGAGCACGTCCTTGATCGCACCGAGCAGCGCTTCGGCGACGTAGGGGTAATGTTCCGGCAGGATCTGCAGGCCGACATGCTTCTGGGCGATGCGCTCGACCGCGGCGCCGAGCACGCCGAGATTGTCGATGTTCTGGGCATAGGCGAGGACCGCGCCGGCAAGCGCCCGCGGCTGCGAGCCGGTGTCGCCGTGATGCGACTGGTTGAACAGGTCCCGGATCATCGGGTTCTGGAACATGCGGGCGTACATCGCCTTGGTGATCTCCAGGCCATGCGCCTCGAGGGCCGGCACGGTGGCCTTCACGGTCTCGATGGTCTGTTCGCTGAGTTGCGACGGCATTCTCTTGCTCCTTGGATGGAATCGTTTGCGGAAGGGGGTCAGGCCGAGCGGGCGGCCGGGCGCTGCAGGGCCGCGAGGTCCGGCCGAAAGAACAGGCCGGCCTTCAGGCTGTCGGCAATCCGGTCGGCCTTGAGCTGGAGGAGAGCCGCAGCCTCCGGCGGAAACCGGTCGGCCGTCGTCCGGCGCCAGATCGCCAGCCAGCGCCCGAACATCGCCGGGTCGATGTCGTCGACGTGCCGAAGGTGCGCCGCAAACGGATTGCCCTTGTAGCGGCCGCTCCCCAGCAGGACCGAGGACCAGAACGCCGTCAGCCGCTCCAGATGCGCCGGCCAGTCGGCGACCGCACCGTTGAACAGCGGGCCGAGGATCTCGTCTTCGCGCACGCGGCCGTAGAAGACCGAGACGAGGTCGCGAAGCGCCTCCTCGGTCAGGGTTGCGAGTTGCTCGGATGATGTCTGCATGACGCTCTCTCCAAACATGCATTTCGTGTGCATGTTAAATCGGCGAGTAGCGCCTCTCGACAAAAGATGCAAGAGAAATACATCTTATTGCACGAAATTGCCGAGCGGACCCGATGCGACTGACCCGTTACACCGACTACGCGCTGCGCGTGCTGATCTACCTGTCGGCGCGCCCGGAGCGGCTGTGCTCGATCGCCGAAATCGCCGAGGCCTACGGCATTTCGCACAACCATCTGACGAAGGTGGTCCACGAACTCGGCAGGGCCGGCTATGTCACGACCCTGCGCGGACGCGCCGGCGGCATCCGGCTGGCGAAGCCGGCGGACGCGATCCGTCTCGGCGAGATCGTCCGGGCGACCGAAGACGGGTTCGATCTCGCCGACTGCCGGAACTGCGTGATCGCGCCGGCCTGCGGGATGACGAGCGTGCTCGGCGAGGCCGTCGCCGCGTTCCTGTCCGTCCTGGACCGCTACACCTTCGCCGACCTGCCGAAGCGCGAGATCGACATCCTCTCGCTGTTCCCGCTGGCCGAAGCGCCGGCAAAGGCCGGACGCGCCGCAGCCGGAGAGGCGGAGGTTCCGCAATAGCGAGCGCGGCGGACTTCGCTTCGGACGCCGCTGCACAGTGCGAGACGCATGGCCGGCGAGGCCGGCGCCATTCCTCAAGCCGCGTGACGGCGGTGTTGCGATCAGGCGGGCGCGCGGCCGTCGGTGATCGACGGCCGGCAACGGTCACCGCGCGAAGGCGAACCAGCGGTAGCCGACATAGGAAACGCCCGCAGCCACCGCGGACGCGATCACCAGCGCGGCGACGGGCGGCGCCGAGGGCTGCAGGATCAGCACCGCCGAGAACACCGCATAGTTGACGCCGACGCCGAAGCCGCTGGCAGCGGCGTAGCGCAAAAACTCCGCGAGACGCGGCCCGGTGGCGACGTGGAAGGTGACGGAGCGGTTGCTGATCCACCCCGCCACCATCGACAGGAGGATCGCGGGCACCCGGGCGATGAACGGCGACACCCCGAGCCAGTGCGTCAGCGCGAACAACACCAAGGCGTCGATCGCGAAGGCCAGCAGCCCCGAGAACACGAAGCCGGCCAGGTGACGCTTGCGCAGCGGTCCCTTGCGATCAGACGGCACCGAGCGCCCTCCAGTCGATCTGGCCGTCAGGGCCGCGGTGCCGCGCCGGGTGATGGATCTGCGCCGGAAGGTGCGGCGCCGCCAGGAGCGCGGCCAGTTCGTCCTCGCGCCGGAACGAAACCGGGTCGAGGCGTTCCAGTGCGGCGTCGACATGGCCGGGATGGCACATCACCACGTGAAAGCGCCCCGGCGCCCGGCGAAAGGCGGCCAGTTCGGCGGCGAACGGAACATCGCGGCGAAAGGCCGAGAATCCGGAAAACCCCGCGTTCAGCGGCGCCCCGATCTGACGGAACAGCGGGCGCGATGGCGCCGATAGCCCCGCCACGAAAAGCGCCTTCGCCGCCGAGGCGCGGCGGCGCAGGATGCGGCCCACGTCGTCCGCCGGCACCCGCACGAGCGGCATCGGCCCTGCCCCGAAGCGGTCCCGCAGCGCCTGCGCAAGCGCCTGGCGAACACCGGGAAGGGCGTGAACGTGGTGGTGCCCGTCGATCAGGTCGGGCGGCGCCCCCGCCACCGCCTCGAACCGGGCAATCTGCCGCCCGATCTCGGCGGCGACTTCATCGCGATCGATGCGCCCGGGAACGCCACGCCGGATCCAGTCCGAGACCTTCGGCAATCGCCCGTCGGGAGCGTGACCCGGCATCGGCCCGAGCGGTGCGCCGAGCGTGAGGTTCACATGCAGGCCGACGGCGATGTGCTCGCGCAAATCGCCCACCGCCTGCGCCATCTCGCGCCATGCCGGAACGGTGACGATGGCCGTCGTCGCGGACAGACGACGCGCCTGCGCCAGTTCGGCGATCCCTTCCGAAACGCCGGGCGTCAGCGCGTAGTCGTCGGCGGACAGCAGGAAGAGTGTCTTCCCGTCGCTCATGCGGCGTGAGAAACGCTGCCGCTCTTCGCCGGCTCCGCTGCCCGGCTGCTCTCCGGCGCCGTTCCGGCAGCGCTGTCGCCGGCGGCCGCGGCTTCCTCCAAGTCGCCAAGCTCCTCGCTGACCAGAAACAGCGGCCGCGCCTTCACCTCCTCATAGATGCGCGACAGATATTCCCCGATGACGCCGAGCGACAGAAGCTGGATTCCGGACAGAAAGGTGATCGACACGATCAGGGAGGGGAAGCCCGGCACATCGTTGCCGTGGACCAGCGTCCGCACCAGAAAGTAGATCGCGTAAAGCATCGAGCCGGACGAGATCAGCACCCCGATCCCAGACCACATCCGCAGCGGAAACGACGAGAAGGCGACGATGCCGTCCACCGCGAAATGCAGCAGGCGGCGGAAGTTGAAGCTCGACACACCGGCGGTGCGCGCATCGGCGACGAAGGTCACCGTCTCGGTCCTGAACCCGATCCAGCGGAACAGTCCCTTGGTGAACCGCGTCCGCTCGTTGAAGCGGTTCACCGCATCGACGGCCTTGCGGTCGAGCAGGACGAAATCGACGGTGCCGGCCCTGAGCGGCATTTGCGACAGCAGCCGGAACACCGGGTAGAACGTGCGCGATGCCAGCTGGCGCAGGAAACCCGCATGCATCTCGTCGGCGCGGTGGCCGAGAACCACCTCCGCCCCGCCCTGCCAGGCTTCGAAGAACCGGCGGATCGCCGCCGGCGGATGCTGCAGGTCGGCGTCCATGACGACGATCGCGTCCCCGGTCGCCTTGCGCAGCCCCGCGGCGATGGCCAGCTCCTTGCCGAAGTTGCGCGACAGGAAGACCGCGCGGATGCGCCCGTCGCGGGCGTTCCACTGCCGGATGACCTCGCGGGTGTGGTCGCGAGATCCGTCATCGACGAAGGTGATGGTCCAGTCGACACCGAGGGCGTCCAACTCGCGCCGCGTGGCCTCGACCACCGCGGCAATGTTGCTCTCCTCGTTGAAGGCGGGAATGACCACCCCCAGCTGAATGCGGCGCGGCGGCGTCATTTCGCCGCCTGCGAAGCACCGACGGTCGGCGGCACCATGACATAGCTGACCGTCATCGGCGGGTGACCGGGGGTCCAGGCGAACCGCTCATGTCCGACCGGCAACCCCTTGGTCCACTGATCTGACGGCGCTGGCGCCCTGCCGTTGCCGGACCAGACCACGAGCATCCCCTGACGGGCGATCCGGGCCGGGGTGATCCACGGCGCTTCGGCGAAGTTGAACTCCGTGAACATCGAGGGCATATCGCTGGCGAACACGCCGGTGGCCATCATGAGGTTGTCCTCACCTGCGACGATGCCGAGCGGACGGTGCTCCTTGGTGTGCCACAGATCCTGAAGCCGCGCGCCGATCGTCGGTCCGGGAAGACAGCTGTTGTTCATCTTGCCCTTGAAATAGCAGCTGGCCGGCTTGGACACGCCGTAGACCGTCGCGCCCAGGAGAACCATGCCCACCGCCCAGCAGACCAGGTTGCGCATCACCCGGTCGGACAGGCGCTGTCCCAGATATGCCACCGCGATCAGCCCCACCAGACTGTACATCGGCTTGCTCCAGTTCTCGCCGACGCCGGTGAAGGGCGACACCAGCGCCAGCAGCAGCGGCGGCACGGCGCCCATCCACAGGAGGTACATCCGTGCGCGGGGGTCGCGCAGCAGCGGGCCCGGCGTTGGTTGCACAATTTCCTTGGTGCGGCGCCACAGGCCACTGGCGTAAAGCGCAAGCGGGAAGAACAACAGAACGCCGAGCTGCACCCCGATGTAATAGAGCCGGCTGCGATGCCGCATCACCCAGCCGTCCCGGCCGTCGGCGTAGGTGAGCGGCAGAAAGTGCAGCTGTTCGAGGTTGTACAGGATCATCGCGCTGAAGACGGCGACGATCGCCAGCGCGATCCAGGGACCCGGCGACGCCAGCCGCTTGCGGGCCTGAGGCTCCGCCACGAGCCACAGACCGCCAAACAGCATGATCAGGCCCATCGAGAACTTGGCATAGAGCGAGACGCCGGACACGAGGCCGAGCGCGATCCACCAGCCGATGCGATTGTCGCGCTCGGCCCGCCAGAACAGCCAGCAGACCGCCACCCAGAACGGCATCTGCATGACGTCGTGGTTGAACTGCGGCGTGCCCCAGCTGAACACCGCCAAGGTCGGCAACAGCAGCACGGATGCCAGCGCCCCGCGCTTGCCGACCATGTCTCGGGCCAGCAGAAAGACCAGGACGAAGGTGGCGCAGACGACGATCTGCGAGAGCAGCAGATGCGCCCAGGTGAACGAGCCTGTCAGGTCATGGGCGATCTCCAGAAGCCAAGCCGGCATCTGCGGGTGCTTGTAGGTCATCGGCACCCATTCGCGCCCCCACATGTAGCCTTCCAGCGTGTCGGTCGGAGGCGTCCTGCTGATGATCCAGGGCACCAGCGTCCAGAGCAGAAGCTGCAGTCCGCAGATGGATATCAGGCCGCGAACCGGGGTGGCAAAGAACAGATTGCGCCATTTGCTGCTGCCGGTGGTCGCAGGCGCTGAAGCCGGAACGTCACTATACATGCTTGTCGTCTTCTCTGTCGGCGTTGTCTTCAGGCAAGCGGGGTCGATAGCGGCCCGGGCTCGGCGCCCCCCGAAAGCCGACCGAGCCGAGGGTCCGGAATGCTGTCATTCCTTGCGGCAGGCATGGGCGAATTCCTTCGGTTATAGCATGGCCCGGCCGGGAGCGGTCGCCCTGGCAATCCCCTGACGGCTTGGCCGGGCTGGTCTATAGCCCCCAATCCGACGGACCGACAGTCCCGACTGACAATCGGGGGGTTTCCTGACGCTGAGTGGCGATCCGGACGCAGCCTCGCAGGCCGACGTGCAAGAGATCGTTCCGACCGGGACCGGTGCGGTGCGTCTCGGGCCGGCAGCGTCACCGAACGGGGCAGCGAGGCCCGCGCGGAGATCGTCCTCAATATGACCCGAAAGAACGCTCTTTCAGCTCGCCAGCAAATCCGACCGGGAATGCCAGTTCCAGGCGGTCTCGATGATGGATCGCAGATCGTGTCGCGGCGACCAGCCGAGCACGGCCTTCGCCTTGGCGTTGTCGGCAACAAGAGCGGGCGAGTCGCCCGCCCGGCGAGCCGTGTGTTCGATCAAAAAGCTGCGGCCGGTCACGGCCTCGACCGTTGCCAGCAGTTCCCGAACGGTGGTCCCGTCGCCGGTTCCCAGATTCAGCGCTTCGCTGGCGCCGCCGTCGATCAGGTAGCGGACGGCTCGACTGTGCGCATCGGCGAGATCCATGACATGCACGAAGTCGCGCACGCAGGTGCCGTCCCGGGTGTCATAGTCGGTGCCGAAGACCTTGAACCCCTCCCTGCGGCCGAGGGCGGCGTCGATTGCCAGCGGGATCGCATGCGTTTCGGGATCGTGCCACTCGCCGATCCGGCCTTTTGGGTCCGCCCCGGCGGCGTTGAAGTAGCGGAGGATGACGGATCGAATGTTCTTGAGCGTATCGAGATCCCGAAGGATATCCTCAACCATCAGCTTGCTCCGCCCATACGGGGTGAGCGGCTCCTGCTCATGCGTCTCGCCCATGGGGATCGACCGGGGAACGCCGTAGGTGGCACAGGTCGAGGAGAAGACGAACTTGTCCACGCCGCAGCTGGCAGCGGCCGAGAGCAGCGAGATCGTCCCCGCGACGTTGTTCCGATAGAAGGCGAGCGGGTCCCTGACCGATTCTCCCACTTCGATCAGTGCGGCGAAGTGGACGATCGCCGCCGGCCTGTATTCATCGATCACGGCCTGCAGCCGCGCACTGTCCGAGAGGTCTCCGACCTCCAGCGGCCCCCATTTGACGAAGTCGGAATGCCCGTTCGACAGGTTGTCATAGACAACCGGCGTGAAGCCTTTGGTCGAAAGGTCGAGGCAGGTATGGGCTCCGATGTAACCGGCGCCGCCGACGACGAGGACGTTCACCATACGCAATCCACTCCGGAGATCGGCCGCGCGGCCTGAAGCCGCGCGCGTCAGGGACGAACACGCGCATCTTCCGCTCGGCCCCGTTGCCAAGAGTCAATCCATCGCAGCGCCGTAGCATCTTTCGCTTCCCATGACTGACAGGCAGCGGAAAATTTCGCCTGTGTCGGCTCATGTGTCGCCCTTTCGGCGCCAGGCGACCGCCGCGCGCGCCGATGTCCCGGTCCGTTCGCGGCGAAGGAACGGTGCGCCCAGGATGACGTTACCAAGTTGCAAAAGGGACGACTTGCCATGGCCAAAGCACAGAAGAAGCAGACGAACTCCGCAGAACAGGAGGTGGCCGACGTCACCGTGTCCCGGAAGGCGAGCGGGAAGATCGAGACCTTCCGCGAGATCGCCGCCCGCATCGCGTCCGGAGAGCAGATCGTCCCTCCCGTCCTTCTGACGGGCCAGGCGCGCCGCGAGCACGTTCGTTCGACGCTGCGGGAGGATCACGCGCAACGGATCGAACAGCGCAACCAGGACGCCAGCGAGAAGTTCGACGAACTGGCCGAAGACTTCTTCAAGTTCTTCCGCGGCACCGCCCTGCTCTTCTATCGCGACATGGTCGGCCAGGACGCACATATGCCCTCGGTCATGGCGTTGGGCGACGTCCATCCGGAGAACTTCGGGGTCATGCCGGACGAGAACGGCGCGCCGATCTTCGGCGTCAACGACTTCGACGAGACGATCTACGCCCCCTTCACCTGGGACCTCAAGCGCGGGGCCGTCGGCTTCTGGATCGCCGCCCGCGAAGAGGGCGGGCTCAACCGCAAGAAGCGCCGGAAGATCGTGAAGAAGTTCGTCACAGGCTATCTCGAGGCGATGGCGGGCTACGCCGAGCATGCGACCGAGAAGAACGAAAGCTACCGGATGGACAATTCGCCGGCGGTCATCCAGCGGCTGTTCGAGGAAGCCTGGGAGGAACGCCGCGATTGGCTGTGGGAGGATTATCTCACCGCCTCCGGGCGCGGCTTCCGCGCGAGCGACGAACTGCAGCCGCTGTCGAGCGAGATCGACAAGTTCCAGAAGGCGATCGACGATCTGGCCGAGGCCAACGGCATCGATGCTCCCAGGCGCGCGGGCGAGCTGCGGGTCAAGGACGTCTGCATGCGCCACGGACAGGGAACGGCCTCGCTCGGGCTGCCGCGGTACTATGTCCTGATCGAAGGGCCGTCGAAGGACGCCACGGACGACCTCATCATCGAGTTCAAGCGGGCGCGCCAGTCGGCGCTCGAAGGCCTCGTCCCGCCGTCGGACTTCGACGCCGGCGCGAAGGCGGATCGGATCGCGCACGGCCAGGCCGTGCAACTCGCCCATGGCGACATCTTCTACGGAGCCGTCGAGATCGACGGCATGAGCTTCATGAGCCGCGAACGCGCGCCGTTCCGCGACGACATCGATCTCGACGAGTTGAGCTTCGGCACGTGGAAGGACTATGCGCAGGTCTGCGGCGCAGCGCTGGCGCAGGCGCACGCGCTGTCCGACGACCTCGGCCAGATCGACTACGACGTAGAGCCTTCGATCATCGCGGCGGCAAGCCCGAAAGGCCTCTTCGTCGCCGACCTCGTCCGCTTCGCCGAGGAGGCAGCCGACCGGCTCGAAACCGACCATGCGCTCTTCCGGGAGGACCATGCCCTCGGCGCCTTCGACAAGATTGAGCTGATCTACCGCTGAACCACCGCGCCCCACGGCGCGGTACGGCGCGGTACGGCGCGGTACGGCGCGGTACGGCGCGTTTGACGGCTTCCGGCCAGCCGGGATCGGCACCGGGCGCACCAAGGTTGCCAGCGCTTGCAGCTCCGAGCCTTTCCCCTCGCTCGTCAAGGGCGGCGAGACCGCTACATGGCGAGTGCCGCAGGCAATTCGGGAGCGGACGTCGCGGGAGGTGGGAATGAGCATCTTCGATCGGCAGGCGGGCCACGCGTGGCGGGCCCTCGCCTTCGCGGTACCGATGGCGATGCTCGCCGCGCCCACGGTTGCGGCCAAGGAGCCGGCGAGGCTCGCCGTTCTCGCTTTCGACTATTCCGACACCTCCGGCGAGGTCCGGGATCAGAGCGCCGACCATACGCGGCGTCTCGCCGAATTCCGCAAGGGCCTGCGCGACAGGCTGACCGCCGGTTCGGCCTTCCGCGCGGTCGAACTCCCCTGCGTCGAGACGGAGCACTGCAGCGCCGGCAACACGCCGCCGGCCGAACTCCTCAAGCGGGCGCGCGCTGCCGGCGTCGACTATCTCGTCTTTGGAAAGATCCACAAGATGAGCACGCTGGTCGGCTGGGGCCGGGTCGAAGTGCTCGACGTGTCCGACGACCATCTCGTCTCCGACCACGTCATCTCCTTCCGCGGCGACACCGACGAAGCCTATGAGCGCGCCGCCACCTTCACGGCGAGGGACATCCTGCGCGGCTTCGGCCCCGGCGATACGGCGGCAAAACCCGCCGCAGCCGCGCCAGCCCGCTGACCCGGCACCGTCCGCTTCCTCTCGTCCCGGAACTTGAGCCCGTGCCCAGCCCGTTGCCGAAGTCGAGGCCTCAGCGGGAGGAGAGACGACCATGAGCGAGCTTATCAAACGGGCGCGGCAGATTGCCGAGGCGGCGCATGCCGGGCAGACCGACAAGGCCGGCGCGCCATACGTCACGCATCCGCTCCGCGTCGCCGACGCCGTCGAGGGGGAGGAAGCGAAGATCGTCGCGATCCTTCACGACGTCGTCGAGGACAGCGAGGCCTGGACGCTGCAGCGATTGCGCGAGGAAGGCTATTCCGAGGCGGTCGTCGCCGCTGTGGATGCGCTCACCGACCGCGCGGGAGAGGAGTATTTCGACCTCGTCCGGCGTGCGCGGGAAAACCCCTTGGCGCGGACGGTGAAGTCCGCCGATCTCGCGGACAACATCGAGCGCACCCGCTTGAGCGGCATGACGCCCGAAAAGGAAGCGCGGATCGCGCGCTACGAGGCGGCGCTGGCGATCCTCGACGGCACGGGCTGACCCTGTCCCCGCAGTGAAAATCCGCCGATCGCCGCGGCCGCGCCGGATACCGCTCGCGCCCCGTCGGAAACAGAAAAAGGCCGGGCGCTGGACGCCCGGCCCTGACGATGAGGCTGTCGCCGCAGCGCTTACTGCGCCGGCGCCGCCGTACCCGTCGTACCAGTGGTGCCGGCCGCGCCGGTGGTACCGGTCGTGCCAGTCGCGCCACCGCTGGGAGCGGTCGTGCCGCCGGCGCCGCCGGTGGCGGGGGCGGCCGTGGTTCCGCCAGCCGGCGCGGTCGTTGCCGGCGCGGTGGTCGCCGGAGCGGAACCGGCATTGTCATTGCCCGCAGGCGCGGTCGTCGCCGGAGCCGGCGTCGTGGCCGTGGTATCGGCCGCAGGCGCCGTCGTCGTCACGTCCTGCGTCGCGGTCGGGGCGGCGACATTGTTGGTCGTGTTGTAGCCCGCGCCGAACCACCACCACAGCAGCACGAGGATGATGATGACGGCGATCGCGATCCAGACCCAGCTGCCGACGCCGCGGCGGCCGGCGGCGGGGGTGCCGGTGGGCGCGATCGGGTCGCGGCCGGCGGTCGTCCCGCCGACATCGGCGCGGCGGGTGGATGCGTTGGAAACGGTTTCGGTGGTCCGCGGCTCCGTCGGGCGCGGCTCTCGGGGATCGGCCATGACGTTCCTCCTGTTGATTGCGTCGTTCTGTCCCAGCAACGGCTTGAGCGAGCCGCGCGTTCCGCCCCGTGATAGAACTATGCGACGGTTTCAGTGCGAGAGGGGTTTGCCGACCACGGACCGCCCCGTTCTGCGGCCACGCAATTTCATCAGCGCGGCGCCTTTTCGCGCTCGCGCAGTTGCTTCTGCAGCGTGCCGCCGCGGCGACGGCCGGTGACGCGCTCCTGGAACATCGCGTCGAGTTCGGCACCGGTCAAAACGGTCAGGGCGCTGACGTAGAACCAGATCAGCGTCAGCACGACCGAGCTGATCGGCCCGTAGAGCTGGCCATAGGACCCGGCGGTGGAGACATAGACGGTGAGGCCGTAGGAGACGGCGAGCCACAGCGCCGTGCCGATCCCCGCCCCCGTCAGAAGCGGCGCCCAGCGCGGCTGTTCGCGCGACGGGCCGACGCGGAAGAGAATCGCCAGCGCCGCGAACAGGGTCGCGGCGAGGATCGGCCATCTGAGATCGCCGACGAGGATGCTGCCGCTCGGCAGGAGCGCCGGCGCGGCAAGAACCGTGAGCGCGAAGAGCAGGAAGGCGGTTCCGCCGATGGCGATGGCGAAGGAGGTAAGGCCGCGCCTCACCCGGCTGCGCTTCTCCGGCTCGTCGGCCATGATGTTCAGCGCCGTGATCAGCCCGCTCGCCGAGCGCCAGGCCGTCCAGAGCACGATGACGAAATTGATCGCGAGGCCGATGCCGAGACCGAACCGACTCGGCGCCTGCGACACGAAGCTGCGTGCGAGGCGCAGCATGTCGTCTGGCAGGACGCCCTGCAGCGCGTCGAGCGCACTCTTCAGGACGTCGAGCCCGCCGATCATCGTCCACACCACCGCGATCGAGGCGAGCACCGGCATCAGGGCGACGATGCCGTGGAAGGCCAGACCGGAGGCGACCATCAGCATGTGGTCGCTGAACACCTCCTGCTTCAGGTCGACGAGGATGTCCCAACCCTCGTGCAGCCATGACCGGCTATCGTGCTGCCCCACAGTTCCCGCATCCCCTCTTCGCCGCACGCCGCCGCGCCGCAGACCCCGATCGCTCGGAGGCTCCGTCGGTCGACAGGATGCGAAACTGGGTCAGGAAGCGCCGATGTCCCGTCCGCGGGCTCGGATCATGCTTGGCGGGAAGAAAATGGTACGGTTGGGTGGGTTCGAACCACCGACCTTCGGAGCCACAATCCGACGCTCTAACCAGCTGAGCTACAACCGCACGGGCGGGCGGTGCCCGCGAGTGGCTGACGAGATAGGAGAATTCGCCGAGAGACGCAAGCCCGATCGGGCACGGCCGGAAAACCGGACGTGCCACGCGGCGTGGACCGGGCAGGATGCCTCGGCGACGACCCGCTTCGGGCGGGTCCCCTTCCCGAGGTGCCGGATCAGACGGCCTTGTTGGTCGCCTTCTGGAACGCTTCGCGGCCCGGCTTCAGCATGTCCTGCGCGACCGACTGGGTCAGCGTCTGCATTTCCTTGGCCTGGTCCGTCGCCATCTCGACCTGCTTGCGCACATAGGCCGTCTGCATCTCGATGACCTCGGCGAAGGACTTGGCCGACATCATCTTGTCGAGATGCTGGAAGCCGAGCTCGGCATTGGTCCGCATCGCCTCGATCGCCTTCTTGGAGAGCTGCAGCGAACCCTGATGGGCGTTCTCCATGGTCGACTCGAGCGCGCGCGTCGCCTCGTCGGCCGCCGACTTCATGCGGCCATAGGCTTCCTTCGACTGCTCCATCGACTTCTGCGTCATGGCGCGGAAGGTCTCGGTCATCTGGTTCGGATCCATGCCCATCATCGACTGCGCGTTCGGCATGGCGAAAGGATCTCTCGTATCGGACATAAGACTGTCTCCTCTTTCCCATTATCTGGCGCCAGAGCCCGATTTTAGGACATTGGCTGCCTCTTTCCTTATCATCGTCCATTGTGCAGTGCAACATTGCCGCTGCGTGACGTGTCGCGGTCGCTGGTCGTTAACCGTTCCGGGCGACGAGCCACGGGATCGGCCGGACCGCGCTTTATTCGGTCGGCCCGCGCTATTATGAATCCATTCTTAAGGCGGCGGCGGGAATCAAGACTGGAGAGCCTGGAGCGGATGCGGGCGGCAAGGCGGCAAAAGTGAAGGCGTGGCCGATGGCGACATCGACGATAGCGAGCGCGATGGCGATCATGAGCCATCCGAGCGTCAGGGCGGCCGACGTCCCCGGAACGGCGCTGGCCGCGTTCTCGCCGGACCTGTCCTTGCTGTTGTGGGCGAACTCCGCCGGCGCGCGGCTGCTCGGCCTGTCGCAGCCGGACGGAAGCGGCGCCGGGGCGGACGCGTCGCCGGCGATCCTGCGGCAGATCCGGGCCGCAGCCGGAATCTTCGCGCGCAACGGGCGGGCGGCGACCACCATCCGGCCGCTCGGCACCGGCCTCGGCCGGCCGCTGAGCGGAGAGATCACCCGCATTTCGCTGCCGGAATTCGGCGACTGCGCCTTGCTGGCGGTATACGGGATCGCCGGGACCGGCGCAGTGGAGACCGGCGCGGAGCGCGATGTCCGGCTCGCCCGGGAAAGCGCTGCCGAGGCTCTTCTCGATCTCGACGGTCGCATCGTCGGCGGGACCGACGATCCCGCCGTCACGCCTGCGGACGCCGAGCCTGTGCGCGCCTTCGCCGCCTCGCAGGCAGCCTTCGACATCGTGACCGATGCGGAGGGACGCCGCTTCGCGCTCTCCCGCATCGCCGACGATCGGATCGCGCTTCGGGCCGTGGCGGACGCCGAAGCACCGCGCGCGCCACAGAATGCAGCGGCGGACGAAGCCGTCGCCGGAAGCACCGGCGCGACTCTGCCGACTGATGACGACCCTCAGCCGGCTGCGGACGCGCCGGGCCGCCGCGTGCATTCCAACTGGAGCGCCCCGCCGCCGGAGGATGATACAGCGGCCGGCGGACCGGCAGCGTCGGAAGCGGAGACCGACGCGCCTTCTGCCGAGGCACCGCCGAGTGCCTTTCATGCCGCCGCGGGCGATCCCGTGGCGGAAAAAACCGCCGGCGCGCCCGCGGGAACCGGCGGCGAGGTGACTGCCGGCGGGCCGGGCAGCGACCCGGTGGCAAGCGCCGACGAGGCGGATGGGAACGCTTCGCCGCAATTGGTCGGCACGATCGTCCTGCCGGATACCTTGCCGGAATGGGAAGCGGACGATGATGCGGTGCGGGCGGTGACGGCGGCGGACTTCCCCCCGGCTGAGTCCGATGCGTCTGATCAGCCGGACGGTACCGATCCCGAGGCCGGGCCGGGCGATGGCGCTTTCATCCCGCGCTTCGACGTCCAGCCGGCGCGCTTCGTCTGGCGGATCGACAGCGCGGGGCGGTTCCGCTCTCTGTCTCCCGAATTCGCACTCGCGGTCGGCCCGACCTCGGCGGCCGTTCTCGACCGCAGCTTCGCGGAGGTTGCGCAGGCTTACGGACTTGACCCGGAAGGCAGCGTCCAGCGCCTGCTCGAGCGCCGTGACACCTGGTCCGGCCGCACCGTCTTCTGGCCGGTGGAAAACTCAGCGATGACCGCGCCGGTCGACCTCGCCGCCCTGCCCGTCTACGCCCGCGACCGCAGCTTCGACGGCTTTCGCGGCTTCGGCATCGTGCGGCTCGGCGATGCCGTGGTCGATCCCGCGGCGCGGGGCCGGCGGCTGGATCGCCTGCAGGCCGGAGCCGGCGCAGCCCTCGGCGAAGGCGCGGCGGAAGCAGCCGGCTTCGCCGCCTCTCCCGATGGGGCCGCACAGCCGTTCCTGCGGCGCGTCCCGGCAAACCTTCCGGAGGTGCAGTTCGGGCGCCGCGACCCGGCCGACCGGCCGGACGCGCCCGCCCCCGAGGAAGAGGGTCCATCCGACGAGGAGGCGCGCAACATCATCCGCTTGGAAGAGCGCCGCCGGTCGAAGGAAGGCACGCTCAGCCAGGCCGAGGAGGACGCATTCCGCGCCATCGGTCAGCGTCTGGCGGACAGACCGGGTCCGCGCGACCTCGGCGAGGCGATCCGGGCGGCGTCGGAGCGCATCGCCGCGATCGAGGAAAGCCGCGGCCGCGACGCGGAGAGCGATGTCGACACGGCGGAGCCGGGCGATTCGGACGAGTCGGACTCTGCCGATGGAGCGGCCGCGCAGGAGAACCGGCCGGGACTTCCGGCGCCGGCCCAGCAGCCGGGACGGGAGCCGTCCGCCGAAGCAGAGATGGTTGCGGGCGCGGCAGATGCGGCTCCGGTTCCGGCGACGAACGACGCCGCCGCGCCCTCGCAGTCGCAGGACGGCTCCGGCGAAGGGGCGGACGACGCTGCCGGAGCCGGCGGCGCGGCGCAGCAGCCGGACGGCCCGGGCGAGCTGGAGCGGATCTACGGATTCCTGCCGATCCCGATCCTGGTGCAAAGCCGGGACGAGATTGCCTATGCCAACCGCGAGTTCCTCGACCTCACCGGCTATCCGACGAGCGAAGCGATCCGCGCCGCCGGCGGTCTCGGCGCGCTGTTCTGCGACCCGGGTGCAACGGGCGATTCGGCCGGCATGGTGACCCTGCTGCGCGCCAATGGCGACAGGCTGGCCGTGCGCGCGCATCTGCAGCGGGCAACAATCGCCGGCCGTTCGTCGCTGGTCATGTCCTTCTTCGCCTCGCCGCGGCTCTGCGCCGCGGCCCTCGGGCATGTGCTTTCGGAAACGCCGGCTGCTGCGCCGGCACCCGCCGCAGCGGACGACGCCGCGGATCCGACGGCGGCGGAGCTGGCGGCAGTGCTCGACATGGCGGCGGACGGCGTCCTGCTGCTCGACGACAACGGCGGCATCCGGGCGATGAACGGCGCGGCGCACCGGCTGTTCGGCATCGCCGAGGACGACGCGGCCGGGCGCCCCTTCGCGGCGTTCTTCGCGCATGAGAGCCAGAAGGCCGTGCGGGCGGATTTCGACCTGCTTCGCGCCGGCGGTGCCGCCGAGGAGACCGACGGCGGCCGGGCGGACGAGCGGCGGGGCGCCGGCCGCGAGGTCATCGGGCGCGTCGCCGAGGGCGGTTTCGTGCCGCTCGCAGTCCGCCTCGAGCGGCTGCCGGACGGACGCGGCTACTGCGCCGTCATCCGCGACATCACGCCCTGGAAGCGGGCGGAGGAGGACCTGACGCGGGCGCGGCAGGAGGCCGAGGCGGCGAGCCTGCACAAGAGCGCCTTCCTCGCCAGCGTCTCGCACGAATTGCGCACGCCGTTGAACGCCATCGTCGGCTTCGCCGATGTCATGGCGGCCGAGAGCCTCGGGCCGATCGAGAATCCGCGCTATCTCGAATATCTCGAGGACATCAAGCGCTCGGGCCACCAGGTCCTCGACCTCGTCAACGAGCTCCTCGACATCTCGAAGATCGAGACCGGCCGGCTGGAGCTCGCCTTCGAAGCGGTCTCGCTGACCGAGCTGATCGCCGAGGTGGCGGCGGTGACGGCGCCGCAGGCCAACCGCCAGCGCGTCATCCTGCGCACCCACCTGCCCTCCTCCGTGCCGCCGGTGGTGGCGGACCGCGCATCGCTGCGCCAGGTGGCGATCAACCTCGTCGGCAACGCCATCCGCTCGACGCCGGCGGGCGGCCAGCTGATCGTGTCGGCGCGCTATGCGCCGGAGGAAGGCGTGACGCTGCGGTTTCGCGATTCCGGCGTGGGCCTGCGCGAGGATGAGATCGAGGCGGTGATGCGCCCCTTCCACGAGGCGCACCAGACGGCGCGGCGCTCCGGCGAGAGCGGCCGCTTCGCGCTGCCGCTGACCAAGGCCATGGTGGAAGCCAACCGCGCCAGCTTCGCCCTTTCCTCGACGCCGGGGGAAGGCACGCTGATCGAGATCGTGTTCCCGCCGGCGCGGATCCTCGCCGACTGAAACCCCGGCGAAACGACGAGAGCCTTGAGCGCGGCTCTCGTCCGCCGCTTCAGTCGGCCAGCTCTTTCCGGCCCTCGAACTGCGACAGCGCCTCGGGGTTCGCCAGCGCTTCCTTGTTCTTCACCGGCCGGCCCTCGACCACTTCGCGCACGGCGAGTTCGGTGATCTTGCCGGACTTCGTGCGGGGAATGTCGGTGACGGCGAGGATCTTCGCCGGCACGTGGCGCGGCGAGGCTCCGGTGCGGATCGCAGTCTTGATGCGGGTGACGAGGTCGTCGGTCAGCCCGGCACGCTCGGCGAGGCGGACGAAGAGCACGACCCGCACGTCGTTCTCCCAGCTCTGGCCGATGCAGATCGCCTCGGCGACCTCGGGGAACTGCTCGACGATGTTGTAGATCTCGGCCGTGCCGATCCGCACGCCTTGCGGGTTCAGCGTCGCGTCGGAGCGGCCGTGGATGATGATGCCGCCGTGCTCCGTCCATTCGGCGAAGTCGCCATGCGCCCAGACGCCGGGGAACTCGGCGAAATAGGCGCTTTCGTATCGCTCGCCCGTCGGGTCGTTGAAGAACGCGATCGGCATCGAGGGAAACGCCTTCGTGCAGACGAGATCGCCCTTCTCGCCGCGCACCGGCCGCCCCTGCCCGTCCCACACGTCCACGGCCATGCCGAGGCCGGGTCCCTGGATCTCGCCTTCGTAGACGGGCCGCCAGGGCACGCCGAGGACGAAGCAGGAGACGATGTCGGTGCCGCCGGAGACCGAAGCGAGATGCACGTCCGGCTTCACCGCCTCATAGACGTAGTCGAAGCTCTCCGGCGACAGCGGCGAGCCGGTGGAGGCGATCACTGCGACCGACGACAGATCGTGTGTCTCGACAGGCTTGAGCCCCGCCTTGCGCACGGAGTCGATGAACTTCGCGCTGGTGCCGAAGAAGGTCGCCTTCTCGGCCTGCATGTAGTCGAAGAGCGTCTCCGGCGTCGGATGGAAGGGGGAGCCGTCGAAGAGCAGCAGCGTCGCCCCCGAGCCGAGCGCCGAGACCAACCAGTTCCACATCATCCAGCCGCAGGTGGTGAAGTAGAAGACGCGGTCGCCGGGCCCGATCCCGCAATGCAGCTGATGCTCCTTGAGATGCTGGATCAGCGTGCCGCCGGCCGAATGCACGATGCATTTCGGCGCGCCGGTCGTCCCCGAGGAGAACAGGATGTAGAGCGGGTGCGAGAAGGGCAGCCGCTCGAAACTCGGCTCGGCCGCCTCGTGGGGCGCCAGGAAGGCGTCCAGCGTCACGCCGTTCGCCAGTTGCCCGGCAACCTCGTCGGCCTTGCCGAGATAGGGCACGACGATCGTGCGACGGGCGTTCAGCTTTTGCGAGATCGGGACGAGTTTCTCGACGACCGGGATGGTCTTGCCGGCATAGTAGTAGCCGTCGCAGGCGATCAGCAGCTTCGGCTCGATCTGGCCGAAGCGGTCGAGAACGCCGCGCTCGCCGAAATCGGGCGAGCAGGACGACCAGACCGCGCCGATCGAGGCGCAGGCGAGCATCGCCGCGACCGTCTCCGGCATGTTCGGCATCATCGCGGCGACCCGGTCCCCGGCGGTCACGCCCTCGGCGCGGAAGGCCTGCTGCAGGCGGGACACCAGGACGCGGAGCTCGTCCCAGGACAGCCGCCGCTCGACCTTGTCTTCGCCGCGGAAAACGATCGCGTCGCCGGAGCCCGGGCGCGCCAGCAGGTTCTCGGCGAAGTTCAGGCTGGCATCGGGAAAGAACCGGTCGGTGCGCATCGACCCGCCCTCGGAAAGAGCCGTATCGCACTTCTCTCCGACAATGCCGGCGAAATTCCACATGGCCGACCAGAAGCCGGCGCGATCCGTCACGGACCAGCGATGCAGGGCGTCGTAGTCGGGAAAGTCCTGCCCGGTCGCGGCCGCCACCCGCTGGGCGAATGCCGTCATCGGATGATGCGCGACGCGCGCCGCGTCGGGTGTCCAGAGCAGCTTTCCGCCCATACTCAACTCTCCTCCTGCCGGCCGCCACGGTGGTGCCATAGAGGTTCGGCATTGGCAACGGTGCGTAAATCCGCGCGTGCCGAGCGCGCGGCACCCCTTCGGCATGGCTTCCGGGCGTCGGAAGCGATAAAAGGATGCCGATTCGGCGAGGGGATTTGGTGGCGAGCGAAGCTTACCTCACATGGCGTGAACAGCTTTCAGGGCGCATGCGGCGGCTGGCGCCGCTGGTCCGCCGGCCGCGGCTTCTCGTCCTCGGCTTGGGCGCCGTAATCGTCATCGCCGCCGTCGTCGCGCTGTTCGCTCGCGTGGCGCTCGACGAGGATGCCGCGAGATCGAGCGTCGTCGCCCGGTTGGAGGCCCTGACCGGCGAGAACGTCTCGGTCGACGGGCCGGTGCGCTTTTCGCTCCTGCCGCGCACCCGCCTCACCATCGGCCGTGTCCAGATCGGCCGCGGCAACGGCTTCGACATCGACCAGATCGTCGCCGACCTCGATCCCCTCTCCGCGCTTCTCGGTCGGGCGAAGCCCTCGCGGCTGGTGCTGGTGAGGCCGGCGCTGCGTCCCGACAACCCGCTCGCCGCGATCTCCTGGAACGGGGCGGGACAACAGGGCATTGCGCACGCCCGCAAGATGCTCCGCACCTTCATCGACCGGATCGAGGGACTCGGAGTCCTGGAGATCCGCGACGGCGTCTACCGTCCCGCCAGCGCCCGGACCGGCGGCCCGTCGGGATTCAGCAACGCCAATCTGACGATCACCCATTCCTCGCAGACCGCGGCCGTGGACGTGGCGGGATCTCTGATCTGGAACGGCCAGCCGACCGACATCGACTTCAAGATCGGCGCGCCGGCCGCGCTGCTCGCCGGCAAGGACAGCAGCGTCGACCTCGACATCCAGTCGCCGCCGCTCACGGCGCGCTTTTCGGGGACCGCCACGCTGGTCCGCAACACCGGCGTGTCCGGACACCTCCATCTGTCGAGCCCGTCCTTCACGCGCAGCATCGAGTGGATCGGCAATCCGGACAACGACGTGCCGGATCTCGGCCCGGTCGCCATCGACGGCGACCTTCTCCTGCGCGGCAACGAGGCCAGCCTCAGCAACGCCGCCCTGACGATCGCCGGCAGCACCGGCCGCGGCGCGCTGGAGGCGACGTTCGAGCCGTCCCGGCCGCAGATCGGCGGCACGCTCGCCTTCGCCCAGCTGGACCTGACGCCGCTCGGCCGCTCGATCGCCCCGTTGCCCAACGATCCGTTCGACATGGAACGGCCGATCGACGTCGGCTTCGCCAAGTCGGTCGACTTGGACCTGCGCGTCTCGGCCAACGAAGCCACTCTCGGCCGGGTCCCGCTGCACGACGTCGCGGCTGTCGTCACGCTCGGCGACGGGATCACCAAGATCGACGTCGGCGACGCGTCCGTCTTCGGCGGCCGCGGTCAGGCGACGCTGATGATCGACGGTACGCGCCCCGGCAATGTCGTGACCGGCAGCGCGTCCTTCAGCCGGATCGATACGCCGCGGCTGTTCTCGGCTCTGGCGATCGACGGGGTGGGGATCTCCGGCCAATCGAGCATCACCGCAAAGATCGACGCGCCTGCGACCGACTGGGCGTCGATCATCCGCAACGTGCAGGTCGATGCCAAGGTGAAGGCGCGCAACGGCGCGATCAGCGGCTTTGCCCCGCAGGTCTTCGCCCGGCCCGGCGCCCGCCCGCTGGCCGCCGGCACGGGCAGCGACAGCCTGCCGTTCGACACGCTGACGGCGAGCTTCGCCCTCTCGGGCTCCCGCCTGCATATCGCCGACGTTGCGGTGGAGAGCCCGAGCGGCACCCTGTCCGCCTCCGGCGACTATCTCGCCGAAACCAACACCGTCTCGCTGCACGGGGTCTATGACGCCAGCCCGCAGACAGCCTCGACGACAGGCGAATTCACCGCATCGAAACCGGTGAAGTTCACGATGGACGGCCAGTGGCCGAATCCCAACGTGACGACGGATATGCCGAATCCGACGGAATGATCCGTCCCGTCCGGGCGCCTTTTCTTCGGCGGTCGCGGCCAGCCCCGGAACCTCAACGGAAATCGCATCATGCCGTCCCGATCCTTCGCACGAGCCCGTCTGCCTCTCGCCTTCGCCGCACTCGCTGCGCTTGCTGCGCTCGGCACCCCGGCGTATGCGCAAGCCGCGAACGATGGGGGGGCCGCCGGCGGCAGCAGTTCCTGCGCCGGCCGCTTCCATGCCGCGCTCAGGGACATCCGCAACGGCCCCTATCAGGAGATCGGCCGAGCCCGCCCCGAGGCGCGCCAAGCGGACGACCGCCTGCCCGGCGCGCTGCTGTTCGTTCCGCCCTTCCGTTCGCGCAGCACGGCGGAGCGGCTGGCCCTTCAGGAGGCCAACCAGATCGCCCATGCCAGGGGGCGTCCCGGCTGGTCGAGCTCCGGCGACGATCGCTGGATCGTCAAGCGGGTGACCGGCGAAGTCGGCGACTACCTCGCTCAGGACGAGACGCCCTTTCTCTGCGGCGGCGTGTCCAACTACGTCGCCACACTGCGCGCCTATCTGACTCGCGTCGGCGGCAATCCCCAACGCACCGCGGACCTCCTCGCCGCGCAGCGCGGCGCGGCGGAGGCGTCGATCCGCGCGGCGCTGGACGCGATGCGGCCGGTCCCTATCCCGCAGCAAGCCCCGGCGCGACCGCAGCCGCAGGCGCCGGACGGTCTGCGCCCGTCCGCCGGCATCGGTCCGGCCGTCGTTTCTCCTGATTCCGGAAGCGGGTCCGCGGCCGCCAAGCCCGGCCTGCCGCCGGCGACGCCGCCGAAGCCGATCGCGCTCGACACCGATACCGATCGCATTGCTGCACTCGATGCGCTGGTGGATGCGGCGCGCAAGGGCGGGTTCCTTCGGCAGGAAGCGCCGGGCGTCGCAGCAGCCGGTAACGCCCTCCTGACGCCGGCCGGATCGCGCCCCGTCGGCGGCAGCCCGGCTGCGGGCGATGAGCCACGGCCCGTCCTCGCGAGGCTCGCCGCACTGAAGCCGCTGGTGATCGGCACCGATACGCCGATCAAGGACGTCGTCGTGCGCCGGGCGCTGGTCGCCGCCTTCTCCGACATTGAGGCGCTGGATTATCTCGAGCATCGGCCGAGCGACGCCGAGGGGTCGGTGCTAAACGCCATCGACGACACGCTGAACGCCATCTCCGCGGCACACAAGGCGAACTGCACCTGCATGAGCGGGAAGTAGCCGCCCGTCCTCCCCGCTTACGCAGCGGATGCAGCGGCCGGCTCCGCCAGTGCGGGAGGACGCGGCCGCTCGCGCGGTCAGCGCGCTTGCGCCGGAGAGCCGCCGCCGGCCGCCAGCCGTTCGTCGCGCGCCCTCTGCACCTCACGGCGCCTGGTGAAGATCGCCGCGACGGTGACGCCGCAGGAGACGATGGCGATCAGGATGGTGCAGACCGCGTTGATCTCCGGCGTCACGCCGAGCCGCACCTGGCTGTAGATCTTCATCGGCAGGGTGGTGGCCCCCGGCCCCGAGGTGAAGCTCGCGATGACGAGATCGTCGAGCGACAGGGTGAAGGCGAGCATCCAGCCGGCCGCCACCGCCGGCCAGATCACCGGCAGCGTGATCTGGAAGAAGGTCTTCCAGGGCGGGCAGCCGAGATCCTGGGCAGCCTCCTCCAGCGACCGGTCGAAGCTGATCAGCCGCGACTGCACCACCACCCCGACGAAGCACATCGAGAAGGTGATGTGGGCAAGCACGACGGTCCAGAAGCCGCGGTCGAAATCCACCGCCACGAACAGGAGCAGCAGCGACAGGCCCATGATCACGTCCGGCATGACCAGTGGCGCATAGACCATGCCGGAAAAGAGCAGCCGCCCGCGGAAGTTGGCGAAGCGCACCAGCGCCGTCGCGGCGAGCGTGCCGAGGACGGTGGCGGCACTCGCCGAGATGAGCCCGACCCGCAGCGTCACCCAGGCGGCGTCGAGGATCGCCTGGTCGTGGATGAGCTCCCCGTACCACTTGACGGAGAAGCCACCCCAGACGGTCACCAGCCGCGAGGCGTTGAACGAGTAGATCACCAGAAGGACGATCGGCAGGTACAGGAAGGCGAAGCCGACCGTCACCGAGACGATGTTGAAGGGGCTCCAGCCGTTCCTCACAGCGCGTGCCTCGCCTGCGCGCGCTGAAAGAGGACGATCGGCAGGACCAGGACGAGCAGGAGCACGATCGCGACGGCGGAGGCGACCGGCCAGTCGCGATTGTTGAAGAACTCGTTCCAGAGCGTCTTGCCGATCATCAGCGTCTGCGAGCCGCCGAGGAGGTCCGGGATGACGAACTCGCCGACCGCCGGGATGAACACCAGGAAGGCGCCGGCCAGCACGCCCGGCAGCGACAGCGGGAAGGTGATCGTCCAGAACGCCTTCACCGGCGGGCAACCGAGATCCTGCGCGGCCTCCAGCAGCGTGCCGTCCATCCGCTCCAGGCTCGCATAGATCGGCAGCACCATGAAGGGCAGGTAGGAATAGACGATGCCGATATAGACGGCGGTGTCGGTGTTGAGGATCACCAGAGGCTGCGAGATGACGCCGAGCCAGAGCAGAAACTGGTTGAGCAGGCCCTCGTTCTTCAGGATGCCGATCCAGGCGTAGACGCGGATCAGGAAGCTCGTCCAGAACGGCAGGATCGTCAGCATCAGGAGGATCGGCCGGACGGCCCGCGGCGCCTTCGCCATGCCGTAGGCGAAGGGATAGCCGATCGCGAGCGTCAGCGCGGTCGACACGGCGGCGATGAACAGGCTCGACAGGTAGGAGTTGAGGTAGAGCGGGTCTCCGGTGAGCCAGACATAGCTGCCGATGCCGAGCTCGCGCACATGGCCGACGAAGCCGGACAGGCTGTCGAAGGTGAAGGCCGGCGTGTAGGGCGGCAGCGCGATCGCCGTCTCCGAGAGCGAGATCTTCAGGACGATCAGGAAGGGCACGAAGAAGAACAGGAGCAGCCAGAGATAGGGCACGCCGATCACCAGCCGCCGGTATAGGCCGCCGGACACCGATCGCCGCCTGCTCGCCGGCTCGACCCTCTCGCTCATTTGGTCAGCACCACGCCCGCATCGGCCGCGAAGGACAGCCACACCTCCTCGTCCCAGCCGATCGGCTCCTCGATACCGCGCGAGGCGTTGATCGTCGTCGCCCGGAGGATGTCGCCGGACGGCAGCCGGACGTTGAACAGGGTGACGTCGCCGAGATAGGCGATGTCCCAGACCTCGCCCTTCAGCGCGTTGACGTCCGAGCGCGCCGGCGGCCGGCGGCTGATCGTCATCTTTTCCGGCCGGATCGCGAACCAGGCGGTCTCGCCCGGCGAAACGGCCGCGCCGGCCTCGGCTTCGACGACGGTTCCGGCTGCGGCGATCCGCAGGACGCCGTTCCGCTCGCTCTCGACCTGGCCCTCGAGGATGTTCACATTGCCGATGAAGTCGGCGACGTAACGCGTCTCCGGCGCTTCATAAATGACGTTCGGTGTGGCGACCTGGACGATCCGGCCCTCGCGCATCACCGCGATGCGGTCGGCCATGACCATCGCCTCCTCCTGGTCGTGCGTGACGATCAGGAAGGTGAGGCCCAGCTCCTGCTGCAGGTCCATCAGCTCGAACTGCGTCTCCTCGCGCAGCTTCTTGTCGAGCGCGCCCAGCGGCTCGTCGAGGAGCAGCACCTTCGGGCGCTTGGCGAGCGAGCGGGCGAGCGCCACGCGCTGCTGCTGGCCGCCGGACAGCTGCTGCGGCTTGCGCTTGGCGAAGGCTTCCAGCTTGACGAGCTTCAGCATCTCGGCGACCCGGTCGGCGATCTCCGAGCGCGACATGCGGTCCTGCCGAAGTCCGAAGGCGATGTTTCCCTCGACGCTCATGTGCGGGAACAGCGCGTAGGACTGGAACATCATGTTGACGGGCCGGCGATGCGGCGGCACGCCGATGAGGCTCACCCCGTCGAGCCGCAGATCGCCATGCGTCGGCTCCTCGAAGCCCGCGAGCATGCGCAGCAGGGTCGACTTGCCGCAGCCCGACGGCCCGAGCAGGGCGAAGAACTCGCGCGTGAAGATCGGCAGCGACAGATCGTCGACCGCCGTGAAGTTGCCGAAGACCTTGGTGATCCCGTCGAACTCCACCAGCGGCTTCTGCGCCGGGTCGTTCCAGGGCTCGAAGGTGCGCCGGATATTGCCGTAGGATTTCGTCGCCAGCGCCATGCCGAACCGCCCGTGCGAACCCGAGGACCCCCGAGGCGGCGAGTCGGTCGCAGCGGACCGGATCGCTCTTCCCCGATGCTGCCGGCCAGCCGCTACTGGCCGGTCTTCACCGTGGTGAAGGCCCGCGTCACGAGCCGCGTCGAGCGCGCGTCGTAGGGCGCCTTGGTGTAGAGCTTGTCCAGCGTCGCGGCATTCGGATAGACCTCGGGATCGTCGAGGATCGCCGGGTCGACATATTGCTGCGAGGCCTTGTTGCCGTTGGCGTAGACGACGTAGTTCGTCGACTTGGCGATGACCTTCGGGTTCATCAGGTAGTTGATGAATTTCAGCGCGGCGTCGGGATGCGGCGCGTCCTTCGGCATCGCCAGCTGGTCGAACCACATCATCGCGCCTTCCTTCGGGATCGAATACTTGATCTCGACCCCCTGCTTGGCCTCCTTGGCCCGGTCGCGCGCCTGGAAGACGTCGCCGGAATAGCCGATCGCCACGCAGATATCGCCGTTGGCGAGCGCGTTGATGTATTCGGAGGAGTGGAACTTGCGGACATAGGGCCGGACCTTGAGGAGCATGTCCTCGGCCTTCTTGATGTCGGCGGGGTCGCGGCTGTCGGGATCGAGGCCGAGATAGTTCAGCGCGGCCGGGATGATCTCGGCCGGAGCGTCGAGGAAGTCGATGCCGCAGCTCGCGAGCTTCTTGGCGTTGGCGGGATCGAACACCAGCGCCCAGGAGTTCACCGGGGCGTTCGGCAGGGCGTTCTCGACCTTCTTGACGTTGTAGCCGATGCCGGTCGTGCCCCACATGTAGTTGACGGAATACTGGTTGCCCGGATCGTACTTGGCGACGCGTTTCTGGATCACGTCCCACATGTTCTTCAGGTTCGGCAGCTTGGACTTGTCCAGCTTCTGGAATACGCCGGCCTTGATCTGCCGCGCGAGATACTCGGCGGAGGGGACGACGACGTCGTAGCCGGTGCCGCCGGCGAGCAGCTTAGTCTCCAGCATCTCGTTGGAATCATAGACGTCGTAGACGACCTTGATCCCCGTCTCCTTGGTGAAGTCGGTCAGGATCGACTGGTCGATATAGTCCGACCAGTTGTAGACGTTGACCACCTGGTCTTCGGCGAAGGCTTCCGTCGCCGCGAACAGCGCCAGGCCCGCACAGACCCAGGGAAGAACACGCACCATGATCAGCTACCCCTCATTGTCACTGGTCGAAGTCCATCCGACGACGCCGGCGCCGCCTCGCCCGACTGTAAATGCATTCAGCGGCCGATTCCTAGCCCGATGCGGCGATCCCCGGCAGAAAGCCGGCACTGCCTAATCCGGCGTCATCCGGACCATCCAGCACGCGTCGCCCCCGTAGGGCTGCAGCGCCTCGGCCGGAATACGGCCGCTGGCGTCGGTAAAGCCGAAGCGCGCCCAGTAGCCGGTGGTGCCGTAGACCGAGACGAGCGCCGCGGCGGGATAGTCTTGCGCGAGCGCCAGCAGCCGCTCGACCGCCCCGGTCGCAGCGCCCTGCCCCCGCACCGCGGGATCCAGAGCGACGTCGTGGATATAGAGGCAGTCCGCCGGCTCCGGCAGCCGGCCGATCAGCGTGTCGAGCTTCGGCGGCCCGGTCATACGCCAGGGGTGCGCGACGGCATATCCCGCGATGTGGTCGCCGGCATCGAGAACGAGGCAGCCCGGGGGAAACAGGTCGAGCCGCTCGGCGAAGACGCGCAGGTCTTCCGGCAGCTTCGCATGAACCCAGTCGGCGAGCGTCACGACCGCCGCGAGATCCTGCCGACGCATCTGCCGCCATTGAAGCATCGGACAATCTTCCCGTTCCCGATTCCGTCCAGCCGCCAGTAGAGCACGCCGGGCGCAGCCACGCACACCGCTCGTGCAGCCCGGCATCCCGCCCGGGAAGCGGACGCCGCTTGATCCGGACAGCCATTTGCGCGCCCGCCGCGGCGGCGCTAAGGTCCTGCCAACATTGGCGGGGTTGCCCGTCGGTCGGTTTGCAGGCTTTGGGAGGAGCTGGCGGATGAACGAAGGCGCAGGCGCCAGCGACCCCGGGCCGGATCAGGACGTGCAGGAGGACCTGCACGATCCCTTGGGCAGCGGCTTTCCCCTCGGCACCGAGGGCCGGCTGCTGTTTGCGATCGCCTTCGTCTTCTCGCTCTTCCAGCTGGCGACGTCGGCCGGCCTCTGGGATCTGCCGAGCCAGATCGTGCGGGCGGTCCATGTCGGCTTCCTCTGCCTGCTCGGCCTGCCGCTGGTCGCCGCGATCAAGCGCGAGAGCGTGGCCGTGCGCGCCCTCTTCTGGGTCCTCGGCATCGCCGGCATGGGCGTCGCCTTCTATCAGTGGTTCGAATACAAGGCGCTGATCTTCCGATCCGGCATGCCGCTGATGCAGGACACGGTGGTCGGCGTTGTCGCGCTCGTCATCCTCTTCGTCGCCACCTGGCGAATCATGGGCCCGGCGCTGCCGATCATCGCCGGCCTGTTCCTCGCCTACTGCCTGTTCGGGCAGTATGCGCCGGGCATGTTCCAGACCCGCGGCTACGCCTTCTCGCAGGTGATCGACCACATGGCCTTCGGCACCGAGGGCATCTACGGCATCCCGGTCTACGTCTCCTCGACCTACATCTTCCTGTTCATCCTGTTCGGCTCGTTCCTGGAGCGCGCCGGCATGATCAAGCTGTTCACCGACATCGCGCTCGGCCTCGTCGGCCATGCCAAGGGCGGCGCGGCCAAGGTCGCGGTGATCTCGTCGGGCCTGATGGGCACGATCTCGGGCTCCGGCGTCGCCAACGTCGTCACCACCGGCCAGTTCACTATCCCGCTGATGAAGCGCTTCGGCTATCGCGCCGAATTTGCCGGCGGCGTCGAGGCGACCGCCTCGATGGGCGGCCAGATCATGCCGCCGGTGATGGGCGCCGTCGCCTTCATCATGGCCGAGACGCTGAACGTGCCCTATGCCGCCATCGTCCAGGCGGCGATCATTCCGGCGATCCTCTATTTCGGCTCGGTGTTCTGGATGGTGCATCTGGAAGCCGGCAAGCGGAACCTCCTCGGCCTGGCACGCTCCGAACTTCCCTCGCCGCGCAAGGCGCTGCGCCAGGGCTGGTACCTGCTCCTGCCGCTCGCCGTCCTCGTCTGGCTGCTGTTCGCCGGCTACACCCCGCTCTATGCCGGCACGATCGGCCTCGCGCTGACGGCCTTGCTGATCCTCGGCGCCCCGCTGGCGTCGCGCATGCCGCAGCTGGCGCTGCGCTTCGTCTTCTGGATCGTCCTCGGCCTTGCCGCCGCGGCGTTCTTCCGATTCGGGATCTTCCCCGTCGTCGCGGCGCTCACGGTGCTGATCGCCGCCTGCGCCGTCTTTCGCGGCGGCCGCGAGACGCTGGTCGTCACCCGCGACGCGCTCGCCGAGGGCGCGAGGACCGCCCTGCCCGTCGGCATCGCCTGCGCCATCGTCGGCATCATCGTCGGCACGATGACGCTGACCGGCGTCGCCACGACCTTCGGCCAGATGATCGTCTCCATCGGCGCGACCTCGCTGTTCCTGTCGCTGGTGCTGACGATGATCACCTGCATCGTCCTCGGCATGGGCATCCCGACCATCCCCAACTACATCATCACCTCGTCGATCGCGGGTCCCGCCCTGCTCGGCCTCGGCGTGCCGCTGATCGTCTCGCACATGTTCGTCTTCTACTTCGGCATCCTCGCCGACCTGACGCCGCCGGTGGCGCTCGCCTGCTTCGCCGCGGCGCCGATCGCGCGGGCGCCGGGGCTGAAGATCGCCTTCGAGGCGGTGAAGGTGGCGCTCGCCGGCTTCGTCGTGCCGTTCATGGCGGTCTACACGCCGGCGCTGATGCTGCAGGACGGCGGCCCGCTCGCCACCGAGATCGGCTATTTCCCCGCCGTCGCCTACATCATCGTCAAGGTCTGCCTCGCGATCGGCCTGTGGGGCGCGGCGGCGATCGGCTATCTCGCGGCGCCGCTGAAATGGTGGGAGCGCCTGCTGGCGGCGGCCGCCGCCTTCACCCTCGTCGCGGCGCTGCCGGCGACCGACGAGGTGGGCTTCGTCCTGTCGGCGGTCGTCATCGCGCTGCACTGGTGGCGGGTGAAGAACGCGCCGCCCGCGCCGGCTTCGCGCGCGCCAGTCGAAACCAAGAGCGCGACGCCGGCCGAATGATCTGCATCCTCACCGGCGGCAAGACGCTGACCCTCGCCGCCGCCGCCTTCACGCTCTCCTGGACGCATTCGGTGGAGAAGACACGCTGGGCCGAGCACTGGGTGGCGACGCCGGCCGGCCTGAAGGTCACGCAGGGCAGCGTCGAGGGCTCCGGCGCCGGCATGGAGCCGCCGCCGGACGCGGTGCTGAAGGACGGCGCCTATGTCTACACGCCGCATCTGCCGGTCATCCCGGATCTGATCCTCGCCGCCTCCGGCGCGACCGTCGGCGGCTGGACGCTCTGCCCGCTGACGCGGGACGGCGGCTCCGCCGGCGCCTGCCTGACGCTCGGCAAGAGCCGGGGCGCGCCGATCCACCTGCGCTCCTGCGCGCCTCCCGCAGCCGGTTCGGAGGAGACCGCCGGGATGGCACGCTGACGGGACGACCGCCCTGCCCCGCCCCGCCAGCGTCAAGCCCGCTGGACATCCGTTAGCCGGCTTCCGACCCGGTTCTGGACACGCCGGATCAATGCCCTAACCTATTGGCCGCGCAATCGACGTGGGGACGGGGATCGGCGCATTCGGGGAATTGGGGGTCGGCGCATTCGCGGCGCAATGCGGTCTCCCGCGTCGGAGGGCAGATGCGGCACATCTCCTACAGCAGCACCGCGGAGGGCATGAGCCCCGACGAATTCGCCGATATCGTTGAGAAGGCGCGGGCGTGGAACGCCCGGCACCAGATCTCCGGCGCGATCGCCTTCGACGGCCGCATCGTCACCCAGATCATCGAAGGCCCCGCCAAGAGCGTCGACGACCTCTTCCTGAAGATCTGCCGGGACAAGCGCCATCGCGGCGTCGTGCTGCTCACCCGGGCCGACATCAAGGAGACGCAGTTCGAAGGCTTCGGCCTCAGCCGCATGTCGCCGCCCGACCTCTACCTGATCTCCGTCGCCATCGAGGAGCGCTACGGCAGCGGGGACACGTCGATGACGCCGCTGCCGATGGAGGGGTGAAGGCACGGCGACGAGCAGGCGCCGGTCGGCTGATCTCCCGCTGAGGCGGCGCAGCGGCGGGCACGGCGCCGATCATCCTGCGGGTCCGGAGCCACAGCGCGCAGTTCGATTCGTCGGATGCACGACATGTCCGCACCGCAGCACAACCATCGTGCGCACGGATCTCAACAATAACAATGGCTTGGAATGGTGCTGCCGGACAGGATTGAACTGTCGACCTCTCCCTTACCAAGGGAGTGCTCTACCACTGAGCTACGGCAGCGTCGGGCGCTATGTCTCCGATTTCCCTCGGCGCGTCAACACCTCATCGCGAGAAGCTCGGCGGCGGGGCCGGCGGGGGATCGCCGGCTCCAGCCTGCGGCAAGCCAGGACGGCGGTTGCAGCAGGATCGCGGCGGCACGGGCTTCCGCATGGTCTTCGGCGCGAGCGGATCGATCCGCGGTCCGAACGCGCAGCGATTCGAAACAGAGGCGAGCGACCTGAGCCTCCGAGCGCGCCGGCCCCGGCGCGGTAACACTTCGTAGCAGATCGCAATCGCCTGCGCATGGAACGGCCCCGCGGGGCGTCTTACCTTCGCTTTGAACCGAAATCCTCCCAGTGACTTCGTGCCGATGACGAAAATTCCGACGCGCCTCCGCTATCTGCCGCTGCTCGCCCTGCCGCTCGTGGCGCTCTGGGCGATCGATCCGGGCGCGGCGGCGGACAAGGCCGCGGCGCCGGCGCCGGCCGGCGCATCCGCGCCCGCCGCCAAGCCCGCCAGCCTGACGGTCACCACCGACACGGTGAAGAGCGGCCCCGTCGCCGGCAGCGTGCTCGCCACCGGCACGGTCGCCGCTCATCGCGAAGTCGCGCTCGGGGCGGAGGCAAGCGGCCTGCTGCTGACGGACGTGCTGGTACGCCAGGGCGACCACGTCGAGGCGGGCGAGGTCGTCGCGCGGCTCGACGATTCGCTCCTGAAGGCTGAGATCGCCGAGCAGGACGCGGCGATCGCCAGTGCGAAGGCGACACTCGCCTCGGCCGAGGCGTCGAACGCGCGCGGCCAGAAGCTGGTGAAGACCGGCGCCGTCTCGGCGGAAACCGCGCAGGACCGCGAGACGACGGTCGCGACCTCACAGGCCGCGCTGGCGCAGGCCGAGGCGGTGCGGCGGACGCTGGAGGTGCAGCTGGCGCGGACCGAGATCAAGGCGCCCTTCGCCGGGGTCGTCTCGGCCCGGCCCGCCGTTCCCGGCGGCATCGTGCAGCAGTCGACCGAGATCGTCCGCATCCAGGAGGACGGCGCGCTGGAAGCGCGCGTCGACGTGCCGGAGCAGTATCTCTCCGCCATCCGGCCGGGCGCCCCGGCGACGGTGACCGGCCCGGACAAGACGGCGGTGACGGCCGCCGTCACCTCGGTCGACCAGACGGTTGACGCCACCAGCCATCTCGGCACGGTCGTCATCGCGCTCGGCAGCGACAGCCGCTTCAAGGCCGGCATGTTCGTCAGCGCCGCAATCCAGACCGGCGGCACCGACGCGCTGACGGTCGCGCAATCGGCGCTGACCTGGAAGGACGGCAAGACCGCCGTCTTCAAGCTCGCCGGCGACGACACCGTGGCGCTGACGCCCGTCACCACCGGCCAGCGGGCCGGCGGTCGGGTCGCGGTCGCCGGTAACCTTGCCGCCGGCGACCGGGTCGTCGCGAGCGGCGCCGGCTTCCTCGACGACGGCAACCGGGTGCGCGTCGTCACCGAGGAGGCGTCGGCCGAAGGGACCGGTCAGTGAAGAACATCTCCGCCTGGTGCATCCGCCATCCGCTGCCGACCATCGTCCTGTTCCTGGCGCTCGCCGTCTCCGGCGCCTGGGGCTTCCAGCAGCTGCGCGTCAACAACATGCCGGACATCGACTTTCCGATGGTGAAGGTCACGGTGACGCAGACAGGCGCCTCCCCGACCGAGCTCGAGACCCAGGTCACCGACATCGTCGAGAATGCCGTGGCGACGATCTCCGGCGTCGAGGACGTCACGTCCACGGTCTCCGAGGGATCCTCGGTGACGGCGATCGAGTTCTCGCTCGGCACGGACCTGATGCAGGCGACGGACGACGTCCAGAACGCCGTCGACGGCATCGCCAGCCAGCTGCCGGACGCGGCGAACACGCCGATCGTCACCCGCGTCAACGCCGGCGACAACGCCATCCTGACCTATGTCGTGCGCGCGCCGGCGATGTCGCCGGACCAGCTCTCCTGGTATGTCGACAACGACGTGTCGAAGGCGCTGCTCGCCGTCGACGGCGTCTCCAAGGTCACGCGCTCCGGCGGCGTCAATCGCGCCATCCTCGTCAAGCTCGATCCGACGCGGCTCGACGCGCTCGGCGTCACCGTCGGCGACGTCTCGACGGCGCTCGCGGCCGAGAACGTCAACCAGGCGGGCGGGCGCACGGTCGTCGGCGGCACCGAGCAGTCGGTGCGCACGCTCGGCAACGTCACCTCGATCGAGGGGCTCCAGAACACCCCCATCCCGGTTTCCGGCGGCAAGAGCGTGCGGCTCGCCGATCTCGGCCAGATCGTCGACGGCTGGGAGGAGCCGCGCAACCGCGCGCGGCTCGACGGCAAGGAGGTCGTCGCCTTCTCCGTCTACAGCGCCAAGGGCTCTTCGCAGATCGGCGTGACCAAGGCGGCGCGGGCTGCCGTCGCGGCGATGGATGCGAAGAACCCTGCGGTGAGCTTCACCGAGGTCACCTCGTCGTCGGACTTCGTCCAGGCGAGCTACGACGCGGCCTTCGAGGCGCTGTGGCTCGGCGCCCTGCTCGCCGTCGGCGTCGTCTTCCTGTTCCTGCGCGACATCCGCGCGACGCTGGTCTCGGCGACGGCCCTGCCGCTGTCGCTGATCCCGACCTTCGCGGTGATGGCCTGGCTCGACCTGTCGCTGAACAACATCACGCTGCTGGCGCTGTCGCTGGTGGTCGGCATTCTCGTCGACGACGCCATCGTCGAGATCGAGAACATCGTCCGCCACATGCGTCAGAGCGGCAAGACCGCCTATGAGGCGGCGATCGAGGCGGCCGACGAGATCGGCCTCGCGGTGGTCGCGACGACGGCGACGATCGTCTCGGTGTTCCTGCCGGTCGGCTTCATGCCGGGCATTCCCGGCAAGCTGTTCGTCAGCTTCGCCATCGTCGTCTGCGTCTCGGTGCTGTTCTCGCTCGTCGTCGCGCGCATGCTGACGCCGCTGATGGGCGCCTATTTCGTCAAGGCCGGGGCCAAGGGCCACCGAGAGGACACGCCGGCCTGGGTGCCGGCCTATCTCGCGATCCTGCGCCAGGCGCTGCGCTTCCGCTGGCTGACGGTGCTTCTCGGCATCGCCTTCTTCGCCGGCTCGGTCACCGTGGCGACGAGGCTTCCGACGGAGTTCATGCCGTCCACCGATCGCGGCCGGGCGCTCGCCTCGGTGGAACTGGTGCCGGGCTCGACGCTGGACGAGACCGACGCGGTGGTGAAGAAGGTCAGCGCCATCCTGGAAAAGCAGCCGGAGGTGCAAAGCGTCTTCGCCTCGATCGGCGATGCGACGACCGGCGGCGGCGGGCCGCAGCACACGACGACCGCCAGCGTCACCTCGGCGACGGTGACGGCGAACCTCGTGCCGCGCAGCGAGCGGGACGTCAGCCAGCAGCAGTTCGAGAAGCGCCTTGCCGGGGCGTTCGACGACATCCCCGGCGCCCGCATCCAGTTCGGCGCCGACAACCAGTCCGGATCGAAGATCTCCGTGACGCTCGCGGGCACCGACAGCGCGCTGCTCGCCGACACGGCGAACAGGCTGGCGGCGGAGATGCGCACGGTGCCGGGGCTGCTCAACCCGGTCTCGGACGCCGCCGCCGCCAAGCCCGAGCTCGTCGTGCATCCGGACAAGGCGCGGATGGCGAGCCTCGGCATCACCTCCAGCCAGATCGCCCAGCTCCTGAACGTCTCCACGCTCGGGGCCAACGAGGACGCGCTCGCCAGGTACAATCTCGGCGACCGGCAGATCTTCGTCATCCCGACGCTGACCGACGAGGCGCGCGGCGATCTCGACCGCATCAAGGCGCTGAAGATCTCCGGGAGCAAGGGCACCGTGCCGCTCGGCGCGATCGCCGGCTTCGACTTCGGTGCCGGCCCGACGACGATCGACCACTATGACGGCGAGCGCACGGCCACCGTCTCGGCCGAGCTGTCCGGACTGACGCTCGGTCAGGCGCAGAAGAGCGTGCACGCGCTGCCGGTCATGCGCTCCCTGCCCAAGGGGATCGCCGAGAAGGCGCAGGGCGACACCAAGCGGATGAACGAGATGTTCTCGGGCTTCGAGATGGCGATCGCGACAGGCATCCTGCTGATGTTCGCGACGCTGGCGCTGCTCTTCAACTCGTTCCTGCAGCCGATCACCATCCTGACCGCCCTGCCCCTGTCGATCGGCGGCGCCTTCGGCTTCCTGTGGCTGACCGGCTCATCGGTGGCGATCTCGGTGCTGATCGGCGTCCTCCTGCTGATGGGGATCGCGGCGAAGAACTCGATCCTCCTGGTCGAATACGCCATCGTGGCGCGGCGCGAGGGCACCGATCGCATGACGGCGCTGCTCGACGCCGCGCGGAAGCGCGCCCGGCCGATCGTGATGACCTCGATCGCCATGGGCGCCGGCATGGCGCCGATCGCCCTCGGCATCGGCGCGGACGCCGAGTCGCGCGCACCGATGGCGATCGCGGTCATCGGCGGGCTGGTCTCGTCGACGCTGCTCAGCCTGGTCTACGTGCCGGTGGTCTACACCGTCATCGACGACATCGAGCGCTTCCTGGGGCGCCTGCTCGGCAAGCTCCTGCCGAGGCAGCAAGCGGCAACGGAAGGTGCGGAGCAGCCGGAGCTGCAGGCCGGCTGAGGGACGGCCGCCGGAACGAGAAAACGGATCGGCGCGAGCTCGCGCCGATCCGCATGGTTTTCTTTGGGACAGAAACTGTCAGGGGCCGCCGGCGACGGATCCCATGATCGACATCACCAGATCCTCCAGTTCGACGACGCCCTGGATCTCGAGCCTCGTCTCGCCCCGGCTCGCGACCTTCAGGTCCTCCGGACGGTTCTGGGCCTGGCGCTCGAGTTCCGAAACGATCGCCTCACGGACTTCGCTTTCGATGCTCATCGAGACCTCCTTCGTCTACAGCATCGGCCGGCCGCCGGTGACGGGCACCAGCGCGCCGGTGATGTAGGTGGCATCGTCCGAGGCGAGGAAGACATAGGCGCCGGCGAGTTCCGCCGGCTGCCCGGCACGTCCGAGCGGCGTATTGGAGCCGAAGCTCTTCACCTTCTCCGGCGGCATGGTCGAGGGGATCAGCGGCGTCCAGATCGGCCCCGGCGCGACGGCGTTCACGCGGATGCCGCGGTCGGCGACATATTGCGCGAGGCCTGCGGTGAAGTTGGCGATGGCGCCCTTGGTCGTCGCATAGGCGAGTAGCTGCGGCGTCGGGCTGGTCGCGTTGATCGAGCTGGTGTTGAGGATCACGCCGCCCGGCTCCATCCGCGCCACCGCCGCCTTGGAGAGGTAGAACATCGAATAGATGTTGGTGCGGAAGGTCGTGTCCCACTCCGTCGCCGAGATGTCCTCGATCTTCTCGAAGGTCGCCTGGTGGGCGGCGTTGTTGACCAGGATGTCGAGGCGGCCGAATTCGTCGAAGGCGCGGGCGATCAGGCCGTTGCAGAAGTCCTCCTCCTTCACGTCGCCGGAGACCAGCACCGCCTTGCGGCCGGCCTTCTCGACCCAACGCGCCGTCTCCTTGGCATCCTCGTGCTCGTCCCAATAGGCGATGAGCACGTCCGCGCCCTCGCGGGCGTAGGCGATGGCGATCGCCCGGCCGATGCCGGAATCGGCGCCGGTGATGATCGCGGCGCGACCGTCGAGCTTGCCGGAGCCCTTGTAGCTCTCTTCGCCATGATCCGGCTCCGGGCTCATCGCGCCGGTCTTGCCGGGCATGCCCTGTTCCTGTTCCGGCTGCTCCGGGCGCGGATAGCGGTTGCGGGGGTCGAGTGCCATGGATCGTTCCTTCCGTCCTGATGGATGAGCTGCGCGGGCCGTTGCCGCGCATCGTCCGCGGCAGCGTCTCGCCGCCGCGCTGGTCGTGCGGACAATCGGGGGCAACCGGCAGGGTTCCTGGCAGGCCGGATCGCATCCCATAGCCGGCCATACTTCCCTGCATCGTCGGGCGGCAGTCCTGCCGAAGCAGAGGCCGGCTTGCGGCGCCGCCCCAACCGTGCAAGATCAGGATATAACGTGCATCAACAGGCGAGCAGTCCGGATCGTCATGACCATCCTCCTCACCCGCCAGCGGCAGGACATCATCCGTGAGCGACTCGCCCGGGACGGCCGCGTCATCGCCGGCGCACTCGCGGGCGAATTCGCCGTCTCGGAGGACACGATCCGCCGCGACCTGCGGGAACTCGCGGCCGCCGGCGTCTGCGAGCGTGTCTATGGCGGCGCGGTCAGACCGGCGGCGCCGTCCGAGCCCTTCGACCGTCGGCTCGATTCGCAGGCGGCGGAGAAGTCGCGTCTCGCCGCGACGGCCGCCGGCCTGATCCCCGCCGGCGCAACGGTCTTCATCGATGCCGGCACGACCAATGTCGCGATCGCGGCGGCCCTCGCCCGAGACTCAGGGCTGACGGTCGTGACGAATTCTCCCGCCGTCGCCATCGCCGTGGCGCCGGGAGCCGCGATCGACGTCGTCCTTCTCGGCGGCCGGTTCGATCCGCGGCTCGGCGCCTGCCTCGGCGGCAGGACCCTCGCGGAGGCGGAGCGGCTGCGTCCCGACCTTGCGATCCTCGGCGCCTGCGGGATCGATCCGATCGCCGGCGTCACCGCCTCCGACAGCGAGGAGGCCGAGCTGAAGCGCCGGATCGCGCTGGCGAGCCGGCAGGTGATGGTGGCGACGACGACCGACAAGCTCGGCACCGCGGCACCCTTCGCGGTGATCGACGCCGAAGCACTGACCGGGCTCGTGGTCGAGGCCGACGCCGGTCCGGCGCTGCGACAGGCCTTCGCGGATCGCGGCGTCGCCGTCGAAGCCGTCCCGGCCTGAGCCGATCTTCGAACGTCTCGGCGATCCCGCCTCTCTTCAGCCGATCCGTCTCCCTTCAGAAAGAGCCCCGACGTGTCCACCAGCCCCATCGCCCTCGACCGCGCCGGCGTCTTTCCGCCTGCCCGCCTCGCGGTCTGCATCGCCTTTCTGGTCAACGGCTTCGCGATCGGCTCCTGGGCGCCGGAAGTGCCGATCCTCGCCGCGCGGCTCGGCTTCTCGCAGGCTGCGCTCGGGCTCCTGATCCTGGTCTTCGGCCTCGGCGCGATCACCGCCATGCCGGTGATCGGCGGCCTGATCTCGCGCGGCGGCTCACGCCGGCCGATGCTTTTGACACATCTCCTCCTGGCGCCGGCCCTGCCCTTCCTGGTGCTCGCGCCGGACCGGCCTCTCGCGGTCGTCGCCATCTTCCTGTTCGGCGCCATGCTCGGCGGCATGGACGTTGCGATGAACGCCAATGCGGTGGCGGTGGAGCGCGGCATGGGCCGGGCGATCATGTCCTCCTGCCACGGCTTCTGGTCGGTCGGCGGCATGGTCGGCGCCGGCATCGGCGGCCCGCTGATCGCCGCCGTCGGCGCGCCCGGCCACGCTGCGGTCGCGGGGCTGCTGATCCTGTCCGCACTGGCGCTCACGTTGCGCTTGTCGCATGAGGACCGCGCCGCCCATCAACCGGCAGAGGAGACGGAGGCCGGGAGCTTCGCCGGCATCCTCGCCGCGGCGCGGCGGGACCGCTCCGCGATCCTCAAGGCGATCGCCGTCGGCATCTTCGCGCTGACCGCCATGATGCCGGAGGGCGCGGCGATCGACTGGAGCGCGGTCTATCTGCGGCAGAGCCTTGCGGCAGACGTCGTCACCTCCGGCTTCGCCTTTGCCGCTTTTTCCGCGGCGATGGCGCTGTTCCGCTTCCTCGGCGACGGCATCCGCAACCGGCTGGGTGCGGTGGCGACCGTGCGGCTGTTCGCCGTCGTCGCGGCGAGCGGCCTCGCGCTCACCGGCCTCGCGGGAAGCCTCCCCCTCGTCGTCTGCGGCTTCGCGCTGACCGGCATCGGCCTCTCCAACATCGTGCCGATCGCGTTCTCGGCCGCCGGCAATGTCGCCGGCCTGAAGCCCGGCATCGGAATCTCGATCGCCAGCGGTATCGGCTATTCCGGCGGGCTGCTCGCGCCCTCCGTCATCGGCTTCCTCGCCGAGCATGTCGGCCTCGCGGACGTCTATGTCGGGCTCGCCGCTCTGCTCGTCGTGGTCCTCGCCCTGTCCGGGCTGATGGCGGGCGCCGACGGCAGCCGGGACTGAGCGATCAGCGGGCCTTCGCGCCCTGAAGCATCATCTCGGCGCCCTTGTCGGCGATCATGATGGTCGGCGAATTGGTGTTGCCCGAGGTGATCGACGGCATCGCCGAGGCGTCGATCACCCTGAGGCCGTCGATGCCCCGCACACGCAGGCGGGCGTCGAGCACCGCCATCCTGTCGTCGTCCGTTCCCATCTTCGCGGTGCCGACGGGATGGAAGATGGTCGTCCCGAGATCGCCGGCCGCGACCAGCATGTCCGCATCGGAGGAGACATGGGCGCCAGGCTTGTATTCCTCCGGCCGATAGGGTGCGAGGGGCGCCTGCGAGACGATGCGCCGCGCCCATTTGAGGGAGTCGACGGCGACGCGCCTGTCCGCCTCGGTGGAGAGGTAGTTCGGCCGGATGTCCGGCCCGTCCTCGGCCTTCGGACCGGACATGTGGATGGAGCCGCGGCTGGTGGGCCGCAGGTTGCAGACGCTGGCGGTGAAGGCGGAGAAGCGGTGCAGGCCGTGGCCCCAGTCGTCGAGGGACAGCGGCTGGAAGTGGAATTCGAGGTTGGCGGTCTCGTATTCCGGCGAGGATTTCACGAAGGCCCCGACCTGGCTCGGCGCCATGGTCAGCGGGCCGCGGCGGCGGAAGAGGTAGTTCACGCCCATCATCGCGCGCGAGATGAGGTTCCAGTACTCGGTGTTCAGCGTCTTGATGCCCTGCACCTTGTAGATCGGCCGGATCTGCAGATGGTCCTGCAGGTTCTCGCCGACCCCCGGCAGGTGGTGGATCGGCTGGATGCCGTGCGTTCGCAGCCGCTCGCCGTCGCCGATGCCGGAGCGCTCCAGGATCAGCGGCGAGCCGACCGCGCCCGCCGACAGCACCACCTCGCCGCGCGCGGCGGCGGTGATCGTCTCGCCACCCTTGCGATAGGTGACGGAGACGGCGCGGCCGTCCGCGACGTTGACGCGCTCGACCGTCACGCCGGTCTCGACCTCGAGGTTTGACCGCTTCAGCGCCGGCTTCAGGAAGCCGCGGGCCGCGCTCCAGCGCCGGCCGTTCTTCTGGTTCACCTGGAAATAGGATGAGCCGGTGTTGTCGCCGGTGTTGAAGTCCGGGATCTTCGGCACGCCTGCGGCCTCGGCCGCATCGCGCACATGGTCGAGGATCTCCCAGCGGATACGCGGATGCTCGACGCGCCATTCGCCGCCGGCGCCGTGAAATTCGCTCGGCCCCTCGACATGGTCCTCGACCCGCTTGAACACCGGCAGGACGTCGTCCCAGCCCCAGCCGGGGAGGCCCAGCTGGCGCCAGTGGTCGTAGTCTGCCGCCTGACCGCGCATGTAGATCATCGCGTTGATCGCCGAGGAGCCGCCGAGCACCTTGCCGCGGGGATAGGACAGGGCCCGCCCGTTGAGGCCCGGCTCGGCCGCGGTCTTGAACATCCAGTCGGAGCGCGGATTGCCGATCGCGAAGAGGTAGCCGACGGGGACGTGGAACCAGATCCAGTTGTCCTTCGCGCCGCCCTCGAGAAGCAGCACGCGGTTGCGCGGATCGGCGGACAGCCGGTTTGCGAGGACGCAGCCGGCCGAGCCGGCGCCCGCAATGATGTAGTCGAAGCTCTCCGCCCTGTCCGCCATGCCCATGCGCCCTCCCCAGACGTCCGTTCTCCCGTTCCCGCATATAACGGCGGGATGCCGAGCACCAACAGGCACTTGGTCTTACGGCATCACCGCGAGATATCCGCCCCTCTCCCGTCCTGCGGCACCGAAGGGTTCGCCCGGCCGATTTTACCGCCGCGTAAGGAGCGCTCCCGTAAACTCACCGCGGTTTCGTGCGGGAGCGAGGTTGCGGACGCATGGAGAAGCTCATCGCCGCCATGATCTTCGCCTCGGTGGTGGCGCTCGCCGCCCCCTCGGTGTTCGAGCGCTATGAGGCGGCCGCCCTGTCCGGAAAGCTGGAAGTGATCGATCCGCCGGCCAAGGTGGTCGATGCCGCGGCGTCGCCCGCGCCGGCGCCCGCACTGGTCGGCCGTGTCGCCGAACTGCGGCCGGATCCGGACGGGCATTTCCGCACCGACGCGCTGCTGAACGGTCGGCCCGTGCGCGTCATCGTCGACACCGGCGCAACCCTCGTGGCGCTCGACGAGACGACGGCGCGCCATCTCGGCGCCTCACCGTCTCCCGGCGACTGGCACTACAAGGTCATGACCGCGAATGGCGAGGCGATGGCGGCGAAGACGCGGCTGGCGCGCGTGTCGATCGGCCCGATCGAGATCACCAATGTCGACGCCATGGTGGTGCGCGACGGCAGTCTGCCGATCAGCCTGCTCGGCATGAGCTTCCTCTCCCGGCTGGACGGCTTCGCGGTCGAGAACGGCCGGCTGGTGCTGCGGCAATAGTCCTGCCGGCCGGCGCAATGGCACGGCCGTCTCGCACGAGCGGCATAACGACGCCGTCGCCGGGCGGCGGCGCCTCGTCCCTTTCGCCCTGGACTCAGTGCTCGACCAGAACCTCGGCGCCGATATGGACGCGGTCGTAGAGGTCGAGGACGTCCGCATTGCGCATGCGGAAGCAGCCGGACGAGGCGGCGCGGCCGATCGAATGCGGGGAGTTGGTGCCGTGGATGCGATAGGCCGTCCAGCCGAGATTCATCGCGCGCTGGCCGAGCGGGTTGTTGGGGCCCGGCCCGACCGACTGGGGCAGGTTCGGGTGGTCTTCGCGCATCGACGGCGTCGGGATCCAGGTCGGGTGCAGCCGCTTCTTCGAGACCCAGCTCTTGCCGAACCACTGCTCGTCGGGCCGGCCGACGGCGATCCGGTAGACCAGCGCCTTGCCGTTGCCGGTGAGGAGGTAGAGCTTGCGCTCCGAGGTCTTGATGACGATCGTGCCGGGGTCGCCCGCGGCATCGAAAGCGACTTCCGGGCGCGCCTCCGCGTCGGTCTGCTTGGCAAGGCCCGGCGCGGTCGAGGCGATCAGCGCGAAGGCGGCGGCGAGGAGGATACTGTTACGCATGGCCCGGTCATAAGACGACAAGCTTGCGAGCCGGTAAAGGCACACAGAGCCGTCCCGGGCGAAGCGTTGCCGTTCCGCCGCAGTCAGCCGGGACCGCCGCCGTTGAGGTGGCAGTCGCATTTGCGGAACCACGCCGCCAGGAAGTCGACGAAGACGCGCACCCGCGCCGGAAGATGCCGACGGTGCGGGAAGACGGCATAGATGCCGGCCTCGCTCGACATGTAGTCGTCGAGCACGGTGACGAGCCGGCCCTTCTCCAGATCCTCGCGCACGACGAAGCTGGGGCTGAGCGCGAGGCCGAGGCCGGCGAGCGCGGCGGCGCGGACCGTCACCGGCGAATTGGCGGTGAACTGGCCGGAGACCTGGACGTTGATCGTCTCCTTCGTCACCGGATCGCGGAAGCCCCAGTTGGAGAACAGCCGCGAGTTCGAATCGATCACCGCGGGATAGTTCGCGACCTGCGTCGGATGGGTCGGGCGACCGAGCCGCTCGATCAGCTCCGGGCTCGCCACGATGGCGAAGTTGAGCGAGGCGAGCCGGCGCGCGATCATCGCCGAATCGGCGAGTCGCGTCATGCGGATCGCGACGTCGAACCCCTCCTCCACCAGATTGACGAAGTTGTCGTCGAGATGGATGTCGAGGCCGATGTCGGGATAGGCCTTGGCGAAGTCGACGAGGCTGAGGCCGAGCTCGGCGTCGCCGAAGGTGCGCGCGGCCGAGACACGGATCGTGCCCTTGGCCTCGCCGGTCGCCTCGCGCGCCTCCTCGTTGAGGCTCTCGAGGTCGGAAAGGATGCCCGACGCCCGCGCGACATAGACCTCGCCCGCCGCCGTCAGGGCGATCTGCCGGGTGGTGCGGTTGATCAGCAGGACGCCGAGTTCGTCCTCCAGCTCGCGCACATATTTCGACAGGAGCGCCTTGGAGCGCCCAGTCTTGCGGGCCGCGGAGGAAAAGCCCTCGTTCTCGACCACCGAGATGAAGGCGCGCATCCGAGTCAGCGTGTCCATTCCCGCGTCCTTGTCCCAAGCTTGCGAATGTTGCCGCCAATCCACGGCGCGAGAGCTTCCTTTAGCGGGAAGGATGAAAAATCAACAGGGGAGCGGATTTGGCTCTTGTGTATGACGGCCAAGGCGCATAGATCGCGATTGCCCCAAGTCGCACGTGCCTGTGGGCGTCCCCCGGTCCTCAAATGCGAGGGTTGCCGGGACGGTACCTGGACGTAACACATCCAGTCGGTTTTGCGAGCTTCGCGAGATCGAGGACGCCTTGAAGCAACGACGGTCCGGGCCTTTCTGGTCTCTCCTGGTCTCCAAAGCCGGGAATACTGAAGAGGCACACCTTCATTGCCTGAAGTGCGGCGGGTCCAAGCCCACCAAGCCATGGCAGACTGATACCGGAAGCGGTGCGCGCTCGCGCCTGTCGTTTTCGGCCATCGTCGCGTCTCGCAAGGGACCGGACAGTCGCGCCTGCCGCCGGCTGAACGGACCATTGCGGTCGCTCCTCGTCGATCTTCCGGCTCGAACGGCCGGGTCCATGGGAGAGCCACATGGCCACTCAGCGCATCCTCGACTTCCTCGCCACCCGACGTCCCGACGGTCCCTGCCTCGTGGTCGACCTCGACGTCGTCGAGGGCAACTTCAACGCCTTCCGCAAGGCGCTGCCGGATTCGGCGATCTTCTATGCCGTCAAGGCGAACCCGGCGCCGGAGATCCTGAAGCTCCTGGCTTCGCTCGGCTCGAACTTCGACTGCGCCTCGGTCGCCGAGATCGAGATGGCGCTGAACGCCGGTGTCACCGCGAAGCGCATCTCCTACGGCAACACGATCAAGAAGGAGCGGGACATCGCCCGCGCCCATGCGCTCGGCGTGTCCCTGTTCGCCGTCGACTGCGTCGAAGAGGTCGAGAAGGTCGCCCGCGCCGCGCCCGGCGCCCGCGTGTTCTGCCGCGTTCTGACCAATGGCGAAGGCGCCGAATGGCCGCTGTCGCGCAAGTTCGGCTGCGTCCCGGCGATGGCGATCGACGTGCTCGCGCATGCCCAGTCGCTCGGCCTCGTCGCCACCGGCGTCTCCTTCCATGTCGGCTCGCAGCAGACCGACACCAATGCCTGGGACGCGGCGATCGCCGATGCGCGCTTCGTCTTCGAGGCGCTGGCCGAGAAGGGCATCGTGCTGACGCTGGTCAACATGGGCGGCGGCTTCCCGACCCGCTACCTCAAGGACGTGCCGACCGCGGAGGCCTACGGCCGCGCGATCTTCGATTCGCTGCGCAAGCACTTCGGCAACCGCCTGCCGGAGACGATCATCGAGCCCGGCCGCGGCATGGTCGGCGACGCCGGCGTCATCAAGACCGAGGTCGTGCTCGTGTCGAAGAAGTCGGCATCGGACGAGAATCGCTGGGTCTATCTCGACATCGGCAAGTTCGGCGGTCTCGCCGAGACGATGGACGAGGCGATCCGCTACCCGATCGTCAGCCATCGCGACGGCGAGCGGACCGAGCCCTGCGTGCTCGCCGGCCCGACCTGCGATTCGGCCGACGTGATGTACGAGAAGACGCCCTACCCGCTGCCGATCTCGCTGACCGTCGGCGACGAGCTGCTGATCGAGGGCACGGGCGCCTATACGACGACCTATGCCTCGGTCGCCTTCAACGGCTTCGAGCCGCTGAAGTCCTACGTGATCTGACGGGTTTCATGACGATCAGACGCATCCGACGACGGAGCCTGACGCTCCGAAGCTGACCCGGCGCCGCATTCGATGAGGATGGCGCCGGGCTTGCCGCCCGCGCGCCGCAACCATTCGGCGAGCGCCGTTCCACCCCTCGCAAGGCTTGAAGGGGTTCGTCATGTCCGCATTTCCGCATTCCGGTGCATTCCAGTCCTTCGCGCCCTTCTTCACCATCGAAGCCGAGGCGCCCGGCGACGTGCCAGCGCGCGAGGCGCTGCTCGACGCCGCCATGGGGCCCGGCCGCACGCGCAAGTCCTCTGAGGCGATCCGGCGCGGCCGGCTTCCGGCCGAGGGCCTGTCGCTCGTCGCGCGCGACGGTCTCGGCCGCCTCGTCGGCACCGTCCGGCTGTGGAACATCGCCGCGGGATCGCGGGGCGGCGACGCCGTGCCGGCGCTGCTCCTCGGCCCGCTGGCGGTCGATCCGGCGCTCAAGGGCTCAGGGATCGGCTCCTCTTTGATGCGACGGGCGATCGCGGAAGCCGCCTGGCGCGGCCACAAGGCGATCCTGCTCGTCGGCGATCCCGAATATTACGAGCGCTTCGGCTTCTCCGCCGCGGCGACGGGCGCCCTTGCCATGCCGGGACCCTTCGAGCCGCGGCGGCTGCTGGCGCTCGAATTCTTGCCGCGCCACCTGCACGAGGCGATCGGCCTCGTTGAGGCGGCGGGCCGGCTTGCGCCGGAATCGGCGGTCGATACGGAGTTGCCGGCGGCCGCGTGAGGATGCCCATGCGGCCAGACGATCCGGTTGCAGAGCCAATTTCTCTTTCGCGGCAATGAGATGAGGCCGGATTCTCTATCTCTCGATCGGTTGGATATGCTAACCGGTTCGTAAGGGAGCACCGCGCATCGGCGCCGACGCTCCAGCTTCCGGATGCGGAGACGACGGGGCGTATGACATCGGGGGATCGTGACAGTCTGGAGGGAGCGCCGTCCGAAGACGCGGAATCGCGCGGCCATCCGGCTGCGGAGGACGTGTCGGCGCTTCAGGACCGGCTGATCGAGGCCGAGCGCGAGATCGCCGGGTTGAAACGCTCCCTCCACCAGAGCGAGAGCCGCTACCGGCTGATCGTCGACAGCGCCGTCGACTACGCCATCATCGCGACCGACCTCGGGGGGATCGTCACCACCTGGAACGACGCCGCGGAAGCCGTGCTCGGCTGGTCCGAGCGCCAGATCGTCGGGCGCCCGATCGCGACGATCTTCACGCCCGAAGACGTCGAGGACGGCGTGCCTGATCGCGAGATGCGGCTGTCGCTCACCATGGGCAAGGCGCAGGACGAGCGCTGGCACATCAAGGCGGACGGCAGCCGGTTCTTCGCGTCCGGCGAGATGATGCCTCTGTACTCGCAGGACGGCACCCATGCCGGCTTCCTCAAGATCTTGCGCGACCGCACGCGGGAAGTGCTGGAGCGCAAGGAGCTGCAGGCGAGCCGGGAGCGGCTGAAGCTGGCGCTCGACGCCTCGGCCCTGGTCGGGACATGGGACTGGGACATCCCCGGCGACAGGCTCTACGCAGACGCGCGCTTCGCCGAGCGCTTCGGCGTCGATCCGGTGCTCGCCGAGAGCGGCACGCCGCTGCAGAGCTTCGTCGAGGGCATCCATCCCGACGATCGCGATCGCGTCGCCCGCAAGATCGCCGAGGCGGTGGAAAGCGTCGGCCTGTTCGCCGAGGAATATCGCGTGATCGGCGTCAACGGCGAGATCCACTGGCTCTACGCCAGGGGCCGCTGCTTCGCGGATCCGGACGGGCGGCCGGTGCGCTTTCCCGGCGCGATCGTCGACATGACGGCCGAAAAGGCGCGCGAGACGCGCCAGGCCGCGCTCCTGAAGCTCGGCGACCAGGCACTCGTCCAGGGCGCTCCGGGCACCGACCTTCTGGAGGTCCTGCAGCTGATCGGCCAGACGCTCGACGTCGACCGGGTCGGCTATGCCGGCGTCGACCCGACCGAGACCTACGCGACGATCCTGCGCGAGTGGACGGCGACGGGAACGGCTGCGCTCTCCGGCCGTTTCCGCCTGGCCGACTTCTCCGGCGAACTGGTCGCCGGGCTGCGTTCGGGCGTGGTCGCCCTTTCCGACACCCATGCGATCGTGTCGGGTGCCGACCCGGGCAGCGCCTGGGACGCGATCGGCGTCAGGGCGATGGTCAACATCGCCGTCATCGAGGACGGCAAGGTCCGGATCATCCTGTACGTCCACTCCGCGCGTCCCCGCGCCTGGCAGGACGAGGAGATCGCCTTCATCCGCGATGTCCTCAACCGGGCCTGGTCCTACAATCAGCGCCGGCAGGCCGAGCGGGCGCTGGTGGAGACGGAGGCGCGGCTTCGTCTGGCGCAGGAGGCCGCCGGCATCGGCACGTTCGACTTCGACCTCGGCAGCAACGTGCTGCTCTGGGACGACCGCTGCCGGGCGATGTTCGGCGTCCCGCCGGGCACGGACGTCACCTATGACGGCACGTTTCTTCCCGGCCTCCACCCGGACGATCGTCCCCGGACCGAGGCGGCTGTCGCGATCGCGCTCGATCCGGAGGGGACCGGCCTCTTCGACATCGTCTACCGCACGATCGGCCTCGAGGACGGCATCCTTCGGCATGTGCATGCCAGAGGCCAGACCCTCGTCGAGGACGGCCGGACGGTGCGCTTCGTCGGCGCCGTCCGGGACGTCACGCAGGAGGTCGAGGCGGTCGAGCGCCAGCGGCTCCTCGCGCGCGAGCTGCACCACCGCGTCAAGAACACGCTGGCGGTCGTCAACGCTATCGCGAACCAGACGCTGCGCCGCGCCACCGACACGAAGGTCGGACTGGAAGCCTTCTCCGCGAGGCTCTCGGCGCTCGGCCAGGCGCACGACATTCTGACCCAGACCAGCTGGACCTCGGCGCCGATCGAGGCGATCGTCGGCAGCACGCTGAAGCTGCACCGCCCCGCCGACGAGGCGCGGCTCGCCTGGTCCGGGCCGGAGATGGAGCTGTCCGCGCGCCAGGGTCTCGCGCTGTCGCTCGCCATGCACGAACTCGCCACCAACGCCGTGAAGTACGGCGCGCTGTCGAACGAGACAGGACGGGTCGCGATCACCTGGCGCGTCGAGCGGGAGGCCGGCGGACGCGTCTTTGCGCTGCTGTGGGAAGAGATCGATGGTCCGGCGGTCGTCGCCCCGGCGCGTAAGGGCTTCGGCTCGCGGCTGATCGAGCAGTCGCTGGTCGCCGAATTCGGCGGCGAGGTGACGCTCGACTATCGGCCGGAAGGCCTCGTCTGCACCATCCGCGCGCCGCTGATCTCTGATCGGGGCTAGGATCGAAACGTGCCCCCCGCGCTTTGACATTGCCGCGAGACTCCTAACATCTTTTGGTTGATTGTTACTCTGATTCTCACGACGAAAAGATTATGGCGAAACGCCCACTCTCTTCTCATTTAACCCTTACAGCCGAAGGCGGCGAGAGCACGGAGATCTCCGATCTGCCTGTGCCGATCATGCAGGCCCTCTATTATCAGATCACTGGCAAGAAGGAGAAAATAGAAAAATCCTTTCGCGACGACTTTATAATTGAAAAGCATTCAATTTCTGACTTAATGTTAAAAATTGAACAGACTGTGGAGCAGTTTTCTCTAACATCTTCGAATTTTAGTTCGACTATATTTCGCCATAAAAAAGATAAACAGGTCTGATCATAATTTGAAAAGTTTTTGCAGTATGATGAGAGTCGTGGTGACAAAGTCTCATCGATAGAGCTGAAATTCGACTTTCTCATCACTCCAAATTCTGTCTCGGCGGATCGGACGGGATTCCAGGAACTTGACCGGCCTCAGAGTTATACGGTTTCTATTGTTTGCAACTCGTTCGTTCTGCTCAAAGATGACAAGATAGCCGCCCACGGGATAGGAGGAGTATTCCGAGGTAACGATCAAGCACCACCCATCAACATAATCCTCGAATATGTCGACTACGTAGTCGCAAGGACTCTTCAAATGACGATTGAGGAGTGGATAGCCTCTTTGGAGAAAGTAGATGTTTGGAGAATCAAAAACCCTGCATTCTCCGGAAGATATATGGCGACCGAGTCGCTGAAGTCGCTATGGCCAGCAGCTATTATACATGGGTATATCGCGTACAGCTCCTCAGGAAATGAAATAATAACACTTCGAAACGCGTCTCTTTTTCTGATTTCGTTCTTCGTTTTAAAGTATATTTCGGATTACATTGTAGAAATTGCAGACGATATGCTACTCACATACCATAATTTCCCCTTTGTAGTCCTTAACAAGGCCGACAGAGGAAACTTGGCGAAATTTAAACGCGTCCGCAATCGCGCAACAACGATTGGTTCTGCGATAGCAGTGGGCATACTCACAAGCATAATCGGAAGCGTTGTCTACGGCTATATGGTTTAAATTCACCCCGCAATGTCGATGACGCCCGCCTCGCCCGACTCGGTCCCGAAGGCGACGAGGCCGCCCCTGGCGTCCCAGGCCATGGTGCGGACCGGGCTGGCGCCGCCGCGCCTGAGGAGGGCTTCTTTCCCATCCTGAAACCGTGCGGCGAGGATCATGCCGTCCTGGTAGCCGATCGCCAACATGTCTTCGGCGGGATGGCAGGCGACGGCGGTGACCATGGTGTTGCCGCGGGTGCCGAGTTCCAGCGGTGCCTTGCCCATCGGCCCGTCCTTGCCGGAGAAGGGCCAGAGGATCGCCGCCGGCGCGCCGGAGGTCGCGAGGAACTTGCCCTTGGCCGACCAGGACCAGTCCTTAACCTTGGCGGGATAGCCGGTCATGCGCATGTGTTTGCCGTCCTCGATCCGCCAGCCGTGCAGGGCATTCTCCTGCATGGCCGTGACGAGGAAGCGCCCGTCCGGCGAGAAGGAGACGCCGAGATGGGCGCCCTTCCAGTCGAGCAAGACGGGTGCCGCATCGGTCGCCGGAAAGAACAGCGTGGCACCGTCATAGCGCGCGATCGCCGCGCGCAGACCCTTCGGCGCGAACGCGATGTCCTCGACCGTGCGCGGATGGGGGAACTCGCGCAGCGTGCCGTCGGACCGGCGCACATAGGCGGTCCGGCCGGAGGCGAAGCCGGCCGCGCCGCCCGGCCCGCCGGCGACGGTGGAGACCCACTTGCGGCCGATGGCGGCGAGTTCCTGCGGTTCGCCCTTCGCATCGACGGCGACGACGCGCCCGTCCTCGCCACCCGTGAGGAGGCGGTTCGAGAAGCCGTCAAGGCGCGCGGTCAGGAGGCCGCCAGCATGCAGCTCGAGCGTCCTGTCGCCGCCGGCCGGCAGGCGCAGCGTGCCGTCGGCAAGCGCAAAGGCCGGCTCGTCCTTCAGGAAGACGGCAGCTTCGACGAAGTCCGGAAAATCGTAGGCCGCGATCGACGGCATCAGGCAGGCGCCCCCTCAGGCGGATTGAATGGTTCGGCTCCGGCGGTTCGGCGGCGGCAGGCTGGGCGATAGCCCCTTGGCGCTGTCGCCGCCACCGGGCAAAGCCTCAGGCGTCGGCCTTCACCCGCGCGGCGCAGGCGGCGAATTCGGCCGAGAGGGCGTCGGCGTCGAGCTCGCGCCCGATCAGCACCAGCCGGCTGACGCGGGCCTCGTCGGCGCGCCAGGGACGCTGGTGGTCGCCCTCGATGATCATGTGGACCCCCTGCACGACGTAGCGGTCGGGATCGCCGTCGAAGGCGATGATGCCCTTCAGCCGCAGGATGTTCGGTCCCTGCTCCTGGGTCAGTGCCTGGATCCAGGGGAAGAACTTCTGCGGGTCGAGATCGCCGCCCTTCAGCGAGACCGACGTCACCGTCACGTCGTGAATGGCCGAGGCCTCGCCGTGATGGTGATGATGCTCATGCCCATGGTCGTGATGATGGTGGTGATCATGGTCGTGGTGGTCATGGACGCAGTCCGGCCCGCAGACGTGGTCGTCATGCGCGTGCGCGGCCTCTTCCAGGAAGTCCGGGTCGTTGTCGAGCACGCGCTTCAGGTCGAACGCGCCCTGCCCCAGCACCCGGGCAAGGTCGATGCCGGCGCGCTTGGTGTGGTGGATGACCGCATACGGGTTGATCTTGCGCACTGTCGCCTCGACGGCGGCGAGTTCGTCCGCGCTGACGAGGTCGGTCTTGTTGAGGAGCACGACGTCGGCGAAGGCGATCTGGTCCTCGGCCTCCTTGGTGTCCTTCAGGCGCATCGGCAGGTGCTTGGCATCGACCAGCGCGACGACGGCGTCGAGCCGGGTTTTCTGGCGCACGTCCTCGTCCATGAAGAAGGTCTGGGCGACCGGCACCGGGTCGGCGAGACCCGTCGTCTCGACCAGGATCGCGTCGAACCGGCCCTTGCGCCGCGTCAGCCCCTCGACCACCCGCACGAGGTCGCCGCGCACCGTGCAGCAGACGCAGCCATTGTTCATCTCGTAGATCTCCTCGTCGCTCTCGACGATGAGGTCGTTGTCGATGCCGATCTCGCCGAACTCGTTGACGATGACGGCGTATTTCCGCCCGTGATCCTCCGACAGGATGCGGTTGAGCAGCGTCGTCTTGCCGGAGCCGAGATAGCCGGTGAGGACGGTGACGGGGATCTGGTCGGTTTCGGGTGCGGTGGCGGACATGGAGCGTCTCCCTGATTGGGTCGGGCTCGATATAGGCGCCCGATGCGGCGAATGCACGGGGGATTCCCTGCAAAGACTGTTGGCGGCTCGCGCCGGTCAGACCGCCGCCGCTGCCGCGTCCGCCGTCTCGAACAGGCCGAGGTCGCCGCGGTCGAGCAGCGCCTCGATGCCGGGGCGGTAGACGTCGATGTCGATGCGGTTGGCGGCCAGCCAGTCCGGATCGTAATAGGTGGCCGCGTAGCGGTCGCCGCTGTCGCAGATTAGCGAGACCAGCGAGCCCTCCTCGCCCGCCTTCATCAGCGCCGCCGCGGCGAAGCACAGGCCGAAGAAGTTCGCGCCGGTCGAGCCGCCGACGCGCCGGAACAGGCGCTCCGACAGGACATGCATCGCCGCGATCGAGGCCGCGTCCGGCAGCTTGATCATGTGGTCGATGACATCGGGCAGGAAGGACGGCTCGACGCGCGGGCGGCCGATCCCCTCGATCCGCGAGCCGCGCTCGCAGCGCGCGCTGCGGTCACCCTGGCTATAGGCGTCGAAGAAGGCGGAATACTCGACGTCGACGACGAGGAGCCGCGTGTCGAGGTTGCGATAGCGGATGTAGCGCCCGATCGTCGCCGAGGTGCCGCCGGTGCCGGCGCTCATCACCACCCAGCGCGGCACCGGATGGCTCTCGGCCTGCATCTGCGCGAAGATGCTCTCGGCGATGTTGTTGTTGCCGCGCCAGTCGGTGGCTCGTTCGGCGTAGGTGAACTGGTCGAGATAGTGGCCGCCCGTTTCCGCAGCGATCCGCATCGCCGCGTCGTAGATTTCGGCGGGATCGTCGACATAGTGGCAGTGGCCGCCGAAGCGCTCGATCGCCGCGACCTTCTGCCGGCTCGTCGACTTCGGCATCACCGCGATGAAGGGCAGCCTCAGAAGATGGGCGAAATAGGCTTCGCTGACCGCCGTCGACCCGGACGACGCCTCCACCAGCGGCGTGCCCTCCCGGATCGCGCCGTTGCAGATCCCGTAGAGGAAGAGCGAGCGCGCCAGCCGATGCTTCAGGCTGCCGGTCGGATGGGTCGATTCGTCCTTCAGATAGATCGAGATGCCCTTCAGCCCGGGAAACACCGGGTTGACGAGATGGGTATCGGCCGAGCGCCGGCCATCGCCCTCGAGAAGCGCGATCGCCTGCCGAACCCACGCGCGGTCGACATTGCCCGGCAGGGTGTCCAGCGGCGGTATCGTCGGTGCTGCGGTCATGTCCGGTCCCCTTCCGCGCCGTGCGGGCGCGGACCGGCAGATAGCCGCTCCAGATCGAAGGCCGCAACGTCGTCGAGGAAATCGATGAAGGCGTCCGCCTGATATTCGGCGATGGCGCGGCCGATCTCGGCCGTCGCGAGACGCGCGTCGCCGACGACGCCGGAGGGGTTGAGATCGTCGGCCATCCAGCCGAAGCCGAGCCGGCCGTGCGCGCGCAGCCGCTTCGCCTGCGTCTCCAGTTCGCTCTGCAGGGACGGGAAGTTGGCAATCGCCTCCGTCCGCACGAGGTCCGGCCGGAAGTGCAGCATCAGCGCCGTCTCGACCGCGCCGCCATGGATCCCGGCCGCGATCTCCACCTCCGGCAGCAGCCCAGGGGGATAGCCGAAGCGCAGCCAGGAACAGGTGCCGACCAGCATCTTGTGGACGCGGCGAAGCTCCAGCGCCGCCGTGTCCATGACCGGCGTGTTGCCGCCATGCGCGTTGACGATGACCAGCCGGCGCAAGCCGCTGGCGGCGAGCGAGGCGCCGATCTCAGTGACGGCGTCGATTGCCGTGCGCCAGTCATGTTTGAGGGTGCCGGGAAAGTGCGCGTGCTCGTCGGACTTGCCGATCCGGGCCGTCGCCAGAAAGGTCACCCGCCGCGCGTCCCCGAGGCGCGAAAGCACAGTCTCGACCATCGCGTCGGCCAGCATCGCGTCGGTTCCCAGCGGCAGATGCGGCCCGTGCTGCTCGACGGCGGCGATCGGCAGCACGGCGACGGCGGAGGCCAGGTCGGACGCAGCCGCCAGATCGGCAGTCGTCATCTCCTCGTAACGTTTGCGCATATGCTCCTCTTTCGTAGCGCGTCGTCCGCCAGGGCTGCGACCTCGCGTCCCCCGGCGCGATCCGAATCGCCCGGCGCTTCGGTGGACATCGGGACGCCGCTTCGTCATCTTGCGCGCGTCGAGGGACGGAGGCGAGATGGCCGGCAAGAAGAAGAAGCGGTCGGTGACCCGCCAGCTCAACCTCGCCGCCCGCAGCGTGCGGACTGCCCTGTCTCAACAGCTCTCCGCAATCCATCTCTACCCCGGCCAGGACGCCGTGCTGATCGCCATCGGCGAGAATGACGGCCTGCCGCTCCGCGAACTCGCCGAGCGCCTGGCGGTTCGCCCGCCGACCGTCACCAAGACCGTCGCGCGGCTGATCAGCCAGGGTCTGGTGGAAAAGCGCGCCTCGCCGAACGACGCGCGTCAGAGCCACGCCTTCCTCACGCCCGATGGCCACGCGATCGTCGACGCCGTCAAGACGGCGCAGAAGACCGTCGAGCGCACCGCCCTCAAGGGCCTGTCGAGCAAGGAGCGCAAGACGCTGCGCAAGCTGCTGGCGCGGGTCGGACAGAATCTCGGCGGCGACGCCGGCGCCGAGGCGGACGACATCGTCTGAGCTGCGCCGGACCTGCAAACTCGGCGCGTGGGCTTTCCGCGACGGCCGGTCTTTGCCATAGATCGTGTGGGCACCGGCCGAGGGAGCGGATCAGGACTTAAGTGGCGCAGAAGGTGAAACTGTCGACGATCGCGGACGCGCTGGGGCTGTCCACCGCGACCGTGTCGCTGGCTCTGCGCGACAGTCCGCTCGTGGCCGGCGTCACGCGCGAACGCATCAAGGAAGCCGCCCGCGACCTCGGCTACATCTACAACCGCCGCGCCGCCTCGCTCAGAACCTCGAAATCCGGCATTCTCGGCGTCTGCGTCCACGACGTGATGAACCCGTTCTTCGGCGAGATCCTGCGCTCGATCGAGGACGAGCTCGACCGCCACCGCCAGACCTTCATCCTGTGCAACCATCAGGACCAGCTGCAGAAGCAGCGCTCCTTCGTCGACACCATGCTTCAGCTCGGCGCCGACGGGCTGATCCTGTCGCCCTCGCTCGGCACCCCGGCCTCCGACATCCACCTCGCCGAGGAGAACGACCTGCCGGTGGTCCTGATCGCCCGCACGATCGAGGGCGCCGGCGTACTCGGATTTCGCGGCGACGACGCCTACGGCATGGGCCTCGCCGTCGACCACCTGATCGCCCGCGGCCACCGGCGGATCGCCATGATCGGCGGCACGGCGGCGACCTCGACCGGCCGCGAGCGCGAACGCGGCTACCGCGCCGCGCTGGAGCGTGCCGGCATCGCGTTCCGACCGGAATGGCGCATCAAGGGGCCGCGCAACCGGCACTCCGGCTTCGACGCGGCCGCCGGCTTCATTGCAATCCCGGATCGGCCGACGGCCGCGGTGTGCTTCTCCGACCTCGTCGCGCTGGGCTTCATGTACGGCCTGTCGCGCGGCGGCCTGCGGCCGGGCGTCGACATCGCCGTCGTCGGCTATGACGACATCGACGAAGCGGTGATCGCCATGCCCTCGCTGACCACCGTCGCCAACGGCCAGAGCGAGGTCGGCCGACGGGCCGCGCGGGCGATCATCGAGCGGCTGGACGGCAAGCCCGCCGCCGACGAGACGATCCTCATCCATCCCGAACTCAAGATCCGTCAGTCCTGCGGCTACGTCTGGCCCGACGCCTGTGCCACGCCGCACACTCATTCGGCAAAGGAAGCGCCATGACCGACCTCTCCACCGTCAAGATCCTCGTGCCCGGCCGCTTCCATCCCGAGACGTTCGAGACGCTGCAGGCGACCTTCGACGTCGTGACGATCCCCGGCCGCGATGCCTCCGTGCTCACCGAGGAGCAGCGGCAGGCGATCCGCGGCATCGCGCAGGGCGGCAGCGTTCCGGCGAGCCTGATGGACGCGCTGCCGAACCTCGAGATCGTCGCGAATTTCGGCGTCGGCTATGACGGTGTCGACGTCGCCCATGCCGCCGCGAAGGGCATCATGGTCACCAACACGCCGGACGTCCTCACCGAGGAGGTGGCCGACACGACCGTCGGTCTGCTGCTGATGACGGTGCGCGAGTTCCCGGCCGCCGAACGCCACCTGCGCGAAGGGCGCTGGCATGGCGAAGGCGCCTATCGGCTGACGCCGATGACGCTGCGCGGCCGGCGCGTCGGGATCATGGGCCTCGGCCGCATCGGCCTCGCGATCGCCCGGCGGCTGGAAGGCTTCGGCGTGCCGATCGCCTATCACAACCGCTCCCCGCGCAGCGACGTCGCCTACGCCTATCACGACACGCTGCAGGGGCTCGCCGAGGCGGTGGACACGCTGATCATCGCCGCGCCGGGCGGTGCCGCCACCGAAAAGGCGGTGGATGCCGCAGTGCTGAAGGCGCTCGGCCCGGACGGCGTGCTGATCAACATCGGCCGCGGCACGACGGTCGATGAGGCGGCGCTGATCGAGGCGCTGGAGACCGGCACGATCGCCGCCGCCGGCCTCGACGTCTTCGAGAACGAGCCGCATGTCCCGGAGCGGTTGACCGCCCTGCCGAATACCGTCCTCCTGCCGCATGTCGGCTCGGCCTCTCGGCACACGCGGCGCGAGATGGGCAACCTGGTGATCGCCAACCTGAAGGCCTGGTTCTCCGGCGAGGAGCCGGTGTCGCCGGTCGCCGAATGCGTGAAGGCCGGGATCAGCCGCGCGGGGCGCTGACACGCCGAGGTCTCTGCTCGGGCCGCCCCGCCGGAGCGGCAGCAGCGGAACGGTTTCGTTCGCGGCCACCGAAAGTCCGTCTCCCTCTCGCAACGCGGCGGCGCTCGCCGCATTGCCCGAGGGACACGAACCTCCGGCAGGGCCGAACGACCATGGCGACACGATCCGACAATCAACGGCACGCGCAGAGCCGCGGCAATCCCCGCCGCTTCCGGATGCTGCTGGCGACGGTCCTGATCGTGCTCGCGGCGTTCTTCGCGGCCGCGCTGTTCTATTTCATGACGATGCCGGGCGGCACAGGCGGCCCCGCCCCGGCGATTTCGCGCACCGCACCGTCCGGCTGATCCTGCCAGCCGTCGCGCGCTGCCGCGCGAGGCTCGCGGGCGACCGCGAATCAGCACCAACGAAGATGGCCGCGAGCGCCAATCCTCTACCGTTGCCTAACGCGCACAGTTTGCGTCAACCTTCGCTTAAGGTTTCATGATCGATAATGCCCCGAACTCAAATTTGGGGTGATCATCATGAACTTCTCGGCCATCGTCCTCGGTTCGGGGCTTGCCGCGGTCATGCTCGTTTCGCACCTCCACGGCGAGCCGATGCCGATCGGCGACACACGCGCGGCGCAGAGCATGGTCGATCCGATGATCGTCGGGTCGACCGTTCCGACGCCCTCTCCGGTCAGCGCCAAGCCCGCGGCCGCGATCCGTCTGATCGACCTTCGCAGCGGCGTGACCTGCAAGGTCGCGAGCCCGGCCGGCCTCGGCGACAGCTTCAAGCCGGCGCCGATCGGGCCGGACTGCGCGGCCTCGCCGGACATGAAGGACGTCGCGCAGTGGCGCTCCACCAAGGACGGCTCGCTGGAAATGGCCGACGCGAAGGGCAAGACCGTCCTGAAATTCATGCCGGGCGACGGCGTGCTCTACGAGTCGATCTTCCCCTCGCAGTCGCTGATCACCATCGTCCCGGCGCGCGGCTGAGGCCACGCCCTCCGCGGCCGGCGACCCGCTCGGCGGCGGTTCTGGCTCGCGTTCAGACCGGCGCCGCCTCCTTGCGGACGGCGCCGAGGCTGCGGATCTGGCCGCCGCTGGCATCAAAATTGTCGTCTCCGAGCCAGGTCTCGAAGCCGGCCTTCAGCGCCGGCCATTCGTGATCCAGCATTGCGTACCAGGCGGTATCGCGGTTGCGTCCCTTGACGATCAGGTGCTGGCGAAACACGCCCTCGAAGCGGAAGCCGAGCCGGAGCGCGGCGTTGCGCGAGGGAATGTTGCCGGAATCGCATTTCCACTCGAAGCGGCGATAGCCGAGTTCGTCGAAGACGCGCCGCATCAGCAGGAAGAACGCTTCCGTCGCGGCCGCCGTCTTCTGCAGCGAAGGCGCCAGGCAGACATGGCCGACTTCGGTGACGCCGTTCGCCCGGTCGGTGCGCATCAGCGCCGCAACGCCCTCCGCGCGGCCGCTCGATGCCGGGATGATGGCGTGGAAGACGATGTCTTGCGCCAGATAGGTCCGCTCGGCGAAGGCGCGGAAGGCGTCGCGGTCGGCGAAGGGACCGTACGGGAGCCAGGCCCACAGGCTGCCGGCCGCATCGGCCGAAAATGCCGCGAAGAGTTCGTCGAAGCGGCTCGCGTCGCGGATCGGCTCGACGGCGACGGTGCCGCCGGAGATCGGTTCATGGCCGGGCGCTGCGCGCGGCATGAAGTCGGTCAGATCGCTCAATGCGAATGCTCCTCGATGAAGCGGATGGTCTCGGTCCGGATCGCCCGGTTGCCGAGCGGCAGCGCCGTGGCGAAGGCGCTGATCGCGCCGATATGGCTGACGCCCGGATAGAGCGTCATCTGCACCTTGTCGCCCGCCACACGGGCCTTGTTGGCGAGCGAGACGGTGTTCTTCGGATCGACGGTCGTGTCGGCCTTGCCAGCGATCAGCAGCATCGGCGGCTCGTCGCCGCTGACGAAATTCACCGGCTGGCTCTCGGCCCGCAGCCGCTTCGGGAAGATCCGCTTGTAGCGCTCGTCGGTGAGCGGCAGGAAATCGTAGGGGCCGGCGAGACCGATGAAGCCGGCGATCCGCGACAGGGGAATTCCGTCCGCCTTCAGCCAGCGCGCGTCGATCGCGAGGAGACCGGCGATCTCGGCGCCGGCCGAATGGCCCATCAGGAACAGCGGGTGGTGGCCGGCAGGAACTCCGTTCTCGCCGCTTCGAAGCGTCGCGGCGAAGGACGCCGTCGCCTTTGCCGCATCCTCCACGAAGCCCGGAAACTGCGTCTCGGGATAGAGCCGGTAGTTCGGGATCGCGACGATGATGCCGGCACTCGCCAGCGACTGGCCGAGGAACGGGTAGATCCGCTTCGATCCGGTGCCCCAGCTGCCGCCGTGGATGAAGATCACCGCCGGCGAGCGGGCGCTCGCGCCGTTCGGGACGTAGAGGTCGTAGGTGCCGCTGTCGCCGCCCTGATAGCGGACGTCGGAGACGGTGTGAAAGCCGCTGCGGCTGGTGACGGCATTGAGAGCGGAGGCGCAGTCGGCGAGCAGCAGGGCCGAGGCTGCCGCGCCGGCGGCGAGGACGAGACGGAGAAGCAAGCGGGTCAATCGGTCACCATGGCGGGAGCAATCGGCAGGGGAGCGTCATATAGACGGCCAGCCCGCCTTGGCACGCCGGCACGCTCGCGACGCCGACGCAGACGCGCCGCCGCCCGCCGCCTCATCCGCCGTTCGCCAGCCGCTGCGCCAGGCGCTCGATGGAAGCGGCCGCCTCGTTGAGGCTTTCCGCCAGCGCCTCGCGCTCGCGCCCGTCGCCGGTGGGAGCCGGCGCCCCGCGCTCGACCCGGCCCTCCAGCTCGCGAAGCTTGCGGCGCGCCTCGAACAACTGGTCGGTCGCCATGATCGCGGCCATCACCGTCAGCCGGAGATCGCCGATCTGGCCGAAGGATTCGCGCAGCTCGGCGACCTTGGCGTCGAAGTCGGCCGCGAGGTCCTCGAGATGTGCCTCCTCGCCCTCGGCGCAGGCCATTCGGTAGGTCTTTCCGTCGATTGTGACGACGACTTGCGGCATCGGTTCAGGGCCTTCGGCTGGGGCTGGCTATTTGTGTCTGTCCAGCACGCGGCGGACATGCTCCATGGCGTCGACGAGCCGGTGCGAGACGTCGCGGTTGACCCGCTCCAGCCGCTGACTGTGGGCGAGCGCCGCGTCGAGTTCGCGCGCCAGGCGGGCGCGGTCGGCGGTCTGGCGCTGGATCTCCACCTCGACGCTCTGGCCGGCCGATTCGCGCGACAGACGTCCATCCACGGCCTCGCTCAGCTGCTCGACCGCCGCCCGAAGTCGCTCTCTCGCCGCCTCGAACGGGTCCTGCGACGCCATGGTAAGTCTCCCTGGAGCTGACGGGGCGACCCGCCGTCGGATGCTGGCGGCCCCGTCCGGGACCGGCTATTAAGCTCTAGCGGCTCGGCGCGATCAAGAAAAGCTCTGTCCCGCCAAGCCGTCGGGCCGGCTTGTTGACACGGCACGGGGCCGTGTGATTGCTGCCGCGCGTTTGGTCCACCGGACCACCGATGGAGCCGCGACGATGCCCACAGCCGAGACCCAGCGCAAGATGGCGAATGCCATCCGCTTCCTGTCGGCCGACGCCGTCGAAGCGGCCGGCTCCGGCCATCCCGGCCTGCCGATGGGCGCCGCCGACATCGCCACCGTCCTGTTCACGCGGTTCCTGACCTTCGATCCGAAGATGCCAGGCTGGGCCGACCGCGACCGCTTCGTCTTCTCGGCCGGCCACGGCTCCATGCTGCTCTACAGCCTGCTCTATCTGCTCGGCTACGACGACATCGGCATGGACGAGATCAAGCGCTTCCGCCAGCTCGGCTCGCGAACCGCCGGCCATCCCGAGGTCGGCCACGCCGCCGGCATCGAGACGACCACCGGGCCGCTCGGCCAGGGCATCGGCAACGCCGTCGGCATGGCGCTCGCCGAGCGCATCCTCAACGCCCGCTTCGGCGACGACATCGTCGACCATCGCACCTATGTCCTGTGCGGCGACGGCGACCTGATGGAGGGGATCAGCCAGGAGGCGATCGCGCTCGCCGGCCATCTGAAGCTCCACAAGCTGATCGTCCTTTGGGACGACAACGGCATCACCATCGATGGCAAGATCGCGCTCTCCGACTCGACCGACCAGGCCGCCCGCTTCGAGGCCTGCGGCTGGCAGGCGCTCTCCTGCGACGGGCACGACCATGACGCGATCGCGGCGGCGATCGAGACCGCGCGGGACAGCGACCGCCCCACCCTGATCGCCTGCAAGACGGTCATCGGCTACGGCGCGCCGAACAAGAGCGGCACGTCCAAGGCGCACGGCGCGCCGCTCGGGGCCGACGAGATCACCGCCGCGCGCCAGGCGCTCGGCTGGGCCTACGAGCCGTTCGAGGTTCCCTCGGAGATCCTCGACAAGTGGCGCATCGCCGGGCTGCGCTCCAGCGTCCGCCGCAAGGAGTGGGAGGCGCGCTTCGCGGCGATCGATCCGGAGACGCGCGGCGAGTTCGAGCGCCGCGCCCGCGGCGGCCTGCCGAGCGGCCTCACCGAGGCGATCCACCGCGAGAAGCGCCGGCTGAACGAGGAGCGGCCGAAGGTCGCGACGCGCAAGGCCTCGGAGATGGCGCTGGAGGTGATCAACGCGGTCATCCCCGAGACGATCGGCGGCTCGGCGGACCTCACCGGCTCGAACAACACTCGCACCAGCCAGACCACGGCGATCGTGCCCGGCGACTATTCCGGCCGCTTCGTTCACTACGGCATCCGCGAGCACGGCATGGCCGCGGCGATGAACGGCATCGCGCTGCATGGCGGCCTGATCCCCTATTCCGGCACCTTCCTGACCTTTTCCGACTATTGCCGCGGCGCCATGCGCCTCTCGGCATTGATGGGCCTGCGCGTCGTCTACGTCATGACGCATGACTCGATCGGCCTCGGCGAGGACGGGCCGACGCACCAGCCGGTGGAGCATCTGGCGGCGCTGCGGGCGATCCCCAACATGATGGTGTTCCGTCCGGCCGATGCGGTCGAGACGATCGAGTGCTGGCAGATCGCGCTGGAGACGGAGGATGCGCCGTCGGTGCTGGCGCTGTCGCGCCAGGCCCTGCCGACGCTGCGGGTCGACGAGCACGACGGGAACCGCAGCGCGCGTGGCGCCTACGAGCTGGAGCCGGCCTCGGCGGAAGCGGCGGTGACGATCTTCGCGACCGGCTCGGAAGTCGAGATCGCCGTCGAGGCCCGGATGCGGCTGGAAGCGGACGGCGTGCCGACGCGGGTTGTCTCCGTCCCCTGCTTCGAGCTCTTCGAGCGCCAGAGCGCCGAGTACCGCCGCGCGATGCTCGACGACGACAGCGTGAAGGTCGCGATCGAGGCCGGCATCCGCCAGGGCTGGGACGCGCTGATCGGCCGCGACGGCGTCTTTGTCGGGATGACCGGCTTCGGCGCCTCGGGTCCGGCCCCGGAGCTCTACCGGCACTTCGGCATCACCGCCGAGGCGATCGTCGAGGCCGTCCGCGACCGCCGCGCCGCCGCGATCGCGGAAGAGCGGGCCTGACAGCCGGACCTTCCGCGGCGAACGCGCTGACGCCGCCGGGCCTGTCCCCAAGCCGCCCGCAGGCCGGCTCGGGTGGATTTTGGACTTTCCATGACGCCCGCCGCGGCCTATTCCGATGCCGAACCAGACGGCGCGGCGATCGATCTTTCCTCATAGCGTGGCGGATCGCCGGTCCCTAGATACCAGTGCCACGGCGAACCGGAGTTGATCGGACCATGCCTGCTACAGAAAAGACCGTCGCCTGGAATGGCGGCGTTCAACAGGAAGGGCTGGAAATCCTGACGCGCGGCGGCGGCATGATCGTGAGCCCGACCAAGGTGGGCTATATCATCATGGTCTCCGATCGCGCCGGCCTCGAGCGCAAGTTCGACGCCAAGGTGAGGAAGCGCAACAAGCCGGGCGTCGTGCTCTGCGGTTCGATGGACGAGCTGCGCACGCTCGCCCAGCTGACGCCGGAGATCGAGGCCTTCTACCAGGAGCACTTCGACAAGGAGATCCTGCTCGGCTGCATCCTGCCCTGGAAGGAAGAGGCGATCGCCCGCATCCCCGACGACGGCTCGCGCGAGCTGATGATGGACGGACGCGGCACCAGCTGCTTCGTCATCCGTTACGGCACCCCGTCCGAGAAGCTCGCCGAGGCGCTGTGGCGCGACCACGGCAAGATCGCCTTCGCCTCCTCCGCCAATCCTTCCGGCAAGGGCAACCGTGGTCTGGTCGAGGGTATCGGCGAGCGGATCGAAGGCGAGGCCGACCTGATCATCGAGGCGAACGACTACGTCGCCTCGATCCAGCCGGGCAAGACGGTCGAGACCCGCTTCGAGCAGGGCGTGATGATCTCGATGGTCGACGAGAGCGGCAAGCTGATCCCCGAGCAGAAGGGCGAGCGGTCGGTCTCCCCCGCCCCGGTGATGATCCGCAAGGGGCTGGATATCGACAAGATCATGATGCTCCTGTCGAACCACTTCCTCAGCTGGGATTATCGCCAGGGCCAGTACTACTGAGACGCATCCGCCGCCGGCCGGGCGAGAGCGCTCCGTCACGGAGAAGGCGCTCCGCCCGCCGCGGCCCGGAGGAACGACGCGAATGGCAAAGACACTCTACGACAAGATCTGGGACAGCCATGTCGTCGATCGGCAGGCCAACGGCCAGACGATCCTCTACATCGACCAGCACTTCATCATCGAGGTCACCAGCCCGCAGCCGTTCGAGTCGCTGCGCGATGCCGGGCGCCGGGTGCGCCGGCCCGAGGCGACGCTCGGCGTCGCCGACCACAACGTGCCGACCTTCGTCGGCCGCACCGACGACACCGACGATCCGGCCTCGCGCGAGCAGCTGCGGCTGATGCGCGAGAACACGACCGAGTTCGGGATCAAGTATTTCGGCTACGAGGACCGCCGCCAGGGCATCGTGCATGTGATCGGCCCGGAACAGGGGCTGACCCATCCCGGCATGACCATCGTCTGCGGCGACAGCCACACCGCCACCCACGGCGCCTTCGGCGCGCTCGCCTTCGGCATCGGCACCTCCGAGGTCGAGCACGTGCTGGCGACCCAGACGCTGCTGCAGCAGCGCTCGAAGAACATGCGGATCCGCATCGACGGCAAGCTGCCGCTGGGGGTGACGGCCAAGGACCTCATCCTCGCGACGATCGGCCGGATCGGCACGGCGGGCGGCACCGGCCATGTCGTCGAATATGCCGGCGAGGCGCTGATGTCGCTGTCGATGGAGGGCCGCATGACGGTCTCCAACATGACGATCGAGGCGGGCGCCCGCGCCGGCCTGTTCGCCCCCGACGAGAAGACCTTCGCGCATATCAAGGGCCGCCCCGGCGCGCCCTCGCCGGACATGTGGGACCGGGCGGTCGACTACTGGTCGAGCCTGAAGAGCGACCCCGGCGCCGTATACGACCGCGAGGTCGCCTTCGACGCCTCCGAGGTGACGCCGATGGTCACCTGGGGCACCAGCCCGGAGGACGTGGTCCCGGTTTCCGGCGTCGTGCCGAACCCGGCCGAGGCGGCGAGCGAGGCCAAGCGCCGGTCGATCGAGGCGGCGCTGGCCTACATGGACCTGAAGCCCGGCCAGGCGATCCGCGACATCCGGCTGGACCGCATCTTCATCGGCTCCTGCACCAACAGCCGCATCGAGGACCTGCGCGAGGCGGCGCACGTTGTCGCCGGCCACAAGGTCGCCGAAGGCATTTCCGCGATGGTCGTGCCCGGCTCCGGCCTGGTGAAGCGTCAGGCCGAGGAAGAGGGACTCGACCGGGTGTTCAGGGACGCCGGCTTCGACTGGCGCGAGCCCGGCTGCTCCATGTGCCTCGGCATGAACCCGGACCAGCTGAAGCCCGGCGAGCGCTGCGCCTCGACCTCGAACCGCAACTTCGTCGGCCGCCAGGGACCCGGCGGGCGCACCCATCTCGCCAGCCCCGCCATGGCCGCGGCGGCGGCGATCGCCGGCCATTTCGTTGACGTGCGCGACTGGAAGAAGGGAGCCTGACGATGGAAAAGTTCACCAGCGTCTCCGGCTACGCCGCGCCGATCCCGATCAACAACGTCAACACAGACATGATCACGCCGAAGAACGTGCTCAAGGCGGTGACCAAGAAGGGCCTCGTGCCGTTCTTCTTCCAGGAGTACCGGTTCAACCCGGACGGCAGTGAGAACCCGGACTTCGTGCTGAACAAGGAGCCCTGGCGGAACGCCAAGATCATCGTCTCGCTGGAGAACTGGGGCTGCGGCTCCTCGCGCGAGCATTCGCCCTGGGCGATGAAGGACTTCGGCATCCGCAGCGTGATCGCCATCTCCTTCGCCGACATCCACTACAGCAACTGCTTCAAGAACGGCATCCTGCCGGTCGCGCTGAAGCCCGACGAAGTAGACCGCGTGATGAAGAGCGCCGAGGCCGGCGAGATCGTCACCGTGGACCTCGAGGCGCTCGCCGTCACGCTGGAAGACGGAACGCGCTTTGCCTTTGAGGTCGAAGATTTCCGGCGCGACGCCCTGCTCTCGGGCCTCGACGAAGTCGGGCAGACGCTGGAGCACGAGGACCAGATCGCGGCCTTCGAGGCGAAGCAGCGCCAGGTGACCCCCTGGCTCTACGACCGCCGCCCGCTCGACTGACAAGGCCGTAGAGGAGTCAGGCGCGCCGGGCGATCGATCATCCGGCGCGGCAATCCCGATCTGATCAGGCCTCGGCTTTGGCCTCTGTCTCCGCCTCGGCTTCGCCGGCGGTGAACAGCACCGAGCCCTCGGTCTTCTCGTAGGAGAGGTCGAGGCCGCACTCCTTGGCGAGGAACAGCGTGTAGTAGGGCTGGATCGCCTGAGCATCCATCGCCTCCTGGCCCTCCGCCCCGTCGAGAAGCGCGACGAGCCGCGGCTGCAGTCGGATACGCTCGCCGGTGGCGCGCACCTTGGCGCGCGCCGGTTCGATGGACTCGACGTCCACCCGCACCTCACCGCCGCGGCTGATCGAGGCGCTGGCGAGGAGCACGAGGTTGAGGATCACCTTGGCGAAGTTCTTCTTGACGTAGCCGCCCTCGCCTTCCCAGACGAGATTGGCCTTCTCGTGCTCCATGTAGCCGTTCGCCACCGTCTTGGCGTCGTTGAGGTCGATCATCGCGGTCTGCGACCCCGCTGCTCCGAAGGCGATGCGCGCGAACTGGAGCTTCGCCACCGCCGACTTCAGCGAATTGCGTACGAGGTCCATCGCTTCCTTGTCGTTCGGCATGTCGTCGAGCAGTTCGAGCCCGCTCTGGATGCCGAAGACCGGCGAGATGATGTCGTGGCACAGCCGGCTGGCGAGAAGTGCCGCGAGATCCGCCGCGGAAAGCGCTGGAAGGGTCGTCATTCTGGGTGTCCGTCCGGTGGGATGAAAGGCGGAGCGGGGTCGAATCACCCGTCCCATTTCGGGGCAGAGCATGAGTCTCCATGCCGAATCCGTCAACCGAAGCATGGCCGTGGCGGGCGGCTTTGCGGCAGGGCCGCTCACGAAAATGCCCCATAGTTGCCGTTTTGCGTTAGGCATTTGGCAAGCATGTTTTGGTCGAATCCCGGATGACGCGCCGGCTCGGCGCGGGGCGCTTCGGTCCGCCGAAGCGGCTCCTCATCGCGAAGGAAACCGATCATGCGAAACATCGTCGGGACGATGCGTCGAGTCCTCGTCGCTGCCCTCATCGGACTGTGCCAGATGCAGTTCGCCGCGACGCCCGCCGCCGCCCAGGCGCGGCCGGCCGGCTACGACCTCCAGGAGGTGATCAACGCCGGCCATCAGTTCTTCGGCACCACCTCGGGCAGCCTCGCCCAGCTCATCGAACGCGCTTTCCACAGCTACGGACTTCCGAACGGCTACATCCTCGGTGAGGAAGCCGGCGGCGCCTTCTTCGGTGGACTGCGGTATGGCGAGGGAACGCTGTTCACCAAGAACGCCGGCAATCACAAGATCTTCTGGCAGGGTCCCTCGCTCGGATTCGACTTCGGCGGCGACGGCGCCCGCACCATGATGCTGGTCTACGACCTGCCGTCCGTCGACGGTGCCTATGGCCGCTTCGGCGGCGTGTCGGGCAGCGCCTATCTCGTCGGCGGCCTCGGCATGACCGTCCTGAAGCGCGATCAGGTGACGCTCGTTCCGGTCAAGACCGGCATCGGCGCACGGCTCGGCGTCAATGTCGGCTATCTCAAGCTGACGCCGATGCCGACCTGGAACCCGTTCTGAGCCTTTCCGGCATGTTCCAAGGAGCGGCGGCCGGCCTTTGCCGGCGGCCGCTCCGCTGCGTTCGGCGGCGCGCGAGCGTTGCCGCAAAACCATAGGCGTTCGCGATTTTCGCCGGTCCGTCGAAGTTGACGGAACAAGCCGGGCGTTTTGCACTATATGGTTGGTATGACTGACCGACCCGGCTCCTGAATGATCGCGACCGCCCTCACCTTCGTCTTCGGCTTCTTTGCGGCGCTGCTGATCACGCTGCTCGTGGCGCCGTTCGTCTGGCGCCGGGCGCAGCGGCTCGCCTATCGCGAATATGCGGCGACCATCCCCGCCAACGTCAAGGAGATCCGCGCCAGCATCGACTATGTCCGCGCCGAGACGGCACTGGCGGCGCGACAGCGCGAGATGAAGGCGGAAGAGGACAGCCGGCGGGCGGCGCTGGAACGGGCCGAGGCGGGGCGCGTCTCCGCCGAGAACGCCGAGCTGCGCGCACGCAATCGCACGCTCTCGGACACCGTCGAGCAGCAGACCGCTGATCTCGGCGACCTTGCCACCGCCGTCGAGGTGCGCGAGCGCGAGATCGACGAACTCGACGAGGCGCTGCGCGACACCCGGCACGATCTGGAGCTGCGGACCGAGGAGATGGACGCGCTGGCGGCGCGCTTCCGCGATCTCACCGCGATCGCAGAGGAGCGGAAGCTGACGATCGTCCGCCTCGAAGCCCGGATCGAACAGCTCTCCGACGATCTGCGCGCCGAAGAGCGCCAGGGCCGCGAACGCCAGAATGCGGCGGATCGGCTGCGCAGCGAGATGGCCGCGCTGGAAGCACAGCTGCAGAAGGAAAAGGCCCATGCCGGCCGGCTCGACGACAGGGTCACACGGCTGACATCCGACCTCGCCGACCGCGACGAGCAGATCGCCCGGCTCCTCGGTACGCGGCGCAGCGACACGGCGGCCACAGCATCTCCGGTCGAAGCGCACGCCGCGGCCGAGCCCGTGGACGCCGAGCCCGATCGGCGAGCGTCCGCATCGCGCCGCAGGGACGTGGCAGCCGAAGGTCTCGGCAACGCCGACGACGCCTCTGCCGACGCAGCGTCGTCCGCCGAGCGCGAGACACTCCGGACGCATCTCGCCGAACAGCTGGACCTGCCGGAGCGCCCGGAACTCGACGAAGCGCTCGACGAGGAAGGGTTGCGCCAGACGGTCGGCGATCTCGCCGCACGGGTCATCGCGCTGACGGCCGCCGCCGAAGGGTCGCGCTCGCCGCTTCACACGATCCTGGGGGCCGAGGACGGCGCTGCTTCGCGCAAAGGTGATCCGCCGAGCCTTGCCGAGCGGGTTCGCCGCATCCAGCAGCGCGCGACGGTGAGGGATCACGCCGCGGAATAGACCCGGCGGATGGCACCGGCGCAGCCGCCGCGACTCGATGGCGACGAATCCTGCCGCCTGCGGGCGTTCCACCAGCGACAGCGGCGCTGCGTCAGTCGATCAGATCAGGGCGCACCTTCGTTCGGTCCACCCCAAGACCGCGATGTGACGATGTCAGCCACTTCGGGGCGCATGCGTCGACCGCGACCGGCGGGGACGAGCACGCCCGCTGCCGGGGCGGCGAACATGCGTCTCCCGCCCCGCCCAGGTTCGCTGCTGCATGATGCGTCAGATCCGAAGGCTTGCGGGCGGCTCGATGCGGCTTAGCCCCGCTTGATCCGCAACCCCTTCGGCCACCAGATGAAATAGAGTCCCGCGAGCTTGACGACGGGAACCGCGCGCTCCCGCTCGGCTCTGTTCAGCTCACGGTAGAATTTAACCTTGAGCGTCCCGCCCGACATGTTCATGCGCCAAGTGCCATGCTACGCTCCGACAGATTTGGACAGCTTTCCCTTGGTAACCTCCCTCTCTAAATTTGTTATAAAGGCGCATAACAATATGTCGCATCCATGGTGAAAGCGGCCCGTGTCCACGAGGCGCCGGCGGCTCCCAAGAACACGCTGCCGTCGTCGAAACGCTCGGCCGATTGCCTGAGATGTTGAATTCACTGACTTCATAGGGTCAGCGCGTCCGGTTCTCGTTTCCGCACCCGCCGAAGCGTCGCGTCCTCGGCCTTCCGCACCGAGGCGAAGTCGCTTGACGAAACCTTTACTTACTCTACGTAAATACGGAGGTGAACCTCGTGCCGGGAGCCGCTTGCGGGGAACCCCGTCGAGTCCGGCGACGACGGTCGTGCCGGTCCCCCCGGGAGATTTGCCGCGGGAATCATGTGCCGGCGGCGGCGCCGCGCGCCTTCACGACGTCACGCAATGATGCGTCCCGAGGACGGGCGGCTTGGGCAGGAACAGGACGGCAGGTCTCGGCTCGCGGCTTCGCCGCAGTCTTCGGTGTGACCGTGAGGGATCAGGCCGCCGAATACAGCCCGTGCAGGACGATCGCCGCGGCGGTCGCGACATTGAGGCTGTCGAGCCCCGGCTGCATCGCGATGCGCACCGTGCGCATCCGCTCCATCAGCTCCACTGGCAGCCCATTCCCCTCCGTTCCGAGGAACAGCGCCGCCGGCCGGTCGCGCGGCAATGCGCCGGCTTCGATCTCGCCGGCCGGCGTCAGGGCGAAGGGCTGGTAACCCGCGGCGGAAACGTCGCGCAGGATCTCGCCGGCCGAGCGGCCGAAATGCCAGGGCACGGTCAACACGGCGCCGACGGAGACCCGCAGAGCCTTGCGGTAGAGCGGATGGCAGGACGTCCCGTCGAGGAGCACGGCACCGGCGCCGAAGGCCGCGGCGTTGCGGAAGATCGCGCCGACATTGTCGTGGTTGGCGATGCCGACGCACACGACCAGCGGCTGCCCCGCCGCATGCGCCGAGGCAATCAGCGCGCCGCCGTCGCCTTCGGCTTCGCAGTCCTCCGCGTGGGCGAGTATCCCGCGATGGACGGGAAAGCCGGCAATCTCGTCGAAGACCGCCCGGCTGGCGACATGCACCGGCACCCTGTCGGGCAGACGGGCGAGACGGTCGGCGAGACCCGCCATCCGGTTCTCGAGGACGAGGAGCGCAGTCGGCCGGAAGCGCCGGGCAGCGAGCAGATGGTCGAGCACCACCTTGCCCTCGGCGATGAAGCCCCGGCGTCCGACGAGGTCGCGCTCGCGCACGTTCCGGAACGGCTCGACCCGCGGGTCGGCGGGGTCATCGATCTTGTGGATCAGAGGCATGAACGGTCCTTGAGCCATCCCGCGGACGGACGCAACCTATCCCCGAAGCCGCCCTGCGGCGAGGCGCCCGAGAGACCCTCTCATTAGAGAACGTTACGAACTTGTAGGGTTCGGGCGGGAACGGGTCGCCGCGTCGCTGGTTGTTCCAGTGCTCGCGAAGGCGTGAAGAGAGTTCTGCGGCTGTTCACGCCGCGGCGATCAGACCGCCGGCGCGGAAACATCATCGTACGTCTGGATGCGGCGCCGAGGATTTTAGATGGCTAGTAACCGGTAATTTGATCCTTTTCGCATCTGCAACATCTATCCGCGCCATGTCGTCATCTGCTGACGACATGGTCAATTCCTGCAGATGCTTGGCCGGCTATGGTGATCTCGGCCCCGCAGACCGGCGATGAACAGACTATTCGAAGCAACCGATTGTAAATGAGGAGAGCGGGATGAGGCAGATTGCAGTGATAACCGGGGCCGGGGCAGGCGTCGGACGAGCCACCGCACTGGAATTTGCCCGCAACGGCTATGACGTCGCGCTTCTGTCGCGCGACAAGGACCGGCTGGAGAGCCTGGCGGAGGAGATCCGCCGGCTGGGCCGGAAAGCGCTGCCGATCCCGACGGACGTCTCCGACTCCGGCCAGGTGGAAGCCGCGGCAGACCGCGTCGAGGGCGAACTTGGGCCGATCCACACCTGGGTGAACGTCGCCATGGCGACGGTTTTCTCCCCCGTCTCGGAGCTGAAACCGGAGGAGGTGCAGCGCGCCACCAACGTCACCTATCTCGGCCAGGTCTACGGCATGATGGCCGCGCTAAAGCGCATGCGGGTGCGCCGGCACGGGGTGATCGTCAACATCGGCTCCGCCCTCGGCTATCGCTCGGTGCCGCTGCAGGCGCCCTACTGCGCCGCCAAGGCTGCGATCCGCGGCTTTACCGATTCCCTTCGTTCGGAGCTGATCCATGACGGCCTCGACATCCAGCTGACCATGGTCATGCTGCCGGCGGTGAACACGCCGCAGTTCGACTGGGCGATGAACAAGATGAGCAAGAAGGCCCAGCCGGTGCCGCCGATCTTCGAGCCGGAGGTCGCCGCCCGCGCAATCTTCTTCGCAGCGACCAACAAGCGCCGCGAGATCTGGGTCGGCTATTCCAGCGTCCAGGCGATCGTCGGCAACATGATCGCGCCGGGCCTGCTCGACCGCTTCATGGCGAAGAAGGGCTACAGCGCACAGCTGTCCTCCACCCCGAAGCCGGAGAACGCGCCGGCCAATCTGTTCGAGCCGGTCGCGGGTCATGCGACGGCGCACGGGCGCTTCGATTCCCAGGCGAAGTCGACCAGCCTCGAAATGGTGACCGACCGCCACCGCGACGCCTTCCTCGCCGGCTTCGGGGTGCTGGGGCTCGTCTCCATCCTGTCGCTGCTGACGCGGAGGCGTCGCTGACATGACGAGCGCCGACGTGAAGAAGGGAGGCAAGCGCGCGAGGGAGGAACGTCGATGACGGTACCGCTGGAAGACATCGCGATGATCGGCGACGGCGAGACCGTCGCCCTCGTCACCCGCCAGGGCTCCGTCGACTGGCTCTGCCTGCCGCGCTTCGATTCCCCGGCCTGCTGCGCATCGCTGCTCGGCAATCCGGAACACGGCTGCTGGTCGATCGCGCCGGAAGAGCCGATCGAGAGCAGCGAGCACCGCTACCAGCCGGGCACGATGGTCCTCGAGACCGACCTGACCAGCGCGAGCGGCACGATCCGCATCACCGACTTCATGCCGATCCGTTCGGGGAACCCGGTGCTGGTGCGGATGGTCACCGGGCTGGAAGGCCGGGTGAAGGCGCGCATGGACGCCTCCTTGCGCTTCGACTACGGCAACATGCCGCCCTGGGTGACCGAATTCGACGGCGGCGTCCTGCTGCATGTCGGGCCCGACAAGGTCGTGCTGCGGTCCAGCGAGAAGCTGGAGATCACCGACAGCAAGGTCGTCTCGCGCTTCACCGTCTCGGAAGGCGACAGCCACGTCTTCGTTCTCACCTATGGCTCCGCGCAGGATCCCGCCCCGGAGGCGGTCGATCCCGACAAGTCGCTCAAGGAAACCCAGCAATACTGGCGGGACTGGATCGGCCGGTTCGAAAGCCCGTGCGAGAATGACGACTACAGCGCGGCGCTCCGCCGCTCGCTGCTGACGCTGAAGGCGCTGGTGCACCGTCCGACGGGCGGCCTCGTCGCGGCGCCGACCACATCCCTGCCGGAGCAGCCCGGCGGCAAGATGAACTGGGACTACCGCTTCTGCTGGCTGCGCGACGCGACCTTCACCCTCTCCGCCCTCGTCGACTGCGGCTACACGCAGGAAGCTTCGGCCTGGCGCGACTGGATCCTCAGGGCGGTCGCCGGCGCGCCGGACAAGATGCAGATCATGTACCGCGTCGACGGCTCGCGCCGGCTGAACGAGGCGGAACTTCCCTGGCTGCCGGGCTATCGCTTCGCGCGGCCGGTGCGCGTCGGCAACGCCGCGGCGGGCCAGCTGCAGCTCGACGTCTATGGCGAACTGATCCGCGTCCTGCACGCGTCCGAGCAGGCCGGCATGGACCGGACCGAACAGGGCCGACACCTGGAACACGCGATCGTCGACTATGTCGAGCGGATGTGGGTCGAGCCGGATTCAGGGCTGTGGGAGAGCCGCGGCGAGCCGCGCCACTACACCTATTCCAAGGCGATGACCTGGGTGGCTCTCGACCGGTTCCTTGGGGGCAAGGGCGGCCAGGAGCTCAAGCGCGCCGACCGCGAGCGCATCGAGGCGCTGCGAGACAAGATCCACGCGGTCATCTGCAAGGAAGGCTACGACGCTGGCCTCGGCTCCTTCACCTCCTATTTCGGCGGTCAGGAGGTGGACGCCTCGCTCCTGCTCCTGCCCAAGGTCGGCTTCCTTCCCGCCGACGACGAGCGGATGCGCGGCACCATCGCGCTGATCGAGGAGCGCCTGGTCGACGACGGGCTGGTGCGGCGGCATCTGATGCCGGCGCTGGTTCCAGAGGGTGCGTTCATCGCCTGCTCGTTCTGGCTCGCCGAATGCCAGCTCATGCAGGGGCGTCGCTCCGCGGCGGTGGAGACGATCGAGCGGGCATTGTCGATCCGCAGCGATGTCGGCCTGCTGTCGGAGGAATACGATGTCGCCAGCCGGCGCCTCACCGGCAACTATCCCCAGGCGCTCAGCCATCTCGCGCTCGTCAACGCACTCGTCGCGCTGGCGAAATACGAGCGAGAGGGCGAGGCGGCGCTTGCCGCAGACCGATCGTAGAGACCAACCGCGCGGACGATGTCATTCATGATCAAGCTCAGCCCCGTCCTGCCGATCCCGGGCATCGCAGTCTCGCGATCCAGCCCCTGCGGGCGGAGCCATGGATAGGACCATGGCAAACCGTTTCAGACGCGCCGGCGGGTTTCTCGCCGTCGCCCTTCTCGGCATCACCCTCGGCGACTGCGCCCAGCAGTCCTCCTTCCTGCATCCCTACGGCCAGATCGCCTCCCAGCAGCGCACGCTGTTCCTGGAGATCATCGGCTGGATGATGATCGTCTGCCTCCCGGTCTTCATCCTCGTGCCCTGGTTCGCCTGGCGATATCGGCGGAAGAATTCGAAGACTGCCTACGATCCGAACTGGGGCTTCAACTGGAGCCTGGAATTCCTGATCTGGGGCGTGCCCTTCGCGATCGTCGGCATCCTCGCCTATCTCATCTGGTCGTGGGAGAACGACCTCGATCCCTACCGGCCGATCGCCTCAGACAAGCCGCCGCTCGAGGTCCAGGTGGTCGGCCTCGACTGGAAATGGCTGTTCATCTACCCCGAACAGCACATCGCGACGGTCGGCGTGCTCGGCCTGCCGACGGACCGACCGGTGCATTTCACCATCACCTCGGACGCGGTGATGCAGGCCTTCTTCATCCCCTCGCTCGGCAGCCAGATCTACGCCATGGCCGGGATGAAGACGCAGCTCAATCTCATCGCCGACCATGCCGGCACGCTGCGGGGCGAAAACACGCAGTTCAACGGCATGGGATTCCATATGCAGAAGTTCAGCGTCGACGCGATGGCCAAGCCCGCCTTCGACGCCTGGGTGAAGACGGTGCGGGACGCCGCGCCGCGGCCGCTGGACGCCGGGACCTATGCGATCCTGTCGCAGCGGACGACCGCGGACGAGGCGCAGCAGCGGCTGGACATGAACGCGCTCCCGGCCGCGACGCTCTACTTCTCGGATCCCGAACCCGATCTCTTCAGCAAGATCGTCTCGAAATACCGGCCGCCCTACCCTTCGTCCTACCCGAAGGAGGCGATGGAAGCCGGGCAGCACAAAAAGGCTGAGGCACATCAATGACCGCTTCCGACTGGTGGTATGTCTTTTTCGGCAAGCTGTCCTACGACTCCCTGCCCTTCTACAGCCCGATCGCCGCCTTCGCCGCCTTGCTCGTGGTCTTCGGCGCGCTTTTCGTGGTGATCCTGATCACCTGGCTCGGCAAGTGGAAGTATCTGTGGACGGAGTGGCTCACCAGCCTCGACCACAAGAAGATCGGCATCATGTTCATCACGATCTCCTTCGTGATGATGGCCCGCGCGCTCGTCGAGGCGTCGATGATGCGGCTGCAGCAGGCGCTCGCCTACGACGCGCCAGGCTACCTGCCGCCCGACCACTTCTCGCAGCTGTTCACCACGCACGGCACGATCATGATCTTCTTCATGGCGATGCCCTTCCTCACCGGCGTGATGAACTACGCCATGCCGCTGCAGATCGGCGCGCGTGACGTCTCCTTCCCGCTCATCAACTCGCTCAGCCTCGCCTTCACCTCGGCCGGCGCGGCGATTTTGATGATCTCGCTGTGCCTCGGCAAGTTCTCGACCGGCGGCTGGAGCGGCTATCCGCCCTACACGGAGATGACGTTCAATCCGGGCGTCGGGCCGGACTACTGGATCTGGGCGGTGACGCTCAGTTCGATCGGCTCGACCATGACGGGCATCAACTTCGCGGTGACGATCTACAAGAAGCGCTGCCCCGGCATGCATCTGATGCGGATGCCGCTGTTCTGCTGGACCGCTCTCGCCACCAGCATCCTGATGATCTTCGCGATGCCGCCGCTGACGGTGGCGACCGTGCTCCTCGCGCTCGACCGCTACGCCGACATGCACTTCTTCACGAACAATCTCGGCGGCAACATGATGAACTACGCCAACCTGTTCTGGGCGTTCGGCCATCCCGAGGTCTACATCCTCGTGCTGCCCTCCTTCGGCGTCTACTCCGAGGTGTTCGCCAACTTCTCTGCGAAAAAGCTCTACGGCTATATCGGCCTCGTCAGTGCCACCATCGCGATCGGCTTCATCTCCTTCCTGGTCTGGGTGCACCACTTCTTCACCATGGGGCAGACCGCCAGCCTCAACGCCGTGTTCGGGACGGCGACGATGCTCGTCGGCATTCCGACCGGCGTGAAGATCTACGACTGGATCCTGACGATGTATCGCGGACGCGTCCGCTTCACGGTGCCGATGCTCTACGCGCTCGCCTTCGTCATCCTGTTCACCATCGGCGGCCTGACGGGCATCCTGCTCGCCAATCCGGCCGTCGACTACCAGGTCCACAACACGCTGTTCCTGGTCGCGCATTTCCACAACATGCTGATCCCCGGCATGCTGTACGGCATGCTCGCCGGCTACACCTACTGGTTCCCGAAGGCGTTCGGCTTCCGGCTGGACGAGAAATGGGGCCGGATCGCCTGGGGCTGCTGGGTCGTCGGCTTCGTGCTCGCCTTCTTCCCGCTCTACGCGCTGGGCGCGCTCGGCATGCCGCGCCGGACCGTGGAGTATTTCGAGGGCGCCTATCTGCCCTGGACGATCGTCGCCATGGTGGGTGCGGTGTTCGTGCTGGCGGCCTTTGCCAGTCTCCTGATCCAGCTCTTCGTCAGCATCCTCAGGCGCCGCGAATACAACGTCTTCGCCGGCGACCCATGGAACGGCCGCACGATCGAGTGGATGACACCGGCGCCGCCGCCCGAATACAACTTCGCGGTCATCCCGACGGTCCACGAACGCGACGCCTTCCATGCCATGAAGATGCGCAACGAGGCCTATCTGCCGCCGGAGCGCTACAAGGACATCGAGATGCCGAAGAACTCGATGCTCGGGCCGGTCTTCGCCGTCGCCGGCGTCATGATCGCCTTCGGGCTGACCTGGTACATCTGGTGGATGGTCGCCGCGGGCATCGGCATCATGATGCTGTCGGTGATCGCGCGGAGCTTCGTGAAGGACACCAAGAAGGTCATCCCGGCCTGGAAGGTGAAGAAGGAACACGAGCGCTGGCTGCGGGCGGTGCATGAGACGCCGGTCGTCTCGCGCGACTACGAGGTCAGCCCGGCCAATCGCGGGCTCGCGGAGGTGTCGGCGGTATGAGCAGCTGGGAACAGAAACATCCGGGCATCAACCTCGGCACCATCGATCCGGAAGCGCACGAGGAGGCCGAGGAGCTCGTCTTCGGCTTCTGGGTCTACCTGATGAGCGACATGATCATCTTCGCGATGCTCTTTGCGACCTATGCGGTCGAACTGCGGGGCATCGCGGGCGGCCCGGGACCGAAGGACCTCTACGACATCAAGAGCGTGTCGATCGAGACCGGGCTGCTCCTGATGAGCAGCTTCACCTTCGGCATGGCCTCGCTCGCCATGAAGTACAATCCGCGGCCGAAATTCGTCGTCTACTGGCTGATCATCACGCTCTGCCTCGGTCTGACCTTCCTCGGCTTCGAATCGCACGACTTCCTGTCGGTGTTCGACAAGGGTGTCGGTCCGAGCCGCTCGGGCTTTATCTCGGCCTACTTCGCGCTCGTCTCCACGCACGGCATCCACGTGACCCTCGGCTGCCTCTGGATCTGCGTGATGCTGGCCCAGATCATGGTGTTCGGGCTCGACAAGGACGTAAAGCTCAGGCTCCTGCGCCTTGGCCTGTTCTGGCATTTTCTGGACGTCGTCTGGGTCGGTATCTTTTCCATCGTCTATCTGCAGGGGTTGGCCGGATGAGCAGCATCAGACACGAGGAAGACTTCCGCCGCGAGCGCCGGAACTATTTCGTCGGCCTTGTCCTCGCGATCCTGCTGACGCTCGCCGCCTTCGGCAGCGTCGCCTGGACCGACTGGCCGCGCATGACGATCCTGTGGATCATCCTCGGCTGCGCCATCGTGCAGATCGTGGTGCATTTCCACTATTTCCTGCACATCAACCTGGCGAAGTCGAAGCGCGAGGACCTGCAGCTGATCCTGTTCTCCTTCATGATCGTCACCGTCATGGCCGGCGGGACGATCTGGATCCTCTACAATCTCGACATGCGCATGATGGGCTGACCGAAACCGCTGCGCCGGGCGCTGCCCGGCACAGGCTCGGCAGCGGTATCGGCGGGAAGGGGTCGACCGGACGAGGCGACGGGGGCGGCAACGGCGATAGAGCCATCCGCCCCCCGGCAGGGCGCGCCTTCGCGTCAGACGCCGAGATGCGACTCCAGCACCGCGTCGTCGGCGAGAAGCGCGGCGCTGTCGGCCCGATGGGTGATCGTGCCGCGCTGGAGGATCAGCGCCTGGTCGGTGAACGGAAGGATCTTGCGGGCCTTCTGCTCGACGATGATCGCCGTCAGATGCTCCTCGGTGACGATGCGGCGCAACGCCGCAAGGAGTTCGTCGACGATCACCGGCGCGAGCCCTTCCAGCGGCTCGTCCAGCAGGATGATCTTCGGGTTCAGCATCAGCGCGCGGCCGACCGCCAGCATCTGCTGCTCGCCGCCGGAGAGCTGGTTGCCCATGTTCTTCCGTCGCTCGTGGAGCCGCGGGAACATCTTGTAGACGCGGGCGACGTCCCAAGGACCGCGCCGCGCGATCGCCGTCAGGTTCTCCTCGACGGTCAGCGAGACGAAGATGTTACGCTCCTGCGGCACCCAGCCGATGCCGGCGGCCGCGCGCCGCTCCGGCGAGAGCTTCGTGATGTCCCTGCCATCGAGGACGATGCGGCCGCCCTTGAAGGTGGTGACGCCGACCAGCGTGTTGATCAGCGTCGTCTTGCCGACGCCGTTGCGCCCGAGCAGCGCCATCGCGCCGCCGGCGCGCAGCGAGAAGTCGATCCCCTGGATTGCGACGGCCTTGCCATAGCCGGCCGAGACGCCTTCGACGGTGAGCAGGTCAGGCATCGCCCTCTCCGAGATAGACGCGGCGCACTTCCGGATTGGCGGAGATTTCCGCGACCGTCCCTTCGGTGAAGACGGCGCCGGAAACGAGCACGGTGATGCGGCTGGCGAAGGAAAAGACGAGATCCATGTCGTGCTCGATGAGGACGACGGTCACGTCCTTCGGCAGGCTCTCGACGATCGCCAGGATCTCGTGGCGCTCGTCCTCCGGCACACCGGCGGCCGGCTCGTCGAGCAGCAGCACCTCTGGCTCCGAGGCGATGGCGACGGCGATCTCCAGGAGGCGCTGCTTGCCGTAGGGCAGCGAGGCGACCCGCGTCGACATGACATCGGCGAGGCCGAAGCGTTCGAGCAGGCCGCCGGCGCGCTCGACGCTCTCGCGCTCGCGCGCCGCGCGGTGCCACCAGACCCCGGCGCGCCCGCGGGCGGCGGCGGCGGACAGCGCCACGGTCTCGAGCGGCGTCATGTCGAGAAACAGCTGGTTGATCTGGAAGGTGCGCGCGATGCCGCGCCGCGCCCGCTGATGCGGCGTGAGCGCGGTGACGTCGGCGCCACCGAGAAGCACCGACCCCTCGGTGGGCGAAAGGACGCCGGTGAGGAGGTTGATCAGCGTCGTCTTTCCGGCGCCGTTCGGCCCGATCAGCGCGTGCCGGGCGCCCTTCTCGAAGGCGAGCGTGACGTCGTTTGTGGCGACGAGCCCGCCGAAGCGCTTGACGAGGCCGCGGGTTTCCAAGGCCGGCACCGCCGCGGCCACTGCTCCCGACGCGGAAGGAATGGTGCGGCTCATGGCAGTGCCTCCCCGTCCGTTCGGGCGCGGCGCGAGAAGAGCTGGCCGAAGCGCTCGCTCATCCGGTCGCGGCCGATCAGCACGATGACGACGAGGAGGAGGCCGATCCAGAACTGCCAGTATTCCGGCGTCAGGTCGGAGAGGACCGTCTGCAGCACCTTGAAGATCACCGCCCCGACCAGGCCGCCATAGAGATAGCCGGTGCCGCCGAGGACGAGGATCAGGAGGATGTCGGCAGACCGCTCGAAGGAGAGGACGTCGAGGGAGGCGAACTGCGTCGTCTGGGCGTTCAGCGCGCCGGCGAGCCCCGCCATGAAGGCCGCGACGACGTAGATGCCGACGAGGTGGCGCGAGGTCGCGATGCCGAGATGCGCCGCGCGCATGCGATTGTCCTTGATCGCCCGCAGCGACTGGCCGAAGGGCGAGGCGATCAGGAGCCGCGAGAACAAGACGCACAGGAACAGGACAGAGAGGCTGTAGAAATAGGCGGTGTGGCCGTAGAGGTCGAAGTCGAAGAGGCCGAGCACCGGCGCCATGGTGGCGCCGTAGAGGCCGTCGGCGCCGCCGGTCCAGTTGTCGAAGCGGTTGGCGAGTTCGAGCAGGATCAGCGACACGCCGAGCGTGATCATCAGCCGCGTCAGGTCCGAGCCCCGAAGGATCAGGAAGCCCGAGACGAAGCCGATCAGCGCCGCGACGAGGCCGCCGAGGAGCAGCCCCGGGATCGGCCAGCCGAAGCCGTTGACCGCGAGGATGCCGGCGACATAGGCGCCGGCGCCGAAGAAGGCGGCGTGGCCGAGCGAGACGATGCCGGCATAGCCGAGGATCAGGTCCAGCGACAGCGCGAACAGGCCGAGGATGGCGATGTCGTTGAGAAGCAGCGCGCGGTCGGGGATGACGAAGAAGATGCCGACCGCGGCCAGCCAGAACACGACCTCGAACCACAGGGGCACGGCCGGGCGCGACAGCGCCGCGACGAGGCTCGGCCGGTCGACGGCGGGAACGGCGGCGCGGCGGGCGGAGAGGGTCGCGCTCATCGGGCACCCGCCCGAGAGAACAGGCCGTGCGGCCGCCACAGAAGGATCAGGACCATCAGCGTGTAGATGATGAAGGCGCCGAGCGAGGGCACGTAGTATTTGCCCAGGACGTCGGCGATGCCGAGGATGAGCGCCGCCAGGAACGGGCCGGTGATGGTGGTGGTGCCGCCGACGGCGACGACCACCAGGAAGTAGATCATGTAGCTGAGCGGAAAGTTCGGATCGAGGCCGAGCACCTCCGCTCCGAGCGCGCCGCCGAGCCCGGCAAGGCCCGACCCGACCGCAAAGGTGACGGCGAAGACCAGCGAGACGTTGATCCCGAGCCCCCGCGCCACCGTCGCGTCGTCGACGGCGGCTCTCAGCTGGCTGCCGAAGCGGGTCTTCGACAGGCCGAGCTGGATCAGGCCGGCGACGACGGCGCAGATGGCGATGGTGAACAGGCGGTAGACGCCCATGCCGGTGCCGAGGAACTCCACCCGCCCCTGCAGCCAGTCCGGCAGCTGCACGATCTGCTGCCCTGAGCCCATGAAGTAGCGCGTCGCGGTGATCGCCATGAAGACGATGCCGATCGAGAACAGCACCTGGTCGAGATGGCTGCGGCCGTAAAGGTGCTGGTAGAGCGTGCGCTCCAGGATGGCGCCGATGACCGCCGGCACGATGAAGGCGATCGGCAGGCACAGGAGGAACGGCACCCCCGCCTGCTGGCTGAGGATGACGAGGACATAGCCGCCCGCCATGGCGAAGGCGCCATGCGCGAGGTTGATGAAGTTCATCAGCCCCAGCGTCAGCGCCAGCCCGCAGGCGAGGATGAACAGGAGCATCCCGTAGGCGATGCCGTCGAAGAGGATCGTCATGGGCGAGACAGGTCCGTGATGAGGTGAGAGAGTCCGCAGCGCAGGGTCATGAGGGTCGGTCCTTATCGCTGTTCGACTTCGTATACGGCATGTTCCTCCGATGCGGTGACGACGCTTGCAAGGAGCGGGCCGCAAACGGAAGCTTCGTCATCCCGGGCTCGACCCGGGATCCATTCCTCCGCATCGACTGGCTTTCACGCGCGAAGGGAAGAACGATGTCCGGCCGGTCAACCGCCTCGGCAGCATCGATGGTTCGGCATGGATCCCGGCTCGAGGCCGGGATGACGAGTGCTGGGCGTTCGACTCCCTGCCGGAAGCGAAAGCGGGTCGGGCCACATCCCGCCGGGCGGCCGAGGTCTCCCCCGGCCGCCAGACGCGGTCCGTCTTACTTCGCGGCCTTCGCCGGGTCCTTGACGTCCTTCACCGTCTCGATCGGCACGTTGTAGAGCTGGCCGTCCACCTTCTGCGTCTTGTCGATGTAGATGTTCTGGACGATGTCGCGCGTCTTCGGGTCGATCATCACCGGACCGCGCGGGCTCTCCCACTTCAGTCCCTTGATCGCCTCCATCAGCTTCGGGCCGCTGGCGTCGCCGTTCGTCTTCTCCAGCGCGTGGTAGACCATCGCCATGCCGTCATAGGCGCCGACGGCCATGAAGTTCGGCCGCATGCCGTTGTTGGCCTTCTCGAAGGCCTTGACGAATGTCTGGTTCGCGTCGGTCTGGAGGGCCGCCGTATAGTGGTGGGCCGAGACGACGCCGAGCGCGACGTCGCCCATGTCGTTGAGGATCTGGTCGTCGACGACGTCGCCGGTGCCGATCAGCTTGATGCCGGCGTCGGAGAGACCGCGCTCCTTGAACTGCTTCATGAACTGCGAGCCGACGCCCGCCGGCACGAACACGAACACCGCATCCGGCTTGTCGTCGGCGACGCGCTGCAGGAAGGGCGAGAAGTCCGGGTTCTTCAGGGGCACGGTCAGCTGTTCCTTGACCTTGCCGCCGTTCTTCTCGAACGTCTTGACGAACCAGTCCTGCGCGTCCTTGCCGGGCGCGTAGTCGCTGACCAGCGTGACGACCGACTTGATGCCGTTCTTCGCCGCCCACTGCCCCATCACCGAGGCCGCCTGCGGCAGGGTGAAGGACGTGCGCGTCGCATAAGGCGACTTCTCGGTGATCGAGGAGGTCGCGGCCGAGGTGACGATCATCGGCACCTTCGCCTGCGTCGCGATCGGGGCCGTCGCGAAGGCGAGCGGCGTCAGGCCGAAGCCCATCAGGACGTTCGCGCCCTCGTTGACCACCAGTTCCTGCGCGATGCGCTTGGTATCGTTCGGCGATCCCGTGTCGTCCTTGACGATCAGCTGGATCTTCTTGCCGGCGACGGTGTCACCGTGATCGGCAATGTACTGCTTGGCGCCGGCGAGGGCCTCGATACCGGTCGAGGCGAACGGGCCCGTCATCGGCTCAATGAAGCCGATCTTCACGGTGTCGTCGGCCGCGCGGGCCTGAAGCGGCGCGCCGAGACCGGCAAGGCTGGCGCCGACCGAGACCGTCGCCGCGAGGGCGATGAGGTTGCGTCTGGTGAAAGTCATGAAATGCCTCCCTGTCGATGATGTCCGGCCGATCCGGACGAAATCCGATGTATGCCTCAGATCGCTGCTCCGCCCGCTCGCAAGCAGCCAGGATCGTGTTCAGCGGACGGCGGCGCGGCGGCTGCCGTCCCGCCCGCATGCCTCATTTTGCGGCCTTGGCCGGGTCCTTGACGGCCTTCACCGTGTCCATGGTCACGCTGTAGAGCTGCCCGTCCTTCTTCTCGACCTTGTTGATGTAGATGTTCTGGACGATGTCGCGGGTCTTCGGGTCGATCGAGATCGGCCCGCGGGGGCTTTCCCAGGACAGGCCCTTCATCGCCTCGATCAGCTTCGGGCCGCTGGCGTCGCCCTTGGTCTTTTCGAGCGCGTGGTAGACCAGCGCCATGCCGTCATAGCCGCCGACCGCCATGAAGTTCGGCCGCATGCCGTCGTTGGCCGCCTCGAACGCCTTGACGAACTTGCGGTTAATCTCGCTGTCGTGAGCCGCGGTGTAATCGCGGGCGGTGACGACGCCGAGCGCGACGTCGCCCATGGAATTCAGGAACTGGTCGTCGACGATGTCACCGGTTCCGATCAGCCTGATGCCGGACTTGTCGAGCCCGCGCTCGCGGAACTGCTTCATGAACTGCGCGCCGACGCCCGCCGGCACGAAGACGAAGACCGCATCCGGCTTGTCGTCGGCGACCCGCTGCAGGAAGGGCGCGAAGTCGGGGTTCTTCAGCGGGACCTTCAGCTGCTCGACGACCTTGCCGCCGCCCGTCTCGAAAGCCTTGACGAACCAGTCCTGCTCCTCGATCCCGGGCGCATAGTCGGTAACGAGAGTGACGGCGGACTTCATGCCGTTCTTCGCCGCCCAGTCGCCCATGGTGTAGGCGCCCTGCGGCGTGACGAAGCTGGTGCGCACGATGTAGGGCGACTTCTCGGTCACCGACGAGGTCGCCGCGGCGGTGACGACCATCGGCACCTTCGCCTGCGTCGCGATCGGCGCGGTGGCGAAGGCGAGCGGCGTCAGGCCGAAGCCCATCAGCACGTTGACGCCGCCGCTCGTCACCAGTTCCTGGGCGATCCGCTTGGTCTCGTTCGGCGACCCGGTATCGTCCTTGACCACCAGCTCGATCGTGCGGCCGGCGACGGTCTTGCCGTGGTCGGCCATGTACTGCTTGACCCCGGCGAGTTCCTCCGCGCCGGTCGAGGCGAAGGGGCCGGTGATCGGCAGGATCAGGCCGATTTTCACCGCCCGGTCCGCCGCCGCGGCGGCGGACTGCGGCAGGCCGCCGGCCGCCAGGGCGACGCCGAGCGACAGGCTTGCCGCCAACGCCATGAAGCGAAGTCTCGTCATGGTCATGCGCTCCTCCCAAAGCTTGACGTCCGGCCCATCCCGATCCGGACATCCTCCACCGGCCACAAGGCCAGACACTCATAACACTTGCAAGAGCGTCGAGGCCGAAACTCCGCATTCTGGTCGAATTCGGCGGCCTTTCAGGCCACTAACATAACCAGATGGATATACTACCTCCCCCATCGGCTCATTCTTGCCGGCTTCACGCGACCGGGGGTGTGCCGTGGGTGTGGAAGCTCTCGATCGTCTTCAGCCCCCAGGCCTGGCCCTTCCGCCGCTCCGCCTCCGTCCAGGTGATCGGCTCGACATCCGGCCGCAGGATCAGCCGAGCGCCGGCATTGGCCACCTCGACGCGGTTGCCGGCGGGCTCGTAGACATAAAGGAAGAACGTCCCCTGGATCGCGTGCTTGTGCGGCCCGGTCTCGATGAAGACGTCGTTCTCAAGGAAGATGTCGGCGGCCCGGAGCACGTCCTCGCGCTGGTCGACGGCGTAGGTGATGTGGTGGAAGCGGCCGCGGGCGCCGGAGTGGTCCTCGGTGAAGGCGACGTCGTAGCCCTTGTTGTTGACGGTGAACCAGCAGCCGCCGAGCCGGCCGTTGTCGAGCTGGATCTGCTCGGTGACCCGGCTGCCGAGCGCCTGCGTCATGAAGGTCCGGATCGCGGAGACGTCGCTGGCGAGGAGATTGAAGTGGTCGAGCCGGCGCGGCGCGACGCCGCGGCCGTGATAGCGCTGGGCGATATTCTTCAGCGACGGCTTCTCGGCCGCCGGCGCCTCGTAGACATGCGTGTCGTAATAGAGTTCGAAGACGTGGCCGTCGGGGCTCCTGAAGCGGTAGGACCGGCCGTGGCCGAGATCGCCCTCCGTCCAGCCGATGCCGCAGCCCATCGCCTCGATCACCGTCACGCGCCGCTCCAGCGCCTCCGGCGAACTCGTGCGGTAGCCGACGTGGGCCATGCCGGTGGTGTCCGACGCCGTCAGCTTCAGCGTGTGGAACTCGTAGTCGTCGAAGGCGCGGAGATAGACGGAATCGCCCTCGCGCCCGCTCTCGGTCAGGCCGTAGACGTTGACGAAGAAGTCGAGGCTCTCCTCGGGCTTGTTCGTCAGGAGTTCGATATGCCCGAGATGGGCGACGTCGAAGCAGGGTTCCGTCATCTGTCTGTCTCCTCCCGCCTCGGGCACGCGCGCTCGGACAGGTCATCTTGGTCTTTGCGGCCTCCGCCCGATGAGCGGAGCCGTATCGTCATCGCGGGAACACCGTCCCGTCGAACAGCTTGCGGGCGGTGCGCATGAAGGCCGCCTCGGCGATCTCGGCGCCCTCGCCCTCGCCGTCCATGACGACGACGATGTCGAGTGCGCCGGTCGGATGCTCCACGGCCAGCGTCTTCTTGCGGCCCGGCGGGATGGTCGCCAGGGCGTTCGCCGGCGAGCCCGGCAGGAGGCAGGCGGTGGCGACCGACAGCGCGCCGAAGACGCCGATCGAAGCATGGCAGCGATGCGGGATGAAGCTGCGCGTCATGATCGCGCCGCCACCGTTCGGCGCTGCCACCAGCGTCATCTTCGGCACGCTCTGCTCTTTCACCTCGCCGAGGTTCATCATCGGACCGGCCTTCAGCCGGATCGTCTCCAGTCGGGCCTTCAGCCCGGCATCGCCGTCGAGGTCCTCGCGGCTCTCATAGCCGGTGATCCCCATGTCCTCGGCCCGCATCACGACCACCGGCATGCCGTTGTCGATCAGCGTGCAGGCGACCCCCTCGATCTCGTCGACTTCGTTGCCGGTCGGCAGCAGCGCCCCGCAGGAGGAGCCCGCCGCGTCGGTGAAGGAGAGAAGCACCGGCGCCGCCCTCCCCGGCACACCGTCGATCGCGGCGCCGCCGGCATAGTCCGGCCTGCCGCCCGGCGTCGGGATGGTCGCCCTGGCGGTCTGGCCGGTGTTTTCGAGTAAAATCGTCACCGTCGTCTCGCCGTCCGCGGCCTCGACCAGCCCGCGCTCGATCGCAAAGCCGGCGATGCCGGCGAGGATGTTGCCGCAGTTCTGGCTGGAGGAGACCAGCGGCTGATCGACGAAGACCTGCAGGAACAGGTAGTCGACGTCGATGCCCGGCCGCTCCGAGCGCTTCACGACCGCAACCTTGGACGTCAGCGGGTCGGCGCCGCCGATGCCGTCGATCTGGCGTGCGTCGGGCGAGCCCATGATCGACAGCAGCATCCGGTCGCGCTCGGCCGCCTCGGCCGGCAGGTCCTCGGCGAGGAAATACCCCCCCTTGGAGGTCCCGCCCCGCATCATCATGCAGCGAATGCCGTCGGTCATCGGATCTCCTTGCGCCCTGCGCATGTCCGCCCTGCCCCTCGCCCCGTTCAGGGCCGGGCGATTAGCGCGGGATCGCCTCAGATGTATTTCAGGCCCTTGGCCGCGAGCTTCTCGCGCATGCCGTAATAGTCGAGGCCGAGCTCGCCCGACTGCAGGTGCCGGCGCGTGACCTGTTCCTTCTCCTCGCGCGCCCGGCTCGCCGAAAGCACGCTCTCGGCCTTGCCCCGTTCGACCACGACCACGCCGTCGTCGTCTGCGACGATCACGTCGCCCGGCATGACCGCGACGCCGGCACAGACGATGGGCACGTTCACCGAGCCGAGCGTCTCCTTCACCGTCCCCTGCGCCGAGATCGCCTTCGACCAGACGGGAAAGCCGATCTCCTCCAGCTCCCGCACGTCGCGGCAGCCGGCCTCGATGATCAGGCCCCGCACGCCGCGGACCTTGAGCGAGGTCGCCAGCAGCTCGCCGAAATAGCCGGCGTCCGACGGCGATGTCGGCGCGACGACCAGAATATCGCCCTCGCGGCACTGCTCGACCGCGACATGGATCATCCAGTTGTCGGCCGGCGCGATCGACACGGTGACGGCGTTTCCCGCGACGCGGGCGCCGCGATAGATCGGACGCATGTGCGACTGCATGAGGCCGATGCGCCCCTGCGCCTCGTGCACGGTGGCGACGCCGCAGGCGGCGAGCCCGTCGACGGTGTCGAGGCTCGCCCGTTCGATGTTCTGGACGACCACCGCCATCAGACCGCTCCGTGCCCGAGTTCGCCCGTCACATGCGGGAAGACGGCCTCGTAGCCTTCGCCGTACTGGATCTTGTAGTCGGAGTTGCGCGAGGCCTGGACGCCGCGCTGCAGGGCGACGCGGGTGTAATAGTCCCAGAGATGCTCCTGCCCGGCCATGCATTCGATCGCGGCGCGCTTCTTCTCCCAGACGGCCGTGATGTCGAGAAGGAAGTTCGGCTTCCAGTCGCATTGTTCCGGCTGGTGCGGCTCGAAGAGATAGACCGGCGGCGCGCCGAGCACCGTCTCGCCCGGCTTGTAGCCGTGCGCCTGCGCAATGACGCGGGCATGCTGCGCCGTCTCGGTCGTCAGCGGATGGTCGAAATTGTAGATGTCCTTCTTCGAATGCGTCAGCACGAAGGACGGGCGGATGGCGCGGTAGAGATCGACCAGCCGGTAGAAGGCTTCGTCGTCGATCTTCAAGGGATAGTCGCCGAGGTCGAAGAACTGGATGTCGGCAACGCCGAGCGCTTCGGCCGCCTTCTCCGCCTCCTCGCGGCGGTTCGCCTTCACCTTGTCCAGGTCGAAGCCCGGCTGCCGCCAGAGCTTCGCCGATTCGCCCCGTTCGCCATAGGAAAGGCAGACGACGGTGACGTCGTAGCCCTTGCCGGCGTGAACCGCGATCGCGCCGCCCGACCGCCAGACGAAGTCGGCGGAATGGGCGCTGACGACGAGGGCCGTCTTCTTGTCCATGGCGTTTCCCGAAACTGTTTTCGAAAGTCTGAGGAAGCCTATCCCCGGTTCGCTCGGCAGCGCCAATCGAAGTCGACGCAGATGCTATAAGTTTTTGCGAAGTGCGCTTGCGAAATCCGCGCCGTGGCGCGACGCTCGGGCATGGCCTCCGATCTCCCCAACCTTCGCCATCTCCGGGCCTTTGCGGCGGTGGCGGCGCTCTCCAGCGTCAATGCGGGCGCCGAAGCCGTCAATCTGTCGCAGCCGGCGGTGACGCAGGCGATCGCCAAGCTGGAGGCCGCCTTCGGTGCGGCCCTGATCGCGCGGCGCTCCAGCGGCAGCTACACGACGGAGGCGGGCAGCATCCTGTCGGCGCGCCTTGCCCGCTTCTTCGCGCAGCTGCGCTCCGCGATCGGAGAGGCTGCCGGGCCGTCCGTGCGCCGCGATGCCGGCGCCCTCTCGGCGCTGGAGCAGCGCATCACCGTCCCGCAGATCCGGGCGCTGATCACGGTCGCAGAGGCCGGCTCCTTTGCGCAGGCGGCGCGGACGAGCAGGCGGGCCGAGCCGTCGCTGCATCGCGCCGCCCGGGACGTCGAGCGGCTCGTCGGCCGGCCGCTGTTCATCCGCGCCGTCACCGGCATCGGCCCGAACAAGGGCGCGCTGGAGCTCGCCCGCCGCCTGAAGGTCGCGATCCGCGAGATCGACCAGGCGCGCGAGGAGATCTCCGCCCTGCAAGGTTCGGTCTCGGCCCGTCTCGCCATCGCCTCGTTGCCGCTGGCGCGCACACTGATCCTGCCGCGAACGGTCAATGCGCTGCTCGAGACCTATCCCGACGCTATGGTGGAGATCGTCGACGGGCCCTACGACAACCTGCTCCTCGACCTGCGCAGCGGCAGCGTCGACTTCCTGATCGGCGCGATGCGCAATCCGCCGCCCGCCGGCGACGTCGCCGAAAGCTTCCTGCTCGACGACCCCTTCGCCGTCGTGGCGCGCCGCGGCCACCCGCTGTTCGGCGCGGCGGCGGTCACGCCGGAAGCGATGGCCGGCTTCGACTGGGTGGTGCCGCGCCGCGGCGCGCCGATCCGCCGGGCCTTCGAGCACCTCTTCGCCGGCGTGCCGAAGCCGCCGCGCATCCATGTGGAGACGAGTTCGCTGGTCGTCACCCGCGCGATCCTCAGCGAAACCGATCGGCTGACGCTGCTGTCGCGCCGGCAGATCGCGGTCGAGGAGGCTGTCGGGCTGTTGCAGGTGGTGCCCTTCCCGCTGCCGGAGACCAGCCGCCCGATCGGCGTGACGACCCGAATCGACTTCCTTCCGAGCCCGATCCACCGCACCTTCCTCGATCTCCTGCGGCTGCACGCACGAGCGCAATCCGAAGCATCGACTGATCCGGCGGCGCAGATGCGCCGATCCCGCTGATGGCCCTGCCCCGCCGGCTCCCGCCAAGCGCCGACCTCAGGCGGCCAATCCGGAAGGCATCGCTCGGCCGAAGGGAGCTTCTGGCCGCGGCCCGCGACAAACCTGTCCCGGCATCCTTGCTGAAGCGGCGGCGATCGGTTAGGGAGAAGACGCAAATCCCGTGGCGCGGCACCCCGCACCACGCTGGCACCCGTAGCTCAGCTGGATAGAGCGCTGCCCTCCGAAGGCAGAGGTCACAGGTTCGAATCCTGTCGGGTGCACCATTCTTTTGAATGCATTAGCCGCCACAGGCGCAGGTCCAGGCATCGGTCGGGTGTTTCGGCTCGATCACCTGCGTGCGCACCCGGACGGAGAACCCGCTCAGGCGGCGACAGGCCGACTCACGACCCAGTCCCAAGGCGCGACGGACGCTGGCAGTGCGCCGAGAGACGACAACCCACACTAACCCCGCGGATCGAGCCGCCGGGCGCATGTCGTTGCGGGACGGCCGGCTCGTGCTCTCTCGCGCGTGCCGGCCTGCCGCCGCTCAGTAGCCTTCGTCACCCTGGACGTAGGGGTTCTTCTCGCCCGGCGCATAGGCCGTGGTCGAGAGGTTGTTCAGCGCCAGCTGCTCCGAGCCGTCGCGATGATAGATGTCGTCGCGGAACTGCGGGATCGCGGGATCGGTCGCCCAGGCGGTGATGTAGGTGAAGTAGACCGGCACCGGAGTGGTGAGGTCGACGTCCTGGCGGTCGCGCGCCGCGATCACCTGTTCGATGTGCTGGCGGTCCCAGCCCGGCGTGTCGCGCGCCAGCCAGACGATCAGGTCGCGCACGTTCTGGACGCGCACGCAGCCCGAGGAGTCGAAGCGCATCAGCTGCGAGAACAGCCCCTGCTCCGGCGTGTCGTGCATGTAGACATTGTAGGGATTCGGGAAGTTGATCTTCACCGAAGCCATCGCGTTGTTCTTGCCCGGATCCTGGCGGAACAGGTACTTCTCGGCTTCGTCGGTGTTCCAGTCGATCGACTGCGGCGGAATCTCGTTGCCCTTGTGGTCGTAGATGTGGATGTTGGCGCTTTCCAGATAGGTCGGATCCTTCCGCATCAGCGGAATGATGTCCTTGCGCACGATCGACGCCGGGGCGTGCCAGTAGGGATTGAGGTTCAGGTTGATGATCTTCGATTCCAGCGTCGGGGTCTGGCGATCGATCTTGCCGACGATCGCGACGTGCCGCTGGACGACCGTGCCGTTCTCCACCGCCTCGACCGAGGCGGCCGGGATGTTGACCATGACGAAGCGCTGGCCGAGATCCTTGCCGACCATCTGCTGCAGCCGCTGGATGTTGACCATCAGCTGGTTGAGGCGCAGCTCGACCGGAACGTTCATCGCCTTGTAGGTCTGTTCGGAAACGATGCCGTCCGGCGGCAGGCCGTGCCGCGCCTGGAAGCGCTTCACCGCGCCCTGGACATAGGTGTCGAAGGCGGTCGACATGCCGGCATTGGCGGCGAGGTCGCCGGCGATCGCCAGACGCTGGCGCAGCACCGGCACGGCGCCGTTGTCGAGCCCGATCCTGAGCGGCCCGACCTCCGGCACCATCGGCCAGCCGCCGGACTGCGCGATCCGCTGATATTCGCCGGCGGCGCTCTGCGTCGCCTGCAGCGTGTAGCTGGAAAAGATCGGAACGTTGGAGATCACCTGCCGCGGGCTGGAGCCGCGCGTATCGAACTGGTCGTCCCAGTTGCCCCGGGTCGGAGAATGCAGGAGATCGACGAGTGCGTTCTGGGCGAAGGCCGCCCCGGGCGCCAGGCTTGCGCCGGCCGCCGCCGCTCCCAGAAGAAACCCTCGGCGCGTCGAAACCCTGTCGGAAAAACGCTTCGTCGACGTCATCTCATGCCCCCTTGCCCGCCGCGGCTGCCCGCGTCGATGCGACGTTATCGGCTCGCTCTTAACGGAAGCTTCACCCTGTTCGCCGGTGCTCTCGCACCACCCCCGTCGCGGGCCTCCGCAAGCAACGGTAATGCATCGCAATATGGCCAAAGCGTGAAGTCGCTGGAGTTGGAAGGACTTGAAAGGCGGCGGCGCGAAGCCGTTGTTTCTCCGAAACTTTCATCCGCCCGGCGCGCGGGCGCCCCGCGCCGGGGGAAACCGGAACGGGGCGATCACGCAGGCTTGACGGGCAGAAGGGTCAGAGGCGGTAGAGGATCTGGTCGTTCCAGAACCGGTCGAGACGCTGTAGCGACTTGTTCATCTTCTGGAATTCCTGCTCGTCCAGTCCGCCGACCTTGTCGATCGAGCCGATATGGCGGTCGTAGAGTTCGCCGACGATCTGGGCGATCTCCATCCCCGACTTCGTCAGCGACACGCGCACCGCGCGACGGTCGACCCGCGACTTCTGGTGATCGATGAAGCCGAGTTCGACGAGCTTCTTCAGATTGTAGGAGACGTTGGAGCCGAGATAGAAGCCGCGGGTGCGCAGCTCGCCGGCGGTCAGCACGGAATCGCCGATGTTGAACAGAAGCAGCGCCTGGACCGCGTTGATGTCGGTGCGGCCGGCCCGGTCGAACTCGTCCTTGATCACGTCGAGCAGCCGGCGATGCAGTCGCTCGACGAGCTGCAGGGTTTCGAGGTAGAGCGACTTCAGCTCGGTCTTTTCCTCGACCTGGGCCGGCTTCTGCGTCTTCGGCTGCGCGTTCATAGTACTGCTCCGCTGTTGAGGTGATGGATTTTGTTTTTCGCTTCCATCTTGCTGAGCAATCTACGCGCCGCCTCTAAAATTCGACTTAAACCGCAGACTTAACACGATCTTGCACTGACCGAGACGATTGTCTTGCTTAACAGTCGGTGCCCTGGCGCAACGCGCTGTTAGGGGTGCCGGACCGGGCGCGTCTGGCGCCAGGCGGCGATGCGCAGGCCGGCCAGCGCGATCAGGCCGCCGGCGTGAAAACCGAGCCAGACGAGATCGGGGCCGAAGAGCTGCGGGAAGCCGAGATGCATCACGGCTTCGATGATCGCGATCAGCACCCAGAGGACCGCGCCCCAGCCCGCCGCCATCCACAGGCCCATTCCCGCGACCGGATAGACGACCGCGAGGGGCGGCATGACCAGCTTCCACCACACCGGCATCAGGTCGAAGCGGGCGAGCGGTCCCCTCTCGACGCCGATCAGCCGGATCCAGCAGGCGATGCCGAGCGCGAAGAGGACGATCGCGGACAGGCGATAGAGCCAGAGGGTGAGCCTGCGGATGAGGCCGGTGCCGGGCTCGCGCGGGGACAGTTCGATGGTCATGGTCATCCTTCCCCCGGAGCAGTCGGCAGCCTCCTCCGGCCGCATCGGGACGCGCCGGCGCCGAATCCTGCGCCGGCATCGCCGGCGATCAAGCCGCGGCCTGCCGGACGCCGTCGATCCGAAAATCTTGCGGTCGTCCCGCCGAAGGCCTACCGAAGCCTGTGCGGGCGCGTCAACGCGCATGGCGGGCGGCGCTCCGCGATGCGGGAAGATGCAGACCCGCCTACAGCCTGCAGAAGACGGTCGAGCCATGAACGAGACTTCTCCCACCCTTTCCGCCATCACCGAGCGCATCGACACGGCCACCGGGGGCCTGCGCATGCGCCGCCTGCGGCAGGCGGACTGGAGCCGCCGGCTGGTGCGCGAGACGGCGATCTCCGTCAACGACCTGATCTGGCCGATCTTCGTGCGCGAGGGCGGCGGCGCCCCGCAGCCGATCGCCTCGATGCCGGGCGTCGATCGGCTCTCGGTCGAGGGCTGCGTGGAAGTGGCGAAGCGTGCCCGCGATCTCGGCATCCCGGTCCTCGCCCTCTTCCCCTACACGGACCCGGACAAGCGCGACGAGACCGGCTCGGAGGCGTTGAACGAAGGCAATCTCGTCTGCCGCGCGAGCCGCGCCATCAAGGCGGCGGTGCCGGAGGTCGGGATCCTCTGCGACGTCGCGCTCGACCCCTATACCAGCCATGGCCATGACGGCGTGATGGAGGGCGACCGCATCCTCAACGACGAATCGGTCGAGCTTCTGTGCCGGCAGGCGGTGGTGCAGGCGAATTCCGGCTGCGACATCATCGGCCCCTCGGACATGATGGACGGGCGCGTCGCCTGCATCCGTGCGGCGCTGGATTCCGCCGGCCGGCGCGACACGATGATCATGGCCTACAGCGCCAAATATGCCTCCGCCTTCTACGGCCCGTTCCGCGACGCCGTCGGCTCCGGCGGCATGCTGAAGGGCGACAAGCGCACCTATCAGATGGATTTCGGCAATACCGACGAAGCGGTGCGCGAAGCCGCGCAGGACATTGCCGAGGGCGCCGACATGATCATGGTGAAGCCCGGCCTGCCCTATCTCGACGTGCTCGGACGGCTTGCCCGCGAGTTCGGCGTGCCGACCTTCGCCTACCAGACCTCGGGCGAGTATTCGATGATCATGGCTGCGGTGGAGCGCGGCTGGCTCGACGGCGACAAGGCGATGATCGAGACGCTGTCCGCCTACAAGCGCGCCGGCGCGGCCGGCATCCTCAGCTACTTCTCGCCCCGGGTGGCGGAAGCGCTGCGGAGCTGAGCCGGGCAGATCGACGGTTCCGGCTCCGGTCTGCCACAGCGACGACCGGCGCAGGACCGGGCGAACGAGCAAATGGTGTTCTCCGAAGCGACCATGGGGCAGCCTGCGTCGTTGTTTCGACCTCGGGCGCGTCAGTTGCTTCGGTCATTCGCCCACGCGCTCATGTTGCGAAGCATTTCCCTTTCGGCATCACGAAACAAAACAACACGATTTCCTGATTGCAAGACTGGAGAGACGGCGCCCCAATAGCGTCATGTGACGAGCCACGGCAGCTTCGTCGCATTCTTGGATCGATTGGGAGGCGAGGTCTTGCACAAATCAGTTTCGAAGCGACTGGCGGCGACGGCCACTGCCGCGCTGCTGGTGTCGGTTTGCGGCTCGTCTTACAGCGCCGCGCATGAGCTGCCGGTCGGCGACGGTCACGTCGCCAGCCGTCCCGCCAAAGGCTATGTCTATGCCTGCCGAATGCATTTTCGCGGCGGCGGCGCGTACGCGACCGGTGCCTGGTTTCACGGCCGCACCTGGAATCCGAATCAAAAGCCGCACGTCCAGGGCAATGTGACCTGGCCGAGCGCACGGCTCAGCGTGACGACCAGCGGCGACAGCCTCCACATCCGCGGCAACGGCCTGCCCGTGAAGCAGGCGACGGGGCGGTTTCCGATCTCGCCGACAGATCCTGCCTTTCGCTACGACCGCAACCCGAATTCGATCCAGGCGCGCAGCGTCGATCTCGATCTTCCGGTTCATCCGGTGCGGGCGCGCTCGCCCGGCTGCCTGCCGATGGGCATGATCGGCGTCACCGTGACGGGCGTCGCGATCTACAGCGCGGTCGACGACGGCGGCCGCGATGCTGCCGCGCACGAGATCCAGGACCGGTGCGACGGCCATCCCGAACGCACGGGGCGCTACCACTATCACAGCGCCTCGCCTTGCCTGCCGGGGGCCAGGAACAACCGCCTCGTCGGCTGGGCGCTCGACGGCTATCCCATCTTCGGCATGCGCGACAAGCGTGGGAAGACGTTGACGAATTCCGACCTCGACGCCTGCCACGGCAGGGCGGAGACCGTCAAAGTCGGCCGCTTGACCTATGACTATGCCTACCGGCTGACCGCGGAATATCCCTATACGATCGGCTGCTTCGTGGGCCGGCGTTAGGGGACCCGCGAAGCCGCCAAGTCCGGCCCGAGCGCCCGGTGAGACGGCAGACCTGCGCTCCGAGAGCCGGCGCTCGGCCGCCCTCCCCTTGGCCCGATCAGGCGTTTGCGCGCATGTCATATTGCGCGCCGACGCCGGCATGCCCATCTCATGCCGGTCAAGTTACTCACAAGACGAAGGACCGACCGTGACCGATACCACCGCCGCCTCCCGCCTGCGTGACGGCAACGGGCAGTCGCTCGACCACCCGCGGCTCTATTCGGGCGTCCGCTCGCGGCGGATCCTCGCCTTCCTTTTCGACTACACGATCGTCCTCCTGTTGATGATCCCGGCCGCGATCGTCGTGTTCTTCCTCGGCATCCTGTCCTTCGGCCTCGGCTGGAGCCTCTACGCTTTCCTCTTCCCGGTCGTCGCGATCCCCTATGTCGGCTTCACCATGGGCGGCGCGCACCAGGCGACGCCCGGCATGCGCTTCGCCGATATCCGCATCGCCCGGCTCGACGGCGAAAAGGTGGATCCGATCCTGGCCGTCCTGCACGGTGTGATCTTCTGGGCGGCGAATGCCGTGCTGACGCCCTTCGTCCTGCTGGTCGGCCTGTTCACGCCGAGAAAGCAGCTGCTGCAGGACCTCCTTCTCGGCACCGTCGTGGTCCGCGACCGCTGAGACGTCCGACAGGCATCGACTTCAAGCGACGGCCGGCCGCAGCGATGCGCGCCGGCCGTTTCCGTTCCGGAGCAAGGCCCACGTCCGCCGCCCAGCCCGTCCGGGTTGCCACGACGCTCGCTGCCGGAGATAACGGCGCGGGGACAACGGCACACGGCGGGACATGGATTCACTCCACATCTGGCTCACCTATGGACTGATCCTGGTGAGCGTGATCGGCTACGCGCTGGAGCGCTGGCCGATCGAAGCGGTGGCCGCCGCCTCGCTCGCCGGCTTCCTGCTCCTGTTCTCGATCCTGCCGTTCCACGACGCCGCGGGCGCGCCCGTCACCTCCGGCGACCTTCTCGCGGGCTTTGCCAATCCGGCGCTGGTCACGGTCCTGTCGCTGCTCATCGTCGGCCAGGGCCTGTTCGCCACCGACGCCATGTCGCGGCCGACGCAATGGCTGGCCAAGGTGGGCGGCACCGCCGGGACGGGCGCGATCGCGCTGATCCTCGTCGCCGCGGCGACGCTGTCGGCGTTCCTCAACAACACGCCGGTGGTGGTGATCTTCATCCCGATCCTCACCATGCTGGCGACGCAGCGCGGCACCTCGCCGGCGCATGTCTTCATGCCGCTGTCCTTCCTGTCGATCCTCGGCGGCCTCACGACGCTGATCGGCTCGTCGACGAACCTCCTCGTCGCCGGCGTCGCCGCCCGCTCGCACATCCATCTCGGCTTCTTCGACATCACCGTGCCGGGCCTCGCCATTGCCGTCGTCGGCGCCGTCTACGTCATCAAGATCATGCCGCGCATCCTCACCGCCCGCGCCGGAACCGACGCGCGCGCGGTCGATTCCGGCGGCAAGCAGTTCCTCGGCGAGATCGACATCGTCGAAGGTCATGCCTTCCTCGGTCTGAGGGCGCGGGCCGGCCTCTTCCCGGGCCTCGGCGATTTGACCCCGCGAATGATCCTGCGCGGTCAGTCGACCATCCTGCCGCCCTTCGACGACATCGCGCTGGAAGTCGGCGACCGGCTGATCGTCACGGCGACGCGGCGCGCCTTCTCCAGGGCGCTCTCCACCGGCAACCTCAAGATCAAGACGCTGGAGCCCTCCGGCGCGAGCGGCGGCGAGCCGTCGAACAAGATCGGGCCGGACATGATGATGGCCGAGGCGGTGGTGGCGCCGGGCTCGCGCTATGCCGGCCGGACGATGCAGTATTCCGGCCTCCGGACGCAGTTCGGCATCACCCTGTTCGGCCTGCAGCGCAAGAGCCGCATGGCGCGCGCGGCGCTGTCGGAGATCCGCCTCGAGCCGGGCGACACGCTGCTTCTGTGCGGGCGCGAGGCGAACATCGCAGCGCTCCGCGGCAACCACGACCTCCTGCTGCTCGAATATTCGACGCAGGCGATCCCGCAGAGCGCCAAGGCACGGCTCGCCGGCGCGATCTTCCTGTCCATCGTCGCCCTGTCGGCCTCCGGCCTCCTGCCGATCGAGGTCCTGGCGCTGACCGGCGCGGTCCTGATGGTCGCGACGGGGTGCCTGACGATCGGCGAGGCGGCGCGCTCGGTCGACCGGTCGATCTTCATGCTGATCGGCGCCTCGATCGCCGCGGCGACGGCGCTGGAGCGCACCGGCGGCGCGGCGCTGATCGCCGAAGGCGCGGTGAACGCCATGGCCGGACTCTCGCCGGCGGTCATCCTGTCGGGCCTGTTTCTCGTCATCGCAATCATGACGAATTTTCTGTCCAACAACGCCACCGCGGTCTTGTTCACCCCGATCGCCCTGGACATATCCCGCAGGATCGGCTCGCCGCCGGACGCCTGGCTCGCTTGCGTGATCTTCGGCGCCAATGCGTCCTTTGCGACGCCGATCGGCTACCAGACCAACCTTCTCGTGATGGGGCCTGGCCGCTATCGATTCGCAGACTTCGCCAAGGCCGGTATTCCGCTCGTCCTCCTCGTATGGTTAACATTCTCTTTGGTTGGTCCATGGTACTACAGGCTATGAGGGAGGACGGCCGGCCGTGACAGTGCATCATCCGCAGACGCCGCAGTTCTTTCTCACCTCCCCCTCGCCATGCCCGTATCTGCCCGGACAGGCGGAGCGGAAGGTGTTCACACACCTGGTCGGCGAACGCGCCCCGGCGCTGCTCGACCTCCTCTCCCAGGGCGGCTTCCGCCGCAGCCAGAACATCGCGTACCGACCGGCTTGCGAGCGCTGCCGCGCCTGCGTCTCGGTCCGCATCCTCGTCGACGAGTTCAAGCCGGGTCGGTCGATGCGCCGGGTGCTGTCGCGCAATGCCGACCTGATCGGCCGCGCCGGCCGCCCTGAGCCCACGAGCGAGCAGTATTCGCTGTTCCGCAGCTATCTCGACGCCCGCCACGCGCGCGGCGGCATGTCGGAAATGAGCGTTCTCGACTACGCCATGATGGTCGAGGACAGCCAGGTCGAGACGCGGCTGATCCAGTACCGCAAGCGCGGGCCCGACTCGTCCTTCTCGCGCCGCTCCGACGGCAGGCTGATGGCCGTCGCGCTCTCCGACGTGATGAGCGACGGCATGTCGATGGTCTACTCCTTCTATGACCCCGATGCGCAGGACCGCAGCCTCGGCACCTATATGATCCTCGACCATATCGAGCGGACCCGGCAGCTCGGCCTGCCCTACCTCTATCTCGGCTATTGGGTGAACGGCTCGCGCAAGATGGACTACAAGATCCGCTTCCAGCCGCAGGAACACCTCGCCGCCAAGGGCTGGGAACGCTTCGAGGGCTGAGAAGCCGCCCCTTTCAGATCAGCATGGACATGAAGCCGTCGTCGGCCTGCCGGCAGCGCAGGCTGCGCGATCGGCGACCCCTTCTGCGCGGCCCCACCGAAGGTGATTGACCGGCGATTTTATCTGACTTAAGTCAGATATCATGTCGCACGACCCCGTCTCCCGCTTCCGCCGCTTCAGCCGCGCCGTCACCTCCGAGGTCGGCGCGCTGGACGAATCCTTCCTCGGCCGCGGCCGGCCGCTCGGCGTCGCCCGCGTGCTCAACGCCATCGGTCACGGTCGCACGGACGTCGCAGCGGTGCGGGACTATCTCGGACTCGACTCCGGCCTGATGAGCCGGCTGCTGCGCCAGCTGGAGGACGAGGGACTGATCGAGACGCAGCCACACCCGGAGGATGCGCGCCGGCGGGTGGCGCAGCTGACCGAGACGGGCGCGGCGGAATTCCAGGCCTATGAGCGGCTGTCCGACGAGCGGGCGGAGACGCTGCTCGCCGTCCATCCGCATCCCGAGGCGCTGCTGGCGGCGATGGACCTCGTCGCCTCGGCGCTCGGCCGCGAGCGGATCGCGATCGAGGAAGCCGACCCGCGGCACGATGATTCCCGCTACTGTCTCGGCGAGTACTACGCCGAACTCGGCCGGCGCTTCGCGCGCGGTTTCGACGTCTCCCTGTCGCGGGACCCGGAGGCGCGCGACATGATCCGCCCGCGCGGCGTCTTCCTGCTGGCTATGTCGGACGGCCTGCCGATCGGCTGCGTCGGGCTGAAGGGTTCCGGCGGCGACAGCGGCGAGATCAAGCGGCTTTGGGTCTCGCCCGCCGCACGCGGCCTCGGTCTCGCGCGGCGCCTGATGGGGGCCGCGGAGACCGCCGCGACGAGCCTCGGCGTCGCAGTCCTGCGGCTCGACACCAACAGCGCCCTGCCCGAGGCGGTGCAGCTCTACCGCCGCACCGGCTGGACCGAGATCGACCGGTTCAACGACGATCCCTATCCCGACATCTTCTTTGAGAAACGGCTGTGAGGCGGTGCCGGACGAGGGTCCGGCACCAGCCGCGCCCACCGCGCATGTGGCCAGACTGAAGCCGTGCGGCACGGGCGCCGTGGTGCCGTCAGCCGACGAACTTGTTCGACTTCGGGAAACCCTTCGGCACGAGCCGGCCGGCCTGGGCGCGGTCGCCGCGCCATTCCAGCAGCTCCGCCTCCGCCCGGGTGAAGCTGCGGCCAGCGGAATCCGTCCAGCTGAGCCCGTCCGCCATCTTGAAGACGGTCACGTCGGAGACGCCGCCGTCCTTGTAGCGCTGCAGGCGCACGCCCTTGCCCCGCGCCATCTGCGGCACCTGGGAAAGCGGGAAGACGAGCAGCTTGCGGTTCTCGCCGACGATCGCGACGAAGTTCCCCTCGCCGACCGGAACGGCGAAGCGCAGCGCCTGCTTGCCGGAGATGTTGACGAGCTGCTTGCCCTTGCGCGTCGCCGACAGCATCTCCGCTTCGCTCGCGACGAAGCCGTTGCCGTCGGAGGCGACGAGCAGCCGCAGCCGCTCGGGATCCGCGACGAAGCCGGTGGCGATGTCCTGGTCGTCGTCCATCTCGACCGCCAGGCGGATCGGCTCGCCCTGCCCGCGCCCGCCCGGCAGCTTGTCGGCGGACAGCGTGAACGCCCGGCCGCCGGTCGACAGGAAGATCAGCTTGTCCGTCGTCATGGCGTGGAAGGCGAGCTTCAGCCCGTCGCCCTCGCGGAAGGAGAGCGCGGCGGGATCGGTCAGGTGGCCCTTCATGCCGCGCAGGAAGCCTTTCTGCGACAGGACGACGGTGACCGGCTCCTTCTCGATCAGCGCCGTCTGGATGTCGTCCAGCGCATGGTTCGGCGCGTCGGCGAACATCGTCCGGCGCTTACCGAGCCTGGTCTTCTTGGAGAAGGTCTCGCGAACCTCCCGGACCTCGGCGGCGATGGCGCTCCACTGCTGCTCGTCCGAGCCGAGCAGCGCCTCCTTCTCGGCCTTCTCGACGGTCAGCGCGTCGAACTCGCGCTTCAGCTCGAACTCCTCCAGCTTCCTCAGCGAGCGCAGGCGCATGTTGAGGATCGCCTCGGCCTGCACGTCGGTCAGCTCGAAGCGCCGCATCATGACCGCCTTCGGCTCGTCCTCCTCGCGGATGATGCGGATCACCTCGTCGATGTTGAGGAAGGCGACGAGGTAGCCCGCGACGATCTCCAGCCGCCGCTCGATCTGCGCCAGGCGGTGGCGGGCGCGCCGCACCAGCACCTCGCGCTGGTGCGCCAGCCATTCCGACAGCGCCTCCTTCAGCGACAGCACCTTCGGCACCTTGCCGCCGGAGAGGACGTTCATGTTGAGCGGGATGCGGGTCTCGAAGTCCGTCAGCCGGAACAGCGATTCCATCAGGATCTCGGGATCGACCGTGCGGCTGCGCGGCTCGATCACCACGCGAACATCCTCGGCCGACTCGTCGCGGATGTCGGCGAGGAGCGGCAGCTTGCGGGCCTGCAGCAGCTCGGCGATCTTCTCGATCAGCTTCGACTTCTGCACCTGGTAGGGGATCTCGGTGACCACGACCACCCAGTTGCCGCGGCCGACATCCTCCTTCTCCCAGCGCGCCCGGACGCGGAAACCGCCGCGGCCGGTCTCGTAGGCTTCGCGGATCGCGGCCTGGCTGTCGACGACGACGCCGCCGGTCGGAAAGTCCGGCCCCTGCACGAAGCGCAGCAGCTGGTCGGTGGTCGCGTCCGGGGTCTCGATCAGCTTCAGCGCGGCGTCGCAAAGCTCGGCGGCGTTGTGCGGCGGGATCGAGGTCGCCATGCCGACGGCGATGCCCGACGAGCCGTTGGCGAGGAGGTTCGGGAAGGCGCCGGGCAGCACCACCGGCTCCTCGTCCTCCTCGTTGTAGGTCGGGCGGAAGTCGACCGCGTCCTCGTCGATGCCGCGCAGGAGCAGCATCGCGACATCGGTCATCCGCGCCTCGGTGTAGCGCATCGCCGCGGCGCTATCGCCGTCGACATTGCCGAAATTGCCCTGCCCGTCGATCAGCGGATAGCGGACCGAGAAATCCTGGGCGAGGCGCACCATGGCGTCGTAGATCGCGGCATCGCCATGCGGATGGAACTTGCCCATCACGTCGCCGACGATGCGGGCGCATTTCTTGTAGCCCTGGCCGGGGTCGAGCCGCAGGACGCGCATGGCGTGGACGATCCGGCGGTGCACCGGCTTCAGCCCGTCGCGCACGTCCGGCAGAGCCCGGCCCATGATCGTCGACAAGGCATAGGCGAGGTAGCGCTCCTCGAGCGCCGCCTTCAGGTCGATCGGTTCGATGTCGCCGCCGTCCATCGGCGGTTCGGCTGCCTTACCCATGGCCTCCGACTAGAGCAGTCGTGCCGAGAGAACAAGAGCAGAACGCAGCTTTCCCCAGCCTTTTCATTCCAGGCGCTTTCGTCCCCGCACTTTTCGCCGAACCGGCGATGTCGGCGGTAAACCGTTTCGCGAGCGCTCCCCTTCTCGCTGTGTGTCGTCCGTCATAGATTGGCGCCACGTCCGCAATAGAATGCCAACAAGGGCAACGGCCGGCCGCGCGGGAGTGGCGGCTCAATGGCCAGGAAAAAGGGTTCTTCATGCGCTTCAAGACTTCGGTACCGGCAGCCGCCACGCTGCTTCTCCTTCTCGGCTCGACTTCCGCCTTCGCGGTCGACGCGCAGGCGTTCGCGACCCGGCTCAAGGCGGTGGCGGCCCAGCAGAACGTCGACCTCTCCTACGACAGCGCCGAGGCTCAGGGCGATAACGTCGTGCTGAAAGGCATGACCCTCGCCAGCAGCGGCGACAAGGGCAAGGTCGGCGACATCACCTTCGAGGGCGTGACCGGGTCCACCGAGGAGGGCTGGACGGTCAAGCGCATCCCGATCGCCGACATCGACGTGACCGAGAAGGACACCCACACGACGGTCAAGGGCATGACCATCGAGGGCGTGCAGCTGGTCGGCACGCAGGCGAAGGACGTGCCCGCCGCCCTGCAGTTCACCGACGTCTATTTCGACCGCGCCGGGCTCGGCTCGCTGCATGTCGAAAAGGGCGGCAAGCCGGTCTTCGACCTCACCGACGCCTCGATCGCCAATTCGCTCGGCAAGGACGGCGTGCTCGCCTCGGACATCGACTTCGGCACGTTCAAGGCAAATTTCGCCAATGGCGATCCCGAGACGGCCAAGCGCATGCACGATCTCGGCTACGACACAGTGAGCGGCACGATCGGCGGCAGCGCCAGCTGGGATCCGCAGAAGGGGCTGCTCGGCCTCGACCCGTTCGAGATCGACATCGAGAACGCCGGCGACCTCAGCTTCTCCTATGCCATGTCCGGCTATACCCCGGCCTTCATCAAGTCGATGCAGGACATGCAGAAGCAGATGGCGGCGAGCCCGGAAGGCAAGCAGGCGGCCGGCATGGCGATGATGGGCCTGATGTCGCAGCTGTCGCTGAACTCGGCCGACCTCGTCTATTCCGACGATTCGCTCGCCGACAAGCTTCTGACCTACTACGCCCAGCAGAACGGCATGACCAAGGAGCAGCTGATCCAGCAGCTGACCGGCATGCTGCCGCCGCTCCTCTCCTATCTGCAGAACCCGGATTTCCAGCAGGAAGTCACCAACGCGGTCACCACCTTCCTGAAGGACCCGCAGTCGCTGTCGATCTCGATCGAGCCGGACAAGCCGGTCCCGGCCATGCAGATCATGGGCGCCGCGATGGGCGCGCCGCAGACCCTGCCGAAGGTGCTGTCGATGACCGTGTCGGCCAACGACGTCGACCAGGAGGACGACAACGGCGCCGTGCCGAACGACGGCGATATGACGAACCCGGATGCCGGGTCGGCGGGCGGCACGGGCGGTTCCGGCGATGCCGGCGTTTCGGGCAACTGAGCCTTCCCGCCGGTTGCTTCCAGCCCTCTGCCATGTCGAACAGCGCCTCCGGCCCGTCCGGGGGCGCTGTCGCGAGAGAGGCCGGTGAAAAGGGCTGATGACCGATCCGCTGATCCTGACACTGGCGCTGGACGCCGGGACGTTCGCCCATGTCGATGCCATGCGCCGCGCGCATTTTCCGCCGGAGCGCAACGTCATCCCGGCGCATCTGACGCTCTTCCACAAGCTGCCCGGCGATGAACTCGGCGCCGTCACCGCCTGCCTTTCCAGCGCCGCCGCATCGGCCGGCCCGATTCCTCTGGCGATCGCCGGCCTGCGCTTTCTCGGGCGCGGCTCGGCCTATGCCGTCGCGTCCCCGGCCCTTCAGGCGCTTCGCGCCCGGCTCGCCGCCGAGTTCGCGCTTTGGCTGACGCCGCAGGACCGCCAGCGCTTCGCCCCGCACATCACCATCCAGAACAAGGTGGCGCCCGAGACGGCGCGCCGGACCTTCGAGACCCTCTCGACGGCCTTCGAACCGTTCGAGGCGCAGGGCGTCGGCCTTCTCCTCTGGCACTATCGCAGCGGACCCTGGGAGCCTGCCGGCGCGTTTCCGCTTACCGGCGCCTGACGGACGGCGCGGTCCCGGCCGGCGAGCGTCAGTGCAGCAGGCGCGGCAGAAGCAGGGAGATCGACGGGAAGGCGACGAGCAAGGTCACCCGCAGGATCTCCGAGGCGAAGAACGGCATCACGCCCTTGAAGGTCTGGCGCATCGGCACGTCCGGCGCCAGCGAGTTGATGATGAAGACGTTCAGGCCGACGGGCGGGGTGATGAGGCCGAGCTCGACGACGATCAGGATGATGATGCCGAACCAGATCTTGGTGTCGTCCGGCGACAGGCCGAAGTCGAGGCCGGCGACCACCGGCCAGAAGAACGGGATCGCCAGGATCACCATCGACAGCGAGTCCATCAGGCAGCCGAAGATCAGGAAGACGATGATGATCAGCGTCAGCACGCCGAACGGCCCGAGCCCGGAGGTCTGCAGGTAGTCCGCCGCCGCCTGCGGCACGCCGGCCCTCGCCATGAAGATCTTCAGGAGTTCCGCGCCGAGCAGGATGAGGAAGATCATGCCCGAGGTGCGCGCTGTCTCCAGCAGCGCGTCGAGGAACCCGCCGAAGCTGAGCCGGCCGAGGCCGAAGCCGTAGAGAGCCACCAGGAAGACGCCGATCGCCGCCGCAGCGGTCGGATTGTAGATGCCGGCATAGATGCCGCCGATGACGACGCCGAAGATCACCGCGACCGGGATGACGGCAAGGCTCGCCGCGACCAGCTCGCCGCGCGGCACCGCCTGTCCCTCCGGTCCCGATCCCGGCACCATGCGGACGTAGATCGCCACCGTCAGCATGAAGAACACCGTGGCGATCAGCCCGGGGATGAGCGCCGCCGCGAACATGGTGACGATGTTGGTCTCGACGATGATGGCGTAGACGATCAGCACCACCGACGGCGGAATCAGGATGCCGAGCGTGCCGCCGGCGGCGATCGTGCCGGTGGCGAGCGAGGGCGCGAACTTGTAGCGCCTGAGTTCCGGCAGGGCCACCTGACCCATGGTCGAGGCGGTGGCGGTGGAGGAGCCGCAGAGCGCGCCGAAGCCGGCGCAGGCGGCGATCGCCGCCATGGCGACGCCGCCGCGGAACCGGCCGAGCCAGGCATTGGCGGCGCGGAAGAGATCGCGCGAGAGGCCGCAGCGCGAGGCGAGCCCGCCCATCAGGATGAACATCGGCAGGACCGACAGGTCGTAGTTCGAGAACTGCGAGTAGGCGAGATCCTTCAGCTGGTTGAGCAGGATCAGCGGGCCTGACTGCAGGATCGTCCCGCCGATGCCGACGAGGATCATCGTGTAGGCGATCGGCACGCGCACGGCGATCAGGAACAGAAGGACGAGGAGACCGCCCAGCCCGAGAGCGAGATCGTTGAACATGGCGCCCCTATTCGAGCGGCAGGACGGGGCGCGCGATCAGCGCCGGCCGCCCGCGCATGACGCGCACGCTGTCATAGGCCGTCAGGATCGCGGCGAGGAACAAGAGCGCCAGCGACACGAGGATCGGCGGGAACGCCGTCCACAGCGGCAGCTTCAGCACCGGCGTCACCTCGGGATAGCGCATGTAGCTGACCCAGCCGAGCGACATCTGCCGGATCAAAAGCGCCGCGAAGGCGATCGCGAACAGGGCCGAGAACAGCGCCATCGCGGCTTTCGCCGCCTCGCTCATGCCCTCGGTGAAGATGTCGACACTGACATTGGCGCCGGCCAGCTGGCAGTAGGGCAGGAACATGAAGATCGCGATGGCGACGAAGTGCTTCACCAGTTCGTAGTCGGCCGAAAAGGGCGCGGCGAAGAGGATGTTCGAGATGGCGCTGAAGGCCGTCATCACCGCCAGCCCCGCCATCACGAAGCCGCCGAGGAGTGCCCACCAGCGGATGACCGCGGCGAGGAGGCGAACGGCCGCCTCGCCGCGTCCGGGCGGACGGAAGGCGCCGGAGCCGCCCCCCGTCTCCGCCATCGTCGGCAGGGTCAAGACTTGTACTTCGCCATGTTGGCCTTGGCGGCCTTGACGATGGCCGCCGAGTCGAAGCCGTCGTGGTCCTTCACCCACTTGTCGACCACCGGCGCGAGGGCGTCGTTGAAGGTCTTCATCTCCGCGTCGGTCAGGACGATGTGCTCATTGCCGGCCTCGACGGCGATGGCGATGCCGTGATTGTCGTCCTCGCGCCAGATCTCGGCGACCTTCTTCAGCCAGGCCTCGTCGCTGTTCTTGTCGAACACCTGCTTCAGGTCGTCCGGCAGCGAATTCCAGCGGTCCTTGTTCATCGACACCTGGAAGGTGGTGGTGCCGAAGCGGGCCATGTCCGGCCCCTCGATTTGGTACTTCGTCACGTCCTGAAGGTTCAGCGCCGGGATGATCTCCCAGGGGATCAGCGCCCCGTCGACCGCATTGGTCGACAGCGCCTGCGGCAGGTCGGGCACCGGCATCGTCACCGGCGTCGCGCCCATGGCGATGACGACGTCGTTGCCGGTCGGCCCCGGCACGCGCAGCTTGGTGCCCTTGGTGTCGGCGATCGTGTGCACGGGCTTTCGCGCCATGTGGATCGCCTGCCCGGCATGCACGTGGTTGAAGAGAACGTGCACCGCTGCGTATTCCGGCGCGAGATACTCGTCGAACATAGCGCGCATCGAGAGGTTGGTCGCGGCGATGTCGTTGACGAAGACGGTCGGCAGTTCGAAGACCTCCGAGCGCGGAAAGAGCCCCGGCGTATAGCCGTTGACCGTCCAGATGATGTCCACGACGCCGTCAGCCACCTGCCGGAACAGCTGCGGCGGCGAGCCGCCGAGCGTCATCGAGGGATAGATCTCGATCTTCACCCGGCCGCCCGAATCCTTTTCGATCGACCTCGCCCAGGGCTCCAGCATCATCACCTGCGCCGGCGACTTCGGCCCGAGGAAATGGTGCAGCTTGAGGGATACTTCGGGCTCGGCCGCCCAGCCCTTGCGCATCAGGGCAGGCATTGCGAGCGCGCCGGCGCCGGCGGCCAGCAGGAACTGTCTTCTCTTCATCGGGATCCTCCGTCTTCGTTGTCCCGACGATGCGGCTGCAGATGATCTGCCCTCCCGCCGCCACGGCCGCTCGGAACCCTCCGCGACCTCGCCCGGATCGTTTTATCACCAACGATGTTGCCACGCCGAACCGGCTATTTCCATAGCCCGGCCGCCGTCAAAGCGCCAGAACGCGGTGCCGGCGCAGACCCGTCCGCCGCCGCTCACTCCAGCCCGGCGACGATGCGGCGCAAAAGCGCCAGCAGCTCGGGCTTCCTGTCGCCGACGAGGCGGTCGAGCTCGCGGTCGTGCTCGGCGGCGCACCGGGCGAGGTGGGCGAGCATCTCCTCCCCCGCCTCTGTCAGGCGCAGGGAATGGCTGCGCCGGTCGGACGGCACGGGGCAGCGGATGATCAGCCCGGCCTTGTCGAGGTCGCGCAGGATCGGCGTGATCGTCGACTTGTCACGGCCGCTGGCGAGGCTGACCGCCACCGGCGTGATGCCCGGATTGTCGTGGATCAGCGAGAGCACGGCGAAGCGGCCGGGCCGAAGGTCGTTCTGGCCGGCGCGCCGCTTGAAGGCCTTGAAGGACGCGTTCTGCGCCAGGCGCAGATGGAAGCCGATGTAGTCTTCGAGCGCGCCGAGCCGGACGCGCTCGCTGCGCTCGCCATCACGATGGCGGCGCGAAGGCTCTGGGGGTGCCGTCGTCCGCATGCTCGTCCGCTATCGGCCTTTGCCGGCGACGCAGCATCCGGCCCTGCCGTTGTCTGCCCCGACTATAGGCTGCGACGATGCACGTCACAATTCCGGGTCACGCCCCACTTGCGGCGCGCCGCGCGACCACGTCAGGCTGCAGACCGGCTCGCCGCCCCTCAGGGCGGCGAGTGACGGTGCCGGTCGTGCCCTACTGCTTCTTCTCGGCGCCCGGCGCCACCCGCAGCCCGAGTTCGCGCAGCTGCGCCGGGCTCGCCTCGGCGGGCGCGCCCATCAGGAGGTCGTAGGCCTGCTGGTTCATCGGGAACAGCGCGATCTCGCGCAGGTTCTTCGCGCCGCAGAGCAGCATGACGATGCGGTCGACGCCCGCCGCCATGCCGCCATGCGGCGGGGCGCCATACTGGAAAGCGCGGTAGAGGCCGCCGAAGCGCTCCTCGACATCCGCCCGCGTGTAGCCCGCGAGCTCGAACGCCTTGACCATGACGTCCGGCAGCTGGTTGCGGATGCCGCCCGAGGCGATCTCGTAGCCGTTGCAGACGATGTCGTACTGGAACGCCTTGATCGACAGCGGCTCCTGGCTTTCCAGCGCCTGCATGCCGCCTTGCGGCATCGAGAACGGGTTGTGGGCGAAGTCGATTTTCTTGTTGTCCTTGTCCCATTCGTAGAACGGGAAGTCGATGATCCAGGCGAGTTCGAACCGGTCGCGGTCGACGAGGTTCAGCTCTTCGCCGACGCGCGTTCGCGCCGCACCGGCGAATGCGGTGAACTTCTCCGGCCGCCCGGCGACGAAGAAGCAGGCGTCGCCCGCTTCGAGGCCGAGCTGGGTGCGGATCGCCTCGGTGCGCTCCTCGCCGATGTTCTTGGCGAGCGGACCGGCGCCGGACAGGGCCCCGTCCTCCTCGCGCCAGAAGATATAGCCGAGGCCCGGCTGCCCTTCCCCTTGCGCCCAGGAGTTCATCCGGTCGCAGAAGGCGCGGGAGCCGCCGGTCTTCGCCGGGATCGCCCAGACCTCGACCTTGTCGTCGTTCGCGATCATGTTGGCGAAGACCTTGAAGCCCGAGCTGGCGAAATGCTCGGTCACCGCCTGCATCTCGATCGGATTGCGAAGGTCCGGCTTGTCGGAGCCGTATTTGCGCATCGATTCGGCATACGGGATGCGCCGGAAGGTCTGGCTCACCGGCTTGCCGTCGGCGAAGCTCTCGAACACCTGGCGGATCACCGGCTCCATCGCCTGGAAGATGTCCTCCTGCTCGACGAAGCTCATCTCGACGTCGAGCTGATAGAACTCGCCGTAGAAGCGGTCGGCGCGCGGGTCTTCGTCGCGGAAGCACGGCGCGATCTGGAAATACCGGTCGAAGCCGGACATCATGATCAGCTGCTTGTACTGCTGCGGCGCCTGCGGCAGGGCGTAGAACATGCCGTTATGCAGGCGCGAGGGGACGAGGAAGTCGCGCGCGCCTTCCGGGGACGACGCCGTCAGGATCGGCGTCTGGAACTCGAAGAACCCGGCCGCGCTCATCAGCTGGCGCATCTTGGTGACGATCTGCGTGCGCCGCATGATGTTCTTGTGCAGCGTCTCGCGCCGCAGGTCGAGGAAGCGGTACTTCAGCCGCACGTCCTCGGGATAGTCCGGCTCGCCGAAGACGGGCAGCGGCAGTTCCTTGGCCGCCGACAGCACCTCGATCTCGCGCGCGAACACCTCGATCGCCCCGGTCGGAAGCTTGGCGTTGACCGTCTCCTCGGAGCGCGCCTTCACCTCGCCGTCGACCCGGATCACCCACTCGCCGCGCACCGTCTCGGCCACCTTGAACGCCGACGAATCCGGATCGACCACGACCTGGGTCAGGCCATAGTGGTCGCGCAGGTCGATGAAGAGCAGGCCGCCATGGTCGCGGATGCGATGCGCCCAGCCGGACAGGCGGACGCTCTGGCCGACATCGTCCTTGCGCAGGGCGGCGCAGGTATGGCTGCGGTAGCGGTGCATGGCATTCTCTCTTCATATCCGGCGTCGATCGTGCCGTCTCGCTCGCGCGGGGAGACCCGCGCGGCACGATCGGGCTGACGGCTGTCATCAAATCGCCGCGACAAGCGCATGGCCGTGGCCCGAATGTCAAGATTGGCGGGTGCTTCCGGCCGTCCGATCGTCGCCGGCGGCACGATGCAGGCACTTTTGCGAACGCAGCGAACGGTTAAGCCTTCGAAACTCGTTCGCTTCCGGCTAAGAGAGGCGCATGCAGCTGATCACCACCACATCCGCCCTTGCCGAAGCCTGCCGCGAACTCGCCAAGGCCGACTTTATCACGATCGACACGGAATTCATCCGCGAGACGACGTTCTGGCCGGAGCTCTGCCTCGTCCAGATGGCGTCGGACGATCTCGCCGTGCTGGTCGACCCGCTGGCGCCGAGGATCTCGCTCGAGCCGTTCTTCGAACTGATGCAGAACGAGGGCGTCCTCAAGGTCTTCCACGCCGCGCGGCAGGACGTCGAGATCATCCACAAGCTGAGCGGCAAGGTGCCGGTGCCGCTGTTCGACACCCAGGTCGCGGCGATGGTCTGCGGCTTCGGCGATTCGATCGCATACGACCAGCTCGTCGCGCGGACGACCAGCGGGCGGATCGACAAGACCTCGCGCTTCACCGACTGGCGCCGCCGGCCGCTCACCGAGCAGCAGCTCGAATATGCGCTCGCCGACGTCACCTTCCTGCGCGACGCCTATCGCGCGCTGAAGGCGCAGCTCGACAAGGCCGGCCGGGCGCATTGGCTGACCGAGGAGATGGCGGTCCTGTCGGACCCGCAGACCTACGACCTGCATCCGGACGATGCCTGGACACGGCTGAAGCTGAGGGTCCGCAAGCCGATCGAGCTGCAGATCCTGAAGGAGATCGCCGCCTGGCGCGAGCGCGAGGCGCGCGACAGCGACAAGCCCCGCGGCCGCATTCTCAAGGACGATGCGATCTACGAGATCGCCCAGCAGCAGCCGAAGGACGAGCAGGCGCTATCGCGGTTGCGCACGGTATCGAAGGGCTTCGAGCGCAGCGCCGCGGGCAAGGCGATTCTCGCCGCCGTCGCACGCGCCCTCGCCGTGCCGAAATCCGAGCTGCCCGCGATCCCGCGGCCGCCCCAGGTCCCGGAGGGAACCGCCGCTGCCGTGGAATTCCTGCGCGTCCTTCTCAAGATCGTCGTGGAGGAGGAAGGCGTCGCCGCCAAGATGATAGCCTCGGGCGACGATCTGGAGAAGCTCGCCTGGAAGGGCGAGACCGCCGGCGTGCCGGCGCTGTCCGGCTGGCGGCGGGAGATCTTCGGGGACCGGGCGCTCGAGCTGCTGACGGGCCGCACCGGCCTCGTCTATCGCAATCGGCGCGTCGAGGTTGTGCCGATCGCCTGAGGCGCCGCAGCGGCGCCGGCACGGCAGTTCAGCCGCGCCGCAAGAGATGGTCGCGAAAGCCCTTCGCCTTCAGCCGCTCGAAGGCCTCGAGGACGGCGGCCGGCACCGCGATTTCCGCCTGGAAGCCCATTTCAGGGTAGGCCAGCACCCGGTCGAGATCGCCGACCATCTCGTTCAGGATCTGCCGCTCGCCGAAGCGTTGCAGGGCGTCGTCGAGGCTGCGCGCGGGAGCCGTGACGGCGAAGCGCGGCATCCGCCCGATCCGCCGCAGCGTCAGGTGCAGGCGCAGTTGCGTCTGCGGCTTGGTGACGTAGAGCGCCGAACGGCATCCGCGTTCGATGAGCAGGCGGTCGCTGGCCGAGACGTTCTCGCCGATATTGGTGGCGGTCGGCTCGATGAGGATCGCCTCCGCCGGAACGCCGTCCGCCAGGGCGACGGCCCGGAAGCGCTCGGCCTCGGTCGTCTCGTGGCGGCCTGCCGTCCAGTTGCCGTGCCGGCCGGTGAACAGGAGGACCGGCGCCCTGCCCTCCAGGCAGAGCCGCGCGGCATGATGGGCGACCGCCTCGTCATAGCTGCCGAGCCCCACCACGGCATCGAAGCGGGCGTCCGCCGCAACGGGCTCGACCGACCGGTGGAAGTTCCAGAGCCGCTCGGCGTCGGCGAGGACATCCGGCTGCATCAGGCGTCTCCCTTCGCTCGAATGCACGCCTCTCGGAACATGAAGGTCAGCTCTGAACGTCCGCCTTAGGCGCCGGGGCCGCGGCTGGGCCGCCGATCACGGCACCGTCCCCGTCGAAGGCGTAGATCCGCGCGGGATCAGGCGTCGCATAGACGATGTCGTCCGCGTCGTAGCGCTGTTCCCCGAACAGCCGGACGGAGATGAAGCCGGCGCGCTCGGTATCGAGATAGAGGATCGTGTCGGCGCCGAGATGCTCGGCGTGCAGCACCTTGCCCTTCCACTCGCCGCTCTCGAAATCGACCGTAATGTGCTCGGGACGAACGCCGATCGTCGCGGCGTCCTTCCGGCCGAGCCGGTCGGCCTCGATGAAGTTCATCTTGGGCGAGCCGATGAAGCCCGCGACGAAGAGGTTGGCCGGGTGGTTGTAGAGGTCCATCGGCGAGCCGATCTGCTCGACCCGGCCCTTGTTGAGGACGACGATCTTGTCCGCCAGCGTCATCGCCTCGACCTGATCGTGCGTGACGTAGATCATCGTCGCCTTCAGCTCCCGGTGCAGGCGGGCGATCTCCAGCCGGGTGTTGACCCGGAGCGCGGCGTCGAGGTTGGACAGCGGCTCGTCGAACAGGAAGAGCTTGGGATGGCGCACGATCGCGCGCCCGATGGCGACGCGCTGGCGCTGGCCGCCCGAGAGTTCCGCCGGCCGCCGGTCGAGATAATCGTCGAGCGACAGCATGGCCGAAGCCTCGCTCACCCGCGCCCGGATGTCCTCCGCCTTGGCGCCGGCTTGCTTGAGGCCGAGGCCCATATTGTCCCGGACCTTCAGGTGCGGATAGAGGGCATAGCTCTGGAACACCATGGCGATGCCGCGCTTGGCCGAGGGCACGGCATCCACCGACACCCCATCGATCAGCACCTCGCCGGAGGTGGCGTCGTCGAGACCGGCGATGATCCTGAGAAGCGTCGACTTGCCGCAGCCGGAAGGCCCCACGAAGACGACGAATTCGCCGTCCGCGACCTCGAGGTCGATCCCCTTCAGCACCTCGACGGCGCTATAGCTCTTGCGGATGGTGCTAAGTGTCAGCGATCCCAAAGGTCTCTTCCGTCCTCGATGATCAAAGGTCGACGGCGCGGCCGGTGCGCACGCTCTCGTCGGCGGCCAGGCAGATCTTCAGCGACCGGACCGCATCCTCCATGTGGCGCGACAGGTCGGCGTCGCCGCGGATCGCATCCAGCAGGAAGCGCTGCTCGCGTTCGCACAGTGCCTGGTGCCCCGGCTCGCCCTCCATGCTCAGGAGTTCGTCGGGCGCGGCGAAGCGGCCGGACGCGTCCCGCTCGGCGCGGTGGATGCGGATCCGCGCGGTCTTGGTGTGGGTGTCGATGTCGTCCGACTTCGCCGCCTCGTCCATGACGATCGAGACGGATCCCTTCGGCGTCATGATGTCCTTCACGAAGAAGGCGCTCGTGGAGATCATCGGCCCCCAGGCCGCCTCGTACCAGCCGAGCGAGCCGTCGTCGAAGATCACCTGGAGATGGCCGTAATTGTACATGTCCGGCGCGATCTCGTCCGATAGGCGCACGCCCATGCCGCGCACCTGGACCGGCCTGGCATCGGTGATCTGGCACATAACGTCGACATAGTGAACGCCGCAGTCGACGATCGGCGAGGTCGTCCGCATCAGCGCCTTGTGCGTCTCCCAGGCCTGCCCGCTCGACTGCTGGTTCAGGTTCATGCGGAAGACGTATGGCCCACCGAGCGCTCGCGCCTCGGCGATCAGCCGCATCCAGGACGGGTGATGGCGCAGGATGTAGCCGACGACGAGCTTGCGACCATTCGCCTTCGCCGCCGCGACGACCCGTTCCGCATCGGCGACGGTCGTCGCCAGCGGCTTCTCGACGAAGACGTGGGCCCCCGCCTCCATCGCCTGAATGGCGAGGGCGGCATGGCTGTCGGAATAGGTGCAGACCGAGACGAGGTCCGGCTTCAGCTCCACGAGCGCCGCGTCGAAATCCGGCCGCACGCCATGGCGTGCCAGCGCCTCCGGCAGGGTCACGGCCGAGCGGTTGACGAGGCCGGCGACTTCGAAGCCGTCGATCGCCTCGTAGGCGAGCGCGTGGCTCATGCCCATGTTGCCGAGGCCGGCGACGAGCACGCGGATGGGAGCGGTGGCAGCGGTCATTTCACGGCTCCGGAGGTGATGCCGCGGATCAGCTGGCGCGAGAAGATGAGGTAGAGCACCAGCACCGGCAGGATCGCCAGCGACAGGGCCGCGAGCACGGCGTTCCAGTTGGTGACGAACTGGCCGATGAACATCTGGGCGCCGAGCGTCACCGTCTTCGTCCCCTCGGACGGCGCCAGGATCAGCGGGAACCACAGATCGTTCCAGACAGGGATCATGGTGAAGACGGCGACGGTCGCCATCGCCGGGCGCACCAGCGGCAGCACCAGGCGGAAGAAGATCTTGTATTCCGACAGCCCGTCGATGCGGCCGGCATTCTTCAGGTCGTTCGAAACCTGCGCCATGAACTCCGACAGGATGAACACCGACAGCGGCAGGCCTTGCGCGGTGTAGACGAGGATCAGCGCCGTCAGCGTGTTGACGAGGCCGCTCGCGACCATCTCCTGCAGGATCGCGATGGTGCCGAGCCGGATCGGGATCATGATGCCGAGCGCGAGATAGAGGCCCATCAGCCGGTTGCCGCGGAAGCGGTATTCCGACAGCGCGAAGGCCGCCATCGCGCCGAACAGGAGGACCAGCGCGATCGAGACGATGGTGACGATCAGGCTGTTCTCGAAATAGCGCAGGAAATCGCCCTGCGAGAGCACCGTGCGGAAGCCCTCCAGCGAGAAGCCCTCGCCGGACGGCAGGCCCATCGGCGAGCGGAAGATCGCCCGGCGCGTCTTGAAGGCGTTGATGACGATGAGCAGCACCGGAAACAGCGCGATCACCGTATAGACGATCAGCACCGCATGCGCGGCGGCGGCGCGGGGCAGAGAGGCGGTCGAACGGCTGGCCATCGCGCGCCCCTAGAACTGGTAGCGCCGAAGGCGCGTCTGGATGCCGAAGAGGTAGAGGCTGACGCCGGCGAGGATGATCAGGAACATGATCGAGGCGATCGCCGCGCCCATGTGCGGGTCGCCGACCTGCAGCTGGAAGCCGAAGAAGGTGCGATAGAGGAAGGTGCCGAGGATGTCGGTCGACCCGTTCGGGCCGCCGAGCGCCCCCTGCACCACGTAGATCAGGTCGAAGGCGTTGAAATTGCCGACGAAGGTCAGGACGGAGACGATGCCGATCGCCGGCAGGATCAGCGGCAGCTTGATCTTCCAGAACTGCGAGAGGCCGGTGATGCCGTCGAGTTCGGCCGCCTCGATGATCTCGTCGGGGATCGACAGGAGCGCGGCGTAGATCAGCATCATCGGGATGCCGACGAACTGCCAGACGGTGATCAGCCCCAGCGTCGTCAGGGCGTAGGGCTCCATGCCGAGCCAGGGATGGAACCAGTGCCGCAGCCCCACATAGCCCATCAGGCTCGGTGCGACGCCCCAGAGCGGGCTGAGGATCAGCTTCCAGATGAAGCCGACGATGACGAAGGAGAGGATCGTCGGCACGAAGATCGCCGTGCGGTAGAAGGCGCGGAAGCGCAGCCGGTTGCTGGACAGGAGCGCCGCCAGCAGGATCCCGATCGGGTTCTGCACGAACATCACCACCAGGAAGAACCAGGTGTTGTTCCACAGCGCATTCCAGAAGTCGTGCGACCAGCGCGGGTCGAAGAACAGCGTCCGGAAGTTGCCCCAGCCGACAAAGTGCGTGGCGCCGTCCTTCACCTGGTAGAAGGACTGCTGCAGCGTCGCCGCCAGCGGGATGATCATCACCGCGGTGTAGATCAGGACGGCGGGCGCCAGAAACACCGCGATGTGCCAGCGGACCGGGCGCTTGGCGGTTGCCGAAACCGTCATTCGAAACACGTCCTGTCAGAAGAAGAAGCGGCGGAGCGCAAGGCGCCCCGCCGGATGATGGCTCACTTGCCGGGCTGATACCAGCTGTCGAGGCCCTTCTGCAGCTTCTCCGCCGCCGCCTTCGGGGTCTCGGTGCCGTTGATGACGTTCGCCGAGGCCGTCCACAGCTCGTTCTCGAGGTTCGGCGTGCCGCGCGACAGGAACTGGTAGGTGGCGCGGATCGTCGGCGTGCACTCCTTGCGGAAGGAGAGGAAATCCTGCGCCAGCGGATCCGTGATGTCGACCTTCTCCTTGGTCAGCGGGAAGAAGCCCGGCAGCGCATTGGTGTAGATCTGCGCGAACTCCTTCGAGGCGACCCACTGCAGGAACTTCTTCGCCGCTTCCGGGTGCTTGGTGTGGGCGTTCATGCCGAGCGCGTGGTCGGGCTGATCGGAGATATAGCAGGTGTCGCCCTTCTCCGGCACCGGCGGCGGGAACGCGCCCATCTTGAAGTCGGCCTGCTTCTCGAAGTTCGGGATCTCCCAGGAGCCCGCGGGATAGATCGCGGCGCGGCCGAGGGTGAAGAGGTTCTGGCTGTCCGGATAGGACTGCGCCTGATAGCCGTCACCCATGTAGGGCGCCCACTTCGCCAGCACCTCGAAGGGCTTCACCCAGTCGGCGTCGGTCAGCTTCTGCTTGCCGGCGATCAGCGCCTTGCGGCCTTCCTCGCCATGCCAGTAGTCGGGGCCGATGTTCTCGTAGCCCATCGTCGCCGCTTCCCACTGGTCCTTGGTGCCCATGGCGAGCGGGACGTAGGTGCCGTCCTTCTTGATCTTGTCGAGGTCGGCGAAGAATTCCTTGTCGGTCTTCGGCACGTCCTTGATGCCGACGTCGCTGAAGGCCTGCTTGTTGTAGATGAAGCCGTGGATCACCGAGGCCATCGGCACGCAGAACGTGGTCTTGGCGTCGTCCGTCTGCCAGGCGACCTTGGAGAGTTCGGAGAAGTTGTCCATCCCCTTGAGATCGTTCAGCGGCGCCAGATAGCCCTTCTTGTAGAGATCGAGCGAGGCGTCGAACGGCCGGCAGGTGATCAGGTCGCCGGCCGAGCCGGCGGCGAGCTTGGCGTTCAGCGCGGCGTTGTACTCGGTCGGCGCCGCCGGCTGGAATTCGACCTTGATCCCCGGATTCTCCTTCTCGAAGGCCGGGATGATCTTGTCCTGCCAGACCTGCAGGTCGTCGTTGCGCCAGCTCTCGATGGTCAGCGTGACGTCCGCGGCCGCCGCCGGCGCGATGCCGGCGAGGATGCTCGAGGCCATCAGGATGGATGCCAATGCAGTCTTCATGTTCGCAGTCTCCCTGTTCATCCCGTTGCACCGACGCCTTCGGCGGCGGCGGATTCTTCCTGCAGAGCGGCGAGCACCGGCCGGATGCGGCCGCCCGCCTGTTCCAGCCGCCGCGCGGCCTCTTCCGGGCTCGCCGCCCCGGAGGCCATCAGCACGGCGAGCTTCACCGACCCGCCGGCCCGTTCGAGGCAGTCTGCCGCCCGCTCCTCGCCGGCCTGCGCCACCGTGGCGACGATGCGCACCGCTCGCTGGACCAGCTTGGCGTTGTCGGCCTGGACATTGACCATCAGCCCGTCGTGGATGTGCCCGAGTTCCACCGCCATGAGGGTGGAGAACACGTTGAGGGCGATCTTCTGCGCGGTTCCCGCGCCCATCCGGGTCGAGCCCGCCACCAGTTCCGGCGGCGTCGCGAGCAGCACGCCGACATCGGCGGCGGCGAGAAGCGGCGCCGCGGCATTGTTGGCGAAGGCGATCGTCGCGGCCCCGCGGGCCTTTCCCTCGCCGAGGGCAGCCAGCGTATAGGGTGTCGAGCCGCTGGCCGAGACGGCGATGACGCAGTCCTTGGGACCCGCCGCGGCCGAGCCGATGTCGCGGCGCGCCAGATCCGTATCGTCCTCGCTCTCGCCGGTCATCGCCACCAGCGTGGCGGGCGCGCCGGCAAAGAGGACGACGATGCGGTCGCGCGGCACGCCGAACGTTCCCGGCAGCTCCAGCGCGTCGGCGAGTGCCATCAGACCCGAACTGCCGGCCCCCGCATAGATCAGCCGCCCGCCCGCCCTCAGCCGTTCGGCCGCAAGGCCGGCTGCCGCCACGATCGGCACGAGCGCCTCGCTCACCGCGCCGGCCGCGTCCCGTTGCGCCTCGACGAGAAGTCCCGCAGCATACAGCGGCTCCAACGTGTCGAAGCCTGCCGCCCGCCGATGAGACATTTCTGTGCGTCGTGGCATCATGCCCAGCAATTCCTCTTTGCGTCAGATGAAACCAAAAGCATACCAGCTGTCCAGCGAAAAAATCAGTGCGAGAGACATCTCGGCGCAGGATCGGATCATTTGGTCCAACTTTTTCAGCGATCTAGCTCTTTTCTGCTGCGGCCCTGCGGTTTTTGATTTGCAGATTGGTCGTTGATTGGTATGGTCTGTCGGAAACGGAGTGGACATGGGCTACATCGTCGGCATCGATGGAGGCGGGACGAGCTGCCGGCTGGCGATCGCCGACGGCACCGGGCGGATTCTGGGTCAGGCAAAGAGCGGCTCGGCCAACATCCGCACCGATCTCGCCGGCGCGCGCGCCAACATCGTGGCGGCGGCGGAAGAGGCCGCGGCAGCGGCCGGGCTGCCGGTGGACGCGGTCCGCTCGGCGACCGCCGTCCTCGGCCTTGCCGGCGGCAATGTCGGCGACCACGCCGCACGGCTGCAGACCATGCTGCCGTTTGGCGACAGCCACGTGGTGAGCGATGCGCTGATCGCGCTGCAAGGCGCGCTCGGATCGCATGACGGCGCGATCGCCATCCTCGGCACCGGCTCGATCTTCGCCGCCCGACGCGGCGAGAAGGTGCGGATGATCGGCGGCTGGGGCTTCCAGATCGGCGATCTCGGCAGCGGCGCCCGGCTCGGCCGGCAGCTCCTGGAGGAAGCCCTGCTCGCCTATGACGGCGTGCGGGCATCGAGCCCGCTGACCGATGCCGTCCTCCAGCGATTCGAGGGCGATCCCCGCCTGATGGTCGAGGCCGTGCGGGATGCTCCGCCGGCCTTCTACGGCAGTTTCGCGCCGCAGATCGTCGGCGCTTTGGAACGAGGGGACGAGGTCGCGGAAGCGATTTTCGCGGATGCGCTCGCCAATGCCGAGCGCATGCTGGAGGCGGTCGCCGGGAACGGCGACGAGCGGATCTGCCTGCTGGGCGGGTTGGCCGAGACCTATGCCGAGCGGATGTCGGAGCGATTCCGTCGGCGGCTGCACGCTCCTCTCGGCGATGCGCTGCAGGGGGCGGTGCAAATGGCCGTCCAGATCGCAGCCGCGGGCGGAAAGGCCGCGCGATGAGCAGCGCTCTCGATGCCGTCCTGGCGCCGGAAAGCTTCGGGGGCAGCGGCACCGGTCCGCGCTACCTGCAGCTGAAGCGCGCGCTCGAGGCGGTCATCCGCAGCGGCGGCCTGAAGCCGGGCGAAGCCCTGCCGGCCGAACGCGACATCGCGGCGCGCACGGCCTTGTCGCGCGTCACCGTGCGCCGCGCGGTGCAGGATCTCGTCGACCAGGGCCTGCTCTTCCAGCGGCACGGCTCCGGCACATTCGTGGCGCCGCGGGTCGGCCGCGTCGAGCAGTCGCTGTCGAGCCTCACCTCGTTCAGCGAGGACATGGCGACGCGCGGCATTTCGGTGCGCTCCCGCTGGCTCGATCGCGGCGTCTATTCCCCCTCGCCCGAGGAATTCGTCGCGCTGGGTCTATCGTCCAGCGAACGGGTGGCGCGGGTGGCGCGCCTCAGAATCGGCAATGACGACCCGCTGGCGATCGAGCGCGCCTCCCTCTCCATCGCCGCGCTCCCCGATCCCTTCGCGGTGGAAGGCTCGCTCTACGCCGCGCTGGAGCGGACCGGCATGCGCCCGGTGCGCGCCATCCAGCGGATCTCTGCCGCGCTGCTGACGGAAAAGGACGCGTCGCTGCTCGGTGTCGCCGCCGGTTCGGCGAGCCTCAACATCGAGCGGACATCCTATCTTGCGACCGGCAAGGTCGTCGAATTCACGCGCTCCATCTATCGCGCCGACGCCTACGACTTCGTCGCCGAACTGCGGTTCTCCGGCGCGCAGCCGCAAGGCTCCCAATCCAGCGAGGCCTCCCGATGAACGACCCGACATCCCTGCGTCCGACCGCGATGCAACAGGAGATCGCGGAGATCCCGGCCGCCGTCTCTAGGCTGCTGACGGCCTCCGAAGCGTCGATCGATCGCGCCGCGGCCTTGCTGCGCCAGCGCGACCCCGCCGTCATCGGCACGATCGCGCGCGGCTCCTCCGACCATGCCGCGGCCTATCTGAAATATGCCATCGAGCTGACCGCCGGCGTGCCGGTCGCCTCGCTCGGCCCCTCCATCGCCTCGATCTACGGCGCGCCGATGCACTTCGAGCGCGGCGCCTGCCTCGCCATCTCGCAGTCGGGCAAGAGCCCGGACATCGTCGCCATGGCGAAGACGGTGCGCAGCGGCGGCGGAGCCGTCGTGGCGCTGACGAATACCGCCACCTCGCCGCTGGGAGCGGCGAGCGACCTCGTCGTCGACATCGCCGCCGGGCCGGAGCTCAGCGTCGCGGCGACAAAGACCTTCGTCGCCTCCGTCGTCGCCGGCCTCGCGATCCTGGCGAAGTGGCAGGACGACGCGAAGCTCTCGGCGGCTCTGGCCGCCCTGCCGGGTCAGCTGGAGCGGGCCGTCGCCTGCGACTGGTCCGACCTCGTCGCGGCGCTGGACGGGACGGATTCGCTCTTCATCCTCGGCCGCGGCCCCTCGCATGCGATCGCCAACGAGGCGGCGCTGAAGTTCAAGGAGACCTGCGGCATGCATGCCGAGGCCTACAGCGCCGCGGAGGTGCTGCACGGTCCCGTCTCGATCGTGCGCGAGGGCTTCAAGGTGATCGCGCTGATCGCCCGGGACGCAGCGGCGGCCAGCATGGCCGACACGGTCGAGCGGATGGTGGCGCAAGGGGCCGAGGTGTTCGCGACCTCGGACCGCGCCGGCAGCGCACGCCCCCTTCCCTTCGCGGCGACCGGCCATCCGCTGACCGATCCGCTGGTGCTGATCGCCGCCTTCTACAGCTTCATCGAGCGGCTGGCGCGCCATCGCGGCCTCGACCCCGACGCGCCGCCCAACCTGCGCAAGGTCACGGAAACGCTATGACGCAGAGCCTCTCCGGAAAGGCCGTCACCGGCGCCCGCATCTTCGACGGGCATGCTTGGCACGAGGGCAAGGCGCTGCTCGTCGGCCAGGACGGACACATTGAGGCGATCGTCGCCGAGGCGGACATTCCGCCCGCGCTGGACCGCGTCGCGCTGTCCGGCGGCCTGCTGGTGCCGGGCTTCGTCGACCTGCAGGTCAATGGCGGCGGCGGCGTGCTCCTCAACGAGCAGCCGACGCGCGAGGGCATCGCGGCGATCTGCCGGGCGCATGCGAAATTCGGCACGACGGCGCTGCTGCCGACGCTGATCACCGATCGCCCGGAGCTGACAGTGCGCGCCATCGCGGCGGGCACCGAGGCGACCCGGGCCGGCGTTCCCGGCTTCCTCGGCCTGCATATCGAGGGCCCGCACATCTCGCTCGCCCGCAAGGGCGTCCACGAGCCGAGCCATATCCGGCCGATGCAGGCGGAGGATTTCGACCGGCTCGTCGCCGCCGTTTCGGCGATGCCGGTGGTGATGACGACGCTCGCGCCCGAAGTGGTCCCGCCGGAGACGATCACGCGGCTTTCGGCGGCCGGCGTCGTCGTCAGCCTCGGGCATTCCGATGCCGGCTGCGACACCGCGCGTCAGGGTGCCGAAGCGGGCGCGCGGCTCGTGACCCACCTCTTCAACGCCATGAGCGGCCTCGGCCACCGCGAGCCGGGCATGGTGGGCAATGCGCTCGACTGCGGCGCCCTGCATGTCGGGCTGATCGCCGACGGTTTCCACGTCGACCCCGTCGCGATCGGCATCGCGCTGCGCGCCAAGCGCGGGCCCGGACATATCTTCCTCGTCACCGACGCCATGTCGCCGACCGGCACCGACATGACGTCCTTCCGGCTCAACGGGCGCGAGATCTTCCGCCGGGACGGCCGCCTGACGCTCGCCGACGGAACGCTGGCCGGCGCCGACATCGACATGCTGTCCTCGGTAACGTTCATGCACCGTCGCATCGGCCTGCCGCTCAGCGAAGCGCTCCGCATGGCCTCGCTCTACCCCGCCCGCGCCGTCGGCCAGGATCGCCGCATCGGTCATCTTCAGCCCGGCGCAGAGGCGTCGATGCTCCATCTCGGCGACGATCTAGCGCTTCGCTCGGTCTGGATCCGGGGAACCGAGCTCGAGCCGTCCGGGCACTGACGGAGCCTCTGCCGCGCGCCCGCGGGGTCAGTCCGTCTCGTCGCGCTCCGCCAGCCTTGCCAGCTGCGCCTCGGTGTCGGCCGCGCCCATTGTCGCGGCCGCGCCGCGGGCGTCGACGCCATCCACCGCCCGCGCGTGGCGATCGGCACCTCGCTCCAGCAGCAGGTCGACAAGTTCGGTGCGGTTGAACATCGCCGCCATCATCAGCGGCGTGCGCCCGTCCGGCCCCGCCCCGTCGACTGCCGCCCCGTGGTCGAGGAGAAGCCGGGCGATCGCCATCTCGCCCTTGAAGGCCGCGCCGGCGAGCGGCGTCTGGCCCTTGTCGTTCATCAGGTTCGGGTCGGCGCCGCTCTCCAAGAGCAGCCGCGTCAGATCGGCATGGCCGTGATAGCTCGCGAGCATCAACAGGCTGTCGCCCTTGTCGTTGCGAAGGTTCGGCGGCAGGCCCTTGGCGAGGAAGTCCGCCATCCGCTCCGCATCGCCGGATCGCGCCGCCTGGAACACCATCGCCGCGAGCCGCAGCGTCTCGTCGTCGAAGGCCGGCGCGGCGTCTGGCTGCTCGTCGGGCATCTCGATCTCCTCATCGTCGGTCGGGCTGCGGTGCATCGGCTCTGCCGCCAGAGGCGCACCTATGGCCGAAGGAGGGCCGCGCAAGAGCAGGACGATCGCAGCGGACGGCCACGGCGGACCTGCGCCTGAAAGCACGAAGGGCGGCGGCCCGCCGGACCGCCGCCCTTCGCCATGTGCCGGGATGCGCCCGAACTCTGCCGGATCAGAACGGCGAGTCGGGGTAGTAGTGCTCCTTGGCGTTGTCCTTGGTCACCAGGACGGAATCGATGATGAACCGGCCGACCATCGGCGCGTCGGTGACGAAATGGTCCGCCGTCAGCCGGATCGCCGTCGCGATCATCGAGGGCGGATAGGTCACGTCCGCCGGCACCATCGTGTCGCCGTTCTCGACGCGCTTGATCATCTGCTTCATGCCGGCGCCGCCGAGCACCCACATCTCCTTCTCGCGGCCGGCCTGCTTGATCGCCTCGATGACGCCGAGCGCCATGTCGTCGTCGGAAGCCCAGACGGCGTCGATCTTCGGATATTTGGACAGGAAGTCCTGCATCACCTCGAAGGCCTTGTCGCGGTTCCAGTTGCCGAACTCGATGCCCTCGATGTCGATCTTCGAGCCGTCGATCGCCTTCTTGAAGGCGTCGACGCGCTCGTTGTCGATCGTGGTCGGCAGCCCGCGCAGGACGACGATCTTGCCACCGTCGGGCAGCTTCTTCTTGAAGTACTCCCCGGCCACCTTGCCGAAGGCGGTGTTGTCGCCGGCGACATAGAGATCCTGGATGCCGGGCTGCGACAGGCCGCGGTCGACGACCGTGACGAACTTGCCGGCGTCGGCGACGCGCTTCACCGGCCCGGTCAGCGGGTCGGATTCGAACGGCAGGATGACCAGCGCATCGATGTTGCGCGTCGCCATCATGTCCTCGATGTCGGAGACCTGCTTGCCGGGGTCGCCGGCGGTCGCGAGCACGAAGTTCAGGTTCGGATACTGCTTCTTCAGGCTGTCGATCGCCTGCTGGGCATGGAAGTTGATCCCGCCCGTCCAGCCGTGCGTCGCCGACGGGATCGACACGCCGATCGTCGCCTTGGCGTTCGAGTCCTGCGCCATCGCCGCTCCCGGCAGCGCCAGCGCGGCGGCGAAGAGCGCCCCGGTCGCCAGTTTCATCAATCCTTTCATGCGCATTCCTCCCAGATGACGGCGCTTGTCACGCGCCTTTGCGGCCGCGTTGCAGGACGACGGCCAGAATGATGATGACGCCCTGGATCGCCCCGTTGAGATAGGGGCTGACGAGGTCCGTCAGGTTCAGGATGTTGTCGATGAGGCTGAGGATGACGACGCCGATCACCGTGCCCCAGACCCGGCCGAAGCCGCCCTTCAGCATGGTGCCGCCGATGATCACCGCCGCGATCGCCTCCAGTTCCCAGAGAAGACCCGTGGTCGAGGAGGCCGAGCCGAGGCGCGGCACGTACATGATGGTGGCGACGCCCACCAGCATGCCCTGCAGCATGTAGGTGGCGAGCCGTACGCGGTCGACGTGGATCGCCGAGTAGCGCGCCACCTGCTCGTTGGAGCCGATCGCCGCGCAGTGCCGGCCATAGGCGGTGCGCCGCATGACCATCTCGCCGGCGATCGCGACGAGGGCGAAGACGATGATCGGCCAGGCGACGCCCGCGATCCCGCCGTAATAGACCGGCCGGTAGACCTCGCGCAGGTTGAAGTCGAGCGACAGCGCCCCGCCGTTCGCGAGCCACACGACCAGCGAGCGGAAGATGCCGAGCGTGCCGAGCGTCACGATGAAGGCCTCGATCCGCCCCTTGGTGATCAGCACGCCGTTGAGCCAGCCGGCGGCCAGCCCGAGGAGGAGGCAGACGATCATGCCGACGATGATCGTGCCCCAGTTGACCCCGAGATTCGGTGTCAGCCAGTTGAGGACGATGATCGTGATGCCCGCGAGAAAGGCGGACATCGAGCCGACGGACAGGTCCAGCCCCCCGATGGTGATGACGAAGGTGGCGCCGACCGCGATGATGCCGATGAAGGACGAGCGGGCGAGAACGTTGGTGACGTTGCCGGCCGAGAGGAACTGCTCGTTCAGCGAGACGCCGAGGACGACCAGCGCGATCAGCGCCACCAGCGGCCCGAGCACGTGCAGGTCGACGGCGAAACGCCGCTCCACCGGCTGGCCTTTCGCCTCAACCGCCATGCCCTGCCTCCCGTCCCATTGCCGCACCCGTCGTCTCCAGCCCCATCGCGCGGCGCACGATCGCCTCCTCCGTGATCTCCGCGCCGCTGATCTCGCCGGCGAGCCGTCCCGACCGCATGACGATCACCCGGTCGCAGAGGCCGATCACCTCCGACATCTCCGACGAGATGACGATCACCGCCCGTCCCTCGCGCGCCAGTTCGTGGATGAAGGCGTAGATCTGCTGCTTCGTGCCGATGTCGATGCCCCGCGTCGGCTCGTCGAGGATGACGATTTCCGGCTCGACCAGCATGGTCTTGGCGAGCAGCAGCTTCTGCTGGTTGCCGCCCGACAGGTTGCCGACCTTCATGGTCTTCGAGGCCGCCCGGATGTCGAAGCGCCGGATCGCCGCGTCGAGCGCCGCCTCCTCGGCCTTCTCGTCGACAAAGATGCCGGAGAAGCGGTCGAGGCCGAGCAGCGTCAGGTTCTCGCGCAGCCCGTAGTTCAGGAGCAGGCCTCGGCCCTTGCGGTCTTCGGTGAGGTAGGCGAGGCCGTGGCGCGTCGCCTCCGCCGCGTCCCGGATGCGCACGGCCGCACCGTTGCGGCGGACCGTGCCGCTCGCCAGGCGCAGGCCCATGATGCCTTCCATCAGCTCGGTGCGACCGGCGCCGACGAGACCGGCGAAGCCGAGGATCTCGCCGCGCTTCAGATCGAAGCTCGCAGCCTCGACATGGCCGGGCACGGCGAAGTCGCGGACGGAGAGGACGACGTCGCCTCCGGTTTCGCCGGCCTTCTCCGGGTAGAGATCCTTCAGTTCGCGCCCGACCATCAGCGCGGCCATCCGGTCGGGGCTCATCTCGTCCGCCGGTCCGTTGGCGACGAAGGCGCCGTCGCGCAGCACCGTCACCTCGTCGGCCACCCGGGCGATCTCGTCCAGCTTGTGCGAGGTGTAGAGGATCGCGACGCCGGCCGCCTTCAACCGGTCGATCTGGTTGAACAGCACCTCCGCCTCGCGCGTCGTCAGCACCGCCGTCGGCTCGTCCATGATCAGGACGCGGGCGTTGCGCGCGAGCGCCTTGGCGATCTCGACCATCTGCTTCTGGGAGACCGAGAGCTTTCCCACCGGCAGCCGCGTGCCGATCGGCGTCGCCAGTTCCTGAAGCAGCGCCCCGGCCTTCGCCCTCATGCCCTTGCGGTCGAGGAACAGCCCGCGCCGGATCTCGCGGCCGAGGAAGATGTTGGCTTCGGCCGAGAGCTGTTCGGCGAGGTTGAACTCCTGATGGATCAGGACGACCCCCGCCCTCTCCGCCGCCTCGCTGTCGGCAAAACGCACCGGCTCGCCGTTCAGGAGGATATCGCCGCCGGACAGCGGCTGATAGCCGGAGAGGCACTTCATCAGCGTCGACTTGCCGGCGCCGTTCTCGCCGATCAGCGCATGCACCTCGCCTGGCCGCAGCGCGAAGTCGACGCCGTGCAGCACCTCGACCGGGCCGAAGGATTTCGTTGCGCGGCGCGCTTCCAGGATCGGGGTGGGGCGGGTGGTCATGCCGCCGCACTCATCGGCACCTGGAAGCAAGCCATTGCGCCCGTCCCACGCGCCATCGTCATTCTCGGGCCCCGTGCCGAGAATCCAGAAATCGTCGGGCGCGTGCGACTGCCTGATACGCGGTCGCGGCAATCCGCCGACGCCCCGGCCGGCGCCCCTGGACTCTCGGGACGGAGCCCGAGAACGACGAAGCTTCGAGGATCGCGGCTCTTCCTGTAGGCCGTTTGCCGGCGGGTTCGGCCGCCGGCAAAACTTCGCGGGATCACAGCGCGACCCAAGCGCCGTCCTCCTTCGACGATTTCACGCAGGCCTCGATGAAAGCGAGGCCGTCGATGCCGTCCTCGATCGTCGGCAGCGCCAGACCCTCCGGCGGCGCCCGGCCCTCCTCTGCCGCTCGGATCAGCTCGGCGGCCTCGGCGTAGATCGTCGCGAAGCCTTCGAGATAGCCCTCGGGATGACCGGCCGGGATGCGGCTGACGGCGGTGGCGGCAGGACCGGCGCCGGCGCCGTTGCGGGTGAGCAGCCGCTTGGCCTGCCCGAGCGGCGTGTACCAGAGCTTGTTCGGCTCCTCCTGGCACCATTCGAGCCCACCCTTCTCGCCGAAGACACGCAGCGTCAGGCCGTTCTCGTTGCCGACGGCCACCTGGCTCGCCCAGAGCATCCCCTTGGCGCCGCCGGCAAAGCGCAGCAGCATGGAAGCGTTGTCGTCGAGCTTGCGGCCGGGTGCGAAGGTCGAGAGGTCCGCCGAGAGCTTCTCCACCTTGAGGCCGATGACGAAGCAGGCGAGGTTGTGGGCGTGCGTGCCGATGTCGCCGATCGCCCCGCCCGCGCCGGCCTTTTCCGGATCGACGCGCCAGCCGGCCTGCTTGGAGCCGGTGTCCTCGGCCCGCTCCGCCAGCCAGTCCTGCGCATATTCAGCCACGACCACGCGGATCTTGCCGAGATCGCCGGCCGCCACCATTGCCCGCGCCTGCCGGATCATCGGATAGCCGGTATAGTTATGGGTGAGGATGAAGGCCTTGCCGGAACGCCTTGCAATCTCGGCCAGATCCCGCGCCTCGGCCAGCGTCGTCGTCATCGGCTTGTCGCAGATGACGTGGAAGCCGGCCTCGAGGAAGGTCTTCGCCACGGGGAAGTGCATGTGGTTCGGCGTGACGATCGCCACCGCCTGGATGCCGTCTTTCCTCGCCTTCTCCTTCTCGGCCATCTCCCCGTAGGAGCCATAGCTGCGCTGCGGGTCGAGCCCGATCGCGGCCGCCGAGCGCTTCGCCTTCTCCGGCGTCGACGAGAGCGCGCCGGCGACGAATTCGTAGCGGTCGTCCAAGCGCGCGGCCATCCGGTGCACGGCGCCGATGAAGGCGCCCTCGCCGCCGCCGACCATGCCAAGGCGGATGCGGCCGGAATGGGTGTCGTCGCGTCCTTCGATAGCCATCGATCCCTCCCTCAGCCAATTCCCAGCATGCGCTTGTTCGCCGCCTCGTCGGTTCCGCCGGAAGCGAAATCGTCGAAGGCCTTCTCGGTCACGGTGATGATGTGCGCGGCAATGAACGGCGCGCCCTCGGCGGCGCCCTGCTCGGCGTCCTTGATGGCGCACTCCCATTCGAGCACGGCCCAGGAATCGTAGTCGTATTCGGCGAGCTTCGAGAAGATCGCGGCGAAGTCGACCTGCCCGTCCCCCAGGGACCGGAAGCGGCCGGCGCGCTTCAGCCAGGGCTGATACCCGGAGTAGACGCCCTGGCGGCCGGTCGGGTTGAACTCGGCGTCCTTGACGTGGAAGGCGCAGATCCGCTCGTGGTAGATGTCGATGAACTCGACATAGTCGAGCTGCTGCAGCACGAAGTGCGACGGGTCGTAGTTGATCTGGCAGCGCGGATGATTGCCGCAGGCTTCGAGGAACATCTCGAAGGTCGCGCCGTCGAAGACGTCCTCGCCGGGATGGATCTCGTAGCCGACGTCGCAGCCGGCCTCGTCGAAGGCGTTAAGGATCGGCACCCAGCGCTTCGCCAGTTCCTCAAAGGCGGTGTCGATCAACCCGGCCGGCCGCTGCGGCCAGGGATAGAGGAACGGCCAGGCGAGCGCGCCCGGGAAGGTGACGTGGCTCGAGAAGCCGAAATTGGCGGAGGCCTTCGCCGCCATCTTCAGCTGCTCGACCGCCCATGCCTGGCGCGCCTTCGGATTGCCGCGCACTTCCGGCGCCGCAAAGCCGTCGAAGGCCTCGTCGAAGGCCGGATGCACCGCGACGAGCTGGCCCTGCAGATGCGTCGACAGGTCGGTGATCTCGACGCCGGCCTCGCGGCAGATGCCCGTGACCTCGTCGCAATAGGTCTTCGATTCGGCGGCCTTCTTCAGGTCGAACAGCCGCGCGTCCCATGTCGGGATCTGCACGCCCTTGTAGCCGTGGCCGGCCGCCCATTCGGCGATCGATTTCAGGTCGTTGAACGGCGCGGCATCGCCCGCGAACTGGGCGAGGAAGATCCCCGGCCCCTTCATCGTCTTCATGTCATCCTCCCGGTCCGGCGCCCGTCTCCTCCCGGCCGCCGGTCGATCCGCTCGCACGGACCGACCTTGCCGGGAGATTGGCACAGGCGCTCATTGAATTGAAGCGGTGCGCCGACCGCTTTTCGGTTGCGTCCGCGACCGTTCAGGCCGCGGCCCAGAGCAGTCCGCGGCGCAGGATCTCCTTCATCTGCGGCACCTCGAATTCCGAGACGACGTGGCCGAGCGAGGAATAGAAGACGCGGCCCTTGCCGTAGCGCTTCTTCCAGACGACCGGCATCGTAACGCCGTCGATCCATTCGGCATGGTCGCCGTTGAAGGTCGTCGTGGCCAGCACCTCGATCGACGGGTCGACATGCATGAAGTACTGCTCGGAGTGGTAGGCGAAGCCGTCGATCCCCTGCATGATCGGATCCTCCGGCTTGGTCACGTCGACGCGGTAGTCGATGATGTTGCCGGGATGGGCGACCCACTGGCCGCCGACCATGAACTGGTATTCCGGCTGGTCGCGGAAGCTGTCGGCCATGCCGCCGTGATAGCCGCCGAGGCCAACGCCGCCCTTGACCGCCGCAAGGAGGTTCGAGACCTCCTCCTTCTCGATCTTCGACATGGTGACGATCGGAACGATCAGGCTGAGATCCTTGATCGAGGGGTCGGCGAAGGCCTCGGTGGTGTTCTCCGTGAAGACCTTGAAGCCTTCCGCCTCCAGCATCTGGCCGACGATCTCGGCGCCTTCCTTGGGCTCGTGGCCGCTCCAGCCGCCCCAGACGATGAGCGCTTCCTTCATGACGATATCCTCCCGGATGGTATTGAGACGAGGGTCAGGCGAGCCGGTCGAGGCCGGCGCTCTCGGCGAGCGGCTGCGGACGCTCCGGCCGTGTGGTGATGTCGATCGTCCGGCGGCTCTCGGCGGCCTTGCCGACCGCCTCCATGACTTCGAGGACGTGCAGGGCGAGGTCACCGCTCGCCCGGTGCGGGCGGTCCTGGCGAATTGCCGCCGCCATGTCGGCGAGACCGAGCGAGCGGTAATTGCCGTCGGCATAGGGCCGCGTCACAGGGACGTCGGTCCATTCGCCGCCCTTCTTCAGGAACTTCACCTCGCCGCCGAAATGGTTGGGGTCCGGCACGATCAGGCTGCCCTCGGTGCCGTAGATCTCCAGCGGCAGGTGCTTGTGGGCCGCGACGTCGAAGCTCATGGTGATCGAGGCGACGGCGCCGGAGTGGAACTCCAGCATGCCGACGACATGCGTCGGCACCTCGACGTCGATCGTCTGACCCTTCTTCGGCTCGCTGGTGATGGTGCGGGTCGCACGCGGCTGCGGCGCCATGCCGGCGACGCGGGCGACGGGCCCGAGAAGGTTGACGAGATCGGTGATGTAGTACGGCCCCATGTCGAGCATCGGGCCGCCGCCGCGCTGGTAGTAGAAGTCGGGGTTCGGATGCCAGCGCTCGTGGCCGGGGCACATGAAGAACGCCGTGCCCCCGACTGGCTGTCCCAGATTTCCCTGATCGACGAACTCGCGCGCCGCCTGGTGCGCGCCGCCGAGGAAGGTGTCGGGCGCCGAGCCGAGGCGCAGGCCGCGTTTCCTTGCCTCTTCGACCAGCCGCGTGGCGTCTGCGAAGTCGATGCCGAGCGGCTTTTCAGAATAGGCGTGCTTGCCGGCCCTCAGGATGTCGAGCCCGACCTCCACATGCGCGCCGGGGATGGTCAGGTTGAGGACGATCTCGATCGCCGGGTCGGCGAGGAGATCCGCGACGGAGACGGCGGGAATACCGAACTCCTCGGCGCGCCTCCCGGCGGCCGCCGGGTCACGGTCGGCGAGCGCCCGGATGTCGAGGACGGGAAAGGACTTGGCGGCCTTCAGATAGGCCGCGCTGATATTGCCGCAGCCGATGATGCCGATGCCGACGGGTTGCATGGACTTCCTCCCAGATTGATCGCGGCGCGCTCCTCCCGAGGCGCCGTCAGCCGGTCTGCACCGGCCCGGTGGTGTTCCAGGGCGAGCCGTAGAGCTCGCGAAGCGCGATCGCGGCCGCCCCTTGCGCCCAGAGCGCGTCGGAAAAGGGCTCGACGACGATCTCGGTGACTTCGGCCAAGGGTTCGGCCACCGCCTCCTCGAAGCCGCAGCCGATCGCCTTGACGAACGGGTCGCCGAGCGAGAGCAGCGAGCCGACGAGGACGATCTTCGGCGGCGCGAACAGCGAGACGATGTTGGCGACGGAGATGCCGACGAAGCGCCCCGCCCGCTCGACGAGATCGCGCACAGCCCCGTCGCCCTTGCCGAGATGGTCGACGGCGTGGCGCAGGCCCCGCCCGACGTAAGCCGCGTCGGCGATCGCCGGATCGGCTTCGAGGCCGGTGACGATCGCCTGTTCGGAGGCGAGGTCGACGAGGCGCAGGAGCTTGCCCGCCGGCGTCGTTCCGATCACCATGCGGCCGATATCGAGGCTGAGGCCGCGCGCGCCGCGGAAGAGCTCGCCGCCATGCAGGACGCCGAGGCCGATCGCCTGTTCCAGCGAAACGACGACGAAGTCCGCAAGGTCCCGGCAGTTGCCGAACCATTGCTGGGCGAGCGTCGCGGCGTTGACGTCGCTCTCGACGATGACGTGGACGCCGAGCCGGCGCGCGACCTCGTCGCCGAAGGCGATGTCCCGGGTGCTGAAGATCGGGCTGATCCGCACCATGCCGGTGCCGTATTCGACGATGCCGGGCATGGTCGTGCAGACGCTGTCGATCGCCTTCATCGTCAGCCCTGCATCGACGACGGCGCGGCGGATCACGTCCTCGACGATGTCGGCGACGACGGAGACCGGCTGGCGCTTCACCCGCAGGGGCAGTTCCAGGCTCGACAGGATGTCGCCGCGGAAATCGGTGACGGCGACGGTGATCTGATGCAGACCGATCTTCACCCCGACGACGCGCGCGGCCTGCGGGTTCAGCTGCAGCATGACCCGCGGCCGTCCGCGGGTCGGTTCGTGGATGCCGCCGACGGGCCGCGTCTCGATGATGCCGTCCTCGATCATCGAGCCGGTGATCGCAGAAACGGTGGTCGAGGAGAGTTCGCCGCGGCTGCAGATTTCGACGCGGGAGATCGGTCCGTGGCGGCGGATGATGTTGAGGATATGGAAGCGGTTGATCTCCCGCATCAGTTCCGGATCGCCCGTTTTCATATCCGCTCGCACGCCATTTAATTCCGAGCCCGGAAATAAGCGCGCCGGAAAACCGCCTGTCAATGCGCGATTTTCCGGCTCCCGCCAAAATTTTACCCGCAGTGCTTGACAGTCCCCCGGGAAAGGCATCGTATTAAATCCGCCAAGCGCGAAAAATCGCCGGCAATGGGAGGAACCGATGTCTCAAGCTTTCCGAGCGCGCCTGGCGCGCGGCGCAGCCGTCTGCTGTTTCCTGCTCGCGGCGCCCTTCGCCGCAGCCACGGCGCAGGCCGAAACCACCGTCCGCCTGATGCATGTCGAGGCGAATCCGAACTATGTCGACATCTGGCGCAAGCTCGCCGACGCCTATGAGAAATCCCATCCGGACGTGAAGATCGACCTCGAATTCCTCGAGAACGAGGCGTTCAAGGCGAAGCTTCCGACGCTCCTGCAGTCGAGCGACGCGCCCGACCTCTTCTACTCCTGGACCGGCGGCGTGCTGAAGGCGCAGTACAAGGCCGGCGCCGTGCAGGACCTCACCGAAAAGATGCAGGCGAACGACGGCGCCTGGGAGAAGACCTACATCCCCGCCGCGATGCGCGGCGTCACGATCGACGGCCGCGTCCTCTGCGTGCCGCTGAAGATGAGCCTGATCGGCTTCTTCTACGACAAGCCGATGTTCGAGAAGGCCGGCGTCGACGCCACCAAGATCAAGACCTGGGCGGATTTCCTCGACGCGGTGAAGAAGCTCAAGGCGGCCGGCATCACGCCGATCGCCGGCGGCGGCGGCGACAAGTGGCCGCTGCACTTCTACTGGTCCTATCTCGCGCTGCGGCTCGGCGGCGAGCAGGCCTTCGCCGACGCCAAGGCCGGCAAGGACGGCGGCTTCACCGCCAAGCCCTTCGTCGAGGCGTTCCAGAAGCTGGCCGAGCTCGGCAAGCTGGAACCTTTCCAGCCCGGCTATCTCGGCACCCGCTGGCAGGACACGCTCGCCCTCTTCGGCGACAAGCGCGCAGCCATGCTCCTCACCTTCGACGACAGCGCCAACCGGCAGGCGGCCGCGGCCGCCGACGGCAAGGGCATTTCCCGAGAGGATCTCGGCACCTTCGCCTTTCCCGTGGTCGAGGGCGGCGCCGGCGACCCGTCCGATACCTTCGGCGGCGTGAACTGCTGGGCGGTCTCGCGCGGCGCTTCACCGCAGGCGATCGACTTCGTGAAGTATTTCACCAGCGCGGATGCCGAGAAGACGATGGCCGAGGCGGGCATGCTGATCCCGGCGGCCAAGGGCGCCGAATCCGGCCTGAAGGATCCGATCGAGCAGAACTTCTCCAAGGCGCTCTCGAAGTCGCACTTCCACCAGCTGTTCCTCGACCAGGATCTCGGCCCCTCGGTCGGCCGCGTCGTCAACGACGTCACCGTCGAAGTCGTCTCCGGCGAGATGAAGCCGGAGGAAGCGGCGCAGCAGATCCAGGACGCCTTCGAGCTCGACCAGTAGCCGGAATCGCTCCGGCCGCGGCGCGGCTTGCCGCGGCCGGAGCGGACCTAACGGAGAACCACCGATGGCGAACGCCACAGGCCTGGTCTCGGAGAAGAGCCCGCTTGCCGAGCCCACGCGCCGGCGGACCCGGGCACGCGGCCACAGCACGCGCGAGCGCAATATCGGGCGCACCTGGCCGGTGCTCGTCCTGTTCCTGCCGCCGGCGATTCTGCTCTTCACCATCTTCGTCATCCTGCCGATCGGCGAGGCCGGCTGGTATTCGGTGTTCGACTGGAGCGGCTACGGGAGGCCGCAGGACTATGTGGGCCTCCGCAACTTCGAGATCCTGTTCCGGAGCAGCGCCTTTCGCACGGCGCTGACCAACAACGGCCTGATCATCCTCGTCTCGATCGTGCTGCAGCTGCCGCTGGCGCTGTGGCTGGCGACGCTGGTCTCGAACCGCATTCCCGGCGCGACGGCCTTCCGGCTGATCTTCTTCCTGCCCTATGTCCTCGCCGACGTCGCGGCCGGCCTGATCTGGCGCTTCATCTATGACGGCGACTACGGCCTCGTCGCCTCGATCGCCAGCCTCCTCAACGTCGCGACGCCTTACGTCCTCGCCGACCGGCACATCGCCATCTATGCCGTGCTCGCGGTCGTCGTCTGGAAGTATTTCGGCTTTCACATGATGCTGTTCATCGCCGGGCTGCAGTCGATCGACAAGTCGCTCTACGAGGCGGCCGATCTCGACGGCGCGACGCCCTGGCAGAGGTTCACCAACGTCACGCTGCCGCTGCTCGCCCCGACCATCCGCCTGTCGGTGTTCTTCGCGGTGATCGGCTCGCTGCAGCTCTTCGACATGATCATGCCGCTGACCCGCGGCGGGCCGTCCAACGCGACACAGACCATGGTCACCTTCCTCTACACCTACGGCATCACCCGCATGAAGGTCGGCTTCGGCAGCGCCATCGGCGTCGTGCTGTTCCTGATCTGCGTCGTCCTCGCCTTCGGCTACAGACGGATCTTCATGAAGAATGACTGACCTCGCCGCCACCGCACCCGCCGCCGACCCGAGCTATGCCGAGAGCCGCCGGCGCCCGAGCTTCGTCGCCGCGCTCTACATCTACGGCAGCCTGTTCGTCGTCGCCGCGATCGTCCTCGTTCCGCTTCTGACCACCGCGCTCGGCGGCTTCAAGACGCTCGGCGATCTGCGGGTCAATCCGTTCGGCCTGCCGAGCGAGTGGCAGTGGTCGAACTACACCGACATCCTCTTCAGCGTCCGCTACTGGCAGATGCTGATGAACTCCTTCATCATCGCCGGGCTCACCACGCTCCTGACGCTGGCGGTGGCGGCGATGGCGGCGTTCTCCCTCGCCCATGTGCGCTTCTTCGGCGCCGGCTTCCTGATGAACTATTTCCTGCTCGGGCTGATGTTCCCGATCGCGACGGCGATCCTGCCGCTGTTCATCCGCATCCGCGACCTCGGCCTGCTCGACAGCTATCTCGGCGTCGTTCTGCCGCAGGTCGCCTTCGGCCTCGGCATGGCGATCCTGTTGTTCCGCAATTTTTTCCGGAACGTGCCGAAAGAGCTGTTCGACGCCGCGCTGGTCGACGGCTCCGGCTACATCCGCTTCTTCTGGTACATCACCCTGCCCTTGTCGCGACCGATCCTCGCCACGGTCGCCATCGTCGCCTTCGTCAATTCCTGGAACAACTACATCATGCCGCTGATCATGCTGAACAGCCAGGCGAAATACCCCTGGCCGCTCGGCATCATGGTCTATCAGGGCGAATACTCGACCGACTGGCAGCTGGTGCTCGCCTTCATCACCCTGACCATCCTGCCGACCATCATCGTCTTCTTCGCCGCCCAGAAGCACATCGTCGCGGGACTGACCGCCGGCGCGGTGAAGGGCTGAGCCAGGACGGCCGGCCTTCGGGCCGGGACATCGCTTCGAGACAAGGAACCGCACGCCATGGCGACGATCGCGCTGGACGAGGTCCGCAAGAGCTTCGGGCACCACAAGGTGCTGCACGGCGTATCGATCGACATCGAGGACGGCGAGTTCGTCATCCTGGTCGGCCCCTCCGGCTGCGGCAAGTCGACGCTTCTCAGGATGATCGCCGGGCTGGAGGAGATCACCGGCGGCGACATCAGGATCGGCGAGCGGGTGGTGAACGACCTCGCGCCGAAGGACCGCGACATCGCCATGGTGTTCCAGAACTATGCACTCTACCCGCATATGACGGTCGCCGAGAACATGGCCTTCTCGCTGAAGCTCGCCGGCGCGTCGAAGGCGGAGAAGCAGAAGGCGGTGGCGCGGGCGGCCGAGATCCTCGACCTGACGCCGCTCCTGGACCGCCTGCCGAAGGAGCTTTCGGGCGGCCAGCGCCAGCGCGTCGCCATGGGCCGGGCGATCGTGCGCGATCCCAAGGTGTTCCTGTTCGACGAGCCGCTCTCCAATCTCGACGCCAAGCTGCGCGTCCAGATGCGCGGCGAGATCAAGTCGCTGCACCAGCGGCTGAAGACCACCATGGTCTACGTCACCCACGACCAGATCGAGGCGATGACCATGGCCGACCGGATCGTCGTGATGAACGGCGGCCGGGTCGAGCAGATTGGCCGGCCGCTGGACCTCTACGAGAAGCCCGCCAACCTCTTCGTCGCCGGCTTCATCGGCTCGCCCTCGATGAACCTGATCGCCGGCGAGATCGCGTCAGGCGATGGCGTACCGCTCTTCCGCTCGGCGGACGGCCTGTCGCTGCCCCTGCCGGCCCGGGTCGCGGCCGCGCCGGGGCGCGCCGTCGTCTACGGCGTCAGGCCGGAGCATGTGGAGCCGGCCGCGCCGGCCGGCCCGTCCGACGCGGTCGGTGAGATCGCCCTCGTCGAGCCGACCGGCGCCGAGACGCAGGTCCTGATGACCCTCGGCGGCGCGCAGCTGCTCGGTGCCTTCCGCGACTGGGCGATCCACCGGCCGGGCGAGCGGCTGGCGCTGCGCATCCAGCGCGAGCGGGTGCATCTGTTCGACAAGGAGAGCGGCCAGCGGATCGCCTGACGGTCGATCATCGGACGCAGGCGCAGGCGTCCCGGTTCGCCGGCAGGCCGAACGTCGCGATCCCTTGCGCGCGACGCCGCCCAGCTGAAGAGCGTGGCGACCAGAAGACCGCGCAGCGCCGTCTGGCTGGAGGCCCGACTTGTATCGGTTGACGCACGAACGCCCGACTGCGGATTTCCACAGCCGGGCGTCGAAAGGAGATGCGGGCGCCGAAACATGGCGCCCGAACAGCGCTTATTTCTGAATGCAGGTGTCGACCGTGTCCTTGGTGCACTCGTCGAGGCCGGTATAGACCGGGTCCGACACCTTCTTGCCCTTGATCAGGTCGATCATCACCGAGGGCGCCTTGTAGCCCATCTCGAACGGCCGCTGGCCGACCAGAGCCGTCACCAGACCTTCGCCGGCGATCTTCACTTCGTCGCCGATCGTGTCCGCCGCGCCGACCACGAAATCGCCGCTGGCGATGCGCTTGGCGTAGGGCTTCATCAGGTCGCGATAGGCCTGCGGGGCGCCGAACAGCGGCCAGCCGCCCTCGATCGCGAAGGCGTCGAGCTTGGGATTGGCCGCGAGGATGTCGGTCATCGCCTGGACGCCCTTGGCGCCGTCGTCATTGGTGAACACCGGGCAGCCCGAGACCTCGGTCCAGCCGCCCTGGCCGGTCAGCTCGTTCAGGCCCTTCTGGCCGCTCAGCGCATCGCGCGTGCCCTGGGCACGGCGCAGGATGTTGTCGGCGCCGGCATTGCCTTCGATGATGCAGACGGTGCCGCCCTTCGGCTTGGCCTTCTTGATGTACTCGCCGATCTTCTGGCCCATCAGATAGTTGTCGGTGCCGAGATAGGTCTTGCGCAGGGAGGCGTCGTCCTTGGCGAGGTCGGCATCGATGGTCATGATCGGGATCGAGGTGTTGGCGGTCCGGATCGTCTGCGCGATCAGCTTGGCGTTGGACGGCGAGATGGCCATCGCGGCGGTGTCCGGCTTGCCGAGTTCGTCCTGCACGATCTGCGCCTCGCCCGCCTCGTCCGAGGTCGAGGCCGGGCCGGTATAGGTGCACTGGTACTCGGAGTCGGCGTTCTCCTTGTTCCACTTCTCGCAGCCCTGGTGCATGGCCTCGAAATACGGGTTGTCGAGGCCCTTGACCACGATCACCAGCTGCTTCTTGGCGGCGAACGCCTGCCCGGCGCCGAGGGCCAGGACCGCGGCGGCGGCCAGTAGAGTGACTTTGCGCATGTTTCCTCCCAGAAACCGTTGGCCGTCCGGAGCCTTGCGCCGATCGGCGGCAAATGCCCGGCGGCTCATCCTCACCACCCGGAGACGACGTCGCTCCGGGCCCTCACGACCGGCGCCCGCCTTGCGGCGGCGACGGACGTCTTTTCCACGAGCGCCTGTCGCACCCGAGGGTCAGCTTGCATCTCGACCGGATTTCCGGCGCCCTGATCGGATCGACAGCCGGCAATAGGCGCCGCCTCCACAGCGCCCACAAGCAAGTCCTACGAAGACTCCCGCTCATCGACAGACATCGAGCATGAACCGACTTCACAGCCGCGCACCAAGCATCCTCTCTGCTTTTGCCGGCCGTCGTAAAAAAGAAGACGGATTCAGGCGTCTCTGCCTGCGAAAAGTATCTAAGCAAGCCGGGAAACGCCGGTCAATCAATTTTGCTTCGGCGCGGATTAAATTCGCGACACCTCCGCGAACCGGCGCTTGCCCCGTTGACGGCGCAGCCCGGACAGTGCCTCATATCGGCAAGTGCAGTCCGGCGCTGACGCTGCGGCTCGCGGGGACGAAATGGCGGGGAGGCCGTTTCGCGACCCGGGGAGCTGAAAAATGCGGCTGTCGGCCAGACATCGATCGGTCTGCACAGGGAGGAACGACGTCGCGTGGCGATTCTTGAACTGACAAACGTGTCGAAGCACTTCGGCGCCATTCATGCGGTGAACGACGTCTCGTTCTCGCTGAAGGCGGGCGAGGTCGTGGGGCTGATGGGCGACAACGGCGCCGGCAAGTCGACCCTGGTGAAGATGATCGCCGGCAATTTCCGGCCGACCCACGGCTCCCTGCGCATGGAGGGCCGGGAACTCGTGATGCACCGGCCGGTGGATGCGCGGGCTCACGGCATCGAGATCGTGCATCAGGATCTGGCGCTCTGCGACAATCTGACGGCGGCGGCCAATGTCTTTCTCGGCCGCGAGATCCGGCGCGGCATCGGCCCGTTCGGCCTGCTCGACTATGCCACGATGTATCGGCGGGCCGGCGAGATCTTCGCCGAGCTGAAGTCGGAGACGCGCCCGCGCGACCTCGTCAAGAAGATGTCCGGCGGCCAGCGCCAGGCGGTGGCGATCGCCCGCACCCGGCTGTCGGAGGCGAAGATCGTGCTGATGGACGAGCCGACGGCGGCGATCTCCGTGCGCCAGATCGCCGAGGTGCTCGCACTCATCCGGCGCCTGCGCGACCAGGGCATCACCGTCGTCCTGATCAGCCATCGCATGCCCGACGTCTTCACCGTCGCCGACCGCGTCATCGTCATGCGGCGCGGGCGCAAGGTGGCGGACAAGCGGGTCGACGAGAGCTCGCCGGAAGAAGTCACCGGACTGATCACCGGCGCGATCGAACACGCCTGAACGGGACCTCAAAGGGTCCGCGGTCCCGCAACAGCAGCTGAAAAAGGCCCACCATGGCAATCAGTTTGGAGCAGACGATCGACCACAGGCAGCACGGGCGGCTGAGCGCGCTCCTGTCGAGCCAGACCTTCTGGGTGGTCGTCGCCGTCGCCATCGCCTGCATCTACCTGTCCTTCGCGACGAACTCCTTCGCCACGTCGAACAACCTCTACAACATCAGCCGCAACGTCACCTTCACCGCGATCATCGCGCTCGGCATGACGATGGTTATCATCTCGGGCGGCATCGACCTGTCCGTCGGCTCGGTGCTCTGCCTGTGCTCGATGATTCTCGCGGTGACCATGCATGCCGGCTACTCCATCGAAGTCGGCATCGCCGCGGCGATCGGCACGGCGCTCCTCGTCGGGGCGTTCAACGGCATCCTGATCGCCTATCTGGATTTTCCGCCCTTCGTCGTCACGCTCGGCATGCTGTCGCTGGCGCGGAGCCTTGCGATGGTCGCCTCGAACAACACCGTCGTCTTCGAGTTCGGGCCGGACCAGAAGGCGCTGCTTTCGCTTGGCGGCGGCGCCTATTTCGGCATCCCCAATCCGGTCGTCTACATGATCGTGCTGGCGCTGATCACCGCCTTCATCCTGCGCTGGACGCGGTTCGGGCGGCACCTTTATGCCATCGGCGGCAACGAGCGGGCCGCCACCCTCACCGGCGTCCCGGTGCGGCGGATCAAGGTCGCGGTCTACATGGTGTCGGCGCTGACCGCGGGAATTGCCGGCGTCATCGAGACGGGCTGGCTGGGCGCGGTGACGACCAATATCGGCACCGGCCTGGAACTGCAGGTCATCGCCGCCGCGGTCATCGGCGGCGCCAACCTTGCCGGCGGCGTCGGCACGGCGCTCGGCGCGCTCGTCGGCGCCGCCCTCATCGAGGTGATCCGCAACAGCCTCGGCCTGCTCGGCATCAACGCCTTCTGGCAGGGCGCCTTCATCGGCGGCGCGATCATCATGGCCGTCCTGTTCGACCGCCTGCGCAATCTGCGCCTGCGCGAATAGCCGCGGATCGCCGCCCCGCCCCTGCCCGCAGACCCGATCTGCCCCACATCGGCGAGGCGGCCGGCATTTTGCCGCCATCATCGTTCCAATGCGGCGCGCAGGCCGGCGACACGCCGTGCCTGCGAGCCGCACGACCATCAAGGGAGAGATCATTTGAGCAAGCGCATCGTCTTCACCGGCGGCACCGGCAAGGCCGGCCGCCACGTCGTGCCCTACCTCCTCGACAAGGGCCACACCGTTCTCAACGTCGATCTCGTCCCGTTCGACCATCCCGGCGTCAACACGCTCATCACCGACATCACCGACAGCGGTCAGGTGTTCAACGCGCTGTCGCAGCATTTCGGCATGGACGAGTTCGAGACCGGCAAGGGCCCCGCGCCGATCGACGCTGTCGTGCACTTCGCCGCGATCCCGCGCGTCCTGATCAAGCCGGACAACGAGACCTTCCGGGTCAACACGATCGGCACCTACAACGTCATCGAAGCGGCGATGAAGCTCGGCATCCGCAAGGTCGTCATCGCCTCCTCGGAGACGACCTACGGCGTCTGCTTCGCTGAGGGCGACAAGGACTTCCACCGCTTCCCGCTGGAGGAGGACTACGACATCGACCCGATGGACAGCTATGGCCTTTCGAAGGTGGTGAACGAGAAGACCGCCCGCGCCTTCGCCATGCGCTACGACGCCGACATCTATGCCTTCCGGATCGGCAACGTCATCGAGCCGCACGAATACGACATGTTCAAGGACTTCCTCGCGAAGCCGATGTCGCGCAAGCGCAATGCCTGGAGCTACATCGACGCCCGCGACCTTGGCCAGATGGTGGATCTCGCGCTTGCCAAGGACGGGCTCGGCTTCGAGGTCTTCAACGCCACCAACGACACCATCACCGCCACCATGCCGACGGCCGACTTCCTGGCGAAGTACTGCCCGCAGATTCCGGTCACCCGCGAACTCGGCGAATACGAGGCGCCGCTCTCGAACCGCAAGATCCGCGAGGTCCTCGGGTTCAAGGAAGAGCACAACTGGCGGAAATACGTGAACGTCTGACGAGGTGTCGGGCCGCGGCGGCGGAGGGCGTGATGTTCTCGCCGTCGCCGCGCCCGGAGCTTCTATCGTCGAGCGTCTAGGGCTTCGGGCCGACAGGCTGTCGCCGCCGCAAATACGCTCGGCCGCAGGGTCCGGCACGGCGCAGTGATTGACAGGGTCGCAGCCCCGTCAATACTCGAGACAGACCGAAACGACAGGCAGCAGCGGGGCGCATGGACACCGGGTGCACATCGACCGATCGGAGCCCCGCTGCCGGCGCAGCGGCGACAAAGACAGGCAGGCAGCCGGACGGCTCGGCCGCTTCCTCCGCGCCGGACCATCGTCCCGCGCTGACGGCCGGCGGCGCGCTGCTCGCCCGGCTGAAGAGCGTCGGCGTCGACTATATCTTCGCCAATTCCGGCACGGATTTCCCGCCGATCATCGAGGGGCTCGCCGAAGCCCAGGCGAAGGGCGTCGCCCTGCCGAAGGCGCTGGTGATGCCGCACGAGGGGGCCGCCATGGGCATGGCGCACGGCTACTTTCTCGCGACCGGCAAGGCACAGGCTGTCATGGCGCACACCAATGTCGGCCTCGCCAACTGCGCCATCGGCGCGATCAACGCCGCGACCGAAAAGGTGCCCGTCCTCCTCTTTTCCGGCCGCACCCCGACTTTGGAGAAGGGCCGGCTCGGCGCCCGCACGGTGCCAATCGGCTGGGGCCAGGAGATGCGCGACCAGGCGGCCCTCGTGCGCGAAGCGGTGAAGTGGGACTACGAGCTGCGCTTCCCCGAGCAGGCGCCGGAGATCGTCGACCGGGCGCATGCGATCGCGAATTCGACGCCGCGCGGGCCGGTCTATGTCAGCCTGCCGCGCGAGACGCTCTGCCAGCCCTGCCCGTCGGACGGCCTGTCGGAGGCGCCGAGCCTCGCGCCGGCCCGCGCCTTCCCCGATCCGGCTGCGGTCCGGGAGGCGGCGCGAATAATCGCCGAGGCCGAGCGCCCGCTGATCATCGCGCAGCGCGGTGCCGGCTCGGCCGAAGGCTTTGCCGCCCTCGCCCGGCTGGCCGAGGACTGGGCAATCCCGGTCTGCCAGTACTGGGCGATCCAGCTGGCGATCGCCACCGACCACGAGATGGCCGCCGGCGCCGATCCCGCGCCGTTCCTCGCGGAGGCGGACGCGATCCTGGTGATCGACTCGCTCGCGCCCTGGTCGCCGGACATCCACGAACCAAGGCCCGGCTGCAAGGTGATCCAGCTCGGCGAGGATCCGCTCTACGCGCGCTTCCCGGTCCGCCATTTCCGCTCCGACGTCACGCTTTGCTGCGACACGGCGACTGGCATCCTGGCGCTCGCCGAGGCGGTGCGGCCGCTGGCCGAGGCGGCGACGGAGCGCCGCTCAGATCGACGCAATGCGGTCGCGCCGAAGATCGCGCGGCTGCGCGCGGAGACGCTGTCGCGCGCCTCCACCGGCGACGGCACGCCGCCGACCAAGGAGTTCGTGAGCCTCTGCCTGTCGAAGGCCATAGCCGGGCGTTCGGCGCGCGTCCTGTCGGAACTCGGCTGCCCGCTGGGCCCCTTGACCCTGACCGAACCCGGCAGCTGGTATCAGGAGCCGCACTCGGGCGGTCTCGGCTGGTGCTTTCCCGCCGCGCTCGGCATGGCGCTCGCCGACCCCGGCCGGCTGACCGTCGCGACCATGGGCGACGGCTCCTACATCTTCGCCAATCCGGCCGCCTGCCACCAGATCGCCGAGGCGCTGGAGCTGCCGGTGCTCGTCGTCGTCCTCAACAATGCCGAATGGGGCGCAGTGCGTCACTCCGTCCTCGGCATCTATCCCGACGGCTATGCGGCGAAGACCAACGTGATGCCGCTGACCTCGCTCAGCCCGACGCCGGACTTCACCAAGATCGCCGCGGCGAGCCGCGCCTGGACGGCTCTCGTCACGGACGGCGCAGCGCTGGAAGACACGCTGCGGCGCGCCATCGCCCATGTGGAGACCGAACGGCGCCAGGCGCTCGTCGAGGTGCGGGTTCGGGCCTGAAGCCCTTAGCCAGCACCCCTGGCGGCTTTTCATGAGGCTGGGCCCTTCCCGGAATCGTCCCCCCGCCGCAGAATGCTGCGGTGCGCCAGCCGGCTGTCTCCCGGCGCGCCGTTCCAGCAGAAGGACATCTCATGCGTCATCACCTGAAGGCTTCGCCGGCGACCTGCGCCTGGGGCTATTTCGACCCGAAGCGCGAGCCGGTCCTCACCGTGCGAAGCGGCGACACGGTGGTGATCGACACGATCTCCGGCGGCCCCGAGGTCTTGCCCGGCGAGGGGTTCGAGGTTCCGCCGGAACTGCTCGAGATCCACCAGACGCTGAAACAGGAGATGCCCGGGCACCTTCTCACCGGCCCGGTTGCCGTCGAGGGCGCCCAGGCCGGCCAGGTGCTGGAGGTGACGATCGCGGCGGTCGAGTTGCGGCAGGACTGGGGCTACAACGTCATCCGCCCGCTCGCCGGCACGTTGCCCTACGACTTCGAGCGAACGCGCCTGCTCAACATCCCGCTCGACCGGGAACGGGGCGTCGCGCGGCTGCCTTGGGGCCTCGACCTCCAACTCTCGCCCTTCTTCGGCGTCATGGGCGTCGCCCCGCCGCCGCACTGGGGCCGGATCTCCTCGATCATGCCGCGGGCTCATGCCGGCAACATCGACAACAAGGAGCTCGTCGCCGGCACCACGCTGTACCTGCCGATCTTCAACGAGGGGGCGCTGTTCTCCTGCGGCGACGGCCATGGCGCGCAGGGCGACGGCGAGGTCTGCATCACCGCGATCGAGACGGCTCTGAGGGGCACCTTCACCCTGACGGTGCGCGACGATCTCGCCCTCACCTATCCGCAGGCCGAGACGCCGACCCACTACATCACCATGGGCATGGACCCGGATCTCGACCGCTGCGCCGAGATGGCCCTGCGCGACATGCTGGGCCTCCTGCAGGTCAAGGGCGGCCTGTCGCGGGAGGACGCCTATACGCTGTGCAGCCTCGCCGGCGACCTGCGCGTCACGCAGACCGTCAACGGCTGCAAGGGCATCCACATGATGATGGCGAAGCGACTGGTCGCGCGGGGCTGACGCTCAGGCCTTCCGGACGAAGCCGTCGCCGGCCATCTCCTGTCGCCCGCAATCCTCGCCGGGCTCCGTTCCGGCCGGCGCCTTGTGCTCCGCCACGCCTCGGAGCCGCTCCAACGACAGCCGCGTCGCGCAGTCGGCGGCGGGCATTGGCCGGTCGAAGAAATAGCCCTGGCCGTAGTCGCAGCCGGCGCCGCGCACCACGGCGAGGTGATCCTCGGTCTCGATGCCCTCCGCGATGGTCGCCAAGCCGAGCTCGGCGGCGAGATAGCAGATCGCCTGCACGATCGTGGAGCTGTCGTGGTGACGCGGTGCGCCCCGGACGAAGGTCTGGTCGATCTTGATGATGTCGAACGGGAAGCGCGTCAGATAGCTCAGCGAGGCGTAGCCGGTGCCGAAGTCGTCGAGCGCGGTCCGCACGCCGATGGCGCGCAGGGCGTTCAGCGTGTCGAGCACGGAGCGGTCGTTCTGGATCAGCGCCGTCTCGGTGATTTCGAGCGTCAGCCGCTCCGGCTTCAGGCCGTGCGTGGACAGGGCCTGGACGATCGTCGTCACGAGCTGCGGATCGTTGAACTGGCGGGCCGAGAGATTGACCGCGACCTCGATGTCGTCCGGCCATTGCGCGGCGACCATGCAGGCCTTTGCGATCACCCAGCGCCCCATCGGCAGGATCAGCGCCGTCTCCTCGGCGATCGGAATGAAGCGGTCGGGCGGCACCCAGCCGAACGCGTCGTGCCGCCAGCGCAAGAGCGCCTCGAAGCCAACCGTGCGCCTGTCGGCAAGCGAGACCAGCGGCTGGAAGTGCAGTTCCAGCCGATCCTCCGCCAGCGCCGCTTCCAGATCCTCCGACAGCGTCTGGCGTTCCTGCGAGGCTTCCCGGAGACCGGGCTCGTAGAGGCGCACGCTGCCGCGCCCGCTCTCCTTCACCGCATAGAGCGCCAGATCGGCATTGCCGAGGATATCCTCGGGATCGACATCGTCCGGCCGCGCCACCGCGATCCCGATGCTGACGGACACCGGCAGATGCGAATCCAGGATGTCGAACGGAGCCGCCAGAGCCGCGACGATCCGCTCGGCTGCGTCGCGCGCATCCTTCTCGGCGGCCGGCGAGGCAAAGAGCGCGGCGAACTCGTCGCCGCTCAGGCGCGCGAACACGTCCGCCTCTTGCAGGACCGGCGCCAGCCGCTCCGCCACCAGGCGCAGCAGGGTGTCGCCGGCCGCGTGACCCATCGTATCGTTCACCTGCTTGAACAGATCGATGTCGAACATCAGAACGGAGAGCGCGCCCGGCCCGGCGGCGGCATGGACTTCGGCCAGCCGGCGGTTGAACGACAGCCGGTTGGGCAGTTGCGTCAGATCGTCGGTCGCCGCGCGGTGCCGTGCCTTCTGCCGCGCCCGCCGCAGCAGCGCGACCAGCGTGATGCCGCAGGACAGAAGCCCGAGGATGTCGGCGAGGAGCAGCCAGAACACCCGGATGAGTTCGCTCTCGTTCTCCGCGATGCGCGTCGCAGCGGTCGAAGTGGTCAGCGCCGCCAGCCGGGTCGCCTGGGTGTTGAGCGGCTCCAGCGCGTTGAGGACGGCTGCGGCATCGGCCGGAGTCGCGAGGTGCTCGACCCTTGGCGCCACCGATCTGACCACCGCCTGCATCTTCGCCAGCAGGGCGGTCGCCTCCTCGCCGTCCCGCCGCAAGTGGCGCGACGACTGCGTTCCCAGGACCTTCATCCGGTTCTCGATGATGGCGAAGCGCAGGGCGACGTCGTCGTCGGTGATCCCGGTGCCGGGAATGAAGCGTCCGGCAATGGTCGCCTGCAGCCGCCCGAGTTCCGGCGACGTCGTCATCACCTCGTAGACGACGTTGTTCTCCGCCGACCGCGAGATGCTGGTCATGTAGTTGACGCTGGCGAACAACAGCCAGGCCGCGACGAAGCCGAGACCGGCCGTCGCGGTCAGGAGCGGAAGCTCCCACCGGTCTTCGAGGATTCGCGCGCGGGCCATGGAGCGGACGGGCCGGGTCAGAGGACGACGAGCCGCGCGACCTGCCAGGCGCAGCGCATGAAGACGCTCTGCTGCTGCAGCCGGACGTCCTGGTCGAACGGATAGAGGACGAACAGAGGCCCCTTGTCGCTGATCGGCATCAGCTTGCCGTCGCGCCGGATGGCGAGGATGCCGCCTTCGTCGGCGATGCCGGCCATGGGAATGTCCGCGACATAGTCGTTGAGGGCGATGGCGCGGATCTGCGTTCCATAGGCTCCGACCGCCTGCATCAGGGCGGCGAGAGGGACCCCTTCCCAGGTGTGGACGCCGTTGGTCCAGGGGGTGGACGTCGAGAACGTCCGGCGCCCGATGGCGTCGAGCATGGCGACATCGAAGACGGCCTCGTCCCCGGCATTGTGGACGGTGATCTTGCCGCCGATGCGCAGGATCGGCCGTCCCTGCGGCTGTCCGAGCGGCGGCGGCGCGGCGAGTGCGGGAGCCAATCCTGCGAGCGCGGCACCGACGATGCCCGTGGCCAGGAGGAGCATGCGTCGGCGTGTCAGAGGCTGTTCCACGGACGCGAACCTTCAACGGTCTACAGAATCAATACGACAGCAAAATTTTAAAGAAAGCGTATGAACGGCCGGTAAAGGTTGAACGACCACCGGAAAGCACGTCGGCGCTGCGTCACCAGCCTTGCGGCCACGTCGTTCGCTCCGGCAGTGGTCTCTCCTGCCCGGCTCCGCGTCTCCGGCGAGCTGCCGACCCTGTCCGGCTCAGGGCCGCGCCGAGTCAAGGCTCAGCGCCGGCGGGTTCGGCACAAGCCCGGAGGCGGACGTTCGCTCAGCGGGCGATGGCGTAGGCCTGCATCAGGCGCGGCGTCGCGGCGGCTTTCAGCAGCCCGTCCTTTTCGCGCGCGACGGCGACGAGACGGCCGACCGTCCATTCCGGCGCGACCTCGAGGTCGTGCCCCCGCGCCCTGAGGTCGTCGAGCACGGCCTTGCCGAAGCTCTCCTCGGCGATGAGGTGCCCCGGCTTTCTCGAACGCGGATAGAACGAGCTCGGAAAATGCGTCGTGTGGCTCATCGGCAGGTCGATCGCCTCCTGCAGGTTCAGCCCGTGATGGACCGCCCTGAGGAACAGGATCAGCTGCCACTGCTCCTGCTGGTCGCCGCCCGGCGAGCCGAAGGCCATGTGGGCCTCGCCGTCGCGGATCGTCAGCGTCGGCGTCAGCGTCGTGCGCGGGCGCTTTCCCGGCGCCAGGGATGCCGGCAGGTCGGGCTCCAGCCAGAACATCTGGGCTCGGGAGTTCAGCATGAAGCCGAGTTCCGGGATCATCGGCGAGGACTGCAGCCAGCCGCCGGAGGGCATCGCCGCCATCATGTTGCCCCAGCGATCGGCGGCGTCGATATGGACGGTGTCGCCGCGCCGGACCGAGGCCTGCATTGCCGCCGTCGTCGGCTCGTCCACCTTCTTGGTACCGGAGGCGTCCGACAGGCGCTCCAGCGCCGCCATCATCCGGTCGACCTGATCCTCGTAGCCGGGGATGCGGCCGGGCCGGAGGTCGAAGGAGGCCTTGTCGGAGATCAGCTTGCGGCGCTCGTCGGCATAGGCGTCGGAGATCAGCGTCTCGATCGGCACGTCGACGAAGTTCGGGTCGCTGATGTAGCACTCCCGGTCGGCGAAGGAGAGCTTCATCGCCTCGGTGAGGAGGTGGATGAACTCGGCGCCCGCCGGCTTTGTCGCGCCGAGGTCGAAGCCCTTCAGCAGCGCCAGCGTCTGGATGAAGGCCGGCCCCTGCCCCCACGGTCCGATCTTGTTGACCGTCTGGCCGCCGTACTCATAGGTCAGCGGCGCCTCGACGCCGGCCTGCCAGCCGGCCATGTCCTCGGCGGTCAGGACGCCCTTGTGGCGGCTGCCGCTCTCGTCCATCGCCTCGGTCTTCTCGACGAAGGCGTCGATCGCCTCGGCGACGAAGCCCTTGTAGAAGGCGTTGCGAGCCGCCTCGATCTGGCGCTCGCGGTCGCCGCCGGCCGATTCCGCCTCGGCGACGATCCTCTGCCAGGTCTTCGCCAGCGCCTCGTTCCTGAACAGCGACCAGGGTTCCGGCGCCGAGCCGTTCGGCAGGAAGGCCGCGGCCGAGGTCGGCCATTCGGTCTTGAAGAAGCTCGTCAGGCCTTTGATCGTGTCGGCAACGCGCGGCAGGATCGGATGGCCCTTCTCGGCATAGTAGATCGCCGGCTCCAGCACGTCGCGCACGCTCATCGTGCCGTGGTCGCGCAGGAGCAGCATCCAGGCGTCGAACGAGCCGGGGATGACGGTGGCGAGCAGGCCGTTGCCGGGGATCAGCGTCAGGCCTTCGCGCTTGTAGTGCTCCAGCGTCGCTCCGGCCGGCGCCGGCGCCTGGCCGCAGATCACTTCGGTCTTCCCGGTCTTGGCGGAGTGGAAGATGATCGGCACGTCGCCGCCCGGCCCCACCAGATGCGGCTCCACCACCTGCAGCACGAAGGCCGTCGCAATGCCGGCGTCGAAGGCGTTGCCGCCGCGCTCCAGCATGGACATGCCGACGGCGGTTCCGAGCCAATGGGTCGAGGCGACGGCGCCGAACGTGCCGAGAAGCTCGGGTCTGGTGGTGAACATGCGGAGACTGCCTTTCAGACTGGAAATGCGGGTTCAGCTTTCGCGCGGGTCGAGCGCGTCGCGCAAGCCGTCGCCGAGAAGATTGAAGCCGAGGACGAGGAGGAAGATGGCGGCGCCGGGAAAGATCGACATCCAGGGCGCCTGGTTCATGAAATTCTTGGCGGTGTTCAGCATCGAGCCCCAGGAGGGGTCCGGCGGCTGCTGGCCGAGGCCGAGAAAGGAGAGGCTGGCCTCGGCGATGATCGCCGTCGCGATCGTCAGCGTCGCCTGCACGATCAGCGGCGGCAGGATGTTGGGAAAGATGTAGCGGATCAGGATCCAGCGGTTCGGCAGGCCGATCGCCTGCGCCCCCTCGACATAGTCCTCCGCCTTCACCGACAGCGTCTGCGCCCGTGCGAGCCGGGCGAAGATCGGCGTGCCGGAGAGGCCGATCGCGATCATCGCATTGGTGAGGCTGGGGCCGAGGAACGCCGCGAGCGCGATGGCGAGGATCAGGAACGGGATCGACAGGAGCGCGTCCGCGACGCGGCTGACGGCCATGTCGGTCCAGCCGCCGAAGAAGCCGGCGAGGATGCCGAAGGGCACGCCGACGACGACGGCGATCGCGACGGAGACGACACCGGCGAGCAGCGAGGCGCGCGCCCCGTAGGCCATGCGCGAGAAGATGTCGCGGCCGAGCTCGTCGGTGCCGAAGAAGTGCGCCAGCGACGGCGCCTTGCGGATGGCGAGGAAGCTGGTCTTCAGCGGATCATAAGGCGCGGCCAGCGGTGCCAGCACCGCCCACAGCACGAAGACGAGGACGAAGAGGCCGCCGACGATCGCCGCGCGGTTGGAGAAGAACTTGCGGAGCGCGCGGTTGCCGCGGCCCTCCAGCGGCTCGTCGGTCGGCCCGATCTCCGGCACCTTGACGTCGACCGGCTCCGCATGGGCGGTGCCGGGATCGCGGGCGGCGCGGTCCGAGGCTGCAACGTGGCTCATCAGGCGCCCCTCAGCCGCGGGTTGATCAGGATGTAGAGGACGTCGGCGAGAAGGTTCAGTCCGACATAGCCGATCGCCGTGCACAGGACGATTCCCTGCACCACCGCATAGTCGCGGGTGAAGACCGCGTCGACGACGAGCTTGCCGAAGCCGGGGATTGTGAAGATCTGCTCGGTGAGCACCGCGCCGCCGAGAAGCTCGCCGAAGAGCAGCGTCATCAGCGTCACGATCGGCACCAGCGCGTTGCGCAGCGCATGCTTGTAGACGACCTTCCCCTGCCGAAGGCCCTTCGCCCGCGCCGTCCGGATGTAGTCGGATCGCAGAATGCCGATCATCGCCGACCGGGTGTGCCGCATCAGCGTCGCCGAGAGCGCGGTGCCGAGCACGAAGGCCGGCATCAGCATGGTCTTGATCGACAGCCAGAAGTCCTGCGACGGCGGCACGTAGCCGGACGCCGGGAGCCAGCCGAGCTGCACCGAGACGAGGAAGATCAGGAGAATCCCCAGCCAGAAGTTCGGGATCGACAGGCCCGACAGCGCGACGACGTTGGCCACGTAGTCGACCGCCGTCTCCTTTCGCACGGCCGACAGTATCCCCGTCGGGATGCCGATCAGGACGGCGACGATCATCGCCATCACCGCGAGCTGGATCGTCACCGGCAGCTTCGAGTCGATCAGCTGCGTCACCGGCACGTCGGTCCGCAACGACTTGCCGAAATCGCCCTGCACCACCTGCTTCACCCACATGCCGTACTGCACCGGGATCGGGTCGTTCAGGTGGTACTTCTCGCGGATGTATTCGATCACCTTCGGATCGTGCTCCTCGCCCGCGATCATCAGCGCGGGATCGCCGGGCAGGAGCTTCTGCAGCGAGAAGACCAGCATCGAGACGATGATGATGGTCGGGATGGCGACGAGCACACGCCGAAGGATCAGTTCCGCCATGGGAAGGCCTCTGCAGGACGGCGGCGGGCAGCCGTCGAGGCCGCCCGCCGCACGAAGCGCCGGTTATTGAACGTTCATGCCCTTCAGGCGGATCATGCCGTCGGGATAGGGCACGAAGCCGGTGACGTTCTTGTTCAGCACGAACGGCCAGGGCTGGTAGTAGGTGTAGATCACCGGCAGGTCCTGCTGCAGGATCGTCTGAGCGTCGGTGTAGAGCGGCTTGCGCTTCTCGACGCCGGACACCTGGCGCGCCTGGTTCAGGTCCTTGTCGACCTGCTGATTGCAGTAGCGGCCGTAGTTCAGGGCGCCCTTGCAGGTGACGAAGGGGTGGATGTTGCCGTCCGGATCGACGCGGCCGGACCAGCCGATCAGCGAGGCGTCGAAATTGCCCCGGTCGAGCTCGTCCAGCATGGCGGCGAACTCGGTCGCCCGCAGCGTGATCTGGAAGCCGGCCTCGGCGGCCATCGCCTGGATCAGCTCGGCGAGCTGCTGGTTGTCGGACCCGGTGCCGAAGACGAGCTCGAACTTCGGGTTCGGCACGCCGGCCTCCTTCAGCAGCTCCTTGGCCTTGTCGACGTTGCGCTCGGTCACCGGGAACTTGTCGGAGAGATACGGGCTGGAGGGCGGGAACGGCTGCTGCGCCGGCGGATAGATGCCGTTGCCGGCGACCTGGTTGATGACGTCGCGGCCGATCGCGTATTCCAGCGCCTGCCGGATGCGCTTGTCCTTAGCGAGCGGGTTGCTCTTGGCGCGGTCGCCATTGTTGGTGTTGATGGTGATCGACTGCCAGCCGAGGCCGGTGACCGGCTCGAAGTCGAGGCTCTTGTCGGCCTTGACCTGCGGCACGTCGGTCGGCGCCAGCCGCTCCAGCATGTCGATGTCGCCGGCCTTGAGGTTGGCGAGCTTCACCGTCGCGTCGGTGATCGGCAGATAGACCACCTTCTTGATCGGATAGTCCTTGGCGTCCCAGTAGCCGTCGTACTTCTCGAGTTCGATGCGGTCGTTCTGGACGCGCTTGACGAACTTGTAGGGGCCCGAGCAGACCGGGTCCTGCGAGAAGGTCTTGTCGCCCTTGAAGGCGGCCGGCGACATCATCATGCCGGCGCGATCCGACAGCGTCGCGAGCAGCGTCGCATCCGGATGCTTCAGGTGGATCGTCACGGTCGAGGGGTCGACGACCTCGACGTGGTCGACCGAGGAGAGCTCGCTCTTGCGGTTGGAGTCGGGCAGCGACATCGAGCGGTCGAGATTGGCCTTCACCGCCTCGGCATCGATCTTGGTGCCGTCCTGGAAGGTGATGCCGTCGCGCAGCTTGAAGGTCAGCGCCGTCTCGTCGTCGTTGTAGGACCAGGACGTCGCGAGCTGCGGCACGAAGTCGAGCTTCGGCGAGATGTCGACCAGCTTGTCGCAGAGGGCGGTGAAGACGATGCGGCCGACATAGGTGCGGGCACGGTCGGGATCGAGCACGTCCGGGTCTTCCTTCAGACCGATGCGCAGCGTCTGCGCATAGGCCATGGACGAGGCCAGGAGGCTGAGCGAGAGGACGGCAAGTCGCGTCTTGAGCATGGATTGCTTCCCTGTTGCGGTTGGGCTTGTCGTTACGGGTTGGCGATGAGATCCGCGCGGCCCGCCTGCCGCGCGGTGTAGAGGGCGATGCGCTTCTCCAGCCTGGCGCTCGGCGCAGCGATCGGCCGCGGATCGCTGCCGGCCGCCTGGATCTCGCGCCAGAAGTGGCAGGCGACCTGACGGCCGCCCTCCACCGTCTCCAGATCCGGATGTTCCTGGGAACACCGCGGCCGGGCATGCGGGCAGCGGGTGTGGAACTTGCACCCCGAGGGCGGCTTCGTCGGGCTCGGCACGTCGCCTTCGAGCGGCTGGATGCTGTGCTTCAGCGTCGCGCTCGGCTGCGGGATCGCGGCGAAGAGCGCTTGCGTGTAGGGATGCAGCGGTGCGTCGTAGAGGTCGTCGGTGCGGGCGAGCTCGACCACCTCGCCGAGATACATCACCGCGACGCGGTCGCTCATGTGCCGGATGACGGCGAGGTCGTGGGCGACGATCACCAGCGTCAGCTTCAGCCGCTCCTTCAGCTCCTCCAGGAGGTTGACGATCTGGGCCTGGATCGAGACGTCGAGCGCCGAGACCGGCTCGTCGCCGAGGATCAGCTGCGGCTCGGCCGCGAGCGCCCGGGCGACGCCGATGCGCTGGCGCTGGCCGCCGGAGAATTCATGGGGATAGCGGTCCGCCATGTCGGGCCGCAGGCCGACGGTCTCGAAGATGTCGAGCACCTTTTCGCGCCGCTCGGCCTTCGTCATGCCGCCCTTCAGCCAGATCGGCTCGCCGACGATGTCGCAGACGCTCATGCGCGGGTTCAGCGAGGCGAACGGGTCCTGGAAGATGATCTGCAGCTCGCTGCGCAGCCGGCGCAACTCGTCCGGAGCGAGGCTGCCGAGGTTGCGGCCGCGATAGATCACGTCGCCGGCCGTCGGCTCCATCAGGCGGATCATCAGCCGGCCGAGGGTGGACTTGCCGCAGCCGGATTCCCCGACGATCGCCAGCGTCTCCCCCTCGACGACCTTGATCGAGATGCCGTTGACCGCCTGGACCAGCGGCGAGCGCTTCAGGAGCTGACGCTTGCCGCCGAAGTGCTTCACCAGGTCGGCGGTCTCGATGATCGGCGTCGCGGCGGCAGATGTGTCGGCCATCACGCCACCTCCGAGAAATGCGCCTCGACCGGCGCGTACCAGCAGGCGGCCCGGTGGCCGGCATCGCCGGCCGTGGGCGCCAGCGGCGGCACCGCTTCCAGGCATCTGGCCTGCGCGAACGGACAGCGCGGCGAGAAGCGGCAGCCGTCCGGCATGCGCTGGACCGGCGGCACCGTGCCGGCGATCGTCGCGAGCTTGCCCGAACGCCGGCCGAGCGACGGGATCGCGCCCATCAGGCCGATCGTATAGGGGTGCTGCGGGTCGGAGAAGATCGCCTCGGCCGTGCCGTATTCGACGATGTGGCCGGCATACATGACCGCCACCTGGTCGGCGGTCTCGGCGACGACGCCGAGATCGTGAGTGATCAGGATCACCGCGGTCCCCGTCTCCTTCTGCAGGCCCGCGATCAGCGCCAGGATCTGCGCCTGGATCGTCACGTCCAGCGCCGTCGTCGGCTCGTCGGCGATCAAAAGCTTCGGCTCGTTGACGAGCGCCATCGCGATCATCACGCGCTGGCGCATGCCGCCGGAGAGCTGGTGCGGATAATCGCTCATGCGCTTCTCCGGCGCCGGGATGCGCACCTTCTTCAGCATGTCGAGCGAGATCGCCGCAGCCTCCGCCTTTCCGACCCTGCGATGGCGCCGCACCGTCTCGATCAGCTGGTCGCCGACGGTGAAGGCCGGGTTCAGCGAGGTCATCGGCTCCTGGAAGATCATCGAGATCCGGCTGCCGCGCAGATCCGCCATCGCCGAGTCGGACAGATGGAAGAGGTCGCGCCCCTCGAACATCGCCGTTCCCGAGACGATGTCGGCCGGCGGGGTGGGCAGGAGGCCCATCAGCGCCAGCGACGTCACCGACTTGCCGCAGCCCGACTCGCCGACGACGCAGAGCGTCTCACCCGCCCTCACCGCGAAGGCGACGCCATCGACCAGATTCTTGCCGGGAGCAAAGCGCAGGGAGAAATCCTCCAGCGCCAGGACGGGATCACCGGACGGGCTCAACCGCAGCACCCCGATCTGACGATGCCGCGGTGGCCGTCATTCGCTGCGGCTCTCTGGCGACTGCAAAGAATCGTCAACTGTCCCCTCACCCCGTGTCTCGACCTGCCTCGAAATTCAGCAAGCCTGGTTTTAGAGCAAACTATCTCTCGAACCAAACGAAATATGCAGCGAGGCTTCCCATCCCTCGAATGCCCGGCTTTACTGCTGGCGCGGTGACGAAGCGATCTCGCACAGGCGCCGAGTCGGGACCTTGCGGGTCGGAGATGCCTCTTGGCCTCGATGACTGTATGAGTTCGCTAGTACGATCGCAACGCCCGAATGAGCCGAGCGGGCGGAGCAACGGCCTGGAAAATCTTTCGAGACCGGCCGCATCGCCGGACGGCTCTGGCCGCCCTCATGCGCTTCGCCGATTCGCCGCCGTCATAGACGAGCATAACGCACCGCTCGTCAGGCCGCGCTAGCGGCGGCCGAAGCCGGGATGAGCGGCCAGGGCCACCGGTCGAGCGTCGCCGGGCGCGAAAAGGCCGCCGCGACGAGCGCGGCGGCCATGGACTTGGACGTCTTCTCCGAAGGGAGGAAGACGCGCGGGCGATGCTGTCGAGGCGCCTACTTCGCCGCCTGCTGCTTGGTCGCGGAGACGCGCCAGATGGTGCCGGTGCCATCCTCGGAAACGAGCAGCGAGCCGTCATGCGCCATGGTGACGTCGACCGGCCGGCCCCAGACCTGCTGGTCGGACAGGACGAAGCCGGTCAGGAAGTCCTGGTAGACGCCGGTCGGCTTGCCGTCCTTGAAGATCAGCCGCACGACCTTGTAGCCGGTGCGGTGGTCGCGATTCCAGGAGCCGTGCATGGCGACGAAGGCGTCGCCCTTGTAGTCCTGCGGGAACATGTCGCCGGTGTAGAAGTCGATGCCGAGCGGGGCCGAATGCGGCTGGAACAGGACGTCCGGCACCGTCACGTCGTTGGCGAGCTCCGGACGCGGGGCCATCTTCCAGCGCGGGTCCGGATTGTCGCCGATATAGTACCAGGGCCAGCCGTAGAAATGGCCTTCCTGCACATGCGTCGCATAGTCCGGCGGCAGGTTGTTGCCGAGTTCGTCGCGCTCGTTGACGACGCACCACAGATCCTTCGTCGCCGGCTGGATCGTCATGCCCGAGCAGTTGCGCAGGCCGGTGGCGTAGATGCGGCGGTTCTTGCCGTCCGGATCGAAGGCGAGGACGTCGGCGCGCCAGCGCTCGTCGCCCCAGGCGGCCCCCTTGGGGTTCTTGTCGACGAAGCCGCCCGGCGGATGCGGATTCATCGTGTCGAGGGCGACGTTCGAGTCGGAGCCGACCGAGACGTACATCGTCTTGCCGTCCGGCGAGAAGACGATGTCGCGCGTCCAGTGATAGCCGGTCGGAAGCTTCGGCACGATCGTCTCGGCCTTGCCCGAGGCCTTCATGTCGCCCTTCGAATAGGGGTAGCGCACGACGCTGTCGGTGTTGCCGACATAGACGTATTTAGGATCGTCCTTGGGATAGAAGGCGATGCCATAGGGCCGGTTCAGGCCGCTGGCGAAGACGCCCTTCTTCGTCACCTTGCCGTCCTCGCCCATCCGGTAGACGTGGACGGTTCCGGCCGAGCTGTCGGCGACGAAGACGTCGCCGTTCGGGGCGATGGTGATGACGCGCGGCTCCTGCAGACCGCTGGCGAATTCGGAGACCTGGAAGCCGTCCATCACCTTGGGCTTGGCGCCGTCGGGCCGCTGGCCGATGCCGGGGGAGTTGCTCGCCGACTTCGTGGCGTAGGGCTTCGGCATGTCGGCCGGCGTGATCTTCAGCTTCAGGCCGGGCTTGGCCTGCTCCCAGCTGCCATAGGCCTTCTCGCCGGTCAGGAGCTGGTGGTCGGACGAGGACGCGGCATCGCTGGCGGTGCTGCTCGCTGCCTGCGCGCCGGAGGCGGCGAGAAGCAGGGCGGCCGGGATCGATGCCAGCAGGAAATGACGGTTCATGGAGGCTCTCCGCTGTCGGATTTCGGTCGAGCCGGCCGAGCTCCTCCCAGCCGACGCCTGTGCGTCAACCGTGCGGGGTCGGTCCCGTTCCAGGTGATGTGCTTGGCCGAGCGCCGACGGCGGCGAAACGCCTGTGCCGCGGGCATTTCGAGCGGATCACAACCATGTCAGGAGGCGGCGGCCTCGGCTTCGCAGGGCGAGCCCGTCGTCGGCGGATCAATCGGCGGCGTTCGGCCGGGTGAACAGCCCGGGCAGCCTCGGGCGCGGAGCGGCACGGCGGGCGCGCGCGACCCTGCCTGCGCCGAGCGCTACGTGGCGGAGCTTTGCCGCGCGGCTGGTGGCGATGCGCGCGTCCCACGCCGCCGGTCCCCTCGCCTTCACCTCCAGCCCGATCTCGCGGTAGACGCCCAGCGCCGTCGCGACCGCCCAGGCCGATCGCGGCGGCAGGGCGGCAAGGCCGTAGAAGGCGGACTCGTAATAGGGCTCGGCGAGGTCCACCAGCCGGTGCGCGAGGACCGCGACCACCGGGCGCGAGCGCGGATCGGCGACCTGATCCGGCCGAAGGTCCGCCTCGGCGAGCCAGTCACCCGGCAGATAGACGCGTCCGGCACGCGCGTCCTCGACGATGTCGCGGGCGATGTTGGTCAGCTGGAAGGCGATACCGAGGTCGCAGGCCCGGTCGAGCGCTTCGCCGTCCTTCGCCTTCATCACGACCGCCATCATCACGCCGACGACGCCGGCGACGTGGTAGCAGTAGTCGAGCGTGTCCGCGATCGTCCGGTACGTCCGGCCCTCGACATCCATGCGGTAGCCGTCGAGGTGCTCCAGAAGCAGCGTCCGCGGCAGGCCGTGGCGCGCCGCGACATCGGCAATGGCGCGGAAGGCGGGTTCCCGCGTCGGGGCGCCGTCCAGCGCCGCCAGCGTCTCGGCCTCGAGCGTCGCGAGCCTTCCGGCCGGACTCGCAGCCCCTGCGCCCGGTCCCCGTCCGTAGCCGAGCACCTGGCCGTCGATGGCGTCGTCGCAATGCCGGCACCAGGCATAGAGCATCATCGCGCTCGCCCGCGTCTCCGGATCGAACAGCCGCGCCGCCGCCGCAAAGCTCTTCGAGCCCCGGGCGATTGAATCCTCGGCCATCGCCGCGAGATCGGCCCGCGCCGCCGCGTCGAGCGGCAGGCCGGCCGCAAGGGTCGTGGAGGACATCAGACGGCCAGCCCCGCATCCGCGATCATCAGGCCCGCCGTCGCCTTGGCCGAGCCGACGACCCCCGGCACGCCGGCCCCCGGATGCGTGCCGGCACCGACGAGATAGAGGTTGGCGATCTCCGCGTCGCGATTGTGCGGCCGGAACCAGGCGCTCTGCGTCAGCACAGGATCGAGCGAGAAGGCCGAGCCGTGATGCGCGTTCAGCTCATCGCGGAAGTCGTGCGGCGTGAAGATGCGACTCGTCACGAGATCGGCCTTGAGGTTCGGGATATGGCGGGCCTCGAGATAGTCGAAGATGCGGTCACGGTATTTCGGCCCCTCGACCGCCCAGTCGATCGCGGCATTGCCGAGATGCGGCACCGGCGAGAGGACGTAGAAGCTGCCCATGCCCGGCGGGGCGAGCGAGGGATCGGTCACGCAAGGGTTGTGCAGGTAGAGCGAGAAGTCGCCGGGCAGTTCGCGGCCCTTGAATATCTCCGAGATCAGCTCGCGGTAGCGCGCACCGAAGAGGACCGTGTGGTGCTGCAGCTCCGGCCGGTGGGTCCTGAGACCGAAATAGATGACGAACAGCGACATCGAGAACCGCTTCGACGCCAGCCGCTTGGCCTCCTGCCGGCCGCGGGCCGTGCCGCCGAGCAGCGCGCCGTAGGTGTGGACGACGTCGGCGTTCGAGGCGACGCAGTCGGCCGCAAAGCGCCGGCCATCCTTCAGAACCACCGCCCGCGCCCGGCCGTCCCGCACCTCGATCTCGGCGACCTCGGCCGAGGTCTCGACCTGTCCGCCGATGTCCTCGAACAGCCGGATCAGCCCGCGCACCAGCGCGCCAGTGCCGCCGCGCGGGAACCAGACGCCCCACTCGCGCTCCAGCGCGTGGATCAGCGCATAGATCGAGGAGGTCGCGAACGGATTGCCCCCGACCAGCAGCGAATGGAAGGAGAAGGCCTGCCGCAACTGCTCGTCGGCGATGAACTCCGACACCTTGGCATAGACGCTCCGCCAGGCCTGCAGCCGGGCGAGCTGCGGCCCGGCCCGGACCATGTCGCGGAAGGAGAGGAACGGCACCGTGCCGAGCTTTTCGTAGCCCTCGCGGAAGACATCCCGGGAATAGGCGAGGAAGCGTTGGTAGCCGGCGACGTCAGCGGGGCCCTTGGCGCCGATCTGCCGGTCGAGCTCGGACTGGTCGTTGACGTAGTCGAAGGCGTAGCCGTCCTCCCAGCACAGGCGGTAGAAGGGCGAGACGGGGAGCAGTTCGACATAGTCGGAGAGCCGGCGGCCGGCGGCTTCCGCCAGTTCCTCCAGCGCCGACGGATCGGTGATGACCGTCGGGCCGGCATCGAAGGTGAAGCCCTCGTCCTCGTAGACATAGGCACGGCCGCCGGGCTTGTCGCGCTTTTCCAGCAGCGTCACCTGGAAGCCTGCCGCCTGCAGCCGGATCGCCAGCGCGATGCCGCCGAAGCCCGCGCCGATGACGACGGCGCGTTGCTCCCCGCCGATCCTGCCGGTGCCGTCCTTCATGCGAGTTCCCCGGTCAGGCGGTGGCGCGCGAGCACCCTGATCGCGTTGCCGAAGGGCACCGGCGGCTTGCCCGTCAGGATGCGCGCCTTGTCCGGCAGGGTCAGCTTGGCGGCGTAGAACCGCGCGATCACCGGGTCCGGCAGCCGGTAGAAATGCTGCAGGATCTTGTAGCGCTTGGAGGAGACGCCGGCGAAGAACAGGAGCCGGTTGAGCATGCGGAAGAAGCCGCGCGCCTGCCAGGTCTCGATGGAATGGCGCCGCGTCTCGGCAAAGACGGCCGCAGCCGAGAGGTCTGCCAGTGCGGAGAGCCGGTCGGCCAGCCGGACGGCGTCGGGCAGAGAGTAGCCGGTTGTCGGATGGAACAGTCCCGCGGCGAGGCCGATCGCCGGAACGCCGTCCTTCTCGGCCCAGAAGGCGTCGATATCGCCGTCGATCGCGATCGGAAGCACCCCGTGCTCCTCCCGGACGATCGTTTCCGCCCGCCAGCCATGGGCGCCGAGATAGTCGCCGATCGCCCCTCGCAGTCGGTCCCGATCGAGCTCCGCCCCGTCGGCGTAATAGGTGTCCTCGACGAGCAGCCGCGTCGCGCTCATCGGCAGGACGTAGACGAAGCGATAGCCGTCCGCCTGGGTCACCGTCGCATCCATGATGATCGGGTTCATCAGGCCGTGCGGAGCGGCGAGTTCGATTTCCTGGCCGAGAAACTTCTGGAAGCCGAGCCTGAGATGCCGGCTCGGCCGGTGGCCGCGCCCGTCGATCACGCAGCCCGCGCGAACCGTGCGCCCGTCTGCGAGCGTCACCGACCTCGGCTTCACGGCCTCGGCGCGTGCGTCGGTGATCACCGCCGCTCCGAGCGCCGGCTCCAGTACGGCGCGGAACCGCTCCGAGGAGACGCTGGCATAGCCGGTCGCCATCTTCCGCCTGCGGTGCGGAAACCGCACCTCATTGGCGCTCCAGCGATAGGCGAGGAAGGGCGCGAGCCAGGCGTGTTCCGCCGCCGTCAGGTCGCCGTCGTGGAATGACCAGGTGTGGTTGCCCCCGAGGCGATCGTCGGCCTCGAACACGGCGAGCGAGAGCTCCGGTCGCTTCTGCCGCAGGCGGTATGCGGCAAGGCCGCTTGCCAGCCCGCCGCCGACGAAGGCGACGTCGACCTGTTCGGGGACTGCGGCAGCGGACGATCCGGTCATGCCGGCCGCTCGTCGCCGGTGCGCCGGCCGGTGCCGAGCACCACTCGTTCCACGATGTCTGCCGCCAATGCCGCCCCGCCGGATGCCCCGATGTCACGCCCGATGACGCGCGCTCTATCGCGGAAACTAGCCTCCGTCATCAGCCGCTCAAGACAAAAGACGATCTTCGCCTCCGACAAAAGGACGCGGGAGAACCGTTCGCCGACACCGTGATGAACGATGCGCGCGGCGATGCCCGGCTGGTCGAAGGCCATCGGGATCGCCAGCATCGGCACGCCCGCGGCGAGCGAGTCGAGAACGGTGTTGAGGCCGGCATGGGTGACGCAGACGCTCGCCTGCGCCAGGATCGCGCGCTGCGGCACGAAGTCGGTCACGAAGGTGGCGCCGATCGAGGCCGCCTGGCGCTGGTCCAGCGCGCCGCAATGGGCGACCAGGCAGTCGGCGCCGATCGCGCGGCAGGCGGCCGCCACCTTCCGGAAGAGATCGATGCGGTGCCCCTGAAGCGTGCCGAAGGAGGCAAAGACGAGCGGCTTGCGCCCGGGCCGGCGGAAGGGAAGCGTCTCCGCGCCCGCGTCCCGGCGTCGGATCGGCCCCACGGCGTGGCGGATCGGCGAGGGATCCCGGGGAAAATCGAAGCTCGGCACCAGCTGCGAGATCTGGCAGGTTTCGGAAAGACAGTCGGCGAGGCTATCGCGCGGCGGCAGGTCGAGCCGCTTCGCCCAGCTCGCGACCGTCCTCCGCTGACGCGCGAGCAACAGCCGCGCCACCGTCTCGCCGCCGCGATTGCGCTTCAGGCCCCGCTCGCTCGCATCATAGGGCCAGGGCAGGAAGGGCAGCGGCACGGACGGGTCATGATGGATGGGAAGCGCTGCGGCGAGCGAGACCAGCGGCAGCTTCAGATGCGCGGCGATCAGTCCCGCCGCCGGCTCCATCTGGTCGCCGATGACCGCGTCGACGCCGAGCCGTTCGAGAAGCGCCGGCGCCTTGCGGCAGAGTTCGTCGGTGAGCAAGGCCGAATCGCGCACGGTGCGCAGCACGGCGAGCGGCCCCCTGCCCCGCGCCGCGCGGGCGATCACCGCGTCCAGCTCGGCGCGCGGCCGCTCCCCGACATCGACGGCCGACAGGTTCGCGCCGCCGCGCTCGACCAGCGACGCCGCGCCGCCGTTCAGGACGAAGGTGACGCGGTGGCCGCGCCGCGCCAGTTCCTCCCCCACCGCCTCGAACAGGCGGATATGGGAAAAGAACGGCGGGCAGATCAGGGCGAAGTGGCTCATGAACGGCACGTGATCCCAAGCCGGCTTGAAACCTCCCGCCGGCGCCTCATCCTTTTAGCAGGCGAACGCGCCGCTTCGCCACTCCTCGGCGAGCCGGACGGGCGCCACCCGTCATCACCTCGCCGTGCGTTTCATGCTCCTTTTCCAGCAATATCTCTCGGGCGCTTGCAGCCGGATGGCCTGCGAGGCGCCTCACGGCCGGTGCACGATGCGGCGGCCTCGATGACCGGCGCCAGCCACGCGCTGCAACCGACACCGCGCGGATCCCTCTTTTCCTCCGTGACCGCCAGCGTCGCGGCCAGCCTCCTCATCGTCATCGCGATGATCGTCTGGCTGAGGCTCGCCGGCCGATCCTGGGTCTGCCCCTGTGGCGTCGTGAAGCTCTGGCAGGGTGCGCCGGCACCGGGGCGGAACAGCCAGCAGTTCGCCGACTGGTACTCGGCGCTGCACGTCATCTTCGGGCTTGCGCTCTACACCTTCGTCACCTGGATGCGGCCGGGGTGGCCGACGGGCCAGCGCGCCGTCACCGCCGTCGCCTCCAGCGCCGTCTGGGAGGCGATGGAGAACACGCCGCTCCTCATCCACATGTTCGCCGCGCCTGCCGGCGGCGCGGCCTATGCCGGCGATTCCATCCTGAATTCCCTCGGCGACACGGTCTTCGTCGTCCTCGGCTTCGCCCTCGCCGCGCGGCTTCCGCTCTGGGCGACGCTCACCCTCGCCCTAGCGCTCGACGCCGCGGTCGAAATCGCGGTCGGCGACGGCTTCGTGCTGGGGACGCTGCGGCTTCTCGGCGCGCCGGTGTGAACTGACGAGCCGTCAGCCGCTTGCCGGTCCGCCGCCGGATGCCAGATAGATCGTCGTCGAAAAGGAATTGGGCGGCAGAGGTGAGTCCGCCCCTTCTCCGGAGGAGAAGATTCCGCGCCCGGTACCGGGACCCACGACAAGCGAGAGCAACCGTGCTCGCTTGGCGGCGAAGGGTCCAGAAGGGTTTTCGTTCTCCGTCGCGCGGGCTCTGACAAGGAGAACCGCAATGCCCCTCATCCGATCGCAGGCCGGCATCGTTACGCAGATCAACGTCTTCACCGTGCCGGAAGGCGGCCAGCAGGCGCTGATCGACCACCTTTGCGAGGCAGCCCGCCTCTGCCGCAAGGACGTTCCGGGATGGCTCTCGGCGAGCCTGCACCGCAGCCACGACGGAACGCGCGTGGCGAACTACGCCCAATGCCGCGACATGTCCTCGTGGCACGCAGTGATGGAGACGCTGCGAGGACACGGCTTCATCGACGGCAACCGGCGGTTCGGCACCGCTCATCCCGGCCTCTACGACGTCGTCGCGACGTTCGAGCGGTAGCCGTTGCGTTCGTCCACGACGCACCGTCGGCCGCCGCCGGAGATGGCGGCGGTCAGCTGCCGCTGCGCGCCAGCCGCGCCGCCCGCCGCGCCCGCGCCTCGTCGAGGCTGTCGAGCGAGACCTGCGGCAGCTTGGTGCGCCAGTCGGTGCCGGCGATGGTGACGACGCGGTCGCCGCGAAAGTCCTGGTCGGCGGTGATCAGGCCGCGTTCGGCCATGAAGGAGAGCAGGAAGCGTCCGCGCGAGGGCGAATGGCTGCCATAGGCGCGGGCGAGAGCCTCGTCGGAAGGGCATTCCGCCGCGTCGCGGGCGGCCCGCGCCAGCATCATGAAGACGCCCTGCATCTCCTCCGGCAGATCCGCCGAGCGCTCCATGATCATCTGCCACTCGGCGTCGGAGGTGTCGGCCGACACGCCGGCGCGCGCCAGCGACAGCCGGCGGCGGAAGGCCGCCATGTCGGTCTCGGCGCCGCGCAGCCGCTTCAGCCGGCAATGCGTCAGGAACTCCTGGTAGAGCACCGGCACCGGACGGAAGGCCGCGTCCGGATCCTCCAGCATCTCGGCGAAGATCTGGTTGACCGCGGCGGCGCGCTCTTCGGGCGAGCGCGGATCGTCGTCCTCGGCAGGCTCCGCCCGCTCCCCGGCGGACGGTCCCGATGCCACCCGTTCCAGGAGCTCGCTCGTCGGAACGCTCGGCTGCGGGGCCGGCGGGCGGGGCGCGGCGAAGGCCGGACGGGCGGCGGCGCGGCGATCCGCCTCCTTCTCGGCCTCGCTGGCGGTGAAGACGAGGTCGGCGAGGTCCTCCGGCGGCAGTTCCGGCAGCGGCATCAGCGACGGGCGCCCGGCGCGCGAATGCGTCTCGGTGGGGCCGATCCGGATCGGCACCGGACGGCGCGACAGCGCCGGGCCGAGGGCGACGAAGTTGCCGGTCTCGAGATCGCGGAAGCGCTCGGCACCGCGCCTGTCGATGCCGAGGAGATCGGCGGCGCGCTGCATGTCGATGTCGAGGAAGGTACGCCCCATCAGGAAGTTCGAGGCTTCGGCCGCGACGTTCTTGGCGAGCTTGGCGAGGCGCTGCGTCGCGATGACGCCGGCGAGACCGCGCTTGCGGCCGCGGCACATGAGGTTGGTCATCGCGCCGAGCGAGGCCTTGCGCGCTTCCTCCGAATGCTCGCCGGACATCGCCGGGGCGAAGAGATGCGCCTCGTCGACGGCGATCAGCATCGGGAACCAGAAGGCGCGATCGCAGTCGAAGAGGCCGTTCAGGAACGCCGCCGAGCACATCATCTGCACCTCGGCGTCGAGCCCTTCGAGGTTGAGAACCACGGAGGCGCGGTGCTGGCGGATCCGGCCGGCGATGCGGGCGAGCTCGTTCGGCGTGCGGTTGGCGTCGACGACGACGTGGCCGTAACGATCCGCCAGCGTGACGAAGTCGCCTTCCGGATCGACGATCGCCTGCTGCACGTAGGGCGCGCTCTGCTCCAGGAGCCGGCGCAGGAGATGCGACTTGCCCGAGCCGGAATTGCCCTGGACGAGCAGGCGGGTGGACAGGAGTTCTTCCAGATCGAGCTCCGCCGGCTCGCCGGTCTGGGTCGTGCCGAGGTCGACGGCAACGGTCATCGCATGCCCTTCATACTGTGCAGTGTGTGCGGTGGTGCGTGCCGGACGGCGGCCCCAACGGCCGGAGAGACTGCCGCGCCGGCACCTGTTCCAGGTTAGCACGCGGACGCCGGCAGGAGTCCCGCGCTGGCCCGCCTGTCCACAGGATCGGACCGTCGGGGAGAAAGGCGGTGGAAAGCCGGGAGTGCCGGCAGCGGATGCGACGCGCGAGGAAGCCGCGCGGCGTCGCGGCAGCGTCACCGGCCTTTCCGGGACCGAATCACACGGGTTCGAGCCAGGCCACGAAGGCCGGCAAGATCATCGACAATGGGATCGTGTACAGACACACGCCCATCTCCGGACGATGCCGGATCGGCGCTTCGATGTCTGTGGTGTGGGGCTGCTATCCGATCGGCTTCACACCGTCACGGATAGGGAAATGGTGCCCAGGAAAGGACTCGAACCTTCACGCCTCGCGGCACACGGACCTGAACCGTGCGCGTCTACCAATTCCGCCACCTGGGCTCGGCAGGGACGTCTAGAGAGAGACGATGGGCCTGTCAACGCGAATTCTGGCAGCGCCCGAAATTGCAGTCGCCGAGCCCTCGGGCGGGAGGTCCCCGCCGTACACGGGGAGAGCCCTGGAGGGCGCATCCTGTCTCGCCCCGGGCCGGCCGCCGCTTCGGGACAGCCGGGGCGAGTGGTGGCCCGGGCCGACCGGCGATCGGGCGTCTCGTTGCGCTCTCGCCGCCGCGCAATGCCGAATCGCCGCCATTCCCGCCTTCACCTCCATTCCCGAACCGGCTATGAGCGGCCTTACGATCATGATTGGCGTGTGATCCGGCCGCCGCGATGCGCGGCCGGACGCTGCGGCGAAGGATAAGGGCGAACATGACGGTCGACACGAACAAGACGGTGGTGGTCTTCGGCGGCTCGGGCTTTCTCGGCAATCACGTCACGCGGGCCCTCGCCCGGCGCGGCCACCGCATCCGCGTCGCCACCCGCCGGCCCGACCTCGCCTACCGCGTCCGGGTCAACGGCAATTTCGGGCAGATCCAGCCGATCCAGGCGAATCTGCGCTATCGCTGGTCGGTGGACCGGGCGGTGGAGAACGCCGACCACGTCGTCAACCTCGTCGGGATCCTCGCCGAGAGCGGCAAGCAGAGCTTCGAGGCGGTGCAGGCCCTCGGCGCGCGCGCCGTCGCCGAAGCCGCGCGCAATGTCGGCGCGCCGCTGACGCACATCTCGGCGATCGGTGCCGATGCGAACTCCGAATCGGGCTATGCGCGCTCCAAGGCCGCCGGCGAGGCTGCGGTGTTCGAGACGCTGCCGGATTCGTATGTCCTGCGCCCGTCGATCGTGTTCGGCTCCGAGGACCAGTTCTTCAACCGCTTTGCCGACATGGCGCGCAGGGCGCCCTTCCTGCCGCTGATCGGCGGCGGCACGACGCGGTTCCAGCCGGTCTATGTCGGCGACGTCGCCGAGGCGATCGCCGATACGGTCGAAGGCAAGGTGCCGGGCGGCCGCATCTACGAACTCGGCGGCCCGGAGATCCTGACCTTCCGCGAGATGATGGAGGAGATGCTGCGGGTGATCGCCCGCAAGCGCCGCTTCGTCTCGATCGGCTTCGGCACCGCCGCGACGATGGCAAAGCTGCTGCAGCATGTGCCGGGCGCGCCGCTGACGCCCGACCAGGTCGCCCAGCTGCGCCACGACAACGTGGTCTCGGATGCGGCCAAGGCCGAGGGGCGGACGCTGAAAGCCTTCGGCCGGCAGCCGCGCACGCTGGATGCGATCCTGCCGACCTATCTCATCCGCTTCCGCCCGCAGGGCCAGTTCACCGTGCCCCAGCCGCAGGGCGGGGCGATGAAGCCGGAGAAGCAGCAGGACCTCGTCTGAGCCGAGGCCATCCGGGCTCGGCATCATCCGGAAGCGGCGAGCGCCTTCGCGGGCTCGCCGCCGCGATCCGGAGGCTCGGCACTGGCCGAGCCTTGATGCCGTCAGCGCTGATGCGGCAGGCGGCCTTCCTTGCCTTCCGTCGCCGGCCCCGCGACTGGCGCGCCCGCGCCATCCGTCGCCTGGACCGGCTGCTCCGAACGCACCGGCTCCGCCGGCGCAACCGTCACCAGCAGGATGATGCCGATCGTCCCGACGACGATGCGCCACCAGGCGAAGACGGCGAAGCCGCGCCGCGACACGAAGTCGAGCAGCGTGCGCACGACGAACAGCGCCGAGATGAAGGCCATGACGAAGCCGACCGCGATCAGGCCGAGATCGTCCGTCGACAGCGCATGCCGGTTCTTGAACAGGTCGTAGGCGGTCGCCCCGATCATCGTCGGGATCGCCAGGAAGAAGGAGAACTCGGCCGCCGAGCGCTTGTCGGTTCCCATCAGAAGCGCGCCGGCGATGGTCGCGCCCGATCGCGATGTGCCGGGGATCATCGCCAGGCACTGGAAGAAGCCGATCTTCAGGCACAGCGGCAGCGGATACTTCATGACGTCGTCGAAGCGCACCTTGCGCGGCACCTTGTCGATGATCAGGAGCAGGATCCCGCCGACGACCAGCGCGATGCAGATGACCATCGGCGATTCGAACAGGACGCGCTTGATGAAGTCGTGCGCGAGAACGCCGATCACCGCCGCCGGCAGGAAGGCGATGATCAGCCCGGCGACGAAGTGCCGGCTTCGGCCGCTGGTCGGCAGCGTGATGAAGAGCTGCCACAGCCGGCCGAAATACACGAGCAGGATGGCCAGGATCGCGCCCAGCTGGATGACGATCTCGAAGACGTGGCCGGTCGAACGGAAGCCGAGAAGCTGGTCCATGAGCAGCAGGTGTCCGGTCGACGACACCGGGATGAACTCGGTCAACCCCTCGACGATGCCGAGGATCGTGGCGTCGACATATGCCCCGATGTCCATGGAAGGCCTTTCTCCTGACAAGCGCGGCCTTCTTGCTCCCGAAGGCTGGCCCAAGGCTGAAGCGCCGTTCCGGGCGAGCGATCGCCTGCCGCGCGCGCGATCCCCTGCGGCAATTTCGGGGCCGAGGCAAGCCACTTGTCAGGCTGTCGCAGCCTGCTATGTCCCTGCCCTCGCATGCAGAACACGCGTTCGCACTTCGTTGACGAAATTCTGCGATCGTCCGAGCAAGCGGCGGTGCGCGGCGCTTTCCGGCGACGAGCACCGCCACGTCACAAAGAGGCGTGTCGCCCCGATGCCTCTTGCAACATCCAGCCCGATTGAATGCTGAAGCTCCACCACCATCCGATGTCCGCCGCCTCCCGTTTCATACGGCTTGTGCTGGGTGAATATGGCGAACGCTGCGAGCTGGTGGAGGAACGTCCGTGGCAGCGGCGGGCCGAATTCCTGGCGCTGAACCCGGCCGCCACCCTGCCCGTACTGATCGAGGACAACGGGCCGGCGATCATCGGCGGCATCGTCATCGGCGAGTATCTCGACGAGACCCGCGGCGCCTTCCAGCGCGACAAGCGGCTGATGTCGGAAAAGCCGATCGAGCGCGCGGAGGCACGGCGGCTGACCGAGTGGTTCCTCCACAAGCTCGATTCGGAGGTGACGCGCTATCTGATCCGCGAGCGCGTCTTCAAGCTCGACATGAAGCCCGACGAGGGCGGCGGCCCGCCCGACGCGTCGGCGATCCGGGCGGCGCGGGCGAACCTCAAGCATCACCTGCGCTATCTCGGCTGGCTGGCGGAGAGCCGCGACTGGCTCGCCGGGCCGCGCCTGTCCTATGCCGACATCTCGGCCGCTGCGGCACTCTCGGCGCTCGACTATATCGGCGAAGTCGCTTGGGACGCGGAACCCGCGGTCAAGGACTGGTACATGCGGCTGAAGTCCCGGCCGTCCTTCCGCCCGCTGCTCGGCGAGCGCGTGCGCGGCCTGCCGCCCTCCTCGCAATACGCCGAACTGGATTTCTGAGGCGGGCGCGCAGCGGCGGGATGCGCGGGGCGCCCGTCGTCGCCATATCGCGGCCATGCCCGACGACACCGCCAGCCTGAAATCCTTCATCGCCGCCGATGCCGCTCGTCTCGGCTTTTCCGCCGTCGGCATCGCGCCCGGCGAAGGCGATGTGACGGCGGGCGACAGGCTGGTCGACTTCATCGCGGCGGGGCGGCACGGGACGATGGGCTGGATGCCCGAGACTGCCGAACGCCGCCGTTCGGCCAGGGCGCTGTGGCCTCAGGTCCGCTCGATCGTCGTCCTCGGCATGAACTACGGGCCAGACGAGGACCCGCTGGCGGTCCTGCAGCGCCCCGACCGCGGCGCGATCTCGGTCTATGCCCGGCACCGCGACTATCACGACGTCATCAAGGGCAGGCTGAAGGAACTCGCCGGCCGGATCGTTGCCCGGGCCCGCCAGGCCGGCCTCGGGCAGCCGGACGTGAAGGTGTTCGTCGACACGGCGCCGGTGATGGAAAAGCCGCTCGGCGCGATGGCGGGGCTCGGCTGGCAGGGCAAACACACCAACCTCGTCAGCCGCGAGCATGGCTCCTGGCTGTTCCTCGGCTCGATCTTCACGACGCTCGACCTTGCGCCGGACACGCCCGCCCGCGATCTCTGCGGCTCCTGCCGCGCCTGCCAGGACGTCTGTCCGACGAATGCCTTCCCGCAGCCCTACCAGCTGGATGCGCGGCGCTGCATCTCCTACCTCACGATCGAGACCCGAGCGGTCATCCCGCGCGAGTTCCGGCAGGCGATGGGCAACCGCATCTATGGCTGCGACGACTGCCTGGCGGTCTGCCCGTGGAACAAGTTCGCGCGCGAGGCGCAGGAGGCCAAGCTCGTCGCGCGCGAGGAGCTGAAGGCGCCGCGCCTTGCCGATCTCCTGGCGCTCGACGATGCGGCATTCCGGACGCTGTTCTCGGGCTCGCCGATCAAGCGGATCGGCCGCGACAAGTTCGTCTCCAACTGCCTGATCGCGGCCGGCAATTCGGGCGATCCGGGCCTCCTGCCCCATGTCGAGACGCTGCTTCAGGACCCGGCGCCGCTGGTGCGGGCGATGGCGGTTTGGGCGCTGTCGCGTCTCGATCCGGCCGGCGCCTTGCAACGGCGCGCCGCCGCGCTTGATAGTGAGACGGATCCTCTGGTCGGGAGCGAATGGCATGGCCTGGAGACGAGCGAAGACTGAACCGGCAGAGGCGCGCGCCGGCGCGATCGGCGAGCCGGCCGCGACGCTGCCGGAGCCGCCGGCGGAGACGATCGAGGCGAAGGCGCGCCGCGCGCTCTATCAGCTGCAGAGCCATTCCGGCTCGCTCAGGCCCGATGTCTCCGCGGGTTCGGCCGCACTCGGGCTCGGCGCCGTCGGCGCGCTCGCTCTCGGGGCCGCCGCGGTCGGCGCGGTGGCCGTCGGCGCCTTCGCGATCGGCCGCCTGTCGGTCGGTCGGGCGCGCATCGGCGAGGCGGAGATCGGCCGGCTCAGGATTGGGCGCCTCGAGGTCGACGAACTGGTCGGGCCGGCCTGGCGCCTGCCGCGTTTCGGCGCATGACCGATCTCAAGTTCTTCATCTTCGGGCACGGCTATTCCGCTGGTCGGTTTGCCGAAACGCGCGACCCGCACGACATCGTCGGGACGACCGTGCGGACGGCCGACAAGGCGGTGTCGCTCGCAACGCACGGGCTGAAGCCCTTCGTGTTCGACGGCGCGCATCCCTGCGACGGCATCGCCTCGACGCTCTACCGCGCGACGCATCTCCTCGTTTCGGTGCCGCCTGGCCATCCCGCGCCGAAGGGCGCCTCGGTCGGCGGCGCCAACGCCGCGCCGGGCGATCCGGTGCTGCGCTGGTATGCCGACGAAATCGGCCATGGCAGCCCGAACCTCGAATGGATCGGCTATCTCTCGACCGTCGGGGTCTATGGCGAACATGACGGCGACTGGGTCGACGAGACGAGCGAACTGAGGCCCGCCTCCGAGCGCTCCAAGGGGCGCGTCGCGGCAGAGAACGGCTGGCAGGCGCTCGCCGAGACCCGCGGCGTGCCGCTGGCGATCCTGCGCCTCTCCGGCATCTACGGTCCCGGCCGCAACGGCTTCGTCAACCTTGCCAAGGGCACCGCCAAGCGGCTGGTGAAGCCCGGCCAGGTGTTCAACCGAATCCATGTCGACGACATCGCCGGCGCGCTGACGCTGCTCGCCGAGAAGCGTCTCGGCGGCGTCTTCAACGTCACCGACGACGAACCCGCCCCGCCGCAGGATGTCGTCGCTCATGCGGCGGAGCTGGCCGGCGTCGAACCGCCGCCGGAGGTGGCGTTCGACGAAGCCGAGCTGTCGCCGATGGCGCGCTCGTTCTACGGCGAGAACAAGCGGGTCTCGAACGCGAAGATCAAGGACGCCGGCTACGCCTTCCGCTACCCGACGTACCGGGAAGGGCTGAAGGAGCTGGCGGGGGATTATCAGCGCTTTCACAAGGACGAGGCGTAGCCGAGGGAGGCGCCTTTCCTCTCCCCACGGGGAGAGGGTGGCCGCAGAGCGGCGGGGCGATGGCGCTCGCGGTGGAGGAGTGGCAGCAGAGGCACCACCGGAACCCTGCTGGCGGACCGCTCTCCCCTCATCGCCTGCCGGCACTTCTCCCCTCGGGGGAGGAAAAGGCCGCCCTTCGGCCGCCTCTGCCCGGACAGGCTCAACCCTCCGTGTGCGGCTGGACCGTGTCCACCGCCTTGCGGACGGTCAGGATATGCCGGCGCATCGTCGCCGCGGCCTCCTCGCCGTCGCCGGCGATGATCGCCGACACGATCAGCCCGTGCTCACGATGCGAGGCGTCGGGCCGATGGAAGGCCTCGAACTGAAGGTTCCGGAAGGGCGCCAGCCGCCGGCGGACCGACAGTGTCGTCCGCTCCAGGAACGGGTTGTGCGAGCCGGCATAGATGGCGTTGTGGAAGCGCTCGTTGTGAGCGCGATAAGCTTCGATGTCGTTGTCCGCGGCGTGCGCTGCCCCCTCGTGATGCAGGAGCGCGAAGGCGTCGAGTTCGGCGCCGGCCATGGTGGTGGCGCAGAGTCGGGCGCACAGCGCCTCCAGCTCGGCCATGACCACGAAGGTATCGTCGAGCTCGCGCTCGGTCAGCTTGGTGACGACGGCGCCGCGATGCGGGCGCGACAGCGCGAGGCCGTTGGCCTCCAGCTGCCGCAGCGCCTCGCGCACCGGCGTGCGCGACACGCCGAATTCGGCGGCGATGGACGTCTCGTCCATCGGCTCGCCCGGCCGCAGGAACCCATGCACGATCCGGTCGGCCAGGGTCTCGCGAATCATGTCCGTCTGCGTGCGCTTGCTCACTCGCTCGCTCATAGCCGGGTCGCCTGAAGGGTCAAGCGGCTGCGACCGCAGATTGGCAATACGCCCGCCAGCCACCGAAGGCGGTGATGTCGCGGGCGCCGGCGAGCCCTGCCGGCTCGCAGAGAAAGCCGCAGACGGCGCTTCCATCCGCCAGCGTCAGCCGGCCGATCCCGAGGGGCTGCGGGATCGTCGCGACGAAATCGCCGAAGGCCGCGGGATCGAGCGACCAGATCTCGACCGCGATTCCCGGTCCGGCAAAGCCCGGCTCACGCATCAGGCCCGGCTTCGCCGGCGTCGTGCCCAGCGCATGCAGGCGATAGTCCGGAGCGGTGCGATCGTTGCGCAAGAGCACGCCGCCGCGATCGGTCAATTCGTGGTTCAGCGGCATGCCGGTCAGATGCGCGCCGACGACGGCGATTTCGATGCGGCTGGCTGAACGGCTCCTTTCCACCCGCGGTGGCCGGAAACCGCGCGCGAGGCCGGCGCCGCAACCGGCCGCTTCGTGCATCTCGGACGCGAATGCGGCCAGCGCGTCGTCAGTGTCGCGCGGAGCGACGAGCTGGACGCCGAAGGGCGGTCCCGCATCCGTGAAGCCCGCCGGCACGGCGATCGCCGCGCAGCCGAAGAAGTTGGCGAAGTTGGTGAAGCGGCCGAAGCGGGCGTTGAGCGCCAACGGATCGGCGAGCATCGCCTCCACCGTCTGGATGTCCGGCGAGGTCGGCAGCAGCAGCGCGTCGACCTTCGCCCATTCGGCCTCGGCCTGCCGGCGCAGTTCCTCCAGGCGGTAGACGCCCCGGAAGGCGTCGACGGCGCTCATCCCGCGCGCGCCCTCGATGATCCGCCGCACCGTCGGTTCGACGCTCTCCGGCTTGGCGTCGAGGAATTCAAGGATCGCCGCCAGCCGCTCGGCGACCCACGGCCCCTCGTAGAGCAGCGCCGCCGCCTCACGGAACGGGCGATAGTCGAACGCCACGATCGTCGCGCCGAGGCTCGCCGCCCGCTCGATCGCCGCCTCGTAGAGGGCGCGATAGGCGCCGTTGCCGTAGAACTCGCGCTCCGCCTCCGCCGGCACGCCGAGCCGCAGTGTCCCCGGCAACGTCACGGCCCCGAAGCGGCGGGCATAGGCATCGGCAGGATCGAAGCCTTCCGCCACCCGCCGCACGGCCACGCCGTCGGCGACGCTGGCGGCGAAGACCGTGACGACGTCGATCGAGCGGCAGGCCGGTACGACGCCGGTCGTGGAGACGCGGCCGGGCGACGGCTTGATGCCGACGATGTTGTTGAAGGCGGCCGGCACGCGGCCCGAGCCGGCCGTGTCAGTCCCGAGCGCGAAGGCGGCGCAGCCGGCGGCGACCGCCACTGCAGACCCGGAACTGGAGCCACCGGAGACGTAGGATTCATCGAAGACGCAGCGCGGCGCGCCGTAGGGCGAGCGGGTGCCGTTGAGCCCGGTGGCGAACTGATCGAGATTGGTCTTGCCGACGAAGAGCGCGCCGGCTGCGAGGAGGCGCTCGACGACGGTGGCGCTTTTCCCAGGGAGGTAGGCGTAGTCCGGGCAGCCGGCGGTCGTGGCAACGCCCGCGAGGTCGATATTGTCCTTCACAGCGAAGGGCAGGCCCCAGAGCGGCAGGCTGGAGGGGTCCGGCGCACGATCCATGAGGGCCTGGGCGGCGGCAATCAGTTCCTCGCGCGAGACCTTCGCGATGAACGCAGCGGGGTCACCCGTCTCCAGCCGGTCCGCCACCGCAGCCGCGACGTCCGCCGGACTCGCGCCGCCGGCGTAGAGGGCCCGCAGGCCGGGGAAGTCGAGAATGGTCGGCAGCTCGGTCATGGTTTCCTCCGCGAGGCATTGTTCTTCTTGGCGCGATAAGGGACTGCGGGCCGGGGCACTGTCCTGTCGAACACGGCGCCCGTCGCGCCCCCGTCTGGGCTGCCGCCCATCTCCCCCGCGAGGGGGGAGATCAGCAGCTTCCGCTTCGGCTCCCGCCCCGTGAACGTTGATGTCAGCCTCGATCGCTGCCGGCCGAGCGTGACGCACGCGCGAGATCGATCTCCCCCCTCGTGGGGGAGATGCCCGGCAGGGCAGAGGGGGGCGCGACGGGCGAGGCGTTCGCGGGAACGCGCCCTCACCCTTCTTCCCCCACGATCCGCACCGGCGCCGCCCAGGAGATCAGCACGATGCAGCCCTCCTCCGACCAGACGCGATGGCGCGTGCCCGCCTCGTTGAAGACGACGTCGCCGGCGCGATAGAGGCCGTTGTCGTCGGACTGCGAACCGATGAGGACGCAGATCGTCTCGAGCCCCAGGTGCTCGTGCAGCGGCACGGACGCGCCAGGGGCGTAGCGCAGCAGCGCCACCGCCGGACCCGCGCCCTCCGCCGCGCGATAGAGATGGGCGATCTCGACGCCGTCGCGGAAGGGCTCGAAGGGTGCGTTGGCAAGGTTCAGCCCGAGCAGCGCGGGAAACACCTGCGGCATCGCCGTCACGCCTCTGCCGCCAGGAGCGGCGCGTTCGTCCCCGCAGCTCCGCCGAGCCCGGCGACGATCGCGCCGACCGGCGCGGCACATCCGACGATCGCCCCTTGCGCGGTGATCATCTCGATCGTCGCCCGCTTGAAGTCCGGGAAGTAGCTCTCCGTCGCGTCCTCCGCGATCAGGCATTCGTAGCCGCGATCGTTCGCCTCGCGCATGGTCGTCTGCACGCAGACCTCCGTCGTCACGCCGGCAAAGACCAGCTGCGTCACATCGAGCCTCGCCAGATGATCCGCCAGATCGGTGGCGTAGAAGGCGCCCTTGCCGGGCTTGTCGATCACCAGTTCGCCTTCCAGGGGAGCGAGCTCGGACACGATCTCCGCACCCGGCTCGCCGGCGATCAGGATGCGGCCCATCGGCCCCGTGTCGCCGATGCGAAGGCCGGGCGCGCCGCGCGAGCGCTTGGCCGGCGGACAGTCGGAGAGGTCGGCGCGGTGGCATTCGCGCGTGTGGATCACCGGTCGGCCGGCGGCGCGGAACCCCGCGATGAGCCGTGCCGTCGCCGGGACGATCGCCTGCAGCAGGGAGACGTCGTTGCCGAGCGACGCGCCGAAGCCGCCGGGCTCCAGGAAGTCGCGCTGCATGTCGATGACGATCAGCGCGACCTGAGAGGGGTCGAGCGGAAAGGCGAAGGGCCGGGCCGGGATCGGGGACATCAGGCGATCTCCCCGATCGTCTCCGCCGCCGAGTGGCCGGCCATATGGGCGCCGATCTCCCGGACGTCCGCCGTCTCGCCGCCCGCGCATTCGAACACGATGCGGCCCTCGAACATGACGAGGATGCGGTCCGCCAGGGCGACGATCTCGTCGAGGTCTTCGGAGACCAGCAGCACGGCCGTGCCGCGGTTGCGCGCCGCGATCAGCTGCGCCCGGATGTCGGCGACGGCTCCGAAGTCGAGGCCGAAGCACGGATTGGCGGCGACCAGAAGGTCGGCCTCGCCGCCGAGTTCGCGAGCGAGCACCGCGCGCTGGACATTGCCGCCGGACAAGGTCGCGATCGGCGCGGAAGGGCCTTGCGTCTTCACCGAATAGGCCGCGATCATCCGCTCGGCCTCGGAGCGCATGCGCTTTTTGTCGAGCAGCCGGATCGGCGCGCCCTCGGCGTTGCGGTCGAAGGAGCGGAAGGCGAGGTTGTCGGAGACGCTCATCCGGCCGACGCAGGCGTTGCGCAAGGGTTCCTCCGGCAGGCAGCGAACCTTCAGCGCCTGCGCCGCCCGGCGGCTGGCATCGTAGGGCTCGCCCTTGACGCGGATCGTGCCGCTGTCCGGATGTTCCTGGCCCGAGAAGAGGTCGACCAGCCGCTTCTGCCCGTTGCCGGAAATGCCGGCGATGCCGACAATCTCGCCGGCGAAAACGTCGAGCCGGTCGATGGCGACCGACCCGCGCGTCGCGGCGGTGCCGGAGCGGACATTCTGAAGGGACAGGACCGGCTGAACGCTGCGGGCGATCGCCGCCCGGTCCGGCACCGCGGCGAGCTCGCGCTCGCCGATCATCATCGCCGCCATCTGCGTCGTCGAGAGGTCCGCCACCCTGCCCTCGCCGACCTTGGCGCCGCGGCGCAGCACCGTGACGCGGTCGCAGAAGGCGGTCACCTCGGCGAACTTGTGGGTGATGAGGAGCACGGCCATGCCGGTCTCGGACGCGCGGGCGCGCAGGAAGCCGAGCACCTCGCGCGCCTCGTCCGGCGTCAGCACCGAAGTCGGCTCGTCGAGGACGAGAATGCGCGAGCCGAGATAGAGCTGCTTCAGGATTTCGGTCTTCTGCCGCTCGCCGGCCGACAGCCGGTCCACCGGCGTGTCGAGCGGAACCTTGAGCGGCATCGTCGCCAGGAACTCCGTCAGCGCGCGGCGCTCTGTCTTCCAGTCGATCAGCCGGGGCACGTCGACGCGGGACATCACCAGGTTTTCGAGGACGGTCATCGCCGGCACGAGGGTGAAGTGCTGATAGACCATGCCGATGCCGAGCCGGCGGGCGTCGCGCGGATTGTCGATCGCCTGCTCGCGCCCGTCGAGGATCACGCCGCCGGCATCCGGGTGGTAGTAGCCGAGGATGCACTTCACCAGCGTCGACTTGCCGGCGCCGTTCTCGCCGAGGAGGGCGTGGAACTCGCCCGCCTGGAGCGAGAGGGAGACGTCATCGAGTGCCGTGAAGGACCCGAACCGCTTGGTGAGGCCCACCGCCTCCAGCAGCGGTCGTTCGCGGTGATCGTCTCTCGAAGGCGGCGGCGCGGCTTCCAGGCCGTCGGCGGGATCATGCAAGGGCGTGACGGCGGACATCAGCTGTCTCCTTCCGGCGAACGGGGCAGACGTCGGGCGATCACGGCGACAGGGCCGCCCCCGTTGGGGCCCTGGTGCTCGGCCCCGCCGGACACGAAGAGTTCGCTCGTGCCGGTCAGACCGGCGAGCGCGCCGCCGGCAAAGGCCCGGGCGTGGCGGGTGGCCGAGATGTCGCTGTCGTCCAGCATGGTGTGGCGCGCACCGCGCAGGCGGCCGGCGGTGCCGGGCTCGGCCTTGGCGAGCAGCGCGACGAGGCGCTCGCGCTCGGCCGGCGTCAGCTGGCCGTCGGCCGCAAAGCCGAGGCGCCGCAGCGCGTCGCGAACCGGCAGGATGTCGATCGCATCCGCCATGACGGCATGGTCGACGACGAGCGGGCCGGACCAGGCCTTGCTCATGCCGAGAACGACGATCTCGTGGTTCATCAGCTCGACACCCGCCGAGGTGCTGGCGCGGCCCGACCACAGGCTGGTGTCGCGGCCGATGATCGCGTCGCTCATCGCATGCGCTTCGATCTCGCCGAGCGCCAGCGCAACGCCGAGGGCCGAGGCGCCGCGGGCAAGGCCCATCGACTTCAGCGTGTCGCGCGTCGCGACGGTCTCGCCGCGCGCTTCCGCTTCCGCGATCCGCTCGGCAGTCAGAAGCGGGCACTTGATCTGGACGAAGTGGACGTCGGCGGGATCCTCGATGCCGGCATCGTGCATCGCCTTGGCGACGCCCTCCGCCACCATCCAGACCTCGGCCATGCGGCCGAGATGTTCCGGCGCCAGATCGCCGGTATGGGCACAGCCGATGGCGAGGGCCGGACCGTCGGAGGTGGTCGCGGAGCCGCGTTCGAGGACGATCAGGTGCGGCGACAGCGCACCCTCGGTGCCGCCGGACATGACGGTCGCGATGCCGGCGACGGCGTCGGGCGGAAGATGCGCCGACAGCGCCGCCTTCAGCGCCGAAACGGCGAAGGCGCGGGTGAAGTCGTTGACGCAGCCATTGCCCTCGGTCTTGCCGAGGATCGCGACGATCCCCGCCGGATCGATCCGCCCGTCGCCGATCATCGCCTGGAGCCCCGACACGTCGTCCGGCGCCCGCGTCGCGATCCGGTGGACTTTTGCCTGCCGCATCAGGAGATCGCCGCAATGAAGGCGTCGCTCGTCGCCACCGCGCCGAACACGCCGCCCTGCATCTTGACCATGTCGAGCGCGGCGAGGTGGTTCTCCATCTTGGTCGCCCCGGTGCAATCGGAGAGCAGGAGGCACTCGTAGCCGCGGTCGTTGGCGTCGCGCATGGTGGTGTGGACGCAGACATCGGTGGTGACCCCGGTCAGGACGATGTTGCGGATGCGCTTCGTCTGCAAGACGAGGTCAAAGTCGGTGGCGAGGAAGGAGCCCTTGCCCGGCTTGTCGATGATCGCCTCGCCCGGCAGCGGCTGCAGCTCCGGAATGATCTCCCAGCCCGGCTCGCCGCGCACCAGGATGCGCCCGCACGGTCCCTGGTCGCCGATGCCCGCGCCGATCCGCTGCGAGCGCCAGCGCTTGTTGGCGGGAAGGTCGGAGAGATCCGGCTTGTGGCCCTCGCGGGTGTGGATGATGGTGAAGTCCTTCGCCCGCGCCACGTCGAGGAGTTTCGCGATGGGTTCGATCGGTGCCCGCGTGTTGGACAGGTCGTAGCCCATGGAGTCGACGTAGCCGCCGGGCGCGCAGAAATCGACCTGCATGTCGATAACGACGATGGCGGTGTTCTCGGGCCTGAGATCGCCGTCGAACGGCCAGGGATAGGGGTCGGATGCGACCGTGCGCCCGCCCAGCACGAAGGCGGCATCGATACGCTCGTCGAGGGTGGCGGTCATTGGCGGGGTCCTCGCTTCGCATCGGTTCGAGACTGGTTCGGGCCGGCGCCCCGATGCGCCCCCCTCTGCCCTTCCGGGCATCTCCCCCGCGAGGGGGGAGATCGATCTCGCGCGAAAGCCATCGGCCAATCGCCAGCGTCGCTTTCGGCAAAGAGGTCGGAGGTCGGGAGGCTGCCGCCAAAGCTGCCGATCTCCCCCCGCGTGGGGGAGATGTCCGGCAGGACAGAGGGGGGCGCGCCGGCCGCCACTTCCTGAAGCAAGGCCACCATCCCCATCACTCCGCCGCGTCCTTGAAGCGCTCCCCGAACACCCGCGTCGGCGCCGGAAAACCGCAGGAGGTGCCGTCGGTGACCTTGACTTCATCCTCCCACGGCACGCGGTATTTGCCCGCCACCATGTCGTGCATGAAGGTGTAGGGGCAGTCCTGCGCGCCGCCCTTCACCGCGACATAGCCGCGATGGCCGAGCTGGTAGATGTTGTTCTCGACGCCCCAGCCGATGCGCGCCTCGCGCACCAGGTCCGGGCGCACTTCGGCGGTGATGATCTCGTCGGCGCGGCCGGTCGTGCCGTGGGCGATGACGGTGCCGTCGAAGTCGACGATCATGCCCTCGCCCATGGAATCGAACGAGCCGTCCGAGCCGCACATGCAGACATTCGCGGTGATCATCAGGTTCTGGAAGGCGTTGGCCTGGTTGGTGAAGCGCCAGGAGTTCCGGATCGGCGCGGTGTATCCGGCGGTCCGCAGCATGATCTCCGCGCCCTTGTAGGCGCATTCGCGGGCCATCTCCGGAAACATGCCGTCATGGCAGATGATCAGCGCCAGCTTGCAGCCGTTCGGTCCGTCGATCACGGGGATGCCGCGGTCGCCGGGCTCCCAGGGCTCGACCGGCACCCAGGGATGGAGCTTGCGATAGTTGAGGACGATCTCGCCGGCGTCGTTGATGACGAGCCCGGTGTTGTAGGGCATGCCGCCGGGGTTCAGCTCCATGATCGAGAAGCAGCCCCAGATCCTGTTATCGACACAGGCCTGTTTGAACGCAGCCACCTCCGGCCCGTCGAGCCGGCACATGATCTCCGGATTGATGTCCATCGACAGGCCGTGCAGCGAATATTCGGGGAAGACGACGAGGTCCATCGTCGCCATGTTCCGCCGGGCCTTGCCGACCATCCAGACGATCTTCTCGGTCTGCGCCTTCAGGTCGGCCATCGTCGCGACGGTCGGCAACTGCAGCTGCACGCAGCCGATGACGACGCCGTTCGGCGATTTGTTCAGTCCGCCCAATCCGTTCATGGCGAGACCTCTCCTATTTTGTGATCGACAGCTCGCGCGGCGCGCCTTCCAGCGCGCGGTTCCGCGAGGAGGTGAAGAACAGGATGACGAGGGTGAGGACGTACGGCGCGGCGTAGAAGAGGTAGTAGCCCTCCGTCACGCCCACCGACTGCAGCGCCGGCCCGAGCGCCCCGGCCCCGCCGAAGAGCAGCGCCGCGCCGAAGCAGGCGAAGGGGTTCCAGCGCGCGAAGATCACCAGCGCCACCGCGATCAGCCCTTGGCCGGACGAGATGTGCTCGTTCCAGGAGCCGGGATAGTAGAGCGAGAGATAGGCCCCCGCGACGCCCGCCATGAAGCCGCCGAAGGCGGTCGCGCCGATCCGCACCGGCAGGATCGAATAGCCCATGGCGCGGGCCGCATCGGCGCTGTCGCCGACCATGCGGATGACGAGGCCGAGCCGCGTGCGCTTGAACATGAAGGCGAGCAGCGCCGCGACCACGATGCCGATCAGGAACAGCGGCGAGACCTCCAGCGCCGAGCGCAGCTGCGGCAGGGACGACCAGGCGCCGAACGGGATCGCCGGCAGCATCGGCGCCGCCGGCTGGATCAGCGGCTTGCCGAAGAAGAAGGCGACGCCGGTGCCGAGCAGCATCATCGCGATGCCGACCGCGATGTCGTTCACCCGCGGCAGCGAGCAGAGGAGGCCGTGCATCAGGCCGAAAAGGACTCCGGCGAGACCGGCGACCAGCACGCCGAGCCAGGGCGATCCGGTGATGAGCGAGCCGCCATAGCCGGCCATGGCGCCGAAGACGAGCGTGCCCTCGAGGCCGAGATTGATGCGGCCGGACTTCTCCGTCACGCATTCGCCGAGGCTGACGAAGAGGAACGGCGTCGAGACGCGGAGCATGCCGCCGAGGACGGCGAGCGGCACCGCCCAGAGGCCGAGGTCAGCGCTCATTTCGCGCCTCCCCGCGTCGGGCCGAGCGCCGGCAGGAGGCGGCCGGACAGGGTCTCGGACACCAGGATCGCGACGAACAGAATGCCCTGCAGGACGAGCACAGTCGCATCCGGCAGGTCCATGCGCCGCTGGACGAGCCCGCCGGCCGCCTCGATGCCGCCGATCAGCAGCGCCATCGGGATGATGGCGATCGGGTTCTGCCGCGCGAGGAAGGCGATGAGAATGCCGGTATAGCCGTAGCCGGCGATCAGCGAGGCGTTGGCCGACCCTTGCACCGCTGCGACGTCGATCATGCCGGCGAGGCCGGCCGCGGCGCCGGCCGCAGCGGTGAAGGCGAGGATCAGCCGGCCGACGGGCAGACCCTGCACCGCGGCGGCGCGGGCATTGCCGCCGGCGATGCGGGCCGCGAATCCGAACGTCGTGCGCGACAGGACGAAGCCGGCGACGAGGCAGGCGAGGACGCCGATGGCAAATCCCCAATGCACGTCCATCCCCGGCATGTCGCCGACCCGGAAGGCGGTCGGCAGCGGCGTCGTCGACGGCTTGTTGAGGCTGGCGGGATCGCGCAGCGGCCCCTCGACGAAATGCTGCATCAGCGCGATGGCGATATAGGCCATCAGCAGGCTGGAGATCGTCTCGTTGACGCCGCGATAGTGCCGCAGCGCCCCGACGATGCCGATCCACAGGCCCCCGAGCGCCATGCCGGCGAGCGCCATGGCGATGATCCCAACGGCGGCCGGCGCGCCGGCAAGCCAAGTGCCCACCGCCGCCGCCGCGAGACCGCCGAGGACGAACGCACCCTCCCCGCCGATGACGACGAGGCCGAGCTGCGCCGGCAGCGCGACGCAGAGCGCGGTGAGGAGCAGCGGCGCGGTGCGCGTCATCGTGTTCTGGAGCGAGAACCAGGTGCCGAAGCCGCCGCGATAGACGAGGTAGTAGAAGTCCTCCGGCGACTTGCCGACCAGCGCGATGAACACGCCGAAGAGGCCGAGCCCCGCGATCAGCGCGAGGATCGGGATCAGCACGGCTTCGAGACGGCGGCCGGCCGTCTCGCCGATGAGCGGACGCGGCAGACCCCGGATGATCGGAGCGGCTTGCTGGATCTCGCTCATCGCCACCTCACGACGTCGAGCCGATGACGCCCTCGATGAGGTAGTCCATCTTCTCGAGCTCGATCGCGGTCTCGGGATAGGCCTTGCCGGCGGCAACGACGATGTTGCCCTTGTTGTCCTTCAGCGGGCCCTTGATGACGGCGTAGTCGCCCTTCATCACCTCGGCCTTCACGCTGTCGGCCTGCTTCCTGGCAGCGTCGGTGACGGCCGGCCCATAGGGGCTGATCTTGACGAAGTCCTCGGCCAGGCCGCCGCGCACGAAGTTCGGCAGCGTCTCACCCTTCAGCGCCTTCTCGGCGAACATCTTGTAGATCGTCGCCCAGTGCCATTCGGCGCCGGTGAGATACTTCTGCGGGGCGAGCGGCGCTTGGCTGGTGTGGTAGCCGGTGACATAGGCGCCGCGGCCGGCAGCCGTCTGCACGAAGACCTTGGGGCTGTCGACATGGCAGGTGAGGACGTCGGCGCCCTGGTCGACCAGCGCGTTGACGGCCTCCGCCTCCTTCACCGGCATCGCCCAGTCGCCGGTGAAGATCACCTGCGTCTGGATCGACGGGTCGACGCTCTTTGCGCCCAGCGTATAGGCGTTGATGTTCATCAGCACCTGCGGGATGGGCTTGGCCGCGACGAAACCGAGCTTCTTCGATTTGGTCATGTGGCCGGCGACGATGCCGCAGATGTACTGCGCCGTGCCGATATAGCCGAAATAGGAACCGGCGTTCGCCGGGTCCTTGGGGGTCCAGAGGCCGCCGCAATGACGGAACTGGACGTCCGGGTACTGCTTCGCCGTGTCGACGACGAAGGGGCTGTAATAGCCGAAGGAGGTCGGGAAGAGCAGCGAGGCGCCGTCGAGCTGGATCATCGATTCCATCGTCTTCACGACGGCGTCGCTCTCCGGGACGTTCTCCTCCTCGGTGATCGTCAGGCCGGGCATGTCCTTGATCGCCGCAGCGCCCTCGGCATGGCTCTGGTTGTAGCCGAAGTCGTCGCGCGGGCCGACATAGATGAAGCCCGCGGTCAGGCTCGCCGCGGCGGCCGGCGAAACGCGCGACACGAGCGGCAGGGCGCCCAGGGCGGCGCCCGTCATCAGAAAGCGGCGGCGCGTCATTGGCAGGAAGGTCATGTCGCATGCTCCGTTTGAAGAAGCCCGAGGGGCGTCGACAAGATTGCATGCAATGACCGTGCCAATCGCCGAAGTGCCGTGATCGGAGGCTTTGCAGACGTCCGCAGCGCGGCTTCCCCCGACGGAATGCGAAGATTTTGGGCAACGTGCTGCGGGATCGGCCGCTTCGCCCGGTGGCACGATCGGCTGCTGCGGCGTCGCAGGCGTCCGCGTGGCGCTCGGTTGCGCCCACGAAAAAGGGCCGGCGCCTTTCGGCGCCGACCCTGCATCCAAACCGACCGATGCCCGATCAGGCGACCTTGCGGTCCTCGTGGCGGCCTTCCTCGACCTCCTCGATGATCTTGGAGACGAAGGCCGGGATGTCCCCGGGATTGCGGGAGGTGATCAGCGCCTCGTGCACCACCACTTCCTTGTCCATCCAGTTGCCGCCGGCGTTCTTCACGTCGGTCTTGATCGAATTGAAGGAGGTGATGTCGCGGCCGCGCACGATGCCGGCCTCGATCAGCAGCCACGGCGCATGGCAGATCGCAGCAAGCGGCTTCTTGGAGTTGAAGAACTCGCGCACGAAGCTGACCACCTTCGGGTCGGCGCGCAGCTTGTCCGGATTGATCTGGCCGCCCGGCAGCACCAGCGCGTCGTAATCGGTGACGCGCACCTCGGAAAGCTGCTTGTCGACGGGAATATCCTTGTCCCAGTGGTCCTGGTCCCAGCCCTTGATCGAGCCGGCCTTGGTCGAGATGACATGCACCTCGGCGCCCGCCTCCTTCAGCTTTTCCAGCGGCCCGGTGAGTTCCACCTGCTCGAAGCCGTCGGTGGCGAGAATGGCGATCTTGGATTGCTTGATGCTCGGCATGATGTCCGTCCTTCTCTTGGGCAAATCGGGGTCGGCAAAGCGAGACGTCATGGCGCCCGAGTGCGGTCGCCTCGACGTCTCGTCCTGCACGGCCCTGTCGTGTTGCACCGTGATGTTTTGTTCGGGAGAAAAACACATGTCCCGCCAATGAGTTCCGAAAGACGGGTATCGTGGGGCGCGGCCGGCGTTGCGTCTTGGCCGCGTCAGGCGGCGCGATCCGGTCGCGTCGGTCGACCTGATCGTCTTGTCGAAGCTGAGGCTCTGGCCGCAGCCGGCGGAATCGCGGTCCTCCCCTCGGGCTCGGTCAGGCGAGCCGTCGTGCATTGCGCCGCACCGGACGATCGGAAATGGTGCCAGCGCGGGAGCCGGCGGACTGCCGGGCATCCGGACGTTCTGTTAAGTCGGCGACTGCGGCCGCCGCCTGTGGCCGAAGTTGATTTCTCGAAGGGAAAGCTGCGCATGGACTTCGACGTGATCTGGACCGGCGGGGAACCGATCCGTGACTACGACACTGCCTATGACAACAGCGGGTCGATTGCCGGCGCCGAGACCTATCTGCCGCGCTGGCAGGCCGAGGCCGGCGCCTTCCGCGACAGGCTCTCCGCCGCCGGCCGGGCCGAACTCGGCGTTTCCTACGGCGATCAGCCGCGCGAGCACTACGACCTGTTCCTGCCGGAGGCCGAGCCGGTCGGTCTCGTCGTCTTCGTCCATGGCGGCTATTGGAAGAGCCAGGAGATCGGCAACTGGTCGCATTTCGCGGCCGGCCCCCTCGCCCGCGGCTTCGCCGTGGCACTGCCGGAATATACGCTCTGTCCGGAGACGACGATCCCGGACATCACTCGCGAGATCGGCTCCTTCCTCGACCGGATCGCGAAGCGGATCGCAGGGCCGATCCGCCTCTCCGGCCATTCCGCCGGCGGCCACCTGGTCTCGCGCATGCTCTGCGTCGACGCGCCGATCGCAGCCGAGACAGCCGGGCGCATCGACCGCGCGGTGTCGATCAGCGGCTGCCACGATCTTCGCCCGATCATGCGGACCGGCATGAACGCGGTCCTGCGCCTCGATGCCGGGACCGCCCGCGCCGAAAGTCCGGCGCTGCTCGAACCGCGGGCCGCAATTGACATCACCTGCCTCGTCGGCGGCGCCGAACTTCCCGAGTTCCGGCGCCAGAACACGCTGCTCGCGAACGTCTGGCACGGCTTCGGCGTCGGGACGCGGGCGATCGAGCGGCCGGGGCGCCATCATTTCGACGTCGTCGACGACCTTGCCGATCCTCAGAGCGAGCTCGTCGCGATCTTGACGGCGGGCCGCGCGGCCTGAAACGGTCCGCGGACCCTCAAACGGATTCATGCGCCGCGCCGATGCGGCAGGAGCCATGCGATGCAGACGATCTTCGTCCAGTTCAAGTGCCGGCCGGGTGCGGCCTACAAGGTCGCCGACGAACTCGTGCAGGAGGTCGAGCAGATCTCCGAGGTGTTCTCCACCTCCGGCCACTACGACCTGATCGCCAAGTTCTATCTGCCGGACGACCAGGACATCGGACACTTCGTCACGCAGCGCCTGCAGGTCATCGACGGCGTCGCCGATACGTTCACGCTGGTGGCCTTCAAAGCGTTTGGATAGACGAGCCGCCCGCGGCTCGGTGTCCACCCAACCCAGGCAGCATTGCCGCATGAATGCCTGCAACAAGCGGCCTGCCCGCCGCGTCGGGAGCCCGGTACCGAGGCGGCACGATATTTCCCATGCTCCGGACACATTCGGCCCAAAGGCGCCGGCAGTTCTAGCCACGGCAGCCACCGCGGCTCCGGAAGCTGGCAGAGAACAGCCTTGAAGGTCGCAAGGATCGCCTTTCCGGCAGTCCCTGCGAACTTCGGACGGCAACACCCGGATAGTTTCGGAATAATGCCCCAAGGGCATCGACATCATCTCGCCCTTCCTGACGGGTGGATGATCGCGGCGAAGGCATTCTCTCGGTCGACGAGGCCGCCACCGCGCAACCTCACGCCGCTTCGCTGCGAGCCGCGGCTGCCCAGTCGCAAGAGCCGCCAAAGCCACGGCAGCGAGCACCGAGTCCGCCGACTTTAAACTCACAGCAGAGTTTATTGTCCGCCCGCCGCCGCGATCCACGACGACGTGCCGGATGGATGGCGGGGATGCTGCGCGGCAGCGCGAAGCAGGCGCTCATAAGCGCCAGCGCCTATAGCCCTAGGCATGCAAGACAGAGACGAGCAGCGCCATCGCGCCGATCCCGACCGCGAGCAGAGCGAGATCCCGGACAACAATGTCTGATCGCCGGATCCAGGCCTTCATCGAATTTCCCATCGTCAAACTCTATCCGGAGTAAAGCCGAACCAGCCGATCCAGTGTAGCCATGGACAGCAAGTGTCAAGCGAATGAACCCGTATGTTGCACGGCGGCAACGATGAATCGCAGCCCACGGCCGGCCACATCACACCACAACCTACGCGTTGTGCCGGTCATAATCGGCAAATCCGGCGCAAAAGGGTCGAGCTTCCATGTACCCCGTCCCGAATCCTATCGGCAGCGGCCGGATGGCGACATCACCGGCGCATCTCCGCGCTCGAAGCTATCCGGCCGCGGGACCGCGGCGATCGGCGATGCGTCGGCCGGTGAAGGAGCGTCTCCTAAGCCGGATCCGATGATGCAGGCATTGTCTGCCGCGGACGGAAAGCGCACCGAGCCCGGTCGACGCTAATCCGAATCTGTGCGCGCAACTCGTTCGGCGGTACTTCCGGTTGAACCCGCGCCGGAGGGCCCGGTCGGCGCCGGGTATTCGACCATCAGCAGTGATAGGCATCGCCCTGCGTGCGAGGCGCGGGCCGTGCGGCCGTTGCCGGTCCCGTGGCGGACGTTGGCGCGGCTGTCGCGCCGACATAGAGCGTGTTGCCGCCGAGCGCCGCCGTCGCCCTGCGCATGTCCTGGATCGGCGCATCGGGGTTGCCGGCGCTCTCGGGCGAGGCAGCCTCGTTGCCGTAGACGGTGGTGATGTAGCGGCATTCCGACAGCGCCGACTGGGACTTCACGAGATTCACCGAATCCGGGCCGGGCTGCGTCGAAACGCAGCCGGCAAGGCCGGACAGAAGGGCAAGGGCGGCGGTCGGAAGGAGGGCGCGCATGATCGGTCTCTCGTCACTCGAACAACGGAAGGATGGCGAATCGTCTCGCCGCAGGAGGTGTCCATGGCACGCGAGGGCGAGCCATAATAGGGCAAGCTTCGATCGCCCTCGGCCGGACCCCTACGGAGGAAAGCCGCGCGAACCGGCCGTCCGCGTCCGGAGCCTCATTCGCCCGCAGCGCCGAGCCGGCGAATGCTGGTGACGGAAGAGCCCTTCTTCTCGATCCGCGCGATGGCGGCGTCGAGCGGCTCGATCGCCGTCATCATGTGGAAGGCGTTCGCGTGGAGGAGCCGCTGGCCGTCCAGCATGATGCCGACATGGCCCTTCCAGAAGACGAGATCGCCACGCTGCAGCGCCTCGATCCCGGCGAGCCGCGTGCCGAGGTCGCGGGCCTGCATGTCGCTGTCGCGCGGCGCCGCGATGCCGGCCATCATCAGGCTGATCTGCGTGAGGCCCGTGCAGTCGATGCCGTTCGCCGTGCGCCCGCCCCAGAGATAGGGCACCCCCAGGAACCGCTCGGCGACCGCCACGAAGTCGGGCACCGGCGTCGCGACCGGCGTCAGGTGCTGTTCGACGATGCAGCCGGCCGGCGCGATCCGGGCATAGCGCGCGTTGTGGTCCTCGGCGGCGCCCGTCACCGTCACCAGCGCCCCCATCGGCAGGTCGTGGAGCGGCGGCCGCTTGATGTCCGGGGCCGGAAAGACCAGGGTGCGCGGCACGGCGACGACATGGGTCGGCGGCCGGTCGCCGCGGGGCCCGAGCGCGTCCGTCGGCACATAGCCGACATAGGCGTCGCGGTCGGCCTGAACCCAGGACCATCCCGCCTCCCCCGTCTCGAACACGATCACCGTCTCTCCGAACAGGAGTTCGGTGTCGAGCGGCGCGTCCTGCCCCGGACGGCGGCGAAGCGGCGCCACCGGGCGGATGACGCGCCGTGCCTCTCCCGCGACGAAGCAGCCAGCCGCCACCTGCCCCTCGAGGCGGATGTCGGCGAGGTCGTCGCGGAAGGCGTTGACGCGGGGATCAAGCGTATCGTCGGTCATGCGGATCGGCTCGCAGTCCAGAGAGAGCTGGCGGCTTACGCCGGAAATCAGGCGGGATAGCGCGCCTTGAGGACGTGGTAGAGCGCGCGGATGGCCTGCGCCTCGCCGCCGACCGGGCCGATCGGGCTCGGCTTCGGCCGCCAGCCATAGATGTCGAAATGCGCCCAGCATGCCGCATTTTCGACGAAGCCCTGCAGGAACAGCGCGGCGGTGATCGAGCCGGCGAAGCCGTCCGAGGTGACGTTGTTGGTGTCGGCGATCTTCGAGGCGAGGTTGGCGGCATAGGGCTGCCAGAGCGGCAGGCGCCAGACGGGATCGGCGACGGCAAGGCTCGATTGCGCCAGGTCGGCGGCAAATGTCTCGTCGTCGCAGTAGAAGGGCGGAACGTCGGGGCCCATCGCGACGCGCGCAGCGCCCGTCAGCGTCGCCATGTCGATCATCAGTTCCGGCGCCTCCTCGTCGGCGAGCGCCATCGCATCGGCGAGCACCAGACGGCCCTCCGCGTCGGTGTTGCCGATCTCGACGGTCTTGCCCTTGCGGCTGGTGAGGATGTCGCTCGGCCGGAAGGCCGCGCCGGAGATCGAATTCTCGACCGCCGGGATGAGCACCCGCAGCCTCACCTTCAGGCCGCTCGCCATGATCATGTGGGCAAGGCCGAGCACGTTGGCAGCCCCGCCCATGTCCTTCTTCATCAGGAGCATGCCGGAGGACGGCTTGATGTCGAGCCCGCCGGTATCGAAGCAGACGCCCTTGCCGACCAGCGTCACCTTCGGCGCGTCTTCGGCGCCCCAGCTGAGATCGATCAGCCGCGGCGCGGTCGCGCTGGCGCGGCCGACGGCGTGGATCATCGGGAAGTTCTGCTCGATGAGCGCATCGCCGACGATCGCCGAAACGCGCGCGCCGAACGCCTCCCCCAGACGGCGCACCGCCGCTTCGAGGTCCGCAGGCCCCATGTCGTTGGTCGGCGTGTTGATGAGGTCGCGCGCGAGGAACACGCCGCCGGCGATGCGCTCGGCTTCGGCGATCGCGGCGCCGGCCGGCGCTGCAACGCGGGCGGCGCCCTTCTGGCCGGCGGCCTTGGCGGGGCGGTAACGGTCGAAGGCATAGCCGCCGAGCTTCAGAGCCAGGAGCGCCAGATCGCCCGGCAGCGCCTCGCCATCGATCCGCCAGTCGCCCTCCGGCAGTTTCTCGGCCAGCGCTCCGGCGAGGAGCGCACGGCGCTCCGCGCTTCCCCTCGCCCCTGCCTTTCTGCCGAGCCCCAGCACCGCAGCCGACGCCGCACCGCCCTCGCCCGGCACGATCAGCACGCTGCCCGCCTCGCCGCCGAAGCGGACCGTCTTCGCCCAGGCCTGCGCGGCTTCGGGCAGAGCGTCGAACTCGCCTTCATAAACGGTGAAGACGGGCCGGGCGGTTTCCGGCGTCTCTTGCATCAGGCTGACGGTCATAACGCGTCCTTCGTCCCGATCGGCACCCATTAACCGACCGTTAGGGTTAACAAAATATTGTCGGCTCGCCACACCGGATCGGCCGATCCGGGTTCAGCATCTATGTCGAACAGGATGAGGAAGCCAGTTCATGCTCGGGCGCGACATTAGACCGATTCGCCGGTTGCGGCAGGGGCTTCTTTGCGCGGCGGCGGCGGCCCTCCTGGCCGGATCCGGCTGCGCCTCGGTGTCGAACGAGACGACCGGCTCGATCAGCCGCTCCGGCAGCGCGAAGCCGATCTCAGAGATGTCGCCCGCCGAACTGCAGGGAGCGCTGCAGTCCTACGACCGCGCCTATAACGCGGAGCCGAAGGATAAGAGGGTGGGCATGGGCTACGCGGCGGCGCTGCAGATGGCGGGCCGCAACGACCAGTCGCTGGCGGTGATGCGCCAGGTGGCGATCGCCCATCCGAACGACCGCGAGGTCCTTTCCGCCTACGGCAAGGCGCTGGCGGCATCGGGCGACCTGCCGAAGGCGCTGGAGACCATCCGCCGCGCCCAGACGCCGGATTCGCCGGACTGGCGGCTGCTCTCGGCCGAGGGCGCCATCCTCGACCAGATGGGCCAGTTCGACCAGGCGCGCGTGCTCTACCGAAAGGCGCTCGACATCCAGCCGAACGATCCCTCCGTCCTGTCGAACCTCGGCATGTCCTACCTTCTCGGCAACGATCTGAAGTCGGCGGAGAGCTATCTGCGCGCCGCGGCCGCGCAGCCGGGCGGCGACAGCCGCATCCGCCAGAACCTGGCGCTGGTGGTCGGCCTGCAGGGCCGCTTCGAGGAAGCCCAGAAGATCGCGACGTCGGAACTCTCCCCCGAGGACGCGGCCGCGAACGTCGCCTATCTCAAGCAGATGCTGAACCAGCAGAACACCTGGTCGATGCTGAAGGACAAGGCGAAGGAGAAGCGCGGCTGAAGACGTCGGCCGCGACGACCGGGACCGTGTGGCGACGGTCCGGTCTCATGCGGTGCCCTCAGCGCCGAAAATCGTCGCACCTTCCAGCGGTGTCCCCGCCGTCTGTGGCTCAAGCGTCAAAAAAGAATGGTGGGTGATGTAGGGATCGAACCTACGACCCGCTGATTAAGAGTCAGCTGCTCTACCAACTGAGCTAATCACCCGGCCGCGCCTTGGCGGTAGCGGCTGTATAAACAGGCCCCCCCGCCCTGTCCACCCCTTTGTCACGCTTCTGTCGTGCGAATTTTGCGGGTGCGAGAAACAGGGAGGATTTGGGCGAAGACTGCAGCTTCTCCTCACCTCCGGGTCGCCGAAGGCTTCCTCGCCAACCCAGCGCCGCTGCGGCAATGCCGGCCAAAAAAGTGTTGGGATGGGAGCCCGGGATCCGGGCCAAGACTCGCAAGAGAGCGATTCCGCCGGCGTCTCAGGTGACGCTACCCGGCATGTGCGGTCGGTATGGCCCACCCGCATAGAAGCGGCTCAAGGCAAGATCCGGCGGCGCCTCAGCGCGACCAGGCGAAGAGCCGGGTCACCGCGTCCGGCAGATGTTCCGGCTCGATGCGGCGGATGCCGCCCGGGGCCGCCGGCTCCGCGGCGGCAGCGTCCGCGGCCGGGCCGGGCACCGACGGCTCGGTGCCGAGCATCTCCTCGGGGATGTCGAGGAAGCGGATGCCCGCGAACATCGCGCGGCGATAGATCAGCTTGGCAGGGCGCGATTCCTTCTCCTCGCCGATCCGGATCGAGAATTCCTTCGGCAGATGCGCCGATTCGGCGAGAGTCAGGAGAGCGCCGGTGGCGGACACGTTGCGCACCACGCAGTCGAAGGTGGAGAAGCCGTTGTTGAAGATCACCTTGGCGCGCTTCAGAACGCGCATGCGCGGCGCGACCCGGCGCTCCGCCTCTTGGTTCTCGTCTTCGGGAATCGCTGTCATTTGCGGCCTCCGTCGAACCCCGCGATTCGGCACGGTAGGACAGAGACGTTGAGATTGGCTTAAGCCGCGGCGCGCGATTCGCCCGGCCTCGCGGGCGCCCGCTCCCGAGACCAAAGCTCGGGGAAAGACGGACGGTCGTGGCCGCGGCGCCCGTCATCGGCACCGCGCCCCTCGCATCTAGTTGCGTGCCCTGTCGACCAGGGCGTTGGCCTTGATCCCCGCCCGCCCGCAGCGGCAAAGCCGCGAGGACGGGCAAGGAAGAGGCCGTGGATCGGCGGAAAACGCCGGCCTCCGCCTAGTTGCGCGCCTTGTCGACCAGGGCGTTGGCCTTGATCCCCCGCCCGCCCACAGCGGCAAAGCCGCGAGGGCGGGCAAGGAAGAGGCCGTGGATCGGCGGAGAACGTCGGCCTCCGCCTAGTTGCGCGCCTTGTCGACCAGGGCGTTGGCCTTGATCCCCCGCCCGCCCGCAGCGGCAAAGCCGCGAGGGCGGGCAAGGAAGAGGCCGTGGATCGGCGGAGAACGTCGGCCTCCGCCTAGTTGCGCGCCTTGTCGACCAGGGCGTTGGCCTTGATCCACGGCATCATGCCGCGCAGCTTCTCGCCGACTTCCTCGATTTGGTGCTTGTCGTTGCGCCGGCGGATGCCCTTGAAGCGCGCCGCGCCGGAGCGGTACTCCTGCATCCATTCCGAGGTGAACTTGCCGGTCTGGATGTCGGAGAGCACCCGCTTCATCTCCGCCTTGGTCTCGGGCGTGATGATGCGCGGGCCGGAGACGTATTCGCCCCACTCCGCGGTGTTCGAGATCGAGTAGTTCATGTTGGCGATGCCGCCCTCATAGATGAGGTCGACGATCAGCTTCACCTCGTGCAGGCACTCGAAGTAGGCCATTTCCGGCGCGTAGCCGGCTTCCACCAGCGTCTCGAAGCCGGCGCGGATCAGCTCCACGAGGCCGCCGCAGAGCACGACCTGCTCGCCGAAGAGATCGGTCTCGCACTCTTCCTGGAAGGTCGTCTCGATGACGCCCGAGCGGCCGCCGCCGACGCCCGAGGCGTAGGAAAGGCCGAGGTCGAGCGCGTTGCCGGAGGCGTCCTGGTGGACGGCGACGAGGCAGGGCACCCCCCCGCCGCGCTGATACTCGGAGCGCACGGTATGGCCGGGGCCCTTCGGCGCGACCATCAGCACGTCGATGGTCGACTTCGGCTCGATCAGGCCGAAGTGGACGTTCAGGCCGTGGGCGAAGGCGATCGCCGCACCGTCGCGGATGTTGGGCGCGATCTCGTTCTTATAGATGTCGGCCTGGAGTTCGTCCGGCGTCGCCATCATCATCAGGTCCGCCCAGCCGGCGAGCTCGGCGACGCTCATCACCTTGAAGCCGTCGGCCTCGGCCTTCTTGGCGGTCGCAGACCCCGGACGCAGCGCGATCGCGATGTCCGACACACCAGAATCCTTCAGGTTCAGCGCATGGGCCCGGCCCTGGCTGCCATAGCCGATCACGCCGACCTTCTTCGACTTGATGAGACCGAGATCGGCGTCGCGATCGTAATAGACGCGCATGAGATGTCCTCCTTCTAGACTGTCTCTGTTGACTGCTTGGCTCCGGCCGTTGCCGGCCGTTTCTCGTCCGCCCCGTAAAGGGCGAAGAACTGGTGGGCCGCCCGGCTCGCATCGCGCGCGATCGCAGCCTCGCTCAGCGCCGGCGCTTCGCCAAGGAGGAGGCGGATCTGCACGTCGCGCACGACCAGGCCGAAGAACACGCGGGCCGCATCGTCGGTATCAGTGAAGGCGAGAAGACCCGCCGACCGTCCCGCCTCCAGCGCCGGCGTCAGCCGCCGCGCCATCGCGATCGGGCCGTTCCTGAGGACGATGGCGCCGAGGTCGGCGCCGCTGGATCCGGCTTCCGCGATGGCGAGCCGGTTCAGCGCCACGGAGGTCGGGCCGGAGATCACCGCCAGCCAGTTGCGCGCGAATTCCGTCAGGCTGCCGATCAGCGCCGCGCGGTCGAGGCTGCCGGAGGGAAGCGGCAGGCCCCTCACCCGCGAGGCCTGCCACTGCACCATGGCGGTTAGCAGGCCGTCGCGATCGCCGAACCACTTGTAGAGCGTCTCCTTCGAACAGGAGGCGGCCCTGGCGACGGCGGTCATCGTCGGCGCGCGGTGCTCCTCGCGCACCAGCGCCAGCACGGCGTCGAGCACGTCGCGCTGACGCGCGCTCATCTGCTCGATGTCGACGCTCTGCTGGTTCACGGGTCCCCCATCCACCGCGGCAGCGGCCGTACCGTACGTTACGGTTCGGCTCGATAGCGCGGTTGACGGCGGCGCGCAAGGGGCAGAGCCACAGGAGGCGTGTGGGCGCCGCCCTGCTCAAGACATCGCGAAGGTCGCGGACCGTCCGGCCGCACTCCGGAGAAATGCAGCGATGCCGTCGAAAGCTTCTTAAGGCAGGAAGGATAGAACCGCGGCATGCCGTCCGTGCGCACCAATCGAGACATCTTCCGGATGTCGCTGCTGATCACCTTGATCGCGGTGATGCCGACGGCTGCCTTCGTCTATGTCGTCACCCTGGCCCTGCCCCTCCAGGCGCGAGCGTTCGCCATGCTGCTCGCGATCGGGCTGCCTCTGGTGATCGCCTTCCCGGTGTCCGTCTTTGCGCTCCGGATCGTGCGGATGGTCACCGCGGCGATCGACAAGATCGAGGCTTTCGTCAAATTCGATCCGCTGACAGGCGCGCTGGCGCGCAACTACTTCCTGGAATCGGCGCGCCAGGCCATGGGCCGGGGCGGAGCGGTCCTGCTCGTCGATGCCGATCATTTCAAACGCATCAACGACAGCCATGGCCATGACGTCGGCGACAAGGCACTGCAGCAACTGGGCGCGACGCTCGCCTGTTGCGTTCCGCCCGACGCGCTCGTCGGCCGGATTGGCGGCGAAGAATTCGCCGTGTTCCTCCCGGCTGCGGATCAGGAAAGGATCGAGCCTGTCGCGGCCGGGATCTGCCGGCGGATGCGCACCGATGGTCGGGTCATCGCGGAACGGCGGATCGGCCTGACGGTATCGATCGGAGGAGCGACGATCACGCCCGGCTCGAGCCTCCAGGCGGCGATGAAGAGGGCCGACGACTGCCTCTATGCCGCCAAGGCCGCGGGGCGCGACTGCTTCGTCATCTCGCAAGACGGACGGTGAAGGCCGGAACGCCTGCGACGATGCCGGCGTGGGGCTCGCGCCTCAGATCACCACCTGCGTGCCGATCTCCACCACCCGCCCGGTCGGGATCTGGAAATAGGCCGTCGCGTCGGTGGCATTGCGGGTCAGCGCGATGAACAGCTGGTCCTGCCAGAGCGGCATGCCGACGTCCTTCGAGGCCTTCAGCGAGCGGCGGGAGAGGAAGAAGGACGTCGTCATGATGTCGAACTTCCAGCCCTGCTTGCGGCACAGGACGAGAGCACGCGGCACGTTCGGCTCGTCCATGTAGCCGTAGGTCAGGCAGACCTTCATGAAGTGCTCGCTGATCCGCTCGATGCGCACCCGCTGCTCGTCCGGCACGTGCGGGGAGGCCGACGTCTGGATCGTCATGATCGCATTGGTCTCGTGCAGCACCTTGTAGTGCTTGAGGCTGTGCAGCAGCGCCGTCGGCGCGAAGTCGGGATCGCCGGTAAGGAAGATCGCCGTCCCCGGCACGGTCGTCGGCGGCTTCTTCTCCATCTGCCGCACGATCAGGTCGAGCGGCACCTCGTTGCGGCGCGTCTTGTCGACGAGGCAGCGGCTGCCGCGCACCCAGGTCCACATGACGAGGCACATCACCGACGCCACCGCCAGCGACACCCAGCCGCCCTGCGCCACCTTGGCGCCGTTGGCGGCGAGGAAGGCGCTGTCGACGACGACGAAGACCAGCGTCGGCAGCACGGCGAGCCACAGCGCCCAGCGCCAGACCCGGCGCATCACGATGAACAGGAGCACGCTCGTCACCAGCATCTGGCCGGTGACCGCGATGCCGTAGGCGACGGCGAGACTGCTCGAATGCTGGAACCCGATCACAAGGAGGCCGACGCCGAGGCCGAGGAGCCAAGTGACGCGGGGCACGTAGATCTGGCCGGACTGGGTCTCGGAGGTGTGGCGGATGCCGGCGCGCGGCAGGATGTTCATCTGCACCGCCTGGCGGGTCAGCGAATAGGCGCCGGAGATCACCGCCTGGCTGGCGATAACCGTCGCGAGCGTCGCCAGCACCACCATCGGCAGGAGCGCCCAGCCGGCCTGCATGTCGAAGAAGATGTTGGAGAGGTTGCCGCCGGTCTTCAGCGCATAGGCGCCCTGGCCGAAATAGTTGAGCAGCAGGCAGGGGAAGACGAGGATCAGCCAGGCGGCGATGATCGGCTTACGGCCGAAATGGCCGAGATCGACATAGAGCGCCTCGGCGCCGGTCACCGCCAGGAACACGGCGCCCATCGCGGCGAAGGACAGCCCGGGATTGTCGATCAGGAAGAAGATCGCATGCGCCGGATCGAAGGCCGACAGCACCGACGGATCGTCGAAGATGTGGACGAGGCCGGAGGCGCCGAGCGCCAGGAACCAGAGGCACATCACCGGCCCGAAGACGGCCGCGACGACGCCGGTGCCGAACCGCTGGACCGCGAACAGCGCGAACAGGATGACGATGGTGATCGGGACGATATAGGGCTCGAAGGCCGGGGTCACCGTGTTCAGCCCCTCGACGGCCGAGAGCACCGAGATCGCCGGCGTGATCATCGCGTCGCCGACGAACAGCGCGGCGCCGACGACGCCGAGGATCAGGATGATCGCCGGCTGCGCGGTGAAGCCCTTGCGCGCCAGCGACATCAGCGACAGCGTGCCGCCCTCGCCCTCGTCGTCCGCCCGCAGGACGAAGCTGACATATTTCACCGTCACGATCAGCACGAGCGACCAGACGATCAGCGATAGGACGCCGAGCACGTCCTCGCGCACCAGCGCGCCGTCGGAGGCCGCCACGTTCAGCGCCTCGCGCAACGCGTAGATCGGACTGGTGCCGATATCGCCGTAGACGACGCCGAGCGCGCCGAGGATCAGAATCGGAAGAGAGCCCCCATGCGCCTGATGCACTTCGTGATTGGCCGCATCGGCTGGGGAATGTGACGCGTCCGCGGGCTTGCCCGCCGCCTCATTCGGCGAAGCGCTGTCGTCTGCAGTGGTGGTGATCATCAATGTACTCGGCCGCGCGATCTGGCGGGGCGGCCCAGTTGCCCTTGCTGCGATGCAAAACCCGGGCGCTAGATAGTCCTGTTGCTGCAAGACTGCAAGGCGCGGCGTCGATGCATGGCTAAGCCTCCGTGAGTCATCCCCATGACGAGCCGCGTGCGGACCATCGCTCTTCTGCCGCTCTACAGCACTCCGGTCTTCAGACGACTTGGCCGCAGGCCCGGCGGAACCGCCGAACGGTCTCCGCCATCCCGTATTCCAGCGCATCGGCGGTCAGGCCGTGGCCGATCGAGACCTCGGCGAGCCCCGGGATGCGGCGCACGAGCGGGGGAAGGTTCGCGACCGTCAGGTCGTGACCGGCGTTGACGCCGAGGCCGACGGCGAAGGCGGCATCGGCTGCGGCACCAAGCCGCTCCACTTCCCGGGCGGCCGCGTCGGGATCGGCGAAGGTGCCGCCATAGGGTCCGGTGTAGAGTTCGACGCGGTCGCAGCCGGTGTCGGCGGCAGCCGCCATCGCGCCGGGCTCGGCATCGGCGAACAGCGACACGCGCGCCCCCTCTGCCTTCAGCCGCGCGACGACCGGCTTCAGGAGCGCGGCGTCGGCAACGAAGTCCCAGCCATGGTCGGAGGTCGGCTGGCTCGGATCGTCCGGCACCAGGGTCACCTGTTCCGGCCGCGCCGCGGCGACGAGGTCGAGGAAGTCCCCGCTCGGATAGCCCTCGATGTTGAACTCGGCGCCGGGAAACTCGTCGTCGATCAGCTGCCGGATCGCCGGAAGGTCGGAAAAGCGGATGTGGCGCTGGTCCGGCCGCGGGTGGACCGTCAGCCCGTGCGCGCCCGCCGCAAGCGCGATGCGACCGATCCCGGTGACGCTCGGCCAGGGCAGGTCGCGGCGGTTGCGCAGCATCGCCACGGCGTTGAGATTGACCGAAAGAGCCGTCGCCATGATCCCCTCGCCGTTCGTCCTGTCCCGGATGGCGGGGGCATACTGCATCGCTCGCCCGGACGCCAGCCGCCCGGCTGCCTAGGGTCGAGGCGGCGGCCGTCAATGCGCCGATAGAGAGAATTTCTCAGGCGGCTGCCATGTTGACATTCCCCCGCCCGCCCCTGTCTTCTGCCCCCATTGGCTGTGTTGGGAGGGAGACCCATGGGTGGCTCGAAATTCATCCCGATCGTGATCGCAGGCCTCGTCGGCCTGTTCATCGGTTGGCTGATCAGTCCGAATGTCGGCAGCGTGAACCGGCAGGTGACGCGGGAGGTCGATCAGCTGAAGAAGCCGATCGCCGACATCCAGACCAACGTCCAGCAGTTGAACAGCGGCCTGTCGCAGCAGGCGGATCAGACGAGCGCCGGCGTGAAGCAGGCGGTGGGCGGCCTGCAGCAGGAGATCGCCAAGCTCGGCAACGAGGTCCAGACGCGGACCGATGCGCTGATGCAGGCGGTCCAGAAGCAGGGCCAGGCGGCACAGGCCTCGCAAAACTCCAACGACATGTCGCAGAAGCTCGACCAGATCGCGCAGGCGCTGCAGGGCGTGCAGCAGTCGGTGCAGCAGCTCGGCCAGCGTCCGGCGGCGTCCGGCGGCGGCAATAACGGCGGACAGGCCGGCGGAAGCCAGGCCGGCGGCGATCCTGCGGCTCTCGCCAACCAGATAGGCCCCAGCGGCGCGATCCTCCTGCCCGGCCAGGCGGCGATCTTCGGCGGTCAAACGGTCCAGCTCTCCGGCCTCGCCTCGGACGGCCAGTCCGCGACCATCGGCATCAGCGGCCGCCTGCAGTCTGTGCAGCCCGGCGCCTCGGTCAGCGTCGCCGGCGACTGCCAGGTGACGGTGGCGGGCATCGCGGCCGGCGCGGCCTATCTCTCGGCGAACGGCTGCGGAGGCGGCTCGGGCAAGGGCCAGCAGCAGGCCGCGGGCGGCAATTCCGGCAGCGGCCAGCAGGGCGCCGCGGCCGGCAACGGACAGCAGGCCGCAGCGAACGGCAATACCCGCCAGGGCACCGCGCAGCAGAACGTATCCGCCGGCGGACAGCAGCAGGCGGCCGCCTCACCGGGCGCGGGCCAGCAGGCGAACGCCGGCGCTGCCGGCGGGCAGCAGCCTGCCGCCACCTCCGCGACGGTTCCCGTCGGCGGGGTCGCGAACTTCGGCCAGACGAAGATCTTCGTCTCGGCAATCGGCGACAATGCCGCCACCCTCCTGCCGATGGCGAACGGCGCCGCCTTCCCGCAGGGCGGCACGAATCGGCAGACGGTGACGGTCGGCTCGTCCATGGATGCCGGCAATGGCTGCCAGGTGACACTGAAGAGCATCGACAACGACCAGGCGAGCCTGGCGGCCGCGGGATGTAACGGCGGCAACGCCTCCGGCTCGCAGGCGGCCGCGCCGGCCGGCGACAACCAGTCCGGCGGGAACGCCTCCAGCGGCAGTGCCGGCAACTCCCGGCCGGCCGCCGGCAACGCGCAGCAGCAGGCGGCGTCCGGCGGGCAGCAGCAGGGCAATGCCGGCAGCCAGCAGGCTCAGCCGTCGGGACAGCAGGCGAGCGCCACCTCGGCGACCGTCTCCGTCGGCAGCGTCGCGAATTTCGGACAGACGAAGATCTTCGTCTCCGCGATCGGCGACAACCAGGCGACGCTCCTGCCGATGGCGAACGGCGCAGCCTTCCCGCAGGGCGGTGCCGACCGGCAGGTGGTCCGGGTCGGCTCGTCGATGGATGCCGGCAATGGCTGCCAGGTGACGCTGAAGAGCGTCGACAACGACCAGGCGAGCCTGACCTCACAGGGCTGCAACGGCGGCGCGTCGGGCAGCCCTGCCGGTGCGGCCCAGCCGGCCTCGGGCCAGCAGCAGATGCAGCCGGCCTCCGGCAATGGCGCCGGCCAGCAGTCCGGCAGCAATGCCCAGCCGAATGGCGTGGCCAGCGGCCAGCCGACGAACCAGCAGCCGGCCAATGGCGCTGCCGCCCAGCCTGCCGGCGGTCAGCAGCAGTCCTCGAACGGCAATGGCAGTGGCGGGCTGCAGGTCGGAGAGACCCAGAACGTCGGCAACCACATGGTCTTCCTGTCGGCGATCAACGACAATGCCGCGACGATCTACGTCATGGGCGCCGGTCGCCAGCAGGTGAAGGCCGGCTCCTCGGCCGACCTCGGCAACGGCTGCTCCGTGAAGGTGGACCGCGTCCAGGACGGCAGGGCCTATCTCTTGGGCAGTGGTTGCTGACAGCACCCGCATCTTTTTCTTGACCTTGCGTGAGGCGGCCTTGACGAAGGCCGCCTCTTCTGTTTTCTGGCGCCGGGTTCGTCAAGAACTCGCCTCTGCAATACGAGCCGTCGCCGCAATGTTTTCGATTTGAGACAGTGCCGGGATCGGGCCGTGCTTGTGGAGATGTTCGGGGCACATGCAGTCTTCATAGCCGTTCAAACACTTCGCTGATCGGGAATTCTGATATGCGCAACATCGACAAGCTCTACATCTCCCTCGGCCTCGCCTGGCTGATCGGCTCGGCCGCGTTCGGCACCTGGCTCGGCGCCAGCGGCCATCCGAACTTCGCCCAGTCGCACGCCCATATCGGCCTGCTCGGCTTCGTCGCCTCGGTGCTGTTCGGGCTGACGCACAAGGCCTGGCCGACGCTCCGGGAGAGCCGGCTCGCCCTGCCGCAGCTCGTCGTCTACGAAGCCGGCACAGTGATCCTTCTCACCGGCAAGGTGATGATCGATGCCAGCGGGCAGCCGAACCCGTTCCTGATGATCGGCGCGCCGATCGTCATCATCGGCGGGGCGATGTTCCTGTGGCTGTTCGTCAGGAGCCCGGCCACGGCGTCCGTGCCGACGCTGGCGCCGGCGGAATGATCCGAACGATGGTCCCGCGGACCGGCCTCTGACAAAGAGGCAGGGCGCGCTTCACTTGACGATGGTGAGGCGCTCTGCGGCGCGCGTGATGGCGGTATAGAGCCAGCGCTCGCGCGTGTCGCGGAACGCCCAGCTCTCGTCGAAGAGCATGACGTCGTCCCACTGCGACCCCTGCGCCTTGTGCACCGTCAGCGCATAGCCGAAGTCGAAGTCGTCGAAGCGCTTCTTGGTCGCCCAGGGGACCTCGGCGTCCGGCTCCTCGAAGGCCGACTTCAGCAGGCGGATCTTCGCCGCCCCCTGATCGATGTCGTCGTCGTCCGGCTTGACGAGCAGATTGATGCCCGGCTTGGCGGTCTCGCGCGAGGCGGTCATCACCTGCCAGAGCGAGCCGTTGAGCAGCCCCTTCGCGGGGTCGTTCCTGAGGCACACCAGCTTGTCGCCGGCCATCGGCAGCGGTCCGTCGAAGCCCTTCAGCTCCCGCAGGCGGGCGTTGTAGCGCCGGCGCGTGCGGTTGGTGCCGACGAGTACCTGGTCTGCCGCCAGGACCTTCTCCTGCTCGACCTCCCGCTTGGAGATGATCTGCGCCGTGCCGTAGTCGCCGTACATCAGCTCGCGGCCCTCGCGCACGGCGAGCGCCAGCTCGACGATCGGGTTGTCGCGGGCCTGGCGGTGGATCTCGGTCAGGAGGAAGTCCGGCTCTGCCTCGGTGAAGAAGCCGCCGCCGGAGACGGGCGGCAACTGGCCGGGATCGCCGAGGACGAGGATCGGCGTGCCGAACGTCATGAGGTCGCGGCCGAGCGCCTCGTCCACCATGGAGCATTCGTCGACGACGACGAGCTTGGCCTTGGCGACGGGGCTCTGGCGGTTGAGCGAGAAGGTCGGCGACACCCGCGAGGCGCCGCTCACCTCGTCCTCGACCGTCTCCTCGCCGCGCGGCCGGTAGATCAGCGAGTGGATGGTGCGCGCACTCTTGGCGCCCTTGGAGCGCAGCACCTGTGCCGCCTTGCCGGTAAAGGCGGCGAACTGCACGGCGCCGTCGATGCCCTCGGCGAAATGCCGGGCGAGCGTGGTCTTGCCGGTGCCGGCATAGCCGAACAGGCGAAAGATCGGCTGATCGCCGCGATCGAGCCAGTCGGCGACGGCCTTCAGGGCCTCGTCCTGCTGGGGTGACAGTTTCAAGAGCACTCCGCCGGCGCGTGAACAGACCGTGATTCCCGTTCGGGATCCACCCGGGCTTTAGAGCATGCCGCGCCGCGTCTGCCTACCGCCGCGCCCTCGCGCCTCACGCCGTGGCGAGGGCGATCGCCCGTTCCAGTTCACGCAGCCCGTAGGGCTTTGCCAGCATCTGGACCCGGCAGCTCTCTCCCGCCGGGAGTTCGGCATAGCCCGTCGCCAGGATCACCGGCAGATCCGGCCGGCTCGCCGCAACCGTCCTGGCGAGCTGGGCGCCGGTCAGCCGGGGCATGGCGTGATCGGTGATGACGAGATCGATCTCCGGCGAATTGCCGAGGACTTTCAGCGCCTCTTCTCCCGACATCGCCACCACTGGACGGTGGCCGAGATCCTCCAGCATGGCCTCGAGATTCATCAGCACCAGTCCGTCGTCGTCGACGGCGAGCACGGTGAGGCTGCGAGAGGGCTCGGCAGCCGGCAACGGCTCGTCGCCGGGCGCAGCCGGCTGCGGCGCGAGTTCCACCGAGGCCGGCAGCCACAGCGAGATCGTGGTGCCCTCCCCGAGCCGGCTCTTCATGACGAGCCGTCCGCCGAGCTGCTCGGCCAGGCCGTGGACCATGGAGAGCCCGAGCCCGGTGCCCTTGCCGACCCCCTTGGTGGTGAAGAAGGGTTCGCGCGCCCTCGCCAGCGTCGCCTCGTCCATCCCCTCGCCGCTGTCGATCACCGACAGGCAGACGTAGCGGCCTGGCCGCAGCCGCGTCTCGTGGCCGGCCGCGATCGTCTCCTCATGGAGGGCGATCGTGATCGTGCCACCGGACGGCATCGCGTCGCGGGCGTTCACCATCAGGTTCAGGACCGCCGATTCCAGCTGGTTCGGATCGGCCTGGACGGAGCAGACGGCGTCCGGCAGATCGATCACGACCGAGACGTCGGGGCCGAGCGAGCGCGCCATCAGATCCCGAAGGCTGCGCACGAGATCGGCGACGGCCACCGCCATGGGCTTCAGTTCCTGATGCCGGGCATAGGCCAGCATCCGCTCGATCAGCGCGGCGCCGCGTTCGGCCCCGGTGAGCGCGTTGCGCAGGAGCGGCACGACCTCGGCGTCCTCCGGCAGCCGCTTCAGCGCCAGTTCGATATTGCCGAGCACCGCCGTCAGGAGATTGTTGAAATCATGCGCGATGCCGCCCGTCAGCTGGCCGATCGCCTCCATCTTCTGCGACTGGAACAGGGCTTCGCGCGCCGCATCGAGCTGATGCTCGGCGTTGCGGCGTTCCGTGACGTCGCGGGTGATCTTGGCAAAGCCGATCAGCGCGCCGTGCTCGTCATGGATCGCATCCAGCACGACATGCGCAAAGAAGCGGCTGCCGTCCTTGCGCATGCGCCAGGATTCCGTCTCGAACCGGCCCTCCCGTGCGGCGATCGAGAGACTGCGCTGCGGCTCCCCGCGCTCGCGATCCTCCGGCGTGTAGAACCGCGAGAAGTGCTGGCCGAGGATCTCGTCTGCGCAATAGCCCTTGATCCGCTCTGCGCCGGCGTTCCAGCTGGAGACATGCCCCTCCGGATCCAGCATGTACAGCGCGTAGTCGGTCACGCCGTTCACCAGGATGCGGAACTGCGCCTCGCTGTTCCTCAGCGCGGCCTCGCTCTTGCGCCGGTCGGTGAGGTCGCGCGTGACCTTGGCGAAACCGAGGATCTCGCCGGACGGGCTGAGGATCGAATCGACGATCACATGCGCCCAGAAGCGTTCGCCGCTCTTGCGCACACGCCAGCCTTCGCTTTCGAACCGGCCCTCCCGCGCGGCGGTCGCGAGGATCCGCTGCGGCAGTCCCGAGGCCCGGTCTTGCTCCGTGAAGAACTGCGAGAAGTGGCGGCCGAGAATCTCCGAGCTCTCATAGCCCTTGAAGCGCTGCGCGCCGGCGTTCCAGCTGGAAACGTAGCCGCCGGCGTCGAGCATGTAGATCGCATAGTCGGTGATCGCGTTCACCAGCAGACGATAGCGGTCTTCCTCGCCTTCCTGAAACGGCGGAAGCCCCGCGTGCTGCATGTCGCTCTCCCGAGTCATCCGCCTAATAAGTTAACATATCGCAATAAAGTTCAAGCAATAGCTGATTTTTGCTCCGGCAGCGCCGGCTGCGGCGGAACGCGGAGTAGAAGACGGGCCGCCGGAGCAACCGAAGGTTCGGCACGGGCGCTCCTTGCACGACTCAACCGGGCTTCACGCGCGGGTTCCGGCCCCTTCGGAAGCGCGGACGCAGGCCCGGCGGCAGGCGAGACTGCGGCGATCCCAATCGCGTTTCGCCGCCCGTCCTTGGGCGCCGGCCCGGGCCTACATCCCGTCCTTACCGCGCGACAGCGCCGCGACGCCGGTCCGGCAGATCTCGACGAGGCCGAGCGGCGCCATGATCGCGACGAACTTGTCGATCTTCGAGGGCCGGCCGGTGATCTCGAAGACGAAATGCTCGATCGAGGAGTCGATCACCTTGGCGCGGAAGACGTCGGACAGCCGCAGCGCCTCGACCCGCCGCTCCCCCTGCCCCGCCACCTTGACGATCGCGAGTTCGCGCTCGATCGGGCCGGTCTCGCCGTCCTCGCCCGCAGCGCGGGTGAGATCGACGACGCGGTGCACGGGCACGATCCGGTCGAGCTGGCTCTTCAGCTGCTCGATGACGTGCGGCGCGCCGCGGGTGACGACGGTGATGCGCGACAGATGCCGCTCATGCTCGGTCTCCGACACCGTCAGGCTCTCGATGTTGTAGCCGCGGCCGGAGAACAGGCCGATCACCCGCGCCAGCACACCCGGCTCGTTGTCGACCAGGATGGCGAGCGTCCGCGTCTCGATCGCCTCTTTCTCCGGCGTGATGAAATAGGCCGATGCGGGCGGCTGAACGGTCTGGCTCATGAGGAAAACCCGGGCAGATGATCACGGAAGCGGCACCATAGCCGGGAATTCGCAAATTGAAAGCGATCGTGCTGATCGACCGCCGCCGATGCCACCAAGCTGGACGATGGTCATCCGGATTGCATCTAGCCATGCGACAGACCGGGTCCGGCCGAGTGCAGGACAGGCGGACGCCCAGGCCGGGCGCGGGACAAGCGGGAGACTTCGACATGCGACAGCTCACCTTCCTGACTGCGGCGGCATTGGTCGCCGTGCCCGCCGCTGCCGGCGCGCAGACCGCCTCCGGCGATCAGTGCGCCCCCGCGGCCACGAAGGCGGGGTTCGAACTCCTCCTGACGGTGCAGGGGATGGACGGCACGTTCCTCCTGACCTGCCGGAACGGCTCGCTGGTCGCGGTGCCGCAGGAGAGCGGAAATGGCGATGCCGGTTCCGGCAAGGCCGGCGACGCCGCGGCCGGCAGCGGGGACCAGACCGCCCCGGCGCAGGCGATCGACCGGAGCGCCGCCAAGGCTGCGTCCGAGCTGAAACAGGGAGCCGACCTCCAGAAGCCGCCGGCGATCGCGCCGCAGGCGACATCCGCGGCCGAGGCCGGGCCGGCTGGCGGGCCCGCCGACCTGTCCACCGCGCAAGGTGGCGGGACGGCATCCGATGCCATCGAAGAAAGCGGCAAGAATGCCGCCGAGGAGATGAAGGGCGGGGCGGATCTCGGCAAGACGCCGGATACGCTCCAGCCGGGGCCGAATGGCGCCGACCAGTCGAGCACGGCGCCTGCCCGCAAGGCCGCGAACGCCGAAGCGACCGGTGAACACCAGCCGACGACCGCGATCGACCAGAGCGCCGAGCAGGCGTCCTCCCAGATCAAGGGGAATGCGGATCTCGCCGAGCCGCCGCAGGCGCTGACACAGAACGGCAGCACTGGCGGGACGAGCCCGGCCGGCTCAGCGCCAACCCCCAACACCGCGATGGCGGTGCATGCCGCCGGCGTCGCCGGCCAGACGCCGTCCGCCTCGGTCAGCGAGGCCGCGCGCGACGACAGTGCGGCCGGCGAGACGGCGATGGCCAAGGATGCGGCCGGCGCGGACGAAACGGACAAGCCCGCCGTGCGGGCCGACGAGGCCACGCCGCCGGGCGAAGCCGGCCACGGCAACAGCCCGAAATCGCACGAGCGCATCGCCTCGGGCGAGACCGGCGAGCCGGACATGATCCCGGTGCCGATGACCGTGATCGGCAATGCCGAGATGGCGCTTCCCGGCGCGCGGTTCGACAGCGTCTCGCTGGAAGGCGACAAGACCCAGAAGATCTACGCGCTGCGCGGCAAGACCCGCCGCGGCGCCACCGTCCTGGTCGCGGTGGATCCGGACGGGCATGTGCGCAAGGTCGACCGCCAGATCGCGCCGGAGGACGTGCCCCCGCCGATCGCCCACATCACCGACGCGGTCCTGCCGGGTGCCGACGTGAAGAGCGTCATGCTGTCGAGCCGCGACAACTATCGCAGCTTCTTCGTCTTTTCCGGCGACGACTCCCGCGGCACCCCCTTCGTCCTGGAAGTCCGCTCGGATGGACGCCGGGTCGAGTTCAAGAAGGGCGGCTGACGGGCACGCCAACCGGACGCCAGTCGCGTAAACGGCCGGCGCTTTGCAGCGCCGGCCGTTCGTCATGGGGCAATACCGTACGTTTCGGCCACGCCGTGGATCAGACGAGCGCCTTGCCCTTGGCGTCGATCGCCCGCGCCACCGCCTCGTCCGTCGCCTCCTCCGGCAGCAGGATCTCGTTGTGCGCCTTGCCCGACGGGATCATCGGGAAGCAGTTGGCGAGGTTGGCGACGCGGCAGTCGAAGAGGACCGGCGCGTCGACGGCCAGCATCTCCTCGATCGCCGCGTCGAGGTCGCCCGGCTTCTCGCAGCGCATGCCGACGCCGCCATAGGCCTCGGCGAGCTTGACGAAGTCCGGCAGCGCCTCGGTGTAGGAGTGCGACAGCCGGTTGCCGTGGAGCAGCTGCTGCCACTGCCGGACCATGCCCATATACTGGTTGTTGAGGATGAAGATCTTGACGTTGGCGCCGTGCTGCACGGCGGTCGACATCTCCTGCATGTTCATCAGCACCGAGGCATCGCCGGCGATGCAGACGGACAACGCGTCCGGATGCGCGATCGCCGCGCCGATCGAGGCCGGCAGGCCGTAGCCCATCGTGCCGAGACCGCCGGAGGTGAGCCAGCGGTTCGGCGCCTCGAAGCCGTAGAACTGCGCCGCCCACATCTGGTGCTGGCCGACTTCGGTCGAGACGTAGGTCTCGCGGCCCCGCGTCGCCGCATAGAGCCGCTGGATGGCGTATTGCGGCATGATCACGTCGTCGTTCGGCCGATAGGCGAGGCAGTCGCGCGCCCGCCAGGTCTCGATCTCGTCCCACCAGGCGGCGAGCGCCGGGCGATCGGTCTTCGCCCCTTGCGCCTTCCAGGTCGCGATGAGATCGCGCAGAACATGCGCCACGTCCCCGATGATCGGCAGGTCGACCCGGACGTTCTTGTTGATCGAGGACGGGTCGATGTCGATGTGGATCTTCTTGGAGTTCGGCGAGAAGGCGTCGAGCCGGCCGGTGATGCGGTCGTCGAACCTCGCGCCGATGCACAGCATGACGTCGCAGCCGTGCATGGCAAGATTCGCCTCGTAGGTGCCGTGCATGCCGAGCATGCCCATCCAGCTCTTGCCGGACGCCGGATAGGCGCCGAGGCCCATCAGCGTGGAGGTGATGGGAAAGCCGGTCATCTCGACCAGTTCGCGCAGCAGGCGCGTCGCCTCGGGGCCCGAATTGATGACGCCGCCGCCGGAATAGATGATCGGCCGCTTCGCTCCGGCGAGCAGCGCCACCGCCGCGGCGACCCGGTCGTGATCCGCGTCGAGCTTCGGCCGATAGCTCTCGTGGGTGCGGTTGGACGGCGGCGGGGTGTAGAAGCCGGTGGCGAACTGGACGTCCTTCGGCACGTCGACGACGACCGGACCGGGGCGGCCGGTCGTCGCGACGTGGAAGGCCTCGTGCAGGACCCGGGCGAGGTCGTTGACGTCCTTGACCAGCCAGTTGTGCTTGGTGCAGGGCCGGGTGATGCCGACAGTGTCGCACTCCTGGAAGGCGTCGGAGCCGATCAGCGTCGTCGGGACCTGGCCGGAGATGCAGACGAGCGGGATCGAGTCCATCAGCGCATCCTGCAGCGCCGTGACGGCATTGGTGGCCCCCGGCCCGGAGGTGACCAGCATGACGCCGGGCTTGCCGGTGGAGCGGGCATAGCCCTCGGCCGCGTGGCCGGCGCCCTGCTCGTGGCGCACGAGGATGTGGCGGACGCTGTCCTGCTGGAAGAGCTCGTCGTAGATCGGCAGCACCGCGCCGCCCGGATAGCCGAAGAGGTCGGTGACGCCGTTGTCCTTCAGGGCCTGGACGACCATCTCGGCGCCCGTCATCTCCCGCTTCGCAGCATTCGCGTCCATCATGTCCGTTCCGTTTCCTGTCGCCGTCAGAGGCGCTGTCTTTCCTGGAAATCTCGAGTTCGGGACTCGGGGGCAATAAAAAAGGGCCCGTCGGGGCCCTTGATGTCGCGCACACGTGGCTATCGCCGGACGGCCTCTAGACCGTCTCGCGTGTGCGCGCTCCTACTACGAGAATGTTCTTCGTCATGGGCCGGAAGCTAGGCCTGCCCCGCCACCCCTGTCAACGCTTTTGTTGCATGAGCCGCCGGGGCTCGCCATCGAAGGGCGCCGGGCACCCCGGAGCGTCAGGCGCAGACGCGGTTCCGGCCGCTGTGCTTGGCGAGGTAGAGGTTGACGTCGGCGCGCTTGAACAGCGCCGCGGAATCGTCGCCGCCCTGCGTGACCGCCAGGCCGAGCGAGGCGGTCACGGGCACGCGCCGGCCGCCGACCTCGATGATCAGGGCCTCGATCGCCTCGCGCATCCGGTCGGCGAAACGCCGCAGCGCCGGCATGTCCATGTTGGGTGCCATCACCGCGAATTCCTCGCCGCCGAGACGGGCGACGACGTCGTGGAAGCGCGTGAACTCGAACAGGCAGACGGCTACGGCCTTCAGGACCTCGTCGCCCACGTCGTGGCCGTAGCTGTCGTTGATCGCCTTGAAACGATCGAGATCGATGATCACGAGGCCGAGCGGCCGCCCGACCTGCGCGAACGCCGCGATGTATTCGCGCAGGGCCTCGTCGAAGAAGCGGCGATTGTGCATGCCGGTCAACGCGTCGGTCGAGGCCGCCCGCTCCAGATCCTGCGAACGCTGCTTCAGCAGTCCGGTCAGCGACTGCAGCTTGCCCTGTTCCTTCGACTGTCGCCGAACCGCCGGCAGGACCCAGCCGATACAGAGGATCATCGCGCCGCAGAGGGAGGTGACGCCGAGCCAGAACGCCGCTGCCACGGGCGCCGCCGGTGCGCCGCGCAGCAGCACGCCGAGGGCCGGCGGAGCGAGCAGGTGGTCCGCACTGAAGGAGGCAGCCGCAGCCGCGAGCGCGGCGAGCAGCAGAACCACCGGCAATTCGGCCTTGCCCAGTTTCATCGATCGATCGGTCCTGAATGATGTGCGATCGATCCATAGCCGGCTCTGCTCACCGGCGGCTTAACGGAATACCTCCAAGGCAGCGATTTCCGTCACATTCCTCAAGGGAATCCTGAGCCAGTCCGGGCCGAACTGGTGACGGAACCATGTCTCCTGCCGCTTGGCGTATTGGCGCGTGCGCGCGATCGCCCTCTCGCTCGCGGCTTCAAGCGACGCCTGTCCGTCGATGACCGCGCCAAGCTCGGCGAGGCCGATCGCCTTGCCTGCGGTTCCGCCCACCGCCCCGAACCGGCGGCGGAAGTCCCGGACCTCCTCCATTGCGCCGGACTCCACCATGGAATCAAAGCGTTGCGCGATCCGCTCACGCAGGACGGCGCGGTCCGGCGTCAGCACGATCTTCACGCAGCGCCCGCCGTCGATGAGCGGCCGCCCCTGCCCCGCCTGCAGTTCCGACAGCGGTCTTCCCGCCACATCGGCAATCTCGAGCGCCCGGACGATCCGCTGGCCGTCCGCCGGAGCGATGCGCGCCGCGGCAGCCGGGTCGCGCTCGACCAAGAGGCTATGGAGCGCCGCCGGCCCCTCCTCTGCCAGCCGGCGACGCCAGGCCTGCCGCAAGGAGTCGGGAACCGCCGGCATGGTATCGAGAAGTCCGAGCAAGGCCTTGAAATACAGTCCGGTCCCGCCGCAGAAGATCGGCAGGATGGCGGCGCCGCGCAATTCCGTCAGCAATACTTCGCAGTCGCGTGTATAGGCGCCGGCCGAATAGGCATCGCGCGGATCGACATGGCCGTAGAGCCGGTGCGGCGCGCGGGCGAGATCCCCGGCGTCCGGCCGCGCTGTCAGGATGCGGAGACCGTCATAGACCTGCATGGAATCGGCATTGACCACGGTGCCGCCGAAGCGCTCGGCGAGTTCGAGAGCCAGGCCCGACTTGCCGCTCGCGGTCGGCCCCGCTATCAGAATCGCCTGTTTTCCCGAAATCACCGATGCCGTTTCCCATGCATGTCGCCACGCTGATCGCCGCCCCGTCCGGACCGGGCCTTCCCGCGCGCGCCCTCGAGGACGTCGCCGCCGTGCTCGGGCTCGGCCCGGATACGGCCGACTGGCTGCACCCCGGCTATGCCGCAGACCTCACCGTCGAGACCGCGCCGAGCGAAGCGCAAAGGCGCGAGCTTTCGGTCGCCGCCAGCGCCGCCGGGTTCGACTGCGTGGTGCAGGAGGCCCGCACGCGGCGCAAGCGATTTCTGATCGCCGACATGGACTCCACCATGATCGGCGAGGAGTGCATCGACGAGCTCGCGGCCGAAGTCGGCATCAAGGACCACATCGCGGCGATCACGGCGCGGGCGATGAACGGCGAGATCGCCTTCGAGCCCGCCTTGCGCGAACGCGTCGCGCTGCTGGAAGGCCTGCCCGAGGCGGTCGTCGACAAGGTGATCGCCGAGCGGATCACGCTGGCGCCGGGCGGTGAGACGCTGATCCGCACGATGCGCGCGAGCGGCGCCCACACGGCCCTCGTCTCCGGCGGCTTCACCGTCTTCACGAGCCGCATCGCTGCGATGCTCGGCTTCCACGAGAACCGCGCCAACGTCCTGCTGATCGAGGCGGGAAAGCTGACCGGCCGCGTCGCCGAGCCGATCCTCGGCGCCGAGGCGAAGGTGACGGCGCTGCAGGAGATCGCGGCGGCCCGGGGCATCGGGCCCGAGGACGCCATCGCCGTCGGCGACGGGGCGAACGACCTCGGCATGATCGGCCTGGCCGGCACGGGCGTCGCGCTGCACGCCAAGCCGGCGGTCGCCGCCCGCGCGCCGCATCGCATCGACCACGGCGACCTCACCGCCCTCCTGTTTATCCAGGGCTACCGGCGCGACGAGTTCGCCTGATGGACGGGCTCCTCACGCCGCGGCTGATGCTGCGTCGCTGGCGCGAGGCCGACCGGGATGTCTTCCACCGGCTCAACAGCGACGACGTCGTGATGCGGTTCTTCCCGATGCGCCGGACCCGGCTCGAGTCCGACGCGATGATGGACCTCGTCGAGGACCGCTACGCGCGCGAGGGCATCGGCTTTCTGGCGCTGCAGGAGCTTTCGACAGGCGCGGTCGTCGGCATGCTCGGCGCCGGTCGGCTCGGCGACCACCACCCCTTCGCCGGCGCCGTCGAACTCGGTTGGCGGCTCCTGCCGGAATATTGGGGCCGCGGCTACGCGACCGAGGGCGCCCTCGCGAGCGCCGCCGCCTGTTTCGAGACGCTCGGCGTGCAGGAAGTCGTCGCGCAGTGCGTCGTGACGAACGAGGCGTCGCAGGCCGTCATGCGTCGCATCGGGATGACACCGGCCGAGACCTTCGCCCATCCCGACGTCGACCCCGACCGGTTTCCCGAACTCGTCGAGCACCGGCTCTTCCGGCTGAGCCGCGCGGACTGGCAGGCGCAGCGGTCGGCTTCCTCCGCCGGCTGAGGCGCACGACTGTCCGCCCCATGCAGCCTTAGTCTGCCGCCCGGCGATCTCCGCCGGGCATCATCGATCCGGTCAGTCCAGCGGCACCACCACGAAGCGCAGGTCCCCGTTGGCGGCCGCGAGGAGCAGCAGCGCATTGCGGCGTCCGTCGGACTTCAGCTTGGCGATCTTCTCCTCGACGTCGGCGGGGGTGGAGACCTCCTCCTGCGCGACCTCGCGGATCGTCGTGCCGGCCTCGATCCCCTTCTCCGCCGCGTTCGAGTTCGGCGCGACGGACGAGACGACGACGCCCTTGGCGTCCTTCGACAGACCGAATTTCTTGCGCGCCGCATCGTCGAGATTCGACAGCTTCATCCCGAGGATCTCAACCGCCTTGCCCTTGGCGGCGGGAGCCGCCGGCTTCTTGGTGTCCGGCTTCTCGGCGTCGGCCATCATCTTCTCGCCGTCCTCGAGCCGGCCGAGCGTCACCTCCACCGTCATCGGCTTGGGCGGCGCGGAGGCGCTCTCCTTGCGCAGGATGTCGACCTTCGCGGTCTTGCCGACCGGCGTCTCCGCGACGATGCGCGGCAGGTCGCGCGAGCTGTCCACCTTCTCGCCGTCGAAGCCGACGATGACGTCGCCGACCTTCAGCTTGCCGTTGTCGGACGGGCCGCCCGGGACGATGCCCATGACGACGGCGCCGTGCGCGGAGGCGAGGCCGAGGCCGCTGGCGATGTCGTCGGTCACCGCCTCCAGGCGGATGCCGAGCCAGCCGCGGCGGGTCTCGCCGTATTTGCGCAGCTGGTCGATGACGTTGACCGCGAGCTTCGAGGGGATCGAGAAGCCGATGCCGATCGAGCCGCCGGTCGGCGAGATGATCGCCGTGTTGATGCCGACGACATTGCCGTTCATGTCGAACAGCGGCCCGCCGGAATTGCCGCGATTGATCGCCGCGTCGGTCTGGATGAAGTTGTCGTAGGGCCCGGCGTTGATGTTGCGGCCCCGCGCCGAGACGATGCCCATCGACACCGAGCCGCCGAGGCCGAAGGGGTTGCCGATCGCCATCACCCAGTCGCCGATCCGGATGTGGTCGGAATCGCCGAACTTCACCGCCTTCAGGGGATGCGGCGGCTTCACCTTCAGCACGGCGATATCGGTCTTGGTGTCCTTGCCGATCAGCTTCGCGTCGAGCTGCGTGCCGTCGGCGAAGTTCACCGTGATCGTGTCGGCGTCTGCGATCACGTGGTTGTTGGTGATGATGACGCCGGACGGATCGATCACGAAGCCCGAGCCAAGCGACTGGACGCGCTGGTCGCTGTTGCCCTGGCCGTTCTTCAAGAGGTCGTTGAAGAAGTCCTGCAGCGGCGAGCCTTCCGGCGCCTGGAGGGGCGGAACGCCCCGGCCCGGCATGTCGACGGACTGGGCGGTCGAGACGTTCACCACCGCATCCAGCAGACCCTCTGCGAGATCGGCGACGGATTTCGGGCCGTGGGCGAAGTTGGAGTTGGCGGGCTCGGGAACGATCTCGCCGCCGGGCTCTGCCGCCACCCCTGCGTCGGCCGGCGGCACCGGCAGCGCGGGAACGCTCGATTCGGGCGGTGCCGGACGCGCCTGCGCCGCCTGACCCGACTGCATCGACCCGCCCGCCGGCGGAGCGGCCGGTTCCGCCGTCTTCGGCTGCGCGCGGGATGATGCCCGCGGCTCGGCCTGCGAGTCCTCCGCCTGCGGCGGCGTCACCGGCGCGACCTTGTCCGGCACGCTCTTCGGCGCCGCGGCATCAGGCGCCTTGGCCTGAGACCCCGGGGCCTGCGGTGCGGCAGCCCCCGGCGCCGCGGTCTGTGCGGACGCCGCCGTCCCGGCGGTGAGGATCGAGACCGCCAGGGCGGAAAGGATCGATCGGAGCGGCGTCGTGGTCATCGCAGATTCCTCGAGTTCGGCCTGACGTCCGCCGCGGCGCGCATTGCGGATCTGTCACGCGACGCAGACGGGAGCCGAGAATTCCGGCTGAATCAAGGGCTTTGTTGGCCGTTCCGGCAAGCGTGATCGCGCTGGCGCGGCAGCGGCCCCGGCGGCCGGCCTTACTGGCGCACGAGCCAGACGACACCGACGCCGAGGCAGGCGGCGATCAGCCCGCCGATCCGCATGCGGGATTCCGGCAGGCTGCCGGCGCGTTCCGCCAGGCGCCGCACGGCGCCCGGAAACAGGCAGTAGAAGATGCCCTCGATCACCAGGAGCAGACCGAGCGCGTCGAAGAAATCCGTCACTGCGCGACGGACGGCGCCAGGGCGGGCGAAGCCTGGGCTTCGTTCGCGCCGGACGCCCCGGGAGCGGACGACGCGGCAGGCGATGCGCCTGTCGCCGGAGCCGCTCCGCCGGTGCTTGCCGCGCCGCTGGCGTTCGCGGCGGTGGAAGCCTGTGCAGCCGAGCCACCGGCGCCGGCCGGCTGCGCTGCGGACGCGGCGCTACCCGTTGCGGAACCGGGCGCCGGCCGGATGGCCGCCTCCGGCCGCGGCGCGGCCGTCCCCGGAATGCCGGAAGACGTCCCGGCAGGTCCGGACGTGCCGCCGGCCGATCCGCTTCCCGGGCCGGCGGGATTGCCGGTCGCCGGCTGGTCCGGCGCGGACGGCATGTCGCCGGTATCGCTCTTGAAGTAGCGGAAGAATTCCGTGTCCGGCGACAGGACCATGGTGGTGCCGCTGTTCTCGAGCGCCTGCCGGTAGGCTTCCATCGACCGGTAGAAGTCGAAGAACTCGGGGTTCTTCGAATAGGCCTCGGCGAAGATGCGCGAGCGTTCCGCCTCGCCCTGCCCTTTCAGGATCTCCGCTTCGCGCTGCGCCGCCGCGACGGTCTCCACCACCTCGCGGTCGGCGCCGGCCTTGATCTGCCGGGCGGCGACCTGGCCGCGGGCCCGCAGGCGCTCCGCCTCGGCCAGCCGCTCGGCCTGCATGCGCTCGTAGGTCTGCTGCGAGACCTCCTGCGTCAGGTCGGTGCGGCGGATCCTCACGTCGTCGATGTCGATGCCGAGCTGGGCGGCGTCCGGCCGGATCTCGTCGCGCACCTGGCGCATCATCTCGCCGCGTTCGTTCGACAGGGCCGCCTCGAACCCGCGCAGGCCGTAGACCCGGCGCAGCGCCGCATCGAGGCGCGTGCGCAGTCGCTGCTCGGCCTGCGGGATCGAGCCGGACACGGTCTGCCTGAACTTCGCGGCATCGGCGATGTTGTAGACCATGAACGCGTCGACCTCGTAGAACTTGCCGCCCGAGACCTGGACGCGGATATTGTCGAGATCGAAGCGCAGCAGCCGGTCCGGCAGGGTCTGGACGTTATCCGCCCCGATAAAGGAGAACGGCAGCTTGAAGTAGAGCCCAGGCTGGTCGACCACCCGGCGGATTTCGCCGAAGCGCAGGACCAGCGCCTGCTCCTTTTCGTTGACGACGAAGGTCGAGTTCCAGATCAGGAGCAGGACGACGGCGAGCGCGGCGAGCGCAGCGTAGATGCGGTTGGCCATCAGTTGCTCCTCGCCTGCGCGTTGGAATTGGACAGCGAGGTGCCGCCGCTGCCGGAAGCACTGCCGCTGCGGGATGCGCCGCCGCTCGCGGTGCCGCTGCGGCCGCCGTTCCGGCTTCCGCTCGGGCCCTGCAGCTGGTCGAGCGGCAGGTAGGGGACGATCCCCGACGTCCCGGACGCGCCGGGCTCGACGATCACCTTCTTGGAGTCCTTGAGAACGCCCTCCATCGTCTCAAGGAACATGCGCTTGCGGGTCACCGCCGGCGCCTTCTCGTACTGTTCACGTACCGAACTGAAGCGTTGCGCCTCGCCTTCGGCCTCCTGCACGACGCGGTCCTTGTAGGCCGCCGCGTCCTCGCGGATCTGCGCCGCCTGGCCGCGGGCCTGGCCGAGCTGCTGGTTGCGGTAGCGGTTCGCCTCCTCGACGAAACGGTCCTCGTCCTGCTCGGCGCGCTGCACCTCGTCGAAGGCGTCGGCCACCTGGCTCGGCGGCGCGGCGTCCTCGATCGAGATGGCGTTGACCCGAAGGCCCGCCTTGTACTCGTTCATCGTGTCCTGGGTGATCTTGCGGACTTCCTCGGCGATGCCGGCGCGGTCGTCGCGGAAGACGTCCTGCACGGGGCGGCGTCCGACGACCTCGCGCATCGCGCTCTCGGAGACCTGCTTCAGCATCCCGACGGGATCCTCGACGTCGAAGAGGTAGTTGGTCGGGTTGTCGACCTGATAGAGGACGGCGAACTGCACGTTGACGATGTTCTGATCGCCGGACAGCATCAGCCCGGAATTGTCGCTGGTCTGACTGCCGCCGATCGACATCTGGCTTTCCACGACGGGAACCGTGTCGACCGTCTCGATCGGCCAGAACATGAAGTGCAGGCCCGGCTGCGACAGCTCGGCCTTCGGCTTGCCGAACACCATCTCGACGCCGACCTGATCCGGCTGGACGGTGTAGATCGCCTTGAACAGCCAAAGGGCGAACAGGATGACGACGGCGAGGAGAGCCCAGCCGATCATGCCGCCGCCGGAGCCGCCCGGCATCGCGCGGCGGAGCCGGTCCTGGCCGCGCCGCAGGATGTCTTCCAGATCCGGCGAACCGCCGCCTCCGCCACCGCCGCCAGGGCGCGGGCCCTGCGGGCGCTGGCCCCAGGGGCCGCCGTTGCCGCCACCTTTCCAGCCGCCGCCGCCGGTCTGATTACTCCAGGGCATTGAAGTCCTTTCAAGATGCTAGGGCTAGGATGCGAGGGAGATTCCCGGCGTACAGTTTGACGCCCACCAAAGTGTCTCAGGCCTTATAAGAATTGCCAAATCGGCTTTCAACGCGCGTGCGACCGAATTGCCCAGGCGCCGCCGGCGATGGTGAACGCGGTGCAACGGTCCGCGGGGCCGATGTCAGGCGAAAAGGTCGAGCTGCCGCGCCTCGAACTCCGTCATCTCCGGCTCGCGGTCCGGAGCCCCGGCCATCGGCGCGGGATCGCCGAAGAGATCGAGCTGCGTCTCCTCGGCGACCTCCGCATCCTCGTCTTCATAGGGTCCGACAAACGCCCTGAGATGCGGATATTGGCGGACGAAGTCCTCCTCGACCTGCGTGCGCAGCCGCTGCACCCGCCTGATGTAGCAGGCGACGTCGAAGGCGTAGTCGTCGCGCTCGGAGGCCGGGAACGAGCGCACGCCCGGCGCCCGCCACCAGGAATCCTCGGAGAAGGTCCAGTCGAAATAGGCGTCGCCCGTCAGGCCGTCCGCCGCGACCTCGGTCAGGAACACCTTGTTGATCAGGGACCCGAAGAGTTCGTAGACCGTCGCGCCGCCGATCAGGAAGAATTCCCGCCTGGCGTTGATGATGCTGAAGGCGTCGGCGATCAGCAGCGCGGTCGACGGGCTGTTCGCCCATTTCAGCTGGTCGGTGGTCTCGATCGGCCGGTGCGACAGGACGATGTTCAGCCGGTTCGGCAGCGGCCGGCCGATCGACTCGTAGGTACGCCGCCCCATGATCACCGCGTGGCCGGTGGTGCGCTGACGGAACAGCCGGAGGTCGCTGCCGAGATGCCAGGGCAGCTGGTTCTCGCGGCCGATGACGTGTCCGCCCTTCGACCGCGCGACCAGCGCAGTCGCCGACGGCAGCTTGACTCGTTTCCTACCAGCCAAGGACGAGGATCCTTCTATCGGGAGGCCGGTTGTTGGCAGGATTCAGGGGGCGAGACAAGCGCCTGCGAGCGGCGCCTCGCGCTCGTCCCCAGGGCGCGAAGGACGGACGGTCCACCGGCCGGAGGCGTTCGGCTTTGCGGCGCGGGCCACCTCGCCGCAAAGCCTCTACCGACGCATCCCGAACGCCTCAGACCGCCACCTTCGCCTTGATGTGCGGATGCGCCTCGTAGTCCTCGACCGCGATGTCCTCGAAGCGGAAGGCGAAGAGGTCGTCGACCGCCGGATTCAGCACCAGCCTCGGCAGATTCAGCGGCTGGCGGGTCAGTTGCAGCCGCGCCTGGTCGAGATGGTCGGCGTAAAGGTGGGCGTCGCCGAGGGTGTGGACGAAATCGCCGGCCTTGAGCCCAGTCACCTGCGCCACCATCGCCGTCAGCAGCGCGTAGGAGGCGATGTTGAAGGGCACGCCGAGGAAGATGTCGGCCGAGCGCTGGTAGAGCTGGCAGGAGAGCTTTCCGTCCGCGACGTAGAACTGGAACAGACAGTGGCAGGGCGGCAGCGCCATTTCGTCGACCAGCGCCGGATTCCAGGCCGAGACGATCAGCCGGCGCGAGTTCGGATTGGTCCGGATCTGGCGGACCACATTGGCGATCTGGTCGATATGGCCGCCGTGATAGTCCGGCCAGGAGCGCCACTGCGCCCCGTAGACGGGGCCGAGATCGCCGTTCTCGTCGGCCCATTCGTCCCAGATGCGCACCCCGTTCTCGCGGAGATAGGCGATGTTGGTGTCGCCCTTCAGGAACCAGAGGAGCTCGTGGACGATCGAGCGGATATGCAGCTTCTTGGTCGTCAGCAGGGGAAAGCCGTCGGACAGGTCGAAGCGCATCTGATGGCCGAAGACCGAGCGCGTGCCGGTTCCCGTGCGGTCCGACTTGACCGCGCCGGTGTCCAGCACGAGCTGGAGAAGATCGAGATACTGTCGCATCCAGGCTGCCTTCCGCACGTCCCGGCGCCCGTCCTGCGACCGGCGCCCCCGCGTCGCCCGAAGCCGTCCCGCGTTGCGGATCCGCCTCGGCCTTCGCCGAGCTTTTAGCGGAGAAACGGCTCCGGCGCATGGCCGCAGGTCATGCCGCGCATCCTATCCACAGCTCGCGCCCGGCGCGCCACGCGGCCGCCCCTGCGCATCAAACCGGCTCGCCCGAGCGATTCCGTAGCCGATTCAAGCCGCCATCCCCTTTTCACCGCCCGGCGTTGTCCTTATATTCCGCCGTGTCGGGCATTCGTCCGACTATGGCGATAAACGTTCGATGGAATAAACCTTTCGGACCCGGGGGCGGTACCCGGCGCCTCCACCACATCCCAGCGGCCTGCGTGTGCTGGGATGTGGCGGGGGCGAAATAGGATCGACGAGGGCGTAAAGATCGAATTTTCGCTCGGCATGGTTCCGCCGTTATCGGGCCGTATCAATAGTTGCCAACGACAACTATGCGGAAGCTCGTCTCGCTGCGTAAGCAGCGCGAACGCTTCAATTCAAGTCCTGGGGGTTCGCACTTCTAGGCGGGGCTCGGAGGCGCCTGGCAACAGAAGCCTCCACTTTCATGAGATACGCACCTTGTGTATCGCCGGGGGAAGGAAATTCGGGACACCGCAATGGGCCAAGACCTCATCCGTTACGATGTTCTCGCACAGGACGCGCTGCGCGGCGTGATCCGCAAGGTCTTGAGCGAAGTCGCCAAGACCGGTCTGCCCGGCGAGCATCATTTCTTCATCACCTTTCTGACGTCCGCGCCGGGCGTGCGGATCTCCTCGCGCCTGCGCGAGAAGTATCCGGAGCTGATGACGATCGTCATCCAGCACCAGTACTGGGACCTCCAGGTCAACGAGAATGCCTTCGAGGTCGGCCTGTCCTTCTCCGACATTCCGGAGCGTCTGCTGGTGCCGTTCAGCGCGATCCGCGGCTTCTACGACCCGGCGGTGAACTTCGAGCTGGAGTTCGACGTGCAGGGCGCGGCCGCCGCCAACACCCAGACCGAGTCGGCCGAGATCGCCTCGCTGGAGCCGGTGGCGCCGCAACCGGTCGCGCCCGTTCCCGCGGGCGGCGAGGCGCCGACCAAGCTGCCCGCCAAGAAGGCCGAGACGGCTGCCGCCGGCGCCGGAAAGTCGGGCGCGAAGGGCGATGACAAGGCCGTTTCGAAGAAGGACGCCGAGGTCGTTTCGCTCGACGCTTTCCGCAAGAAGACCTGAGACCGCGGCGTGGGCGACGTCGTCAACCTGCGTCAGGTCCGCAAGCGGCGGGCGCGCGACGCGGCAGAGCGCGCCGCTTCCGACAATCGCGTCAAGTTCGGGACGCCGAAGGCCCTGCGCGAGGCCGCGAAGGCCGAGCGCGACCGGGCGGCGCACCGTCTCGATGGTGCGCGGCGCGAGCCGCCCGACCCTGCCGCGCCGGACGAGGCGTGACGATCGTCAAGCGGTCGGTGGCGATCGCCGGCCATTCCACCTCGATCAGCATCGAAGACCGGTTCTGGGAGCGTCTGAGGACGATCGCGGCAGAGCGTGGCCTGTCGACCGCGCGACTCGTCGCCGGGATCGACGCCGAGCGCGACCCGGCATCCAACCTGTCCTCGGCGATCCGGATCTTCGTTCTGGAGGACGCGCTGGCGCGCGCGGCCAGGGGCGCGGACTGACCGGAGACGCGCGACACGTCGAACCGGGGCCGCGGCCTCAGAACTCGGCCTGGCTCTTCACGCCGGGAAGCGCCTGAAACCCCGCCTCGCCGCCGCCCGGGCCGGAGGCGCCGGGCACCGCTCCGTTGAAGTCGAGCCCGCCGGCCGGCCCCTTCGTCGCCGCTCCGCCACTCTTGTCGCCGGAACTTGCCGACGTCTTCGCAGCCGCTCCGGGGCTCGGGGCGGCCTCCGGCTTGGCCTGGTCCTGCGCGGCCTGCGCCTTCGCCCTGTCCTGCGCCGCCTTCCGGGCCGCCGCGGCCTCGGCCGCCTGCTGGGCCTGGAGCCGCTGGGCTTCCTCCTCGGCCGCCCGGCGCGCCTGCTCCTTCCGCTCGGCTTCGGCGAGCCGCCAGCGATAGAACCGCGCCTCCCGGCGCAGCCTCAGCTTCTCCTGCAGGCTTTCCTGCATCGCCTCGACGCGGGCTTGCTCCTGTTCCAGCGCCCGCACCGACAGGTAGTTCGTCAGCGCCGTCGCATCGACGGCGAGCGCCGGATCGAAGAGCGAGCCGGACAGCTGATAGGCGATCGACGGTTCGGCTCCTTGCACGCGGTCGAGGCCCGGCGCGATCGAAAGGCGCATGTCGGCATCGAGCGTCAGCGCCGCGAGATCGACGCTGCCGGAAAGCGTCAGCGCTTCCGGGCCCTTCGTCACCGTCACCGGGGCGAAATGCGCGACCCCCGCCGTCACCGAGAAGTCGGTCTTCGCCGACGGGACCGGAAAGGCCTTGCCCTTGGAGAGGGCTGCGAGGGTCGTCTTGGTATCGCCCTGCGGCCTGAAGCCCTTGGCGTCCGCCGCCGCCAGCAGCGGCGGCAGCAGCGCCGGCGGCACGCCGGGAACCGCCGCGCCGGCGACCGTGACGCTGCCGGCCCCGGTCAGGGCGGAAACGAGGCCGCGATAGGACTGGCCGCTGCCGTCGAGCCGCACCGTGCCGGACACGGTCGAGCCGGCCGCCTTCGCCGCAAGGCCGGGCCAGAGCGCGGCGAGGTCGAAGCCGCCGGACGTCGCCTGCAGCGTCAGCCCGCCGATTCCGCCGGCGTTGCGAAGGGCGATGCGGCCGGAGACGTCGCCGCCGTAGAGCCTGGCCTTCGCCTTTTCCAGCGAGAGCTGCGACTGCGTCGCCGCGAGGTCGGCCGAAAAGCCGGAGAGCACGGCCGCGCCGGTGTCGAACCGGTCCGCGGAGACGGCGACGTCGAAGCCGGCGTGCGGCAGGAGGCTCGAGCGGAACGGCGCCTTCGGCCAGACGGTGCCCGCCGTCGCGGTTTCGAGCGGTTGGCCGTAGACGAGGTTCGCGAGCCAGGGCAGCGATAGCGTTCCGACATGCGCGGTGCCCTTGAACGGGCCGCCGGCTTGCCGCGTCAGATCGGCCGAGACCGCGTCGCCGTCGATCGTCCCCGACACGTCCCGCAGCGTCCAGGCGCCGGAGTCGTAGACGACGCCCCCGGACAGATCGAGCGGCACCGCGTCGAAGGACTGGCCGAGGTCGACGGCGGTGGTGCGAAGCCAGGGCCCGGCGTCGTCGCTGCGCATGTAGAGCGACAGGTCCGCCCGGTTGATCCCGTCCGGCGCCACATCCAGGACGCCGTCGGCACTGAGCTCGCTGCCGGGCGCGCGCAGCGAGGCGCTGACGACCGCCGGCCCGGTCTCCTTGGCCGAGACCGACAGTTCGCCGGTCAGCGGCCCCGGCGCATCGAGATCGACGGCGGGTATTCCGAGCTGTCCCAGCAGGACGGCCGGATGGCCGTTCGCCAGCCGCAGATCGAGGCCGAAGCGTCCGCTTTCCGTCCGGGCATAGAGCCCGTTCTCCACCGCCGAGGAGAGCTGGATGTTCGTGCCGTTCGCCGTTCCCTTGAAGCGGACGAGTAGCGTCGGCTTCTTGCCTTTCGCGCCCGGCACGGCCTCGACCTCGCCGCGCAGCGCCAGCGGCGCGAGCCGGGCCGCGCGGCCGGCGAGAGCGTCCACCAGCGGGATGCCCGGCTGCCGGCTTTCGAGGAAAGAGAAGAAGCGCTGCGGATCGCCCGATTTCAGCGCGATATCGAGCTTGCCCTTGGTGTCGCCCTTGAGATTGGACAGCTGGCCAGATGCCGTCACGCTCGCGCCGGCAATGCCCTCGACATCGAGATTGGCGATCGCCAGCATGTCGCCGTCGTAAAGGACATTGGCGTCGATCTTGTCGGCTGCGGCATCGCCGAGCTTGACCGGCCCTGCCTTCAGCGCGACGTCGAAGCGGTCGGCATTGGCCAGCGAATCCGCCTGCCCGGTCAGGACCTTGGTGAGGGCGAAGAACGCCTCGAGGTCGACCGCCCCGCCCTGCAGCCTGGCGGAGATTTCGGTATGCGCGCCGGTCTCGGCGCGTTCCAGCCGGCCGGTCAGCGTGTCGCCGCCGATGTCGAGTTCCAGATCGTTGAACACCTGGCGCTTGGCGGTCAGCACCGTCTTGGCGGAGAAGCCCGCGCGGTCGAGGCTTCGGATGGCGGGATCGACGTCGCCGGTCAGCCAGTCGGAAAAGCCCGACGGCTGCTGCGAGGCGACGAGGAGATCGCCTTCAAAGCTGAAGCCGTCGTCGAGCCCGACCGTGCCGCTCGCCTCGACCTTCGTGCGGCCGGGCAGTTCGGCGTCGAAGCGGGAGAGCGCCCAGCCGCTGCCGGTCGGACTGGCCGCGAAAGCGACGTTGCGGATCGTCGTGTCGCCGGCGGTGACCACCGGCAGATTGATCTCGACCGTCCCGTCGATCGTCGGGCGGGGAATCTGCGCCAGCACCTTGCGCATCGCCTCGACGCGGTCCGACAGGCCCAGCGCGCTGCCGGGCAGCTTCTGCGCCGCGCCGCCGGCCGCCTTCTGATCGGCCTTGGCGATCGCGTCGACGTTCACCTGCTCGCCCTTCAGCATCAGCTTGAAGGACGGGGCGCGGCCGAGATCGAGATGGCCGGTGCCGTTGAGTACGTAGGGCTGCGGCCCGCCCCCCGCCTCGACCCTGAGGTCGGTGACGTCGGCGGCCTGTGGCGTCAGGTCGATGGCGCCGGAGGCCCTCAGCGGCGGGAGCGGCGGCTTCTCAGCCTGACCGTCCGCCGGACCGCGCGGCACGAGCCGGCCGTTCAGCGCGTCGAACGGACTGCCGCTATCCTTCTTTTCGGCGCCGCCGGTCAGCGCCACAAGGTCGGGAACCGGCCGCTGGATGCCGACGGATCCCTTGAATCGCGGCACCTTGTCCGTCATCGTCGCCGAGCCGTCGAGGATCAGCTTGGTCGACAGCGTCCGGTTCGACGCTTCCACCCGCACCGGCAGCGAACCGTCCTCCTGCTCCACGCCGAGGCCGACAGTGAAGTCGACGCTGTCGCCATCGACGGAGAAACTGCCGCTGCCGTCAACCGGGCCGGCCAGCGAGGCGGCAGAGAGGGTCGCGTCGACATCTGTCAGCGCTTGCGTCCGTCCGGCCGCAGCATCCTCGATCAGCACCGTTCCGTTCTCGATGCCGACATGGTCGAGCACGACCTTCGCGCCGGTCGGGATATGCGGCTGGTCGACGACGAAGCGCACCGCGCCGTCCTTTCCGACCGGGATGCGGATCTTCGGGTGGTCGAGCGTCATCGAATAGATGAAGATTTCGCCCGAAAGATACGGCGCGAGTTCGGCGTCCATGCGGAAGCGGTCGACCGTCATCAGCGGCTGGCCGGCCTCGCCGCCGACCTCGACATCGGTGAAGGTCACCGACGGGAACGGCAGGAGCCGCGCCGAAGCGTCGCCCTTCACCACCACCTTGCGGCCGAGGATCGCCGAAGCCTCGCGCTCGAAATCCGCGCGATAGGCCGTCCAGTCGATGAAATACGGGGCGACCAGCGCCCCGAGCAGAGCCAGCACGAGGAGGCCGCCGACGATGACGAAGGCCCTGACCAGAATTCAGCTCCCTCTTCGAGGCCGGTTCACGATCGGAGCGACCGGCCGCATGCGCATCATGCTGCACCGCCACCATGGCCGGCCGCAAGCGACCGGCGAACGCCCCTCGCCCGCGACGATAGGCCAGAATGGCCGGGGAATGTCGAGCACGAAGACGTCAAGGAAGCGTAAAGATCTTGCCGGGATTGAGGATATTGCCGGGGTCGAGCGCCAGCTTGATCGTCTGCATCACGTCGACGGCATCGCCGAGCTCGCGCCGGAGGTAGCCGCGCTTGCCCTGGCCGACGCCGTGCTCGCCGGTGCAGGTGCCGTCCATCTCGACCGCCCGTTCGGCGAGCCGCGCCATGAAGGCCTCGGCCGCGTCGATCTCGGCGGAATTCGTCTCGTCGAGAAGCAGCGTGACGTGGAAGTTACCGTCGCCGACATGGCCGATGATCGGGCCGAGGAGGCCGCTCGCCGCGATGTCCGCCTGCGTCTCGCCGATGCAGTCGGCCAGGCGCGAGACCGGCACGCAGACGTCGGTCGCGATCGCCCGCGCGCCGGGGCGCAGCGTCATCGAGGCCCAGTACATGTCGTGGCGCGCCTTCCAGAGCTTCGCCCGCTCCTCGGTCTTCTCGGCGGCCTTCAGCTCGCTGCCGCCGTGCTCGCCGGCAATCATCGCGAACATCTCGGCCTGTTCGGCGACGCCCGCCGGCGAGCCGTGAAACTCCAGGAACAGCGACGGGCGCGCTTCGAGGGTGAGGCCGGCATAGGCGTTGGCGGCTTCCATCGACTGCGCGTCGAGGAGCTCGATGCGCGCGACCGGAATGCCGGTCTGGATCGTCTGGATCACCGTGTCGCAGGCGTCGCGCACGCTCGGAAAGGAGACGACGCCGGAGAGGATCTTCTCGGGAATGCCGTAGAGCTTGAGGTTCAGCTTGGTGATGATGCCGAGCGTGCCCTCGGAGCCGACGAGGAGCCGGGTGAGGTCGTAGCCGGCCGAGGTCTTCTTCGCGCGCCGGGCGGTGCGGATGATCTTGCCGTCGGCCATCACGGCCGTCACGCCGATGACGTTGTCGCGCATCGTGCCGTAGCGCACGGCGTTGGTGCCGGACGCGCGCGTCGAGGCCATGCCGCCGAGCGAGGCGTTGGCGCCGGGATCGATCGGAAAGAACAGGCCGGTGTCGCGCAAATGGGCGTTCAGCGCCTCGCGGGTGATCCCCGGCTCGACGGTACAGTCGAGATCCTCGGCATGGACCGCGAGTACCTTGTCCATGCGCGACAGGTCGAGCGAGATGCCGCCCTGCGGCGCATTGATGTGTCCCTCGAGCGAAGACCCCGTGCCGAAGGGCACGATCGGCGTGTCGTGTTCGCCGCAGATCAGGACGAGGGCCTGCACCTCCGCCTCGCTCTCGGCGAAGAACACCGCATCCGGCATCTGGTTGGGGATGTAGGTGGTGGAATGCGCATGCGCGCGGCGTACGTCCTCGCCGGTGACGACCCGCTCGCCGAATTTCGCCTTCAGGGCCATCACGGCCGCCGCGATGCCGCTGCGCCGCACCGGCCGCTCCGCCAGAATGTCCTTGAGCGCCATGACCCTGCCCTTCCCGAAATCGCCGATCGTTCTCTTCGACCTCCTCTTGCAGCCGAGATCGGCAGGGACGCAAGTCCCGTCCTGCTTTGCGGACTGCCGAACTGCTGCGTGCGGTCCTGCCGCCATGCGGCAAGAGGCGACAGATGGGCACGGCGGCCGACCGAGTTTGGCACGCCGCCTGCTCGCATCCGGTGGGAGAATGCGCGCATCCTCGCGCGCCGCCATCCCGAGCCCACAGGATCTCGCCGGTGATCCGCACCACGCTGACAAAAAAGATCCTCGACTTCAGGCGCGCCCTCCGATCAGCCAATCGACACCGGCCACTTGGCTGACGCTGCGCTGCTCGATGCAGCCATGGCTCTTGTCGTCTCGACAGCGTTCCCGGAACCCGCCTCCGGTGCCTCCAGAATAGCCGCCTCGGCCTTGCTACATGGCGTCGCCGGCCGGCCTTTCCGGCAAGATAACAGCCGGCACCCGTCGAACGGTTGCGTCGGCAATCGTGCCACTGATGGCGAGGCGGCGAGCGGGCCTTCCAGCCCGCCCTCCTCGCCAAGCCGGGCTGCAAGCTCCGGGATGGCGGCCAGTTCGTTCGCCTCGTCCGGCACGGCTTCCAGGAAGAGCAACGGCCGATGCCCCGGCGCCTTTGCGCCCCGGCTTGCTCCGGCGGACGGAAACCCTTAGGAAATCAGCCGGGGGCGGTTAGCTCAGTTGGTAGAGCGCCTCGTTTACACCGAGGATGTCGGCGGTTCGAGCCCGTCACTGCCCACCATTTCCTTCCTCTTCCCTCCCAAGTGCGCCGGCTCGCTCCGCAGGCTCTCGGCGGCCTCGCCGATCAGGGCTTGGCCGAGGCGGGCTCGGCGGCGGCCGGCGTGTCGCGGCGCGCGTAATGCGTCGCGATGAAGCTGACGGTCAGAAGCTGCAGGAAATGGAACAGCATGATCGGCAGGATGATCACGCCGATGTCCGGCCGGCCGGCGAAGATCACCGGCGCCAGCGGCACGCCGGCTGCGAGCGACTTCTTGGAGCCGCAGAACTGCACGGCGATCCGCTCCTCCGGCGACATCTTCAGCAGGCGCCCCGCCAGCGTCGTCACGCCGAAGACCAGCCAGAACAGGACGATGGCGCCGACCGCGATCTCGGCGACCACGATCGGGTCGTTGCGCTGCCAGACGCCTTCGGAAACCGAATCGCAGAAGGCGCCGTAGACGATCGCCAGGATCACCGCGCGGTCGGCGAGCTTGATCAGCTTCGCCTGGCGCTTCGCCCAGCCGGCCAGCCAGATCCGCGCGACCTGGCCGAGGACGATCGGCAGAAGGACGAGCAGCACGACCTTCAGGATCGTCGGGAGCAGCGGCACGTGCGAGCCGCCGGCCTGGAGATACCAGGTCATCAGCAGCGGCGTGATGAAGACGCCGATGAGGCTGGAGAGGGTCGCGTTGAAGATCGCCACCGGCACGTCGCCGCGCGCCAGCGACACCATGGCCACCGAGGAGGACACCGTCGACGGCAGCGCCGCAACGTAGAAGAAGCCGATCTCGGCCGCGCGCGGCAGAAGGTCCGGCGCCAGCGCCTCGCCGGCGAGAACCAGCAGCGGAAAGACGCCGAAGGTCGTCAGCGCCACGGTGACATGCGCCTGCCAGCGCGTCAGCCCCTGGCGCATGCGCTCCGGCGCCAGCGTCAGGCCGTAGAGGAAGAACACCGCGCAGACGCCGTAGGTCGTCACCCAGTTCCAGTGCAGGAAGCCGCCGCTGCGGCCGGGCTCCGGCCACAGGGCCGCCAGAGCCACCGCGGCGGCGAGGCCGAACACGAACGGATCGATCTTCGGAAGACGCATTCTCGACGTCCCTCTTTCTGTCGGCGCGGGAGAAGGCCGCCGCGCCACGATGACTGCTATCGCCGGCCGACCGGCGTCATGCTCGTGCGGTCCCGCCCCCGGCCCGGCCGCCGCGGACGGAATAGGCCGCGATGAAGGTCTTCGCCGAGCTGAGGAGATGGCGGCGCAGATGCCGTTCCGCGCCGACCCCGTCATGCTCCAGGATCGCCTCGACGATGGCCGCGTGCTCGCGCGTCGATTCCGCCGTTCGCTCATGGCTCTGCAGCTGCGAGCGGCGGAACGGCGCGAGCTTCAGCCGCATCGCCTTGGCGATCTCGACCAGATCGCCATTGTGGGTGCCGGCGTAGACGAGGTCGTGGAAGACGGTGTTCGCCTCGTCATAGGCGGCGAACGCCCCCTCACCCGCCAGCATCTCCATGCTTCGGTGCTGATCCTGCAGCCGCGCGCGTTCGGCGGTCGTCATGCGGCCTGCCGCGAGCCGCCCGCACAGGCCCTCGATCTCGCCCATCGCCTCGAACATCTGGTCGATGCGCTCGACCGAAAGGTCGCACACGACGACGCCGCGATAGGGCATGCGCTCGACCAGCGAACGCGAAGCGAGCGTCAGGAAGGCCTCGCGGACCGGCGTGCGGGATACGCCGAAGCGCTCCGCGACGGCGGTCTCGTCGAGCTTGCAGCCGGCCGGCAGCGCGCCGGAGACGATCTCCTCCTCCAGCGCGCCGGCAATGGCTTCGCTGCGGACCGCCCGCGACGGCCTGGAAATGCCCGCTGTCGTCATCGATGGCGCCCTGAACCCGCGAGTTGCGCTGGACCTGTGTTCTAGACCGCTGCAATACCGCGCGCGGCATACAAAAGCCAGCCTTGATCGCGCGTTCGTATACAATCTTGATCGAGGGAAGATCCCTCCAGTTCTGGAGCGGGACGACGCGTCCTTCCGAGATCGCTGCGGCAAAGGCCGAAGCCGGCGGAGCTGAGGGCGAGAGGCCGGCGCATGGCCCCCGCTCAGCGCCGCGTCCCGCGCCGCGTAAAAGAACAGCCGGTTGGCGCAGTGTCCCTGCACGGCACCGTCACCCCCCTTTTCAATATTGTGTCGCGAATCGTTGACGATTTGTCGGCCACAGACCGGGATGCGTGGCAGACACGGCCGGATTAGCTTGAAGCATCGTCAACGCCCGGTGGCCGAAGAGCTGCCGGATCTGGAAGGGATGCCTCACATGAACGCCAGCCTGAACCTTCTCGGCCGCATTCTGCTCGCGGTCATCTTCCTCGTCTCCGGCTATGGCAAGATCGCCGGGGCGGCCGGCACCGCAGCCTATTTCGGCCAGATGGGCTTCCCCGCCCCGCTGGTTGTCGCCTACCTCGTCGGCGCCTTCGAGCTTCTCGGCGGCATCGCCATCGTCCTCGGCTGGCAGATGCGCGCCGTCGGCATCGTCTTCGCGCTGTTCTGCGTGGCGACCGCCCTCCTCGCCCACACCGGCGACCAGATCGCCTTCATGAAGAACCTCGCCATGGCCGGCGGCTTCCTCGTCCTCGCCGGCTCGGGCGCGACCGGCCTGGCGCTGGACAAGCCGAAGCGCGAAAGCCGGTATGCGTAAGAGACGTTGACGGGCGTCGGTGCCGCACCGCCCTACGGCGGGTGCCGACCCCTATCCGCCCGCGCCATGAACGCAGGCGGCAAAGATCTCGCCGAGGCGCTGCGCGCTGATCCCCTGACGCTGCTCCAGCGACAGGGGATGATCGGAGGGCGCGAGTTCGATCAGCGGCCTCTGTCCGATCGGTTGCAGATGGAGCGAGGAGCGGAGCTCATCGAGGCTCGGATAGGTCGGGAGCGCCGCCGAAAGCCAGCAGAAATACGGCCCGAAGTCGGTCCGGGCGGGATCGTCGTAATGCGCCGCGTATTCTTCGAAGCTCTGGGCACTCAGCGAGGCCCAGATGTTCCAGACGAACGGATCCTCCGATCCGATCACCGGGATCCGCAAGAGCGCCCGCACGAAGAACAGACGGTCGTCGATGATGCAGACCTCGCCGCTGAGCCGCCCGCGCTCCCGTTGCTCATCCTCGGTCAGGCTCTCGTAATGGAGCGGTGCGGCCGCCGCAAAGCTCGGCACGCCGTCCTGGACTTCGCCGCAACAGGCGCAGGTGAATCGGAACATCGGCGTCTCCGAACAACCAGGCGGGCCGTCTGTGCCGGCCGAACCCTTCCGCAACCAAAGATCGCGGAAAGATGCCGACTTGCCGGTCCGGAGTCGAGCGGGATCAGTCGAACCGCGCCGCCAGCTCGTCCGCCAGCGCGGCGTCGGCCTCGTCCCGCGCCCGCGTCTGCGAGCGCACGAGGCAGGCCTGCGACTTCAGGATCACGCCGTCGGACAGCACCTTCAGGTGGTTGGCGGTGAGCGTCGAGCCGGTCGAGGTGATGTCGACGATGATGTCCGCCGAGCCCGCCGCCGGGGCGCCTTCGGTGGCGCCGAGGCTCTCGACAATGCGGTAGCTCTGGATGCCGTGGGTGCGGCTGAAGAACCCTTGGGTCAGCCGCCAGTACTTCGTCGCGATCCGCAGGCGCCGGCCGTGGCGGGCGCGGAAGGAGCCGGCGACGTCGCCGAGGTCGTCCATCGTCTCGACGTCGACCCAGGCCTCCGGCACCGCGACCACCACGTCGGCATGGCCGAAGCCGAGACGCGCGACGACCGAGACCGCCTTGTCCGGCTGCGGGACCTCCTCGCGGATCAGGTCCTCGCCGGTGATGCCGAAGTCGATCGCTCCGTCGCGCAGTTCCCGGGCGATCTCCGACGCCGACAGGAGCAGCACCTCCAGCCCCGGCGCACCGGTGACCGACGTGCGGTAGCTGCGGGCGTTCTCGGCAGATTCGACCGCGATGCCGGCGGCGCCGAGCCGCTCCACGGCCTTCTCCTTCAGCCGGCCCTTGGAGGGAATGGCGAGCGTGACGGTCATCGGGCCTGCCTCGAGAGTTGGAAGCGCCGGCGCCCTGCGCGCCCCCCTCTGCCCTGCCGGGCATCTCCCCCGCATGGGGGGAGATCGATCTCGCGCGAGCAGCCGCTTCGGGAAGGCTCGCAGGGGCCGCTCTGCATCAAGAGTCGCCGAGGACGCTCTGACAGCGACGCTGCTGATCTCCCCCCTTGCGGGGGAGATGGGCGGCAGCCCAGAGGGGGGCGCGAAGGGCGAACCGGTGAGTTTGCTGTCACGGCCAACCGCCGAAGCAAAGAGAAAGCCTGCGCGAAGACGCCGGCCATCATGCCACCCCTCCCCGCGCCGCCGCCGCGATGCGGTCCATCCAGAGCGCAAAGCCGACGGCCGGGATCGGCCCCTCGGCTCCAAGGATCGTGAGCAGGCGGTCGTAGCGCCCGCCGCCGGCGAACGGATCGGCGCTGCCGGGAGCGCGAACCTCGAAGACGAGGCCGGTGTAGTAGTCGATCGGCCGGCCGAAGGCGGCGAGGTAGCGCACGGCGGCGAGGTCGACGCCCGCAGCCTGCAGCGCGAGGTTGCGCGTTTCGAAGATCGTCAGCGCCCGGCCGAGCTCCAGCTTCGCCGACGCCGCGAGTTCCGCCAGCCGGTCGCCGGCCTCGTCCAGCGGGCAGTCGATCGACAGGAAGGCGTTGAGGAGCTCCATCGCCCCCTCGCCGAGCCGGGCTTCGGCGACCGCGACCTTCTCGATCAGCCGGCTCGCCACTTCGCCCGGCGAGCGGCCGGAATGCGGCGGCAGGCCCGCCTCCTCCATGCGGTGCGCGATCAGCCGGATCAGCGCGCCCTCCTCGCGGTCGCGGGCAAGGTCGAGGAGGTCGGGCGAAAGGCCGGAGAGCGCGTCGCCGCCGCCCTTCGCCAGCGCCGCAAGCGCCGCCTGCAGCTGCTCGTCATGGCCGAAGGTGCGGATCAGCCGGCGCTGCCAGCCTTCCGGCAGGCCGAGCGCGCGCAGGAAGGCTTCGAACAGGCCCTGGTCGCCGAGGACGACGTCGAGCGAGGCCGTCTCCACGCCGCAGGCCTTCAGGCAGGCGAGCGCGTCGGCGAGCGCGCGGGCATCGGCCGTGGCGCGGTTCTCCTCGCCAAGATCCTCAATGCCGGCCTGGACGAACTCCGCCGGCCCGCCGGCGCGCTGGCGGAAGACCAGGCCCCGATAGGCATAGCGCTTCGGCAGCTTGGCGCGCTGGGCGATGTGCTCGACGCAGACCGGGATGGTGAAGTCGGGGCGCAGGCACAGGTTCTCGCCGCCCTCGCCCCGCGTCAGGAAGATGCGCCGGCGCAGCGCCTCCCCGGCGGTGTCGAGATAGGGCTCGGCCGGCAGGATCAGCGGCGGCGCGACGGGCTCGCAGCCGCGCTGGGAAAACAGCGCGCCGAGTTCTGCCTCGAAGGGCTCCGCCCGACCCATCGCGCTCAGGCTCCGGCCGCGCCGGAAGCCGCGCCGCGCTGGCGGGCGAGGATGCGCTTCGCCGCCTCGACGAGATCCGCCTCGTCGACCAGTTCCTGCCCGGCGCGCGCCTCGCGCCATTCGGCATTGTCGGTGATTTCGGCGGAGAGTTCCTTGCCGAGCGCCAGGTCCTTGACCTGCACCTTGCCGGCCGCCTTCTCGTCGCCGCCCTGGATCACCACCACGGGGGCGCCGCGGCGGTCGGCATATTGCAGCTGCTTGCCGAACTGCTTGGGATTGCCCTGGAACACCTCGACCGGAACGGGAGGCGCGGACGGGTCGGCGTTGAGCGCGTTGCGCAGCTTCGTCGCCATCGCCTGGTAGTCGGCCATGCGGTCGCGGTCCATGACGGTGACGACCACCGGGCCGGTGCGCTGGCTCGTCTCCAGCCGGCCGAGATTCTTCAGCGCAGTCATCAGGCGCGAGACGCCGATGGAGAAGCCCGTCGCCGGCACCGGCTGGCTCATGAAGCGCGACACCAGCCCGTCATAGCGCCCGCCGCCCCCGACCGAGCCGAAGCGCACGACCTCGCCCTTCTCGTTGGTGACGTCGAACAGGAGTTCGGCCTCGAAGACCGGGCCGGTGTAGTATTCGAGGCCGCGGACGACGGATTGATCAATACGAATACGGCTCCCGTCGTATCCTGCCGCCTGCCATAGCATTCGCATCTGCAAAAGCTCGTGCATGCCTGCGATATGCGTTTCGTTGACTCGATTAGTATTTTTCGATGTAACGACTGTTCCCTCGGGTTGGTCCAGCTGACCGACCGAAAGATAGTCAATCACATACTGTGCGTCATCCGCGTTCAGTCCCGCCCCCGGCGTAAAATCTCCGCTCTCGTCCTTGCGCCCCTCGCCAAGCAAGAGCCGCACGCCTTCGACGCCGAACTTGTCCAGCTTGTCGATCGCCCGCAGCACCGTCAGCCGGCGCCCGGCATTCTCCTCGCCGCCGAGACCGATCGCCTCCAGGACGCCGTCGAGCACCTTCCGGTTGTTCACCCGGATGACGTACTGGCCGCGCGGAATGCCGAGCGCCTCCATGGTGTCGGCCATCATCATCGCCATCTCGGCATCGGCCGAGACGTTCGGCGCGCCGACGATGTCGGCGTCGAACTGCATGAACTGGCGGAAGCGCCCCGGCCCCGGCTTCTCGTTACGGAAGACGTAGCCCGCGCGATAGCTGCGATAGGGCTTCGGCAGGCTCTCGTAGTTTTCCGCGACATAGCGGGCGAGCGGCGCGGTGAGGTCGTAGCGGAGCGACATCCACTGCTCGTCGTCGTCCTCGATCGAGAAGACGCCCTCGTTCGGCCGATCGCTGTCGGGCAGGAACTTGCCGAGCGCGTCGGTGTATTCGAACACCGGCGTCTCCACCGGCTCGAAGCCGTAGGTCTCGTAGACCCGGCGGATGGTGGCCAGCATGTCGTCCTGCGCGCGCAGCGTCTCCGCGTCGCGATCGACGAAGCCGCGCGGCACCCGCGCCTTGACCCGTGTCGGCTTTTTCGCAGCCATGGCGTTCTCTTCACGTCTGCCGGCGCCGCGGACGCCAAGGCGCCCGGACGCGGAAAGTCTCAAATGACCGATGTCGTTGCGGCGGCTTAGCCCATCGCCCGGACAGCCTCAAGCCGCGGCGGGGATGCGCGGGTGCGGGATGACGGTAAGAGCGCAGCGATGCGATGGTTTCGGCACCGTCCGAGAGGACGTTCGGTAGCTTCGCGGCGCTCGGCACCGGCGCAAGACGCCGGCTTCTTCCTGCAGCGTGGAAAGGCCCCTAAAAGGACGGGGATCGGTGGGCGTCACGTCCGCGCGGCGCGAGGGCGAGCGCGCCGGATTGTCGGGACCTCGCCCGAGCGAGCGAGCTCCGCCCGGCCTCGTCACGCCCCCTGGCGCTCGCCGAAGAGGTCGCGCTGGTTCTTCTCGATCTCTTCCGCGTATCTTTTGCGCACGAAGGTCTCCGACAGCAGCCCCAGCACCTTCTCGTCCGCCGCGACAACGGCGAGTTCGTCGGCGGCCGCCGCGTCGAACACCGCCATCACCTTGACGATGTCCATCTCCGGCCGCAGCCAGGTATCGGTGAGGACGGCGACGTCGGAAATCGGGGCCGCGGCGTCGAGGCTGTCGGCATAGGCCGAGGCGGTCACGACGATGCCGGCATAGTGGTCGAGATCGTCGGTGAGGACGACGCGCGTCGCCGATCCCAGCGGGAAGCGGCGGCGGAACTCGGCGACCGTCAGCCGCGCCGGCGTCGCCCGCGTCTCGCGCCGCATCATCCGCCCCGCGGTCAGCGTGCGCACCCAGCCGACGTCGCGCGCCGAGCGGATCGTCTCGCCGCGCAGATGCAGCCGCCAGGTCGAGAAGGAGTAGCCGAAGAACACCCGCACCAGCGTGCTCGCGACCAGCGATGCGACGACGACGACGCCGGTGAGGCCGAGGTTCTGGGTGGATTCCAGCACCAGCATCGCCATGGTCAGCGGTCCGCCGATGATCGCGACGGCAAGGCCCGCCATGCCGACGAGCGCGGCATGCGGCGTCTCGACCACGACATGGCCGAAGGCGAAGAACAAGGTGTCGGCATAGAGCTGGCCGAACAGCGAGCCGACGAAGAGCGAGGCGAAGAACAGCCCGCCGCGAAAGCCGAAGCCGAGCGAGACGATCGAGGCCGCGCATTTGGCGAGGATGACGATGATGACGAATTTCGTCGGCGCGCCGCCGGAAATGTCGAGATAGAGCGCGGCGTGGCCGGAGGAGAGCACCTGCGGGGTGATGAAGGCGAGCGGCATCAGCAGCGCGCCGCCGATCGCCGGCTTCCCCCAGGCCGGCAGCTTCAGCCGCTTGTTGACCGTCTCGACCACCGAGATCGTCCGCATCAGGACGATGCCGAGCCCGGAGCACAGCGCCGCGAGGCCGACATAGAGGAGGTAGTGCGCGATATCGATCGGGCCGGAGCCGCCGGACGCGATGAGATAGGGCTCGTGGCCGAGGCCGCGCGAGGTCAGCACGGCGGCGACGCAGGCCGCCGCGACCGGCGCGATCGACGAGGGCGTATAGGCGCCCATGACGATCTCGAAGGCGTAGAAGGCGCCGGCGAGCGGCGTGCCGAAGGCGGCGGCGATGCCCGCCCCCGCGCCGGCACCGACGAGGGTGCGCAGGTCCGGCCGGCGCACGTTCAGCCAGCGGCCGGCGACCGAGGCAAAGCCCGATCCCATCTGCGCATAGGCGGCCTCCAGCCCGACCGAGGCGCCGAAGCCGTTGGAGATCAGCGTCTGGCCCGAGATCACCAGGCTGTCCTTCATCGACATCTGGCCGCCATGCAGCGCGTTCGCCTCGACCGAGTCGACCAGCGCGCGCTGGCGCGCCTTGACGATGTAGGTGAACAGCGCGAGCGCGATGCCGCCCGCCGGCAGCACCAGGAGCTGGATCGGCTCCAGCGCGAGCCGCGTCGACAGCCGGTCGGCCACCGACAGGCCGTAGAGCAGCGCCTGGATGCCGTGCGCGGCGTCCTGCAGGACCACCGTCATCGTGCCGGCCGCGACGCCGATCAGGGTCGCCAGCGCGATGAACCACAGTTCGCTGGATCGCAGGCGCTGGCGCAGAAAGTCCATACTGCGTTGCGACAGGCTGTCGGCGGCGCCGGTCTCGTCGCCGGCTGCGGCGTCCATGGGCTTGACGGATGACATGTCGGGGCAGGCTCGCTTGGCACGATCGTTCGGCGCGCGCGCGTTCTCTGCCACAGAGGGCAGCGGCATGCCACCCGCAAAGGCCGAAACGCCAACGGATTCTCCCGCTTGCGGGACAACTATCGCCGACGGGGACGACCGGCCGGCGGGTGCGCCGGATCCGCCGCAGCTTCACGTTGACGTAAAGGGATCTGCTTGCGACACTCTTTCCGCGTCCAAGAGCATGTTGGCGAGGCCGGGAGACCGCAATGCTCGATCGACAGTCGTCCCTGACACAGGCCATCGACCGCCTGTATCGCACGCTCGACGGCGAAACCGACTGGAACGACGCGCTCGGCCGCTGCGCCGAGGCCGTCGGGGCGGAGCGGTTCAACATCCTGATCCTCGGCCGCGACGGCTCGATCCACCACGAGACCTTCCCCTTCCACCCCGAAGGCGCGATCGACTACGTCACGAACTATGCCGACAAGGACGTGCGCGTGCCCCGCGCCCTGGCCCGGCCGAGCGGGCTGATCGAGACCTACGACCTGATGAGCGAGGACGAGGTGAAGACCTGCCCCGTCCACCAGGAGTTCTACCGCGCGCACCCGGAATGCTGGAACACGCTGATGGCGGTCAACCGCAGCGCCGAGGCGATCATCGCTCCGGTCGCCCATCGCAGCGCGCGCCACGGTGCGTTTGCGCCCGAGGAACGGCGGGCGCTGGCGGTCGTGGCGGGTCACGTCGTCCGGGTCGCGCAGCTGCGGCAGATGATCGTGCCGAGCGTCTTGTCTTCGGACGGGACGCTCGCCGTGCTGGACAGCCTCGACGAGGCGCTGGTGCTGTTCGACGATGCCGGCCGCGTCTGCCACGTCAACCCGCGCGCGGCAGCGCTGATCGACCGCGGCGACGCCCTGGTCCTGCGCGGCGGGGTGCTGGCGGCCCGCGACCCCGTCGCCGCAGGGGCGCTGGTCCGGGCGATGGGACAGGCTGTCCTGTTCCTCGCGGGGCGCGGCCTCGCCCTGCCGGAGCCGGTCGCCGTGCCGCGCGGCCTCGAGCGCAGTCCGCTCCTCGTTCGCTTCTTCGCAGCCCCGGCGGGAGAACGCGGCGGCCCGAACTGCGGCGTCCTCAGGATCGCCGATCCCGACGCCGCAAGGCTTCCCTCGATCGCGACCATCCGGCTCGCCACCGGCCTGACCCAGGCCGAAAGCGCCCTCGCCCTCGCGATCTTCCGCGGCCTGACGATCCGGGAGTTCGCCGACCAGTCCGGCCTCAGCGAGCAGACGCTGCGCAGCCGGCTGAAGCGGATCTGCGAGAAGCTGGGCGTGCGACGCCAGGTCGAGATCGCCACCCGCATCGCCGCGATCGCCCGCGCCTGAGCGTCAGGGCCGCGGCGATGGCGCGGCGGGGGTCGGCGCGTCCGCTCCCTCAGCCTTTGCGCCCGGCGGCGACCGTCTCTGCGCAATCGCCGGCCGCCGCTGCGAATGCCCCCATTTGGGGGCTGGCGATTTGCCTCACTGAATGTTTAATCGGGCTGTCTTTGCCGGATGCGACAGCGCGGTGAAGAAGCACCTTCCTTCGCTCGTCTCAACGCCCCAAGGACGAGCCGAAAGGCGGGAACAGCGCGGCCTTCGGGCCGCGCTGTCGTTTTTGGCACCGCACCTGCCGTGGCCGCTGCATCATACGCGGCGGAGCGACGTCCGCGCGATCGCCTATCGCGCCGCTCCTCCGGCATCTTGGAGCCCGCTTCGTGCCGGGTGTCGGATCATCTGCCGGCAAGGCGAAAGCTCCACGGCCGGCACGAGCGGCGGAACCTCCCGGGCGTCGGCGAATTCCTCGGCTATCCTTGCTGACATTCCCCGGGAGACCACGATGCGGACCTTCGCCCTCACTCTTGCGGCTGCCACGCTGCTGCCGGCCGCCGCGCTGGCCCAGGCGGCCCCGGCCCAGCCTTGCGGCAAGCAGGTCGAGGTCCAGCCGCACGATACGATCAGCGCGATCGCCGGCCGCTGCGACGTGTCGGAGGGCCTGATCCTGCGCGCCAATCCGGGCGTCGACAGCTCGGCGGACCTTCGGGTGGGCGAGACGCTCAGCTTGGTCGGACCGGTCGACCAGCTGGGTTCGATGGCCTCCGAGGCCGGCAAGAACATCGCGGGCGCTGCCAAATCGGTCGGCTCGAAGATCGAGTCGTCGGTCGGCAATTTCCTCGATCGCAACCCGCAGCTCAACCAGCATGTGCGCAGCCTCGGCCAGGCCGTCGGTCTCGGCAGCGACAACACTGCCGACGTCTCCCTCACACCGAACAGCGCCGCGCCCGGCGAGACGGTCACGCTGTCGGCGACCGGCCTGCCGAAGGACACGCCGGTGGTGATCGGCGGCGGGCTGCCGGGTTCGGCCTATTCGGCCCTGGACCAGGCGCGCACGACGCCGGACGGCACCCTGCAGTTGGCGATCAAGCTTCCGGCCGATCTGCCGGCCAACGGCCGCTACCAGATCAGCGTGCGCGCGCAGGACGGCGGCTGGAAGGCAGCGGCGCCCGTCATCGCCATACGGTGATCCCGGCGGCGATGGGGCGTGTGGCGTTCCGCCTCCCGCTGCGAGACGCTGAGGCGGGCGGCGAGGCCCGGCCGGGGCTGCGGTCCTTTCAATCGGAGCGACGATCGGCCATATAGCGGGCATGAGCGCCCTTGCCGAACAGGAAGCCGGGCCGTCCATCCCCTTCGCGCGGATGAACGGGCTCGGCAACGAGATCATCGTCGCCGACCTGCGTGGCACGACGGCCCGCATCTCGGCCGCCGCCGCGCGAGCGCTCGCCGGGGACGCGGCGACGCGCTTCGACCAGATCATGGCGATCCACGACGCCCGCCTCGAAGGCACCGACGCCTTCGTCCGCATCATCAACCGCGACGGCTCCGAGGCCGGCGCCTGCGGCAACGGCACGCGCTGCGTCGTCCAGGCGCTCGCGGCCGAGACCGGCCGGCGCGCTTTCGTGTTCGAGACACGCGCCGGGATCCTCAACGCTTCGGAACGCGAGGACGGGCTGATCTCCGTCGACATGGGCAGGCCGCGTTTTGCCTGGAACGAGATCCCGCTCGCCGAGGAGTTCCGCGACACGCGCGCGATCGAGCTGCAGATCGGCCCGATCGACGCGCCGGTGCTGCATTCGCCCTCGGTCGTCTCGATGGGCAATCCGCATGCGGTCTTCTGGGTGAAGGAGGACGTCTGGTCCTATCAGCTCGACCGCTTCGGGCCGGTGCTGGAGAACCATCCGCTCTTCCCCGATCGCGCCAACATCTCGATCGCCAAGGTCGCCGGGCCCGATCACCTGACCATCCGCACCTGGGAGCGCGGCGCCGGGCTGACCCGCGCCTGCGGTTCGGCCGCCTGCGCGGCCGCCGTCTCGGCCGCGCGCACCCGCCGCACCGGCCGCCGCGTCACCGTGACCGTGCCGGGCGGCGACCTCCTGATCGACTGGCGCGACGACGACCACGTCGAGATGACCGGCCCGGCGGAATGGGAATGGTCCGGCCGGCTTGATCCGGAGACCGGCGCCTTCATCCGCGACGAAGAGACGACCGCGGAAGCCGTCTGATGGGCATCGAGATCGTCACCTTCGGCTGCCGCCTCAACACCTACGAGGCGGAGATCATGAAGCGCGAGGCGGAGAGCGCGGGCCTCGGCGCGGGCGATCGTCAGGCCATCGTCTTCAACACCTGCGCGGTCACCGCCGAGGCGGTGCGCCAGGCGCGCCAGCAGATCCGCCGCGCCCGCCGCGACAACCCCGCCGCCCGGATCGTCGTCACCGGCTGCGCGGCGCAGACCGAACCCGCGCGCTTCGCCGAGATGGCCGAGGTCGACGCGGTGATCGGCAATGACGAGAAACTGACGTCCGAGGCCTATCGCGCCCTCCCCGACTTCGGCGTCTCCGCCGAGGAGAAGGTGCGCGTCAACGACATCATGAGCGTCACCGAGACCGCCGGCCACATGGTCGACGCGATCGAGGGGCGGGCGCGCGCGATCGTGCAGATCCAGAACGGCTGCGACCATCGCTGCACCTTCTGCATCATCCCCTATGGGCGCGGCAATTCACGCTCGGTGCCGATGGGCGCGGCGGTCGACCAGGTGAAGCGGCTGGTCGATGCCGGCTACAACGAAGTGGTGCTCTCCGGCGTCGACATGACCAGCTGGGGCGCCGACCTGCCCGGCCGATCGCGGCTCGGTGACCTCGTCCAGGCGATCCTGAAGCACGTGCCGGATCTGCCGCGCCTGCGCCTCTCCTCGATCGACAGCGTCGAAGCGGACGCGGCCCTCGTGGATGCGATCGGCTCCGAGCGCCGGCTGATGCCGCACCTGCACCTGTCGCTGCAGGCCGGCGACGACATGATCCTGAAGCGGATGAAGCGTCGGCACAGCCGCGACGACGCCATCGGCTTCTGCGCCGAGATGCGAAGCCGCCGGCCCGACATCGTCTTCGGCGCCGACATCATCGCGGGCTTCCCGACCGAGAGCGAGGCGATGTTCGAGAACTCGCTGAAGCTGGTGGACGAGTGCGGGCTGACCTTCCTCCACGTCTTCCCCTTCTCGCCGCGCGAGGGAACGCCGGCAGCGCGCATGCCGCAGTTGCCCAAGGCGGTGATCAAGACGCGGGCCGCAAGGCTGCGGGCTGCCGGCGAGGTCGCCCATGCCGGGCATCTCACGCGTCGCATCGGCACGCGGCAGAGCGTCCTCGTCGAGCGCGACGGGATCGGCCGCTGCGAGGACTTCACCCTGTGCCGCATCGACCGGGGCCTCCCCGACACGATCGTGGCCGCTACAATCGTCGGGGTCGAGGAAGGATCGCTCGCCGGACGCGCCGATGCGGGCGCGGATGCACCGGCCGAGCCGGCGCCCGCCCTCTGAACCAGGAATTCGACGAGCGACATGGCTGAGAAAAAAGGCTTCTTCCGGCGGATCTTTTCCTTCGGCTCCGACACCGAGGACCAGCGTGCGCCGGAACCCGCAGAGGCGCCGCGCCCGTCGGAGATCCAGGCCGGACAGCCCGAGGCGGCGGAGCCGGAGCTGGGGCCGCAGGCCGCGGAAACTGCGCTGCTCGACGAGGAGGCGCGCGTCCGGGCCGAGGAGGACGGCGGCGATGCGCCGCTCGAGCAGACCGACGAGCCGGCGCCACGCAGCGACGGAGCGTCCGAGCGACCAGACGCCGCCGCAGAGCCAGTCTCCAGCGCAGAGCCGCTGGAACTGCTCGAAGCGGCGGAAGCCGCCGACGCGGCCGCTGCCGCGGAGGAGCCGTCGGAGCCGCTGTTCGCGCCGGAGCGCACTGCCGATAACCCGCCTGAAGCGGCGCCCATAGAGGCCGAAGAACCCGGCGCCGACGACGGCGACTTCTCCTTCCTGGACGCGCCGCTGGAGCCGGTCGAGAGCGAGACCCATGAGCCCTCCCCCGCGGCCGAGGCGGCGGCTCCCGTGGTGGAGCCGGCGTCGGAGGACGATCATCTCGGCGTCGAGCCCGCAGAAGCGGAGGACGAAGACGAGGACGCCGACTTCTCCTGGCTCGATGCGGATCTGCTGCCGGACGAGGAAGACGAAGCGCCCGCACCCGGGAACCGGCGCGAGCCGATGTTCCCGGACGAGACGGAGGCACCGGCTGCCGCAGCCGAGACCTCCAGCGATTCCGCTCCCGCCGCTTCAGCAGCCACGGCGCGCCCGCCCCTCGGCGGCGATGCCGGCTTCCGCCTGCGCGAGAAGCCGGCCCAGACTCCGGAGCTTGCGGCCGAGGCCGTTCAGCCGGCGCGCGTGCCATGGCTCCAGCGCCTGCGCGAGGGTCTCTCGCGCTCGTCCAACCAGCTCTCCGGCTCGATCACCGCGCTCTTCACCAAGCGCCGCCTCGACGAGGACACGCTGCAGGATTTCGAGGACGTGCTGATCCAGGCCGATCTCGGCGTCGAGACGGCGATCCGCATTTGCGATCGGCTGGCCGAGGGCCGCTTCGGCAAGGAGATCAGCGGTGCCGAGGTGCGCTCGATCCTCGCCGAGGAGATCGAGAAGACGCTCCAGCCCGTCGCCCTGCCGCTGGAGCTGGACCTCGAGAAGCGGCCGCACGTCATCCTGGTCGTCGGCGTCAACGGTACCGGCAAGACCACGACCATCGGCAAGCTCGCGGCCAAGCTCACCCGCGCCGGCCTCACCGTGACGCTGTGCGCCGGCGACACCTTCCGCGCCGCCGCGGTCGAGCAGCTGAAGATCTGGGGCGAGCGCACCGGCTCGGAGGTCGTCGCCAAGCAGATCGGCGCCGATGCGGCCGGGCTCGCCTACGAGGCCTACGACCGGGCGCTGGAGAACGGCTCGGACGTCCTGATCATCGACACGGCCGGCCGGCTGCAGAACAAGACCGAGCTGATGGCGGAACTCGAGAAGATCATCCGCGTCCTGCAGAAGCGCGAGCCGGATGCGCCGCACACCGTGCTGCAGACGCTGGACGCGACGACGGGGCAGAACGCCCTCTCCCAGGTCGAGATCTTCCGCAATGTCGCGGGCGTCAACGGCCTCGTGATGACCAAGCTCGACGGGACCGCCAGAGGCGGCATCCTCGTCGCCATCGCCGGAAAGCACAAGCTGCCGGTCTACTTCGTCGGCGTCGGCGAGGGGATCGACGACCTCGAGCCCTTCAAGGCGAAGGACTTTGCCGGCGCGATCGCCGGGGTTGCCGGCTGACGAGCCCGGCGAAGTTCGACGGGCGGCGGCCGATGCCTCGCATTTGCCGCCAACGCCTCCCATACGGGCCCGCAAAGAGGTGTCCATGACCGATCACATCATCGAAGACGAACCGAACGCCCCGACGCGCAAGGAGGTCAACCCGCTCCTGAAGTTCGTCTTGGAACTCGGGCCGCTGGTGGTCTTCTTCTTCGCCAATTCGCGCGGCGAGGCCCTGGCGTCGGCCTTTCCGGTCCTGAAGGCGTTCGGCGGGCCGCTATTCGTCGCGACCGCGCTGTTCATGGCGGCGATGGTGATCTCGCTCGCCGTCTCCTGGGCGATCACGCGCACCCTGCCGCTGATGCCGCTGGTCTCCGGCGCCGTCGTCATTGTCTTCGGCACGCTGACGCTCTGGCTGCACGACGAGACCTTCATCAAGATGAAGCCGACCATCGTCAACGCGCTGTTCGCCGCCGTCCTGCTCGGCGGTCTCTGCTTCGGCAAGTCGCTGCTCGGCTACGTCTTCGACCAGGCGTTCAAGCTGGACGACGAGGGCTGGCGCAAGCTGACCTTCCGCTGGGGCCTGTTCTTCGTCTTCCTGGCGGTGATCAACGAGGTCGTCTGGCGCAACTTCTCGACCGACTTCTGGGTGGCCTTCAAGGTCTGGGCGACGATGCCGATCACCATCGTGTTCATGCTGACGCAGTTCCCGCTCATCAAGCGCCACGCCCTGGAACCGCTCGGCGGCAAGAAGGAACCGACGAAGAAGTAGGCGCGCCGACGCCTTCTGTCGCTGCAGGAAGTCAGGCCGCGTCCTCTCTGCGGCCAGCACGCGTCCGTATATGGCGGACGGGGGAGAATGGCCGACGCAGTCAGGCCCTGCCGGTTTCGTGGTACGCGATGCCTCTTTCGCTCAAGCGCATTTGTTCCCACATTGTCATTACGCCGGCGTCATGCTAGACATCGGCAGGTTTTCTGTCGATCGGTCCTCCGGTATCGCGACCTGATGGAGTTGCGTCATGGCGCTCACCAAGAAGCAGGAGAACTTCACCGCGCGCATCGCGGCGGATGAGCTGGAACTCATCAAGCGCGCCGCGCAGAGCTGTGGGAAGAGCCTGTCGGCCTTCGTCATCGAGGCCGCGACAACGAGCGCTCAGAAGACGCTGATGGACCAGCGCTTCATGCATCTCGACGCCGACCTGTTCGACTCCATCTCCGATACGATCTCCCGGCCGGCTCAGATTCATCCCGAGCTTGCCAAGCTCCTTCGGGATGGAAGCGAATGGGCGACTTCCGATCGCTAGGACTCTTCGCGCCGGAGCCGTTGACGGACGGCCACGACTTTCGGGACTTTTCCTGCGGGAAACCGAGTCTCGACACGTGGCTGACCGATATGGCGCTGCATAACCAGGCGGCGAACTACACGCGGACCTTCGTCGTCCGCACGAAGGACATGAAGGTCACGGCTTATTACGCTCTCTGCGCCGGCATGATCCTCCGCAAGGACGCCCCGAAGACGGTGTCGGCGCACGGTGCGCCTGGCGAAATTCCGATCGCGCTTCTAGCGCGGTTCGCTGTCCATCGCGACTTGCAGGGCCGCGGTATCGGCAAGGCGCTTCTTGCCCATGCCCTGCGCACCGCGGCCTCTGCCGCCCAGGCGGTCGCGTTCCGGGCCCTGGTTGTCGATGCGATCGACGAAGAGGCGGCCGCGTTCTATCGCAAGCTCGGCTTTCAGCCGACGAAGATCAGCCCGATGAAGCTGATCCTGCCGATGCAGGACGTCATGGCCGCGATGTTCCCGGACGAGGGCTGAGCCGGGTCTTCCGCTGCTTTGCGCCGGCGAAGGATCGCGAAAAACCGCCACCGGAGATCGCCGTGACGCAACTGTCTTGACAGGGGGAGCGGCCTCACCCCCGCCAGTCGAGCCAGCGGCCGTGATAGTCGATGCGGCCGAGGTGGCGCAGCGCTCCGTCGCCCGGCCAGAGCTGCAGCAGGAGCGCCGCGCCCGGTTCGCGGCCGTCCGGCTCCATCCGCAGCCAGGCAAGCGGCCGGTCCGCCGTCGCCTCCCGGCCCGCCCGCTCCATCATGTCGGTGATCGTGCGTTGCGTTTCGTTCGGCAGGTACTGCCAGACGATCGAGTGGAAGACGCAGAGGGTCGTGCCGTCGCGGCGCCGCTCCAGTGCAGTCTGGATGAAGTCGGTCCCGTCCGCCTGCTCCACGGAGACGTCCAGCGCTCGCGACACCTCGGTCGCGGCGTCGAGGCGCGCAAGGCGCTGCGGCTGGTCGGCCCAGACATAGCCGCGCAGCCGCAGGCGCGCCTCCGGGTCGGCGAGGCGGATCGGGCTGCGGTCGCAGCCACGGCGAGCCGCGACGGTGAGCTCGCCGGAGAGATCCGGCACGTCGCCGTGCATCTCCGGCTGCAGCCGCACCGCCGAAGCCGCATCGCCCCAGCTCGCCGCGCCATAGTCGTAGAAGAACCGGTCGAAGCCGAGGAGCAGGCCGCTGCTCGAGCCGATCTCGCAGAGCTCCAGCGGCAGGCGCGCCTCGCGCGCGACCGTGAGGAAGCCCGGCAGCAGGCCGGCCGCCCGCGCCACCTCGTTGGTCTGCGGCGGCGAATCCAGCATCGCGGCGATCGACCTGTCATGCGCCGCGATCGCCGCCCGAACCGCCGCGGCGAGTTCGGCATCTGCGGCCGGTTCCGGCGGATAGGCGGCAGCGAGATCCGCATCCGCCTCGGCAAGGACCAGACGATGCAGCGCGCCGCAGAGGCGCAGGGGAAGCGCGGCGTCCGGCCCATGCGTCCAGCCGGCGACGGCGCGGCCGGTCTCGGTCTCCCCGGTCAGGACCTGCGGCAGCAGCCGGCAGAGTCGCACGGTGAAGGGCGAGCCGAGCCGCTCGCAGCTTTGCGCCTGCTGCTCGAACTGATCCTTCACCGCCTCCGGCACCATCCTCACATCTCCCGTGGCGAAAGCCGTCGACCGTCCGGCATCATGTTTCCGGTGGCGCCTTCGGGATTCGCGAAGGGCACCGGCGCCGCACCGCCCGCCGCCTGGCGCTCGTGGTTCAGCGCCCAGTGCACCGAGGGGAAGGCGAGGTCGTCCCACGGAATCTCGTCCCAGCCAAAGACCGAAACATCGAGGCTCTCCGGCCCGGCGGAGAACGTCGGCTCGGCGAGCGTCGCCCGGTAGATCAGCTGCACCTGGCTGATGCGCGGCACCGAATAGACCGCCAGCAGCCGGTCGATGGCGAGAACCGCGTTCGCCTCCTCGCGCGCCTCCCGCCGGGCGCCCTCTTCCGGCGTCTCGTTCAGTTCGAGATAACCGGCCGGGATCGTCCAGAAGCCGGCGCGCGGTTCGATCGCCCGGCGGCAGAGCAGGACGCCGCCCTGGTGTCGCACGACGGAGCCGACGACGATCTTCGGGTTTTCGTAGGCGACGAAGCCGCAGGTGTCGCAGACCTTGCGCGGGAGGCTGTCGTCGTCGGGGGTGCGGAGGGAGAAGGACGGGTCAGGCATGGCGTCATAGATGGTCCGGCAGGTTCATCCGGGAATGGAGGATGCGGACGACATACATGCGGCCGTCCTCGCCGAACCGGAAGACGATGTAATGAGCGCCGACGAGCTTGCGCAGATAGCCGGCACGATCGGCATCGAACGCCTGCCCACGCAAACGGCCATCGGCGATCTGCTCGCACCCGTTCCGGAGCCGGCCAGCGTAGCGACGGGCCTGTTCCGGTCCGAACAGGCGCAGGCTGTCGCGGAAGATCCGACGCAGGTCGCCTTCGGCCCTCGCGGAATAGAGCGGCCGCTTCGCCACCGCTCCTCAGGTCCGGCCACGCTGATGGAACCGTTCCTCCGCCTCGATCTCGTCGAACATGGCGTCCCAATCGAGCTCGCGAAAGTCGCCGCTCGCTTCTCCCTCGTCGACGGCGGCCCCGAAGGCCTGCAGCCGGCGCTCCCGCTCTTCGAGAAGACGCAGGCCTTCCTGAACGACGCGGCTCTCGCTTCCGAACCGGCCGTCCTTCGCCTTCTCCTCGACGAAGCGGTCGAAGTGCTCGGTCAGATCGAATGACTTCAGTCGAGACATGGCGACGTGCTCCGCTGGACGACCGCGACCCGCAGGTCGCTCAACTCACCGGCCCGCCCCCGGCCTTCGGCTCGCGCTTCAGGGCCTTCGCCAGCGCCGGCATCAGGCCGTGTTCGATCGCGTCGGGGGTGAAGGGACCGGTCTGCTTGTAGAGGATCTCGCCGTCGGGGGAGACAAGGAAGGTCTCCGGAACGCCGTAGACGCCCCAGTCGATCGTCGCCTGCCCCTTCTCGTCGACGCCGATTGCGTCGTAGGGGTTGCCGAGCGTCGCCAAGAACTTGCGGGCGTTCTCCGGCTTGTCTTTGTAGTTCAAACCGACGAGGCGGAAGCGCTTGTCCTGCGCCAGCTGCATCAACAGCGGCTGCTCCTCGCGGCAGGGCGCGCACCAGGAGGCGAAGACGTTGACGAGCACCGGCCGGCCGTCGCCGAAGCCGGTGAGGTCGAGCCCCGGCATCGGCTTGCCGTCCGGACCGTCGACGCCGGAAAGCGGCGGCAGCTTGGTCTGCGGCGCCGTCTTGCCGATCAGCACCGAGGGCACCTCGCTCGGATCGCCGCCGGCGACCAGCTGCGTCAGGAACACCGCGGCGAGGCCGCCGAAGAAGACGACCGGCAGGAGGACAAGCCAGTTGCGCCGGCGTGCCGGCGTCCTCTCTGCGTCCGGCGAAGCGGGAGCCGGCGTCTCGCCCGGAAGCGTCTTCTCGCTCATCGGCCCGTCTCCGAAGGTCTTGCCGCGGCGGCCGCAGGCTGGCGCTCCCGCGCCGAGCGGCGCCGGATCCCCTGCGCCTCCAGCGTCTTCAGCGCGCGCCGCTGCATCCGCCCGTCGAGGAATATCCACAGGCAGAGGCCGATGATGCCGAGGGCGGAGAGGCCATAGGCCGAGGCGATGAAGCCGAAATAGTCGTGATGCTGCATGGCGCGCTCCTCAGTCTCCGGCCCGGCGTGCCGCGAGCTTCGACAGGGCCGCGACCCGTCGACGCAGGATCTCCGTGCGCATCGCCGTCAAATGCAAGGCGAAGAACAACAGGGTGAAGCCAAGCGCAGAGGTCAGCAGCGGCGTCAGGAACACAGCCGGCATGGACGGGCCGTCCATGCGGATCACCGAGGCGCCCTGGTGCAGCGTGTTCCACCAGTCGACCGAGAACTTGATGATCGGGATGTTGACGAAGCCGACGAGGACGAGGATCGCCGCAGCCTTGGCGCTCTTGCCGGGATCATCCAGCGCGCGGGTCAGCGCGATCAGGCCGAGATACATCAGGAATAGGACGAAGACCGAGGTCAGCCGGGCATCCCAGACCCACCAGGTGCCCCACATCGGCCGACCCCAGATCGAGCCGGTGATCAGCGCCAGCGCGGTGAAGACCGCGCCGATCGGCGCGGCCGCCTTGACCGCGACGTCTGCCAGCGGATGCCGCCAGACCAGCGTGCCGAGCGCCGAGACGCTCATCACCGTCCAGATCATCATGCACAGCCAGGCGAAGGGCACGTGGATGAACATGATCTCCACCGTCAGCCCCTGCTGGTAGTCCGGCGGTGCCGCGAAGCCGAGGCCGAGGCCGACGCCGATCGCGAGGATCGCCGAGCCGTAGAGCCAAGGCTGCACCTTCCCCGACAGCTCCAGAAAGCGGGTCGGATTGGCGAGGATGGCAAAGCGCGAGGGCTTCGCCGAAACGATGATGTCGCTCATGCCGGAACTCTACGGTCTCTCCCATCCGCGATCAAACGGCTTCTGGCCGGCGGGCGCTGCCGCCCGGCCGGTCGCCCTGGGCCTATGGCACCACAAGGCGGCGGCAAAAAGGGCAAGGCCGGGAATGTCGCGGGTCACGTCCGCTCACGCGGTCTCCGCCGGGCTGCGCAGCGCCTCGACGTAGCGTCGGACGCCCTCGGGAAACTGGACCTGCCGCTCGAAGCCGAGTTCGGCTTCGGCGAGCGCCTGCGAGAAGCCGCACGGGCCCTTCGGCGTCCACTCCGTCTGGGCGAAGCCGACGTCCAGCTCGGGCAGGACGGCGCGCACGATCTCCACCGCCCGGGCGAGCGACGCCGTCTTGCCGGAGGTCAGGTTGAAGATCGCCGAGCGCGTCTCGGCCGCCGCAGCGGCGCGGACCAGCCCCTGGACCGCATCGTCGATGAAGAGATAGTGGCTCGGGTCCTTCGGATGCCCGGTCAGCACCGTCCGCCGCCCGGCGATGGCGTTTCGCAGCAGCGTCTCCAGCTCGGTCGGCGTGCGCCGGCCGGGGCCGTAGATCCACGCCAAGCGGAGCGCGATCGCATCCAGCCCGTGCTCGCGCCGATAGCCGAGGACCGCCTCTTCCGCAGCGACCTTGCTGGCCGCGTAGACCGTGTCGGGATCCGGCGCCATGGTCTCGTCAGCGACGCCGCCGTGCCGGCTGCCATAGACGTCGATGGCGGAACACAGGACGGGGCGGGCGACGCCGGCCCGCCGGGCCGCCTCCAGCACGTTCGCGCTGCCGAGCGCGTTGATCCGCCAGATCGCCAGCGGGTCGTCGGTGCGCACCATCGGGCCGGAAATGCCGCCGCAATGCAGGATAGTGGCGAAATGCCCCTCACCCACCAGCGCTTCCACCTGCGAGAATTCGCTGACGTCGCAGCACGCCATCTCTCCCAGTCCGTCGCATCGCTTGGCGATGTCGGCCGCGACGATCTGCACGCCGCGAGCCCGCAGATGCTTGGCGACGGCGGCGCCGAGGAAGCCGGCGGCGCCGATGACGAGGACCCGGCCGAGGTCGCGCTGGCGCACCGGCATCACTTGCCTCCCTGAGATACGCGCGCCGGCTCGCCCATAGGGCGCAGCCGGCAACGGCCGGGACCGACGATCCGCTCCGCTGCCAGCCGGACCGCGCCCGCGGACTTCCCGCCCCGACGGATCTTCGGCGCGTCGATGCCGGAGATCCTGTCTTCGAGCCTGCGGCCGCGCCCGTCGACGATCGGATGTTCGGTCGCGGCGTGGAGCACCTCGATCTTCTTGTTCCGGCAGGCCTCCTGCAGCTGCCGCCCGTTCGAAAGCGCGATTCGCCGCGGCCGAGCAAGGTAACAGCTCCGGTCGGCGACCGAGGGACTCGCCGGCGCGCGGACGGGGCCCCGCTCGGACTGCGCGGCGTCGTTCTGAACATCAACAAAGCGGAACGCCGTTCGCTCCGGCTCCATCGTGATTTCCCGGCTCCAGGTCGCCGTCATCGTCATCCCCCTGACGTTGTCTGCGCGCCATTGCGGCACGCCCGTTCTAGAAGCAGGCGCGCCGTGTCACAAACGAAATGCGCATGCTTGCCTGCAAACGGTTCGCGAAGCGGAAGTCGGCGTTCTGCCAGGCGGCTGCCGCAGATGGCCTCATGGCCTCAAGGAGGAAGCGAATGCGCCGGATCTGATCCAGCGGCGCTGCGGCCCCGCTGTTGGTCCTCCGCGTGCGGTTTGGACAGGTCACGGCGCCGCCGACGATGCTCTGCGGGACTGGACCGGTCCGGCACGGTCGCCTTCGGCGGGATCACCCGGAGTTTGGAAGACCGAGCGCTCGCCAGCTCGGAAAGGCGGAAGCGCGCGCAAAAAAGACGGGCGACGGGGCGGCGCCCTCGCCCCGCGGTCGCCTCACGCGATCAAGCGTTCTCGGCGATCACCGACAGGAAGGCGGGCCCGTAGCGGTCGAGCTTGGCTTCGCCGACGCCCGGCACGTTCGCCATCTCGGCGCGCGAAGCGGGGCGTGCCGCCGCGAGTTCGATCAGCGTCTTGTCGTGGAAGATGACGTAGGGCGGCACGTTCTGCAGGCGCGCGATCTCCAGGCGCTTCTGGCGCAGCATCTGGAACAGTTCCCGGTCGGCCTCGGGCACGGCGGACTGCGCCGCGCTGGCGGAGACCTTGCCGCGCCGCGCCCGGCGGACGGGCGGCACGCGCAGCATCAGCGTCGGCTTGTCGCGCAGGAAGTCGCGCCCCGCCGGCGCGATCGACAGGCCGCCATGACCGGCGAGATCGACCTCGACAAGGCGCAGCGCGATCAGCTGGCGCAGAATCGCCCGCCAGAGCCGGCTGTCGTGTTCGGTCCCGATGCCGAAGGTCGAGATCTTGTCGTGGCCGAACCCGGCGATGCGCTCGTTGGTGGCGCCGAGCAGCACGTCGACGATATAGGCCTGCCCGAAGCGCTCGCCGGTGCGGTAGATGCAGGACAGCGCCTTCTGAGCGGCGATCGTCCCGTCGAAGAGCTGCGGCGGCTCGGCGCAGGTGTCGCAATTGCCGCAGGGCTCGCAGTGGTCGCCGAAATAGGAGAGCAGGGCCTGCCGGCGGCAGCCCGCCGTCTCGGCGAGGCCGAGCAGCGCATCCAGCTTGCCGCGCTCGGTGCGCTTTCGCTGGTCAGGGGCATCCGATTCGTCGATGAAGCGGGCGCGCAGCGCCACATCCTCCGGACCGTAGAGCATCAGCGCCTCGGATGGCAGGCCGTCGCGGCCGGCGCGGCCGGTCTCCTGGTAGTAGGCCTCCATGCTGCTCGGCAGGTCGAGATGCGCGACCAAGCGCACGTCCGGCTTGTCGATGCCCATGCCGAAGGCGATGGTCGCGACCATGATCACCGCCTCGCCGTGCTGGAAGCGCAGCTGGTTGGCCTCCCGCGCCGCCTTGTCCATGCCGGCGTGATAGGCGAGCGCCTCGTAGCCTTCGGACCGGAGCCAGGCCGCGGTCTCGTCGGTCTTGCGCTTCGACAGGCAGTAGACGATGCCGCTTTCGCCTTCGTGGCGCCTCAGAAACTCCTTCAGCTGCGCCCGCGGATTGTCCTTCTCCGCAATGGCGTAGCGGATGTTGGGACGGTCGAAGCCGGCGATGAAGGCGTCGTTCTCGGCGATCCTGAGATGCGCGAGAATCTCGGCCCGCGTCGGCTCGTCCGCCGTCGCCGTCAGCGCCATTCGCGGCGTCTGCGGAAACGCCTCCGCCAGAACGTCGAGCTGGCGGTAGGAGGGGCGGAAATCGTGGCCCCATTGGGAAAGACAATGCGCCTCGTCGATCGCGATCAGCGACAGCTGCGCACGGCCGAGCCGCTCCAGGACCCCCTCGCGCAGCAGCGTCTCCGGCGCGACGTAGAGAAGGTCCAGTTCGCCGGAGCCGATGGCGCTCCACAGCGCGCGCCGCTCCTCCGGCGGCAGATCGGAATTCAGCGCCGCCGCCCGCACCCCGACCTGGCGCAGGGCCGCCACCTGGTCCGCCATCAGCGCCAGGAGCGGCGAGACGATCAGCCCCATGCCGGGCCGGGCGATCGCGGGGATCTGATAGCAGAGCGACTTGCCGCCCCCCGTCGGCATCAGGACGAAGGCGTTGTTGCCCGCGATCACATGCTCGACGATCCGAGCCTGCGGGCCCCGGAACGCATCGTAGCCATAGACGGTCTTGAGGATGTCGAGGGCTCTGGTGGGCATCGGACCTGCGGTGAAGATGTGGTCCGCCGGTCGGTCGCCGGCGGTCGATCGGGTGGCGGCGCTCGATGCGGGCCGGCGGCGGCCGGCCGCGCAATCCGCAGCTCTCCCACCGTCGGCGGGAAGCCCGGCCTGTCTGGACCCTTCGCCGGCCCGATACAAGATCTTCGCCATGCGGCCGGCGAGTTCGACTTCCGCCGGACTGTCCGCCTTCCGATCGTCCGGCGATGTCGCGGTCACCGGCTCACGGCCGCCCCTATACCGTCCCGCGGATTTCGCCGGAACACGACACGCATTCGACAGCATCGCGGTGCCCGGCGTGAAGTCCCTGCGGTAGAAGCAGCCTTCGCCGCTGATCGCCGCAGCGGGCAGAGCCACGGCAGCGCCGACGACCGGGAAAGACTGCGGCGCCCCACTACGACACTCATCCGCGGGTTTGACATGTAACGATCGTTTCACCTATTCGGACACGATGGAAACGATCCACTGGCTGCTTCTGACCTACAAGGTGCCGCCCGACCCCGCCGCCCAGCGCATCGCCATCTGGCGTCGCCTGAAGGGGCTCGGCGCGGTCTACCTGCAGAACGGCGTCTGCGTCCTTCCAAAGACCGACGATCACGTCCGGCGGCTGAAAATGATCGAGAGGGACATCTCGCAGGCCGGCGGCGAAGGCGTGATTCTGGAGACGGTCGCGCTCGACAAGGCGCAGGAAGACAAGGTCGTGGCCCGGTTCAAGGCGGATCGCGACGACCAGTACCGCGAGTTCATCGGCAAGTGCGAAGCGTTCCAGGCGGAGATCGCCAAGGAGTTCGCCATCGAGAAATTCAGCTATGCCGAACTCGAAGAGGAAGATGCGGATCTGACGAAACTGCAGGGCTGGATCGAGAAGATCCGCAAGCTCGACTTCTACGGCGGCACGCTGGCCGAAGAGGCGGCGGAGAGTCTGCGGGCCTGCGAGCAGGCGCTGGACGGCTACGCGAAGCGGGTCTTCGACGCCCATGTCGAGAACGCCGATCGCAGCCCGCCGGGGAACGAGGACGAGACTCCGCAATGATGTATCGACTGGATGCCGCAGCGACCCACTGGGTCAACAGCCTGGCAGGGGTGAGCCCAGCGGTGGACGGCTTGATGATCGGGGCATCGACCGTCGGCGTTCCGCTGCTGGTGCTCCTGGTCGCGTGCCAGTGGTGGGTTCGGGAAGACCAGCGCCATACGCGCCATGTCCTCGTGGCTTCCGGCCTGTCGTTTCTGCTGGGCCTGGGTCTCAACCAGTTCATCCTCCTGTTCATCTCCCGCACGCGGCCCTACGATGCCGGCGTCACCCACCTCCTCGTCGCGCGGAGCGGCGACTTCTCGTTCCCCTCGGACCACGCCACCGCCACCTTCGCCATCGCCGCGGCCTTCCTGTCGCACGGCATGCCCCGCCGCGGCGGAGCCTTTCTTGCGGCCGCGGTGCTTGTGGCGTTCTCGCGCGTCTATGTCGGCACCCATTATGCCAGTGATGTCCTCGGCGGGATGGCGACGGGTATTATCGCCGCCCTGTTCGTCCGGGAGGCATACCGCGAGGGAACGCGGCCCGACCGCTTCGTCACCGGGATTCTGTAGGAGGCCGCCCTGCACGTTCTGACCTCCGGGCCGATCCAGGATCTGGTGCAGACCTATGGCCTCTGGCTGGTCTTCGCGCTGGTCATGCTGGAGAGCATGGGCCTGCCGCTGCCTGGCGAGACGGCGCTGATCTCCGCGGCCCTCTATGCCGGGACGACCCACAAGCTCGGCATTGCGTCCGTCATCGGCGTGGCAGCCCTGGCGGCCATCCTCGGCGACAACCTCGGCTACCTCATCGGGCGGACCATCGGCTTCAAGCTGCTGGCGCGCTACGGCCGCTTCATCCGGCTCGACGAGGCGCGGCTGAAGATCGGCCAGTATCTGTTCCTGCGGCATGGCGGGAAGATCGTCTTCTTCGGCCGGTTCATCGCCTTCCTTAGGGCCTTCGCGGCGCTTCTCGCCGGCGCCAACCGCATGGCCTGGCCGAAGTTCCTGCTGATGAACGCCCTCGGCGGCGGGACTTGGGCGGCGCTGTTCGGCGGCGGCGCCTATGTCTTCGGGGAAGCCATCGACAGGATCGCCGGGCCGGTGGGCTACGGGCTTCTCGCGGTCGGCGTCGTTTTCGCAGCGGCCGGCCTGATCTTCTTCCGGCGGCATGAGAAGGAGCTCGCGGCGCGCGCGCATGCGGCGTTTCCGGGCCCGCTTCCAGTGCGGACAGGCGGTCAGGCGCCTCTCCCGGACGACGTCGGCCGGTAGGCAGAGCGGCAACACGATCCGGTATCGCAGCCCTGCTCCGTGTCGCCAACCGGGCCCCGCGCGACGGCCGAGCCTGGGTGAAACATCTGCCGTGCGGACGCCGGGATCGTCCTACGACCCGTTCACGACATCGGACAGATTGGCACTCAGGCTTCGGTCCTGCTGGCGCTTCAGCTCGTCGATGATCTGCTTCTCCGCCATTTTCTGAGCGTCGCTCCCGTCCTTTTTGCCTTCGGGCAGGGTCGTCAGGACGAGGACGAGCCGGTGGATGTCCTTGCGACTGCCACCAAGGCCGATGGTGCCGCTCCCGATCTGGGTCCCGCTTCCGACCGTATCGAGTTCGATCGAAGGATTGGCCGATGCTTTCAGCTCCGTCGTGAACTCGATCTTGTCGGCGAAGGTCGGCATCTCCGGCCTTTCGGAGGAACCGAGAAGCCGGCTGGCGGCTGTCAATTCGAGATAGGTCCTGACGGATTCGGAGAGTCCGATCGACCCCGTGATCGGATACATCCATTTGCGCGAATGGCTGTCGAGGCTGCAGTAGTCCGGCGACAGCCGAGCCAGCGTGATGCCGCTATCGATCATGCGGAAGTTGCGAGCATTGCGCCGTCGCAGCCTTTCCTGCGCCGAAAGTCCCAACTTCAGAGGGCCACGCGAGAATGGTTGCAGCACCGTCAGGCCAGCCTGCAGATCGTTGTCTTCCCGGATGTCGAAGGTAAACTCGTATCCCACGAAAAGCCGGTCGAGCGTGTTCGACCCGTGTGAACCATACCAGGCTGGCCGGCGCTCCAACAGGATCGCTCGCCGCATGTCGCAACGCACCTTCCGCACGATGTCGAAGGTGTCGTACTCGGTCACGTCCCGCGGCAGGGGACGAATCGCGCACCCCCCGAGCACGGCGAGCGTGGCGACGACAGGCAAGAGCCGGATGAACATGGCAGGCTCTCCTCGCGACCGCAGGACTTGAACGGTGTCGCGGACAGGCGCTGATACCTCTGCCACAGGGGGAGAACTTGCGTCTGTGACGGCCGCGCAACAGCGCCTTGGAGAGGGCGATTATCTAATAGCCGGCGCGGAGGATCGGTGCACTTCCCCGCCGACTCCGCCACACGTCGGCGGCGCGGCCATATCCACGCAGGGACGCGCTCCTCGCCTGACCTTCAAAGCCTATCAAGCTCGAGGCACAAGCTGTCCCTCTCCAACGACGTCAGGCGACGCCGATGCGCAGGAGGTCGTGCAGGTGGACGATGCCGACCGGACGGGCTTCGCGAACCACCATCAGCGCGGTGATGTTCGAGCTGTTGATGATCTCGAGGGCGGCGACGGCGAGCGTATCGGGCCGGATCGTCTTCGGGTCCTTGGTCATCACGTCGTCGACGCGTCGCGCCAGAAGCTGAGAATCGAGATGGCGGCGCAGGTCGCCGTCGGTCACGATGCCGCGTAGGCGCCCTTCCGGATCGACCACGCCGACGCAGCCGAAGCCTTTGCGCGACATCACGATGATCGCCTCGGACATCGCCGTTCCCGCTTTCACCAGCGGCAGCGACTCGCCCGTATGCATGATGTCGGCGACATGCTTGAGGCTCGCGCCGAGCTGTCCGCCGGGATGAAAGACGTGAAAGTCGCCGGAGGTGAAGCCGCGCCGCTCCAGAAGCGCCACCGCGAGCGCGTCGCCGGTCGCGAGCTGCAGCGTCGTCGAGGTGGTCGGCGCGAGGCCGAGCGGGCAAGCCTCCGTGGCGCGCGGCAGCACGATCGTCTCGTCCGCCTCTCGCCCCAGCGTCGATTCGGGCCGCGAGGTGATCGCGATCAGCGGGATCTTGAAGCGCCGGGAATAGGCGACGATGCCCTGGAGCTCGGTCGTCTCGCCCGACCATGAGATCGCGAGGATGGCGTCATCGCGGCCGATCATGCCGAGATCGCCGTGGTTCGCTTCCGAGGGATGCACGAAGAAGGCCGGCGTGCCGGTCGAGGCGAAGGTGGCGGCGATCTTGCACCCGATATGGCCGCTCTTGCCGACGCCGGTGACGATGATCCGGCCCGTCACGCCGGAGATCAGATCCAGCGCGCGCTCGAACGCCGCCGCCATGTCGGTCTTCAACGAGACCGCGAGCGCCTTCAGTCCCTCGATCTCGGTCTCGACGGTGCGCACGGCGGAGCGAGATCCCTCGTTCGCCGCATCGTTCAGACGCTCGGCTGTCTGCATGGAATTCTTTCGCTGTCCGCTCGTCATCCCGGAGGCGGCGCGAGAGGGCTGCCGCCTCACCTTTTCAGGGTGCAGTACTTCGCATGTCGGGCCGAAACATGGCTAGACCGTCGCAAACAGTTTCGCACAACACCGCCTGCTTATCGTCCCGGACGAATCGTGACGGAACGGCAACAGCCGCTCCGTCCAGCCGAGGGAATGGAAGCCGGATCCCGATGAGTCTGCCGTCTCGCGAGCGTCTTTGCGGTGTCGCCCTCGCCGCGCTCTGGGCGGCCTTTCTCGTGCCGGGTGGCGCTGGGGCGCAGGAGGTGTCGATGCCGCCGCTGCGCACTGCCGAAGACCTTGCCGACCCGACGACGCTGGCCTTGCAGCGCGGCGGAGCCGGCGGCTCGGATGTCCGGCTGCAGGCACCATCGGCTGGGAAGGCCCCCGATGCGGCCGGCGCCGACACGGCGGGCGGCGGGGCGGCCACGCCGGCGCAGGCCCGGGATCCTGCGCCGATCGACGACGCGTCCGCCACGCCTCCGAAGCCTCCCTCCTTCAACCTGTTTTCCGGACCGAGCAACGACAGCGCCGCGCCGACGCTTGCGACGCAGGACTTCAACGCCTCGGCCGCCGGTCCCGCCAACACCGCCGCCAAGCCGGCCGTCGCCGTGAAGCAGCCCGGCGCGGTCGGCAGTCCCACCAAACCGGCCCTCGACGCCAAAGCCACCGCCGCCACCAAGAAGGCGCGGGCGAACGGCCTGCCGGTGCAGCCCAATCCGACGCTGACTGCCGGTGTCGCCGACGAGACCCTGCCGGCGGACAGCCTGCTGCGCACCAACCGCCCCACGGAGGCGATCGACCGGATCCTCCGGCCGAAGCGCAAGGCGCAGGATCCCTTCGCGGCCGTCGGCATCCGTGCCGGCACCTTCATCCTCTATCCCCAGCTGATCCAGACGCTCGGCCTCTCCTCGAACATCGACGCCACGGCCGGCGGCAAGGGCGGCGCCTTCACCGAGACCACCGTCTCGACGCGCCTCCTCTCGGACTGGTCGATGAACGAGGCCGAGATAAACTCGACGCTGACCTATCGCCGCAACTTCGCCGGCGAAACCAGAAGCGATCCCGACGCCGCGCTGGACGGCCGGCTGCGGCTCGATCTGTCGCACGACACGGTCGCGACGCTGCGCGGCGCCGTCGAGTACAAGCGCGAGAATGCCAGCGACATTTCCGATTCCTACACCACCACCCAGAAGGCCGGGGTCGTCGACGGCTCGGTGTCGGCGGAACTCTCCCACGACTTCACGCCGATCACGCTGACCGGTACCGCGACCGCCGCGCGCGAAAGCTACACGGACCTTCCGGGCGGCGGGACCGTGAACGACAACTATACGACCCTCACCACCGCGCTCAGAACCAGCTACGACCTGTCGCCGGCGCTGAAGCCGTTCATCGAGGCCAGCATCGGCCGCCGGCTGTTCGATACCGACTATCCGAGCGCCACCGGGACGCTGAACCGCAATGCGTGGATCCCGGCCCTGCGCGCCGGCGTCTCGATCGACGTCACGGAGAAGATCCGCGGCGAGATCGCGGCGGGTTACGCCTGGAAGCGCCCGGACGATCCGGCGGCCGAGCGGACGAGCGCGCCGACAGTCGATGCGAACCTCGTCTGGTCGGCGCAGCGCGGCACCGACGTCACCCTGTCGGCGCGCACGACCTTCGAGCCGGAGCCGACTGGCGCTTCGACGACGACGTCCTACCAAGGCGCCGTCGGCATCCGCCAGCAGGCGGGCGAACGCACCAACCTCACCGCGGTCCTGCGGGCGCAGTACAAGAACTCGACGCTTCCCGCCAACGACGAGACGCTGCTGACCGGCGAGGCCGGCTTCACCTACTGGTTCAACCGGAGCATGGCGCTGACCGGGCTCTACAGCCACAGCCAGGATTTCTCGCAGGTGAAGGACGCGAGCTATCACGTCGACACCGTGAGCCTCGGGGTGAAGCTGCAGCGCTGACCGGCCAAGACCGCCGCTTGCGGATGCGAGGCCGCCCTTCTGCGCGAGGACCGGCGAGGTCAAACGAGCGGAGGGCACCAAGCCCCGGCCGCTCGCTCCGATGGTACCCCCGACTGGGGAGCCCCTCGGCTCAGTCCTGGCCGGCCGGCTCGACCGTCTTCATCAGCCGCTCCATGTTGCCGATGACCTTCTCGCGGATGTCCGGCCGCCAGAGGGCGAAGGCGACGTTGGCCTCGATGAAGCCTTCCTTGGAACCGCAGTCGAAGGTGCGGCCATGGAAGGGATAGGCGGCGAAGTCCTGGTTCTGCATGAGCTTGAACATGCCGTCGGTCAGCTGGATCTCGTTGCCGGCGCCCTTCTCCTGCGTCGACAGGATGTCGAAGATCTCCGGCTGCAGGATGTAGCGGCCCGAGATGTAGAAGTTCGACGGCGCGTCCTTCGGCTGCGGCTTCTCCACCATGCCGGTGACCTTGAAGCCGTTGGCGATGTCCTCGCCCTTGCCGACGATGCCGTATTTGTGGGTCTCGTTCGGATCGCAGGTCTCGACCGAGATGACGTTGCCGCCGGCGCTCTCGTAGAGCTTGACCATCTCGGCGAGGCAGCCGCGCTCGGCCTGCATGATCATGTCCGGCAGGAGCAGCGCGAAGGGCTCGTTGCCGACGAGGTCTCTGGCGCACCAGACCGCGTGGCCGAGCCCGAGCGGCGCCTGCTGACGGGTGAAGCTCGCCGTGCCGGGGGTCGGCTGCAGCTCTTCCAGCAGCGCCAGCTCGGCCGTCTTGCCGCGCTCGGCAAGCGTGTCCGACAATTCGACCTGGATGTCGAAATAGTCCTCGATGACGCCCTTGTTGCGGCCGGTCACGAAGATCAGGTGCTCGATCCCGGCCTCGCGTGCCTCGTCGACCACGTACTGGATCACCGGCCGGTCGACGACCGTCAGCATCTCCTTCGGGATCGCCTTGGTGGCCGGCAGGAAGCGGGTCCCGAGGCCGGCGACGGGGAAGACGGCTTTTCTGACTTTTTTCATCGTTCATTTTTCCTTGCTGGGCCAGCAGAAGCCGGATGGAGAAGCTCCGCCTCGTCGGAAGCGGGGTCGATGCCGCGTTTTCGCCGCGAAATAGCGAGAAGACGGGTCATGGCCAGAGAGGCACCTGATGGCCATGGGAGGCACATGCTGAAGGAAGTCTTAACGACCCGGGGGTAATCTTCCGCACTTGGCATTGCAACACGAAGCCCATGAGGGATGATATGATGCAACGAATGCGCGGAAAGCGGCCGAACTGGTTCGGCCTGGCCTGTCTCGCAATCTGGCTTGCGGTCGCAGGCGCCGCACCGGCAAGGGCAGACGCCGGCTTCGTCCGGTGGATCCAGAGCTTCGAGGACGTGGCGGCCAAGGCCGGCATCAGCCGTAGCGTCTATCGCGCCGCCTTCTCCGGCATCACCGAGCCGGATCCGGACGTGATCCAGAAGGCGCAGTACCAGCCGGAATTCCGCGACACGATCTGGGACTATCTCGACAACCGCGTCAACGAGGAGCAGGTCGCCAAGGGTCAGGCGATGCGTCAGCGCTACGGCGCCTGGCTCGACCGGATCGAGAAGCGCTTCGGGGTCGACCGCGACATCCTTCTCGCCATCTGGTCGATGGAGACCAATTACGGACAGACGCTGCAGCGCAGCGACGTGATGAAGAGCCTGCCGCGCTCGCTGGCGACGCTCGCCTATCTCGACAAGTCGCGCGCCGGCTTCGCGCGCCAGCAGCTGATCGCGGCCCTGAAGATCGCCCAGGAGGGCGACATCAAGACGAACGAGCTGATCAGCTCCTGGGCCGGCGCCATGGGCCACACCCAGTTCATCCCGACGAGCTACCTCACCTACAAGGTCGACATGGACGGCGATGGCCACGCCAACATCTGGGAGTCCGTGCCCGACGCGCTGGCGACGGCCGCGAACCTCCTGCATCGGAACGGTTGGGAGACCGGCAAGACCTGGGGCTACGAGGTCCTCGTGCCGGATCGCTACAAGGGCAAGCTCGAGCGCGACAACCGCACCATCGCCCAGTGGGCCGCCCTCGGCTTCCGCCGCCCGAACGGCAAGCCCTTCCCCTGCCCGTCCGACCGGGCGAACCTGATCCGGCCGGCCGGGGACAAGGGCCCCGCCTTCCTGATGACCAAGAACTTCTTCGTCATCAAAAACTACAACAACGCCGACAAATACGCCCTGGCCGTCGGGCTTCTCGGCGACCGCATCGGCGGCTATGGCGGGCTCTATGTCGACTGGCCGCGCGGCTACACGCCGCTGACCATGGCGGAGCGCTACGAACTGCAGCAGCACCTCGCCAGCCAGGGCCTTTATGACGGCAAGATCGATGGTAAGATCGGCTCGGGATCGAAGGCGGCGATCATGGCGTTGCAGGGACAGGCAGGTCTGGCGCAGGACGGCAACGCGTCGAAGGCGCTCCTGAACTTCCTGCGCAAGAAGTGACGAGATCCGGGAACGACGTGGCGGATGACGGGAAGCAGAACCAGACGCGGATGGATTGAGCCGCTGCGATCCGGGCTGCAGGTCCTCGCGGTCGCGTTGGCGGCGATCCTCGTGGTCGCTCTTTCCGCCCCCGATCCCGCGGCCGCGCAGCAGCGGCCGCGGTCCATCCTCGAAATGCTCTTCGGTGGCGGCACGCAGCCGGTGCAGCCGCCTCGGGTGCAGCGGCGGGTCATTCGCACCGCCCCGCCGCGCCCGCCCCGGCGGTCCACGCGTTCCACCCGGTCTTCCAGCTCGCGCGACAGCGCGAAGGCTCCCACCGCCTCGGCGTCCGATGGCTCGGGCGATGCCTCCCCCGCCGCCAAGGATATCGCCGCCAAGACCGTCTTGGTCGTCGGCGACTTCATGGCCGGCTCGCTCGCCAAAGGGCTCGACGACGTCTATTCGGACAACAAGATGGTCGACGTGACCTCGGACATCGACGGCTCTTCGGGCCTCGTCCGGGACGACCATTTCGACTGGCCGAAGAAGCTCGGCCCGATCATCGACAGGGAAAAGCCCGACGTTCTCGTCGTGATGCTCGGCTCGAACGATCGGCAGATCATGAATGTCGGGTCGCAGAGCCTGACGCTGCGCTCCGATGCCTGGAACGCCGAGTACGAGCGGCGGGTGAACGCCATCGCCGACATCGCCGAAAAGAAGAAGGTGCCGCTCGTCTGGGTCGGCATGCCGTCGTTCAAATACGATCGGATGAGCGAAGACATGATCTTCTTCAACGATCTCTACCGCAAGGCGGCGACGCGCGTGTCCGGCGAGTTCGTCGACGTCTGGGACGGCTTCGTCGATGCGGACGGGCAGTTCGTCTACAGCGGCCCCGGCGTCAACGGTCAGACGGTGCAGCTTCGCAATTCCGACGGCATCACCATGACCGACGCCGGCAGCGAGAAGCTCGCCTTCTTCGCGCAGAAGGCGATCGACCGCGTGCTCGGCGATACCAGCGGCGCCGCGGGAATCCGGCTCTCCTCCAACGAACTGCCGAACATGCAGCTTCCGCCGATCACCAATGCGGCCAACGCGGTCTCGACGCCGCCCGTCTCGCTCGACGACCCGAAGCTCGACGGCGGCGATACGCTGCTCGGTGGCGGCCATGTCCGCAGCTTCGCGCTGGAGCCCTCGCCACGCGACAAGCTCGTCCTGAACGGCGCCGGGACGGGCCATATCGAAGGCCGCGCCGACGACTTCGGCTGGAACGAGAAGAGCGCGGCCGTCGCGCCCGGCAATGCCGTCGCCTATCGCGGCACGATCGATCTCGACAAGGTGCGCGCCCATGAGGGCATCAAGCCGCCGCCGGAGATGCCGTCCCTCGTCGACGCGATCGTGGCGGACTGGTCGAAGGAAAACGCACAGGCGCAGCAGGGCGTCGCCAAGCCGGCCAAGTGAGGCCGCCTCGGCACGTTGAATCTGGCGGCCGGGAACGACACATAAGGGCTTCTTCGAGATAGGAGGCCCGACATGACCACAAAGACCGAACGCGCCATCCTTGCCGGCGGCTGCTTCTGGGGCATGCAGCAGCTGATCCGGCGCATGCCGGGCGTCGTCTCGACCCGCGTCGGCTATTCCGGCGGCGACGTCGAGAACGCGACCTACCGCAACCACGGCACCCATGCCGAGGCGATCGAGATCATCTTCGATCCCGAAGCCACGAGCTTCCGCGATCTCCTGGAATTCTTCTTCCAGATCCACGACCCCACGACGCCGAACCGCCAGGGCAACGACCGCGGCATGAGCTATCGCTCGGCGATCTTCTATACGAGCGAGGAGCAGAAGCGCGTCGCCGAGGAGACGATCGCGGACGTCGATGCCTCCGGGCTCTGGCCGGGCAAGGTCGTCACCGAGGTCGCCGAAGCCGGCGCCTTCTGGGAGGCCGAGCCCGAGCATCAGGACTATCTGGAACGGATCCCGCACGGCTACACCTGCCATTTCGTGCGGCCGAACTGGAAGCTGCCGCGCCGCCAGACGGCGGCCTGACGGCACGCGCGGATCGGACCTCGCGGTCCTGCGGCGAGACATGATGGCGGCGGACGGCCATGCCGTCCGCGTCTGCCCGTATCCGGTCGGGTCTCGGAAGCGGACGTCTATCGAGCGAGGTCTGATCCGCTCCGGAGGCGGCGCCCGCAGCACCGCCCCCGGTCTCTGCCTCAGCGGCCCGTCAGGCCGCCTTGGCCGTCGCCTTGGCGACCCGGCCGATGCCGGCGAGATCGATGTCGAGGACCATGCGGCCGTCGATATGGCCCGCCTTCAGATCGGCGAAGATCTTGTTGATGTCGGCGAGCGGCGCCGTCTTGACCTGGCTTTTCACCTTGCCCTCGGCGGCGAAGGCGATGGCCTCGTCGAGGTCGTGGCGGGTGCCGACGATCGAGCCGCGCACCGTGATGCGCTTCAGGACGACATCGAAGATCGGCGTCGGGAACTCGCCCGGCGGCAGGCCGACGAGGCTGACCGTGCCGCGGCGGCGGACCATCTTGAGGACCTGCGCGAAGGCGGGAACCGACACGGCCGTCACCAGGCAGCCATGCGCACCGCCGCCGGTCGCCTTCAGCACCGTCTCGACCGCGTCCGGCGCGTGCGCGTCGATCGCGACGTCCGCGCCCGCCTCCCTTGCGAGGTCCAGCTTGTCCGGCGAGACGTCGAGGGCGACGACGTTCAGCCCCATCGCCTTGGCGTACTGGACCGCGACATGGCCGAGGCCGCCGATGCCGGAGATCGCCACCCACTGGCCGGGCTTCGCCTCGGTCTCCTTCAGCCCCTTGTAGGTAGTGACACCGGCGCACAGGATCGGCGCGATCGCCGCATAGTCGACGCCTTCCGGCAGGCGCGCCGCGAAGGGTGCGGACGCGATCACATATTCGGCGAAGCCGCCGTTCACGCTGTAGCCGGTGTTGTGCTGGTGCTCGCAGAGCGTCTCCCAGCCGGTGTCGCAATATTCGCAGTCCCGGCAGGCATCGTGCAGCCAGGGCACGCCGACCGGATCGCCGACCGCGAACTCCGTCACGCCCGGACCGAGCGCCGCGACCGTGCCCACCACCTCGTGGCCGGGGATGAAAGGCGGCGTCGGCTTCACCGGCCAGTCGCCCTCGGCGGCGTGCAGATCGGTGTGGCAGACGCCGCAGGCGGCAACCTTGACCAGCACCTCGCCGGGACCCGGCACCGGCACCGGCACGTCCTCGATCACCAGCGGCTCGCCGAAGGCGTGGACGACGGCGGCTTTCATCATCTGGGTCATGGGTGGGAATCTCCTTCTTGGGATATCCCGATGCTAAGCAAGCCGAAGCCACCTGCCTTGACCGGGATCAAAGCTGCGGGAAAAGCCTGCGGCGGCGAGCCAATCCGCCGTCAGACGGCGTTCGAGTAGCGGGCTGCGCCGCTGTCGCGGTAGGCGTCGAACCAGGAGGCGACGATCCGGGCGAAGGCCCGCGCCTGCGGCCGGATGACGAAGGCGTGCTCCTCGGCGCGCACGAGGCGGTCGCGGTCGTCCGAGACGATCCGCAGCGCCTCTCGCACGTAGGGTGCGGCGGCGGCGGCCCCGAAGCGCTGCGTCAGCTCGTCGAAGCCGATCCGGAAGTCGCACATCAGCCGCTCGATGATCCAGCCGCGGATCACGTCGTCGCGGCTGAGGCGGTAGCCGCGCATCGCCGGCAGTTCGCCCCGTCCCACCATGTCCTGATAGCTCTGGGTCGCGACGACGTTCTGGATATAGCCGCCGTGGAAGCGGCTGATCGCCGAGGCGCCGAAGCCGATCAGCGTCTCGCAGGTGTCGGTCGTATAGCCCTGGAAGTTCCTGTGCAGCCGGCCCGAACGGGCGGCCTGCGCCAGCGCATCGCCGGGACGGGCGAAATGATCGATGCCGATCCGCTCGTAGCCGTGCTCGACCAGCATCTCGGCGGCATAGGCGGCGTCGACGAGCCGCGCGCTCCGCCCCGGCAGATCCGCCTCGCAGATCAGCCTCTGGTGCTTCTTCATCCAGGGCACGTGCGCGTAGCCGAACAAGGCGACACGATCGGGGCGAAGCGAGATGACCTTGGCGATCGTCGCCTCCAGCCGCTCGCTCGTCTGCAGCGGCAGGCCGTAGAGCGCATCGATGTTGATCCGGCAGCCGGTCTTCTCCCGCAGATCGGCGATGACGCTCCGGGTCAGCTCGAAGCTCTGCGGCCGGTTGATCGCGGTCTGGACCGCCGGGTCGAAGTCCTGGACGCCGATCGAGGCGCGCGTCAGGCCGATCGCCTTCAGACCCTCCAGAGTGTCCGCGGTGACGTCCGAGGGATCGATCTCGACGCTGACCTCGGCATCCCAGGCAAACTCGAAGGCGCCGCGCAGCGCCTTCGCCAGCCGCACGAATTCGGCCGACCGCAACAGGCTGGGGGACCCGCCGCCGAGATGCAGCGCAGCGAGCGTCGGCGAGAACCCTGCCCGCTCGCGGAAGGCCGCGATCTCCGCGACCAGCGAACCGACATAGGCCTCCACCGGCTCGTAGCGCTGCGTCTGTTTGGTGTGGCAGCCGCAGAACCAGCAAAGCCGGTCGCAGAACGGAATGTGGATGTAAACCGAGACGAGTTCGCCCGGCTGCAACCCGGCGATCAGTTCCGGCATCAGCTGCCGGCCGTCCTCGGCCGAGAAATGCGGCGATGTGGGATAGCTGGTGTAGCGGGGAACCTCGGCACCATAGCGGGCGAGGACGGCGCTCGCATCAGGCATGACCGGCATTCTCCAGTTGGCGCAGCATCGGGACGAGATGGGCGCGTTCGAAGGCGAGATGGCGGGAGATCCCCTCGCAGAAGCTCCGGAGCATCGTCCGGAGCATGGCGAAGCGTGTCGGCATCCGGCCGCAGACATGGTCGACCAGGGTGTCGACGAGTTCTTCGGCGAAGGTCTCGTCCTCGAAATGCTCGAAGGTCAGCCGGTCGAGCGTCAGCGACAGATCGGCGCGCTCGGCGCTGTTGCGCCGCAGGAGCGGGAAGAGTTCCGCCTCCTCGAAGGCATGTGCCTTTTGCAGCGCGGGATAAATGCTGCGCGCCAGATACAGGCACTCCGGCCCGTCGAAGGCGTCGGGCAGGCGATCCGCAAAGAGGCCCAGTTTGGACGACAGCGCCTCCTGTGCTGCAAGATGTCGCTCGAGTGCCGCGACCGCGTCTGTCCCCCCGCCCGGGCGCGAAGCGGGTTCCAGCCCGAAGACCTCGTCGGGCGCCATGCTGAGACTCAGGCAGAAGCCGCGCCCTTCCCGCCCGCACGCTGTGTCTGTCATCGTCGAAGCCTCCCCATCGCAGCTGGTCGAGGATATCCAACGCCATGAGCCGGTTTGCTGCCTTGATCCGCGTCAAGCGTGGGCGGCTATGCCGACATCGGCTTCGGGATGCGGAGCGTGTGGCGCGCGATGACTGCTTCCTCGTCGGTCGGGATCACCAGCACAGCCGCCTGACTGCCCGGCGCGCCGATGCGTTTGGCGCCCGCGGCATTGGCATCCGGATCGAGATCGACGCCGAGCCAGGCGAGGCGAGCGCAGATCGCCGCCCGGATCTGCGGCGAATGCTCGCCGATGCCGCCGGTGAAGACGAGGCCGTCGAGCCCTTCGAGGCTGTGCGCCATCGCCGCAACCTCCCGGGCGGCCCGAAAGGCGAAGAGCTCCAGCGCCTCCGCCGCGCGCGGGTCGTCGCTCTCGGCGAGCCTGCGGACATCGCCGGAGATTTCGGAGACGCCGAGCAACCCCGAGCGGTGGTAGAGCATGTCCTCCAGCGCGGCGGCGTCCATGCCGTGCACGCGCTGGAGATAGAGGAGCACGCCGGGATCGATCGCGCCGGGACGCGTCCCCATCACCAGCCCTTCGAGCGCGGAAAAGCCCATGGTCGTGTCGACGCTCCGCCCGTTCCGCATGGCGCAGAGGCTCGCGCCGTTGCCGAGATGGGCGACGACGACCCGGCCCGCCGAAAGCTCCGGATCGATTCTGGAAATGCGGCCCGCGACGAACTCGTAGGACAGGCCGTGGAAGCCGTATTTGCGCACCCCTTCGCGCTCGAAGCGCCGGGGGATGGCGTAGCGGCTGACGGGCGGTGCCAGATGGTGGTGGAAGGCGGTGTCGAAGCAGGCGACCTGCGCAAGCTCCGGCCGCAGCCGCCGCATCTCGTGGATCGGCTCCAGGCAGCGCGGCTGATGCAGGGGGGCGAGCGGCGTCAGCCTCTCCAGCGCCTCCATCACGCCGTCGTCGATGCGGACGGGCGCGCTGAAGTCTGGGCCGCCATGGACGATCCGGTGGCCGATGGCATCGAGGTTTCGTCCGTCCAGGCGCGCGTCGATCGCCTCGAACAGCGCGCCGAAGAGCTGCTCCAGCCGCCGGCTGCCGGTGCCCGCTTCGAGACGGCGAGGCTCGTCCTCGCCGGTGATCGCGAGCGAGGGGTTCGGCCCCGTGTCGTCGATCGTGCCGCGGACGATGGCGCTGAACTCGTCCGCTTCAGACGGTTCGAACAGCGCGAACTTGATGCTGGACGAGCCGGCGTTGAGCGCAAGAACCGCTGAACTCATCGAAGCCTCATCCCCGCTGCCGGTGCCCGATCGGACGGCCGCTCAGTCCCCGGCCCTGGCGGCCGAACCATAGGGCCAGCTCCAGTCCCGGATCTCCGGCAGGTCCTCGCCGTGCTCGCAGATATAGGTCCGATGCTCGGCGAGACGCCGGCGAAGATGGGCCACCGCCGCCTCGCCGGCCTTCCCCATGTCCGGCAGACGGTCGATCGCCTCGAGGGCCAGGTGGAAGCGGTCGAGTTCGTTCAGCACCACCATGTCGAAGGGCGTCGTCGTGGTGCCCTCCTCCTGATAGCCGCGCACATGGATGTTGCGGTGGTTGGTGCGCTTGTAGGTCAGCCGGTGAATCAGCATGGGATAGCCGTGATAGGCGAAGATCACCGGCTTGTCCGTGGTGAACAGCGCGTCGAAGCGGTCGTCGGCGAGCCCGTGCGGATGCTGCTCCGGTGCCTGCAGCGCCATCAGGTCGACGACGTTGACGAGCCTTACCTTCAGCTCGGGCAGCAGCTCGCGCAACAGGCCCGCGGCGGCGACGGCCTCCAGCGTCGGCACGTCGCCGGCGCAGGCGAGGACGACGTCCGGCTCCTCGCCCTCGCCGGCCGTTCCCGCCCAGTCCCAGATGCCGGCGCCGGCCGCGCAATGCGCCTTCGCCTCCTCCATCGTCAGCCATTGCGGCGAGGGCTGCTTGCCGGCGACGATGACGTTGATCCGGTCGTAGGTCGAAAGGCAGTGGTCCGCGACGACGAGCAACGCGTTCGCGTCGGGCGGGAAGTAGATCCGCACGACGTCCGCCTTCTTGTTGGCGACATGGTCGACGAAGCCCGGATCCTGATGGCTGAAGCCGTTGTGGTCCTGCCGCCAGACATGCGAGGTCAGGAGGTAGTTCAGCGAGGATACCGGCGCGCGCCATTCCAGCTCGCGCGTGACCTTCAGCCACTTGGCATGCTGGTTGAACATCGAGTCGATGATGTGGATGAAGGCTTCGTAGCAGGAGAACAGGCCGTGCCGGCCGGTGAGGAGATAGCCCTCCAGCCAGCCCTGGCACAGATGCTCGCTCAGCACCTCCATCACCCGGCCGTCCTGCGACAGCGAGACGTCGTAGGGCTCGATCTCGTTCATCCAGACGCGGTCGGTGGCGCCGAAGACCGCGTCGAGCCGGTTCGACGCCGTCTCGTCCGGGCCGACCAGGCGGAAGTTCTTCGCCTCGGCGTTGAGCCGGAAGACGTCTTCGAGATAGCGCCCGAGCGCCCGCGTCGCCTCGGCGATCGCCTTTCCGGGCTCCGGCACGTCGACGGCGTGGTCGCCGAGTCCCGGCTGCTTCAGCTCCCGGCGCAGAACGCCGCCATTGGCATGCGGATTGGCGCCCATCCGCCGCTCGCCCCGCGGCGCCAGCGCGGAAAGCTCGGGCCGGAGGCGGCCGGTGTCGTCGAACAAAGTCGCCGGCTCGTAGCTCTTCATCCAGTCTTCGAGGATGGCGCGATGCCCGTCGTCGCCGCGGGCATTGGCGACCGGCACCTGATGGGCCCGCCAGAAGCCCTCGACCTTCTTGCCGTCGACCTCCTTCGGGCCGGTCCAGCCCTTCGGGCTCCTCAGGATGATCATCGGCCAGCGCGGCCGGTCCTTCGCGCGGCCGGCGCGGTGCTCCTCTTGGATCGCCGCGATCCGGTCGAAGGCCTGGTCGAGCGCCGCGGCCATCTTGCGGTGCATCGGCAGCGGGTCCTCGCCCTCGACCAGGATGGGCTCATAGCCGTAGCCGATGAAGAGATCTCTCAGCTCTTCGTCGGAAATCCTTGCGAGCACGGTCGGATTGGCGATCTTGTAGCCGTTGAGATGCAGGATCGGCAGGACGGCCCCGTCGCGCGCCGGGTTCAGGAACTTGTTGGAGTGCCAGGAGGCCGCGAGCGCGCCGGTCTCCGCCTCACCGTCGCCGACGACACAGGCGACGACGAGGTCCGGATTGTCGAAGGCGGCTCCATAGGCGTGGACCAGCGAATAGCCGAGTTCCCCGCCCTCATGGATCGACCCCGGCGTCTCCGGCGCCGCGTGGCTGGGAATCCCGCCGGGAAAGGAGAATTGCCGGAACAGCTTCCGCATGCCCTCGGCATCCGCGGAGATGTCCGGATAGACCTCGCTGTAGGTCCCTTCCAGCCAAGTGTTCGCGACCATGCCGGGACCGCCGTGGCCGGGGCCGCAGATGTAGATCACCGAGGCGTCGCGGGCTTTGATGACGCGGTTCAGGTGGGCATAGACGAAGTTCAGACCCGGTGTCGTGCCCCAGTGGCCGAGCAGCCGCGGCTTCACGTGCCCGGGCTTCAACGGTTCGCGCAGCAGCGGGTTGTCGAGGAGGTAGATCTGGCCGACCGAGAGGTAGTTGGCGGCGCGCCAGTAGCGGTCGATCAGCGCCAGTTCGTCGTCGGAGGGCGTCGCGGAAGACGGCGCGACAGGGGAGATCTCGTTCATCGTCGGCGCTTCCTTGCCGTTGCCGTTCGGGGACGAATGCTGGGAGCGATCAAAGCCGTGTCACGCCCCGCAACCGACGGATTTTGCTTGGCCCGCCAGCGATCGTTCGGCCTCTTTTCGCAAGACCTGCCACGCGGCGCATTGACGAGGGTCAAGCGCCCGGCCCCGCAGCGGCCGTCGCGCATCAGGCTCCGCCGGTACCCGCCGCGGCGCAGGCGCGCCTCGCCTTCCCGCCAGACATGATGCCCTTCCCGGAACGCCCGGCGTCGTCTACGCCTTCTTCGTCGCGAACACATGACGGCCCGCCCGTACCTCGCGTACCAGTCCGCATCCTCGGCGGGCGGCGCCGCCGCGGAATGGGCTGCGACCGCACGCCACCTGAGACCCGGCGTCAGGCGGGGGCCGCCGTCGGCACCGCGTGAAAGGGAGAGACATGACGATCAAGACGGAGAAGTTCCGCGTTCCCGAAGGCGCGACCGTCGATCTCGGCCGCTGGTCGACCGAGGTCGCCCCGGTCTACAAGTCCAAGCACGACTATCACGCGATGCTCGACGATCACGTCGCGCGGCTCTCCGACCTGCAGCAGCTGCTCTACTCGTCGAACCGCCACGCCGTGCTGCTGATCTTCCAGGCGATGGACGCTGCCGGCAAGGACGGCGCCATCAAGCACGTGATGTCCGGCGTCAACCCGCAGGGCTGCCAGGTGTTCAGCTTCAAGCATCCGAGCGTGACGGAACTGGAGCACGACTTCCTCTGGCGCACGACGCAGAACCTGCCGGAACGCGGCAAGATCGGCATCTTCAACCGCTCCTATTACGAGGAGGTGCTGATCGTCCGGGTCCACCCCGAGATCCTCGCCAGCGAGGGCCTGTCGAACGACGGGCCGGACAACGACGCGGTCTGGACCGATCGCTACCGCTCGATCACCGACCTCGAACGGCACCTCAGCGCCAACGGCACGCGGATCGTGAAGTTCTTCCTGCACCTGTCCAAGGAGGAGCAGCGCAAGCGCTTCCTCGCGCGCATCGACGAGCCGCAGAAGAACTGGAAGTTCAGCTTGTCGGACATCGAGGAACGGCGCTACTGGGACAGCTACATGCACGCCTACGCGGCCTGCCTCGGCGCCACCAGCACGGCCCGCGCGCCCTGGTACGTGGTGCCGGCCGACGACAAGAAGAACGCCCGGCTGATCATCTCGCAGATCATCCTCGACACGCTCGAAAGCCTCGACATGAGCTATCCCGTGACGACGGAGGAGCGGCGGCAGGAACTGCTGGCGATCCGCAAGCAGCTCGCGACGCCGGAGGACTGACGACGGCGCGAAGAAGCGCAGCGCCCAGGGTCAGGCTTCGCAGAAGAGCTGACCGCGGGCGCGCGCGCAGGAAATCGGCGGTGCCCGCTTCCGCTGATTCGGCCGGATCAGCGACGAAGTCGGCCGGATCAGCCGAACCGAGCGACGACAGCCGAAGCCGGCGCCGGGATCGGCTCCTCGGCAAGCCGATAGGCGGATCGCAGGATCGCGGCGGCGCGGGCGAAACCGTCCTCGCTGCGGGCATGGACGACACCGAGCGGATCGCCCCGTTCGAGCCGCGTGCCGATGCGCGCAAGGTCGCTCAGCCCGACGGCATGATCGATGCCGTCCTGCGGCCGCGTGCGGCCGCCGCCGAGTTCGACGACCGCCAGGCCGAGCGCGCGCGCATCGACGGCGGCGACGCTGCCGGCTGCTTCGGCCGTGACGGCCCCGACGATCGGCGCCTTCGGCAGGTGGTCGTCCATCCGCTCGACGAAGTCGCCGGGTCCGCCGAGCGCCGACACCATGCGGCCGAACGTCTCCGCCGAGCTGCCGTCGCCCAGCGCCCGCGCCGCGGCGGCGCGCGCAGCCACCGCATCTGCCGCGAGCCCGGCCAGCACCAGCATCTCCGCCGCGAGCGCCAGCGTCACCTCCTCCACCGCGGCGTCGCGATGCGCGCCGGTGAGGAAGCGGACGGCATTGCGAACCTCGACGGCATTACCCGCGGCCGAAGCCAGAGCCTCGTCCATCCGCGTCAACAGCGCGGTCGTCTTCAGCCCGGCACCGTTGGCGACGGCGACGAGGCTCTCCGCCAGCGCCCGCGCGTCCCCCTCCTTCGTCATGAAGGCGCCGGAGCCGGTCTTGACGTCGAGGACGAGGCCGCCGAGCCCGGCGGCGAGCTTCTTCGACAGGATCGAGGCGGTGATCAGCGGGATCGACTCCACCGTCGCGGTGACGTCGCGGATCGCATAGAAGCGCTTGTCGGCCGGCGCGAGGCGCCCGGTCTGGCCGATGATCGCGCAGCCGACCTCCTGCACGGTGCGGCGGACGATGTCGTTGTCCGGCCGGACGTCGTAGCCGGGGATCGATTCCAGCTTGTCCAGCGTGCCGCCGGTATGGCCGAGGCCGCGGCCGGAGATCATCGGCACGGCCGCGCCGCAGGCGGCGACGATCGGGGCGAGCATCAGCGAGACGTTGTCGCCGATGCCGCCGGTCGAGTGCTTGTCGACCACCGGCCGGTCGAGGCCGGACCAGTCGAGCACCTCGCCGGAATCGCGCATCGCCTCGGTCAGCGCGACGGTCTCGGCCGGCTCCATGCCGCGGAAGAACACCGCCATGGCGAAGGCCGCGACCTGCGCGTCGGTCACGCGCTCATTGTCGAAGCCGGCGACGAATGCCTTTATGGCGTCGGGGTCGAGCGCTCCGCCGTCGCGCTTTTGCCGGATGAGTTCCTGCGGGAGGATCATCGCGCGACGCCCCGCGGCCGCATCTTGTGACGGTGGCGGCGGCGCGCCCCCCTCTGGGCTGCCGCCCATCTCCCCCACCAGGGGGGAGATCGAAATGGCGCGGACGTCGTAGTCCCATCGCTGGCCGTGCCGATCGCAGAAACGCCGAGAGTTTGTCCGCGATCGGCGAAGCTGCCGATCTCCCCCCTCGCGGGGGAGATGCCCGGCAGGGCAGAGGGGGGCGCGAAGACCGCCGACGTGAGACGGACGGCCATCAATACCCCGCCTTCCCGCCCGCCCTCTCCCGCCCCTCGAAGACCGCGAGGAGGTCGCCCAGCACACCCGAAGCACCCAGCCGGAAGCGCTCCGGCGTTGCATAGTCCTTCCCGCAGATCGATTCCGCCAGCGTCATGTAGCCGTCGGCGTCCTCGAAGGTCTTGATGCCGCCGGCCGGCTTGAAGCCGACGGTGGAGCCGGCCTTGGCGATCTCCTCCAGGAGGATGCGCGCCGAGGCCGGCGTCGCATTGACCTCGACCTTGCCCGTCGAGGTCTTGAGGAAGTCGCTGCCGCCGGCGAGCGCGGCGCGGCAGGCGGCGCGGATCGCCGCCTCGTCGAACAGCTTGCCGGTCTCGAGGATGGTCTTCAGCGTCGCCGCCCCGCAGGCCGCCTTGACCGTGCGCACCTGCGCCTCGACGAAGCCTGGATCCTCCGCGACGCGGCTGTAGGCGATCACCATGTCGATCTCGTCGGCACCGTCCGCGACCGCCTGCTTCGCCTCCATCACCGTCGCGTCGACGTCGTCGCCGCCGGCCGGGAAGTTGACGACGGTCGCGATCCGGATGCCCGGCACTAGGTGCTGGCGAGCATAGGCGACGAAGCGGGGCCAGATGCAGATCGCCGCCGCCGGGCCGGCCGGCGTCACCGCCCGCAGGCAGAGCGCCGCGATGTCGTCCTTCGTGCAGTCGTCGTTGAGGTTGGTGAGATCGAGCCGGCCGATCAGGTCGCGCGCCCGGCTGCGGCGTGCCATCTCATCCATCGAAACCGCCCTCCTCCAGCATCTTTTCGACGATCTTCGCGAGGCGCGCGCCGCCCGTCGGCGCCATCGTCTTCGTCTCCTCGTGGGAGAGTTCGGCTCCGGTCATGCCGGCGCCGAGATTGGTGATCACCGACGCCGCGACGACCTTCAGCCCGAAGAAGCGCGCGAGGATCGTCTCCGGCACGGTCGACATGCCGACCGCGTCCGCGCCGAGCGTCTTCGCCATGCGGATCTCCGCCGGCGTCTCGAAGGACGGCCCGGAGAACCACATGTAGACGCCGGAGAAGACCGGCTCGCCGAGCGCCTCGGCCGCCGCCTCCAGCCGCGCCCGCAGCCCGGGATCGTAGGCCGCCGTCATGCCGACGAAGCGGGCGTCGGATGCCTCGCCGATCAGCGGGTTCGCGCCGGAGAAGGCGATGTGGTCGTCGATCACCATCACCGAGCCCGCCGGCATGTCGGCGCGCACCGAGCCGGCGGAATTGGTGAGGAACAGCGTGCCGATGCCGATATCCTTCAGCGCCTCGATCACCGGCCGCATCACCGCGGCATTGCCCTTCTCGTAGTAGTGGACCCGGCCGGAGAGGAGCAGCACCTCGCGCCCGCCGAGCCGGCCGGCGACCACCTGTCCGGCATGGCCGGACACGCCGCTCTCCGGAAAGCCCGGCACCTCGGCGAAAGGGATGCGGACGGCCTCGCTCAAGCCCTCGACCAGGGCGCCGAGACCGGATCCCAGCACCATCGCGACGACCGGCCGGCGGGTGCCGAGCCGGAACCGCAGATAGTCGGCGGAGGGGCTCAACCGAGCAATTCCGTGTCGAACGCGCGCGGCAGGAGCTCGCCCATCGAGACCGTCTCCTTCACGCCGCCCTCGACGTCGCAGAGATGGACGCGCGTCTGCGGCGAGGCGAATTCGGCGATGCGCTGGCGACAGCCGCCGCAAGGGCTGCAGAGCGGCAGCTTCTCGGCGACGACGGCGATCTCGGCGATCTTGCCGCCGCCGTCCATCACCATGTGGGCGATCGCCGTCGTCTCGGCGCACCAGCCCTCGGGAAAGCTCACGGCCTCGACATTGCAGCCGGCAAAGATCCGCCCGTCGGTGGTGCGCAGCGCCGCGCCCACGGGGAATTTCGAATAGGGCGCATGGGCCTTGCGCATGGCCGATTTCGCCTTGGCGAAGAGATCGTCCGCCATGGTCAGTCGCTCGAATGCAGCATCGGGGAGAACGCTACCTTTCCTTCACATAGGGCACGCCGCCCGCGCGCGGCGGGCTCGCCTTGCCAACGAAGCCGGCGAGGAGCACGACGGTCAGAATATACGGCAGCGCCTGGACGAACTGAACCGAGATCTGGCCGACCACGGGGAGTTCGACGCCCTGGACCCGGATCGAGATAGCGTCGAGGAAGCCGAACAGGAGGCAGGCGAACATCACCGGCACCGGCTTCCAGTTGGCGAAGATCAGCGCTGCCAGCGCGATGTAGCCCTTGCCCGCCGTCATGTCGCGGGTGAAGCCGGCCGCCTGGCCGACCGCGAGATAGGTGCCGGCAAAGCCCGTCAGAATGCCGCAGATGATCACCGCGCGGTAGCGCAGGAAGGCGACCGAGATGCCGGCCGTATCGACCGCCGCCGGGTTCTCGCCGACGGCCCGAAGGCGCAGGCCGAACCGCGTGCGAAACAGCACCCACCAGGTCAGCGGCACCATCAGGAAGGCGACATAGACGAGCAGCGTCTGGCCGGAGATCACCTGCGCGTAGATCGGCCCGATCACCGGAACGTTCGCGAGCGCCGCCTCGCCCGGCAGATGGATGTCGGTGAAGCGCCCGGCGCCGAAGAGCGTCGGCGTGCGCCCGCCCTGGCCGAACCAGTTCTGGCCGAGGATGATCGTCAGTCCCGCCGCGATGAAGTTCAGCGCGACACCCGAGACGATCTGATTGCCGCGATAGGTGATCGAGGCGAGGCCGTGGACCAGCGAGAAGAGCGTCGCGGCGACGATGCCCGCGAGCAGGCCGAGGAAGGCCGAGCCGGTCACCGCCGCGACGGAGGCCGAGGCGAAGGCGGCGATCAGCATCTTGCCCTCGAGCGAGATGTCGAAGATGCCCGAGCGCTCGGAATAGAGCCCGGCCAGCGCGGCGAAGAGCAGCGGCGTCGACAGGCGGATGGTCGAATCGACGATGTCGAGGACGGTGCGATAGTCCATCAGCGCGCCTCCTCGACGTCGGCGCCCGCCGGCTCCTCGGTGCGGAACCGCACCCACTGATAGGCCGCGCCGACTCCCGGGCGGACCATGTTCTCCAGCGCGCCGGCAAAGAGGATGACGAGGCCCTGGATGATGACGATCATGTCGCGCGAGATCGATGGCATGTCGAAGGCGAGTTCCGCCCCGCCCTGATAGAGCACGCCGAAGAGAAGCGCCGCCGGAATGATGCCGGCCGGATGGCCCCGGCCCATCAGCGCGACGGCGATGCCGACGAAGCCGGCGCCGCCGGGAAAGTCGATGACGACGCGGTACTGGTCGCCCATCACCGGGTTCAGCGCCATCATGCCGGCGAGCCCGCCGGAGATCATCATGGTGACGACGATCAGCCGCGTCTCGGACATGCCGGCATAGCGCGCGGCGCGCGGCGAGAAGCCGAGCGTGCGGATCTCGTAGCCGAGCCTGGTGCGCCAGATCAGCACCCAGACGGCGACGGCGGCGATCAGCGCGACGAAGATCGAGACGTTGAGCGGTGCACCGCCGAGATCGGCGCCGAACAGCGAGAACAGCCCCTTCAGCTTCGGCAGCTGGCCGCCGGCGACGAAGGTGGCGGTCTCCGGGGCCATGTCGCCGACCGGCTTCAGCACGTTGACGAGGAGGTAGACCATCAGCGCCGCGCCGATGAAGTTGAACATGATCGTCGTGATGACGATGTGGCTGCCGCGCTTGGCCTGCAGATAGGCCGGGATGAGGGCCCAGAGCGCGCCCGCCGCGAAGGAGAGGACCACCGCCAGCGGCAGGTTCAGCCACCAGGGCAGGATCGCGCCGAGCGACAGCGACACCGCCGCGACGCCGAGCCCGCCGACATAGGCCTGCCCTTCGCCGCCGATGTTGAACAGGCCGCCGTGGAAGGCGACCGCGACCGCGAGGCCGGTGAAGATGAAGTTGGTGGCGTAGTAGAGCGTGAAGCCGACGCCCTCGCCATAGCCGAAGGCGCCGCGCAGCATCAGCACCGCCGCGCGCCATGGGCTCTCGCCCACCGCCAGCACCACCAGTCCGGCGACGGCGAAGGCGACGACGAGGTTGATCAGCGGGATGAGACCATAATCGATGAGAGGCGGCAGCTTCGCATAGGGACGGCTCATGAAGGCGCTACTCTCCGCTCTTCAGAAGATCGACGTGTCCGCGCTTCGACAGCTTGAAGAACGGGTTGTAGGCAAGCTCCCAGAGATGCCCGTCGGGATCGGAAAAATAGCCGGAATAGCCGCCCCAGAAGGCCGGTTCCGGCTGCTTCACGGACGCCGCGCCGGCGGCCACGGCCTTCTCGAAGAGCCGGTCGACATCCTTCTCGCTCGGCATGTTGATCGCGAGCGCGATGTTCGGATAGGGCGCCGCGCCGTCCACCGCCATGCCGACATCGGCGGCGAGGTCCTTGCGGCCGAACAGCGAGAGGACCATGCGTTCGCCCTGCATGAACACCACCGACTCGTTGCCGGCCTTGGTGCGTGTCCAGCCAAGCGCGTCATAGAAGGTCGCGGCCCGTTCGAGATCGTCGACCGCCAGCGTGACGAGGCAGATGCGTGCGTCCTTCACTCCGCGGCTTCCCTCTCCTCGACGCCCGCCATCAAGAGGCCGAGTTCGCCCTCGCTCGCCTCGGGGCCGCGCTCGCCGACGATGCGGCCGGCGAACATCACGAGGATGCGGTCGGACAGCGCGCGGATCTCGTCGAGTTCGACCGAGACGAGCAGGATCGCCTTGCCGGCGTCGCGCATCTCGATGATCCGCCTGTGGATGAACTCGATCGCGCCGACGTCGACGCCGCGGGTCGGCTGGCCAATCAGAAGCACGTCCGGGTCGCGCTCCATCTCGCGGGCGAGCACGATCTTCTGCTGGTTGCCGCCGGAAAAGTTCGCCGTCTTCAGCCGGCAGTCGCTTGGCCGGATGTCGTAGGCGGCGATCTTCTCCTTCGCGTCGCGGCGCATGGCGTTCCGGTCGAGCAGCAACCCCTTCCGGAAGCGCGGATCGTCCTGATAGCCGAGGATGGCGTTCTCATTCTCCTCGAAGGGCAGGACGAGGCCCATATGGTGGCGATCCTCCGGCACATGGGCGCAACCGATGCGGCGGATCTCGGCCGGATCGGCCTCGCTCGCCGGGTCGATCTCGCGCCCGAGCAGGGTCACACGGCCGCGTTCGGCCCTTCGGATGCCGGACAGCGCCTCGAGCAGCTCGGTCTGGCCGTTGCCCGCGACGCCGGCAATGCCGACGATCTCGCCGGCCTTTACCTGGAAGGACACGTCGTCGACCATGGTGACGCCGCGGCCGTCCTTCACCGTCAGCCCCTCGACCCGCAGCCTGACGTCGGCGGGCGCGGCGTCGCCCTTGTCGACCGTGAGGAGAACCCGTCGGCCGACCATCAGCTCGGCGAGCTCTCCCACACTGGTTTCGGCGGTCTTGCGCGTCGCCACCATCTCGCCCTGGCGCATGACGGAGACCCGGTCGGTGATCGCCATGATCTCGCGCAGCTTGTGGGTGATGAGGATGATCGTCTTGCCCTCGTCGCGCAGCTGCCTGAGGACGGCGAAGAGGTGGTCGGCCTCGGCCGGGGTGAGGACGCCGGTCGGCTCGTCGAGGATCAGGATGTCGGCGCCGCGATAGAGCGCCTTCAGGATCTCCACCCGCTGCTGCGCGCCGACCGGCAGGTCCTCGATGATCGCGTCCGGGTCGACGTCCAGCGCATGGTCGCGCTCCAGCCGCTTCAGCTCGGCGCGCACCCGGGCGATGCTCCGCGCGAGCAGCGGCGATCCCTCCGCCCCCAGCATGACGTTTTCGACCACGGTAAAGTTGTGGACGAGCATGAAGTGCTGGTGCACCATCCCGATGCCGGCGGCGATCGCGGCGTTGGAGTCGGTGATGTCCACCGGCTTGCCGCCGACCCGGATCTCGCCGCTGTCGGCCTGGTAGAAGCCGTAGATGATCGACATCAGGGTCGACTTGCCGGCGCCGTTCTCGCCGACGATGCCGTGAATCGTGCCCTGTTCGACCGTGAGGTTGATGTTCCTGTTCGCCCGGACCGCGCCGAAGCTCTTGTCGATGTCGATCAGTTCGATCGCGGGTGCCGCCATCTCTTGCTCGGTCCGGGTTGCGTCGGCCGGAGAGTAGTCAGGGCGGATCGGGAATGCCAGAGGCAAACCCTCAGGGCGTTGCAACTGCCCGCGACATGCCCTCTCATGCACCGCGGCCGCGCAGGACGGTGCGCCTTGCGCCTCCGTCCGCCGACCGCGCCCTGTCGCACCCTAAGCAGCAAAGAGCCTCAGGAGATCGCACCGATGAGCGAGACGCCGGAGCCGGATGGCAGCCGTATCGAGGACCTGGAGGTGATGGTCGCGCACCAGGCGAAGGAGATCGAGGACCTGTCGGGGGAGCTCGCCCGCGCCTTCGACACGATTCAGCGCATGCAGCGCATCATCCAGGCGCTGACGGAGCGGCTGGGCGTCGTCGAGGAGATCGCCCTGCCGAAACCCGAAGCGACGAAGCCGCCGCACTATTGAGATCGTGGCGACATCCGCGGCTGCGACAGTCTGACCGAAGCATCCGTTCGAACCGGAAGCCGATCTTAACGATCGACAGCCTACCTTAGCGGCATCGAAGCCGGATCCGATGGGTCCGTCCCGCGCTGTCGTGCAAGGCTTACATGATATCTTTGATCGCCAATCACTCGATCGGCCTCGTCCTCACCGCGCTCTTCATCTGCGTCCTGATGGCCGGGACCGTCCTGTACTTGATGCGGCGGGCGGACGGCCTGCAGACGTCCAGGCGTTACTTCTGGATGGCGATGATCGCCCTGGTTTCGGGCGTGGGGGTATGGACGACGCATTTCGTGGCCATGCTGGGCTTCCGGCCGGACGTGACGTTCGGGTACGACCTCAGCATCACGCTCGCCTCGCTCGCCATCGGCATCCTGCTCGTCGGCGGACCGCTGGCGGCTGCCACGCTCCTGCGCGGACGGCTCGCGAAGATCCTATGCGGCGCGGTGACCGGCGCGGGCGTCGGGGCGATGCACTTCACCGGCATGGCAGCCCTGCAGGGCTGCCTGACGGGCTACAGCGTGCCGCTGACGGTGTCGGCCTTCGCCGCCGGCATGGGCGCTTTCGCCCTCGCCCTCCATATCGGCCCGAACCGCTGGCGCGGCGCTCCGATGGCCGCCTTGATCGTCGCCGGCGTCTGCACGCTGCACTTCACCGCCATGGCGGGCCTGACCCTGACGCCTGTCGCGACGAAGAGCATCTGGGAGATCGATCCCTTTACCCTCTCCGTCTTCGTCGCCTTCGCCGCGATCATGCTCTTCGTCGCCGCGCTCTCGATCGCGATCGGCGGCGCGAAGCTGGACGAGCGGGCGGTCTACGAAGCCGAAATGAAGGCCGCGCATCTCGCCATGATGGCGACAGCCCTGCACAACATGTCGAACGGCATCGTGAAAATCTCCGCCGCCCGCAGCATCGACATCTTCAACTGCCAGACGGCCGACATGCTGCATCTGGAGCCGGGCGATCTCCAGGAGGGAATGAGCCTCGACGCCTTCCTTGCCGCCGTCGGCCGGGCCAATGGCTGGGATGGCGACCGGATCGCCCGCACGATCCGCAATCACGACCTCTGGATGGCCCGCGACAGCGTCACGCGGGTCGAACACACGTTCGACGACGGGCGCGTCCTCTCGATCTCCTGCCGTCCGATCCCGGAGGGAGGCGCGATCCTCACCTATGACGACGTCACCGCGGAGCGCGAGATCCGGGCCGAAATGACCCATATGGCCTTCCACGACGCGCTGACGGGCCTGCCGAACCGGCGACGCTTCAAGGAAACGGTCGAGGCGCGCCTGTCGGACGAGACCTGCGGCGACGTCCTCATGCTCGACCTCGACCGCTTCAAGGCGGTCAACGACACGCTCGGCCATCCGATCGGCGACGCGCTGCTGATCGCCGCGGCGGACCGGCTGCGACGGGTCTGCGGACCGGGCGACCTGATCTTCCGCTTCGGCGGAGACGAGATCGCCGTCCTGACGGCCAGCGATGGCGAGACACTTGGTGAGGCGATCGTCGCCGCCTTCCGCGCGCCGTTCGAGATCGGCGGCCACCAGATCGTCATCGGCTGCAGCGTCGGGATCGCCCGCAACGCGGCCGGTGACGATGCCGACGCCCTGATCCAGAAATCCGATCTTGCGCTCTACCGTGCCAAGGAGAGCGGCCGCGCGCGGGTGGTGCGATATGCCGAGGGCATGATCGAGGCCGCGGCCCGGCGCCGGGTGCTGGAGCAGGAACTGCATCGGGCCATTGAGCAGCGCGAGTTCGAGCTCGTCTATCAGCCGTTGTTCACTCTTCCGGACAAGGTGCTGAACGGCTTCGAGGCGCTGATCCGCTGGCATCATCCCGACCGGGGCCTGGTGCCGCCGGCCGAATTCATTCCTCTCGCCGAGGAAACCGGTGCGATATCCGAGATTGGAGCCTGGGTTCTCGACGAGGCGTGCCGCCAGCTGTCGCTCTGGCCGGCGCATATCCACGTCGCCGTCAACGTCTCGCCGGTGCAGCTGCGCTCTGCCGACATGCTGCGCCAGGTGACGGCCTGCCTGGAGACTTACAATTTGACCCCGAACCGCCTGGAAGTCGAGCTGACGGAGACGGCGATGGTCGAAGACGCCCTGCTGATCGCGGCGACGCTCGCCGGCCTCAGGGCGCTCGGCATCCGCATCGCCATGGACGACTTCGGCACCGGCTATTCCTCGCTCGCGCATCTGCGCAACTTCGAGCTCGACCGGATCAAGATCGACCGCAGCTTCGTCAACACCGCGCCCGGCGACGCCGGCGCGCAGGCAGTGCTGCGCGCCGTAACGGCGATGGCGCGGGAGATGGCGATCCCGACGATCGCCGAGGGGGTGGAGAGCGAGGACCAGCTGTCGCGGCTGGTCGCCCTCGGCTGCGACGCGGCCCAGGGCTATCTCCTCGGACGCCCGATGCCCGCCGCGTCCGCGACGGCGCTCGTCGCAGGCCCTCACGCCCGTTCGGCGGCGAGCGGCTGAGAGCAGGCGAGGCGCCGTGTCCGCTGCGGCTGTTGCCGAAGCGGGAACGGCGGGACGTCAGCCGGCCTCGTCGAGGCTTTCGACGACGACGTTGCCATTGGTGTAGATGCAGATCTCGCCGGCGATCTTCATCGCCCGGCGGGCGATCTCCTCAGCGTCGTAGTCGGTCTCGGCGAGCGCTCGCGCCGCCGCCAGCGCATAGTTGCCGCCGGAGCCGATCGCCATGACGCCGTCCTCCGGCTCCAGGACGTCGCCGTTGCCGGTGAGCGTCAGGGTGACGGTCTTGTCGGCGACGATCATCATCGCCTCCAGCCGGCGCAGATAGCGGTCCGTGCGCCAGTCCTTGGCGAGCTCGACGCAGGCGCGCATCAGCTGGTCCGGATACTGCTCCAGCTTGGCCTCGAGCCGCTCCAGGAGCGTGAAGGCGTCCGCCGTGGCCCCGGCGAAGCCGGCGATCACCTGGCCCTTCTTGCCGATCCGGCGGACCTTGCGGGCGTTGCCCTTGATCACCGTGTTGCCGAGGGAGACCTGGCCGTCGCCGGCGATGACCACCTTGCCGTTCTTGCGGACGGTGACGATCGTCGTCGCATACATCTGCGCCGGGTCGTGCTGTTCCATGCTCATGTCCTGAAAGTCCTTTCATCCGACGGCCGGCCCCCAAAGGCGACGCGGCCCGTCGATCCGGCTCCCATGTGGGCAGGAGCGGCCGATTTGCCAAGCCGCGCGGGTCGAACTAGTTGATCACGCGGGCCAGCGGTCCGCGGCCGCCGAGGCCGGATCGATCCATCGGCCACACCGCTTTCGATTATCAATGCCGGCCGGCTCCCGGGAGCATTCGCCATGGCGGACGACACCACGATCGAGCGCAAGACCAAGGTCATCCCGAAGGTCGAGCGCCCGCGCCTCTTCAAGGTCATCCTGGTCAACGACGACTTCACGCCGCGCGAGTTCGTGGTGACGGTCCTCAAGGGCGAGTTCCGCCTGTCGGAGGACCAGGCGAACCGGGTGATGATCACGGCGCACACCAAGGGCTCCTGCGTCGTCTCGGTCTATCCGCGCGACGTCGCCGAGACCAAGGCGAGCCGGGCGACCGAGGCCGGCCAGCGCCGCGGCTATCCGCTGATGTTCACCACCGAGCCGGAGGAATAGGCGCTGCCGCCGCGTGCCGCTCAGACCCCTAGCAGGCGGCGGGCGAGCGGACGGTACACCGGCAGGAAGACAAGGCTGGCCATGCCGCTGATCACGAAGGCGGCGATGAGCGTCATCAGCACCGTCCGGTAGCGCTTCGACAGCGGCTCGGCCGCGGGGGCGAGAGCGGCCAGAAAATGGCCGCCGGTCAGCGGCGGCAGCGGGATCAGGTTGATCAGCACGAAGGCGAGCGACAGCGTCGAGATCGTCTCGCAGAGCGCGATTGTCTGCATCGCCGCTCCCTCGCCGGTCCATGACAGCAGCAGGCGTCGCAGGAGTTCGGCGGCGACGGCGAGAAGCACGACCGCGCCGAGCCCGGCCAGCGCCGCGGAGACGCGGCCCAGCCGGCCGCCGCGCGCGTTCGCGTCATCCAGCGGAACCGGCCGGCCCCAGCCATAGCCGAAGACGACGAAGCAGAGCCCGCCGACGACGTCGAGATGGGAGAGCGGGTTCAGGCTGCGGCGGGGATGCCGGGCGACGCCCGGCCGGGCAAGAGCATCCGCGGCCGCGGCGATCGCGACGCCCTGGATCGTGACGATCAGGCAGAGGGCGACGAGCCGGTCGGCGACCTGCAACGCGACATCCAAGAGCGAGCCCCTCCGCCTGACCGTCCCAAACCTTCTGGCGCTTTCTGAAGACTCGGACGGAGAGACGCAAGCATCCGAAGACGGCTCAGGCCCTTCGAGCGAGCCCGCCAGATGCGCCCATCCCGGCAGGTCAAGACAGCGCCCCTGTCTCCCCTTGAGGGAGTGAAAGCGATTTCATCGGCTTAGACGCGAAGCGGCTGAACGATAGAAATCGCAAGAGAGGGGTGTGGTCAGCGGCAGACGCAGCGCGCGGCATCGGCCGTCCCTTACCCCTCTCTTGCCATTCTCAGGGCTTGGACCTCGCTGCGCTCGGCCCAAGTCCTTGGAATGGCTTTCTCTCCCTCAAGGGGAGAAAGGGGGCTGCGCCTCACGAGTACCGACGGATGCCGATGCGCTTGAGGTGGTCGAGGATCAGCCGCGCAGCCTCGTCCGGATCGGGATGGAGGTGGACCTTTTCGGCGGCTTCGCCCGCCTGCGCGCCCGCCTTGCGCATCAGCTTCGGCCGCTCGCGATAAGGCTTCTCCTCGAAAGGCGCGGCCTTCGCAGGCTCGGACACGCCGGGCAGATGCCGGACCACACCGCGCCGCGCCCTGGCGAAGACGTAAGGGGATGGCGCCGGCGCCAGCGGGTGCACCGTGACCAGCGCCGGCAGGCGCAGGGTCACGCGGCGCTTGGCGCCCTTCGGCAGCGCCTGGTCGAAGCGCATCGCACCCGGCGCGTCCGCCGCTGCGATCGCGGCGACGTCGCAAAGGATCGGCAGGCCGAGGGCTTCGGCCAGCGCGTAAGGGACGAGGCCGGTGTCCTCGCCGCCCTGCCCGCGGCGGCCCGCCAGGATCAGATCCGCCGGATGCGCCTTCAGATGCGCCGCGAGCGCCGGCACCGGATCCGCCTCGGCGGCGATGTCCAGCATCTCCACGGCGTCGAGGCCGTGGCCGAAGGCGTCGGCGATGCCGGCTTCGTCGGTCCCGGCATGGAGACCGGATGTCTCGCCGGCGAGCGACTGCGCCAGCGCGATCGCCTGCGCCTCGAGCCGGGGCAGCGCCGGCCGGTCGCTGACAGGGTAGCGGCCGGCGGAAAGGAGGACCACGATCCTCATGCGACCGTCTTCACGACTGGCGCTCCTTCAGGAGCTTCAGGAGCGCCGGCATGACCAGCTGCGCATCCTGGACGATGGCGAGGCCGGCCCGCTCGACCATCGCGGCATGCAGGTCGGTGTTGACGGCGACGACGTGCTCGCAGCCGGCAATGCCCTGCAGGTGCTGCGGCGCGCCGGCGATGCCGAGAGCGAGATAGCAGTCGGCGGAGAGCACCGTGCCGGAGGCGCCGACCTGGGCCTCGCGCGGCATCAGCCCGGCGTCGCAAACCACCCGGCTCGCCCCGGGCGTCGCCTGCAGCGCTGCGGCGAGCGCGCGGAAGGCCTCGAAATCGGTGACGCCGTTGCCGGCGGAGACGACGAAGTCGGTCTCGGCGAGCGACATGGTGGCGGGATCGCCGGGGATGATCTCGGCGGAGAGAAAGGCGCTATCGGATGGCGCGGCAGCGGTTGGCGAGGCCTCCGGCGGCGCCGGCATCGCCCGCGCCTCGCAGGCGATCCCGGCATAGTCGGCGGCGCGGTCTTCGCCGAGCGTCATCAGCCGCGGCGGCGCCCCGGCCTGCTCGCGCCGCCGGCCGCGCGCGGCACGGGCGGCGCTGCGGGCGGTGAGATGTTCGACGTCGGTGAGGATCGGCTCGCCGAGCGTCACCGCCAGACGGCGCGCCAAGTCGCCGCCGTCTGGCGTCTCGGGGAACAGCATGTGGCGCGGCGCCAGCGCCTGGACGAGAGCCACGAGATTCGCCGCCTGCGCGGCCGGATCGACCGGTCGCGCGGGCGCCGTGGCAACGAAGTCATTGCTCGCGGCTGCCGCCGTGCGGGACGCTGCGCCGTCATCGGCCCCGGTCGCCGGGGCTCGGGCGCTGTCGCCGGCGTCCAGCACACGGTCGGCACCGGCCGCACCAAGGCCTTCCACAGCGCGGGAGGCCAGCGCCACGACCGCTCCGCCGCCCTCCCCGGCATCCGCCAGCAGCCGCGCCGCACCGAGCACCTGCCGGTCGAAGCGCGACAGCCGCCCCTCCGGCGCGTCGAGGACCGCGAACACCAGAAACGCCGGCGCCTCGACCACCCGGATCTCCGGCGCCTTCGGCGCGGCAGCGGCGGCAGCGAAGGCCGTGACGCCCTCGGCCGCCGCGGTCTGGCCGCGATCGATGCACGGGCGGGCCGTGCCGGGAACGAGCATGCGCGCGACCTCGCCGCGCGGGTCGCGGCGCATGCGCCGGGTCGGCGGCGTCGCGGTCGCAAGATCGAAGCGCGGGCGGCCGGCAGCCGGCACCTCATGCGCGCGGCGCTCGGTGCGGGGATCGCGGCGCGACCGGGTCATGCCGATATCCTCTCAGGCGCCGCGGACCGCGCAGGCGCAACCCGTCCGGCCTCGACCGCCTGCATCAGCAGTTCGGCAACGTCGAGCACCTGCGGCCGCTCGCCGACGACGCCCTCCAGCATCGCCGTGCACTGCGGGCAGGCGACGGCGACGGTGCCCGCGCCGGTCTCGGCCGCCTGGCCCATGCGCAGGTCGGGGATGCGGCGATCGCCGGGAATGTCGGCATTGGGCGCCCCGCCCCCGCCGCCGCAGCACATCGCCCGCCGACCGGAGCGCGCCATCTCGCGGCGCTCCACGCCGATCGCGTCGAGCAGCGCGCGCGGGGCGTCGAACTCGCCATTGTAGCGGCCGAGATAGCAGGGGTCGTGATAGGTCACCGCCGCCCCGTCGAGCCGCCCGAGCGGCAGGCGCCCGGTGGCGACGAGGTCCTGCAGCAGCGCGGTGTGGTGGACGACGTCATAGGTGCCGCCGAAGGCCGGATATTCGTTGCGGATGACGTGCAGCGCGTGCGGATCGGCGGTGAGGATGCGGTTGAAACGATATTGCGACAGCGCCGCGACATTGTCGCGGGCGAGGCGCTGAAAGGTCGCTTCGTCGCCGAGCCGGCGGGCGAGATCGCCGCAGTCGCGCTCCTCCGCGCCGAGCACGGCGAAGTCTACGCCGGCCTCGCGCAGGAGCCCGATCAGCGCGCGGAGCGTGCGCTGATAGCGCATGTCGTAGGCGCCCTGCCCGAGCCACAGCAGCACGTCCGTCTCGCCGACGTCGCGCAGCACCGGAAGGCCGAGACCGGCGGCGAAATCGGTCCGCGCGGCGAGCGCGCGGCCGTTCGGCTCGTCGCAGCCGCGGGAATTGTCGAGCGGCTCGACCGCCTTCGCCGGCACCGCGCCCTTCTCCAGCGTCTGGTAGCGGCGCAGGTCGACGATCGCGTCGACATGCTCGATCATCATCGGGCATTCCTCGACGCAGGCCCGGCAGGTCGTGCAGGACCAGAGCGTGTCGGGATGCACCATGGCGCCCGCGCCGATCACCGGCCGATGCGCGCCGCAGTCGCCCGCGACCGGGCGCTCGTTCGGATAGGGCATGCCGGCATAGAAGCCGCCATGACCGCCCGCCTGCGCCGCCGCGAGGTCCGAGATCAGGTGCTTGGGGCTGAGCGGCTGCCCGGCGGCAAAGGCCGGACAGGCTGCCTCGCAGCGGCCGCACTGGATGCAGGCGTCGAAGGAGAGGAGCCGGTTCCAGGCAAAGTCCGCCGGCGTCTCTGCACCGAGCTTCTCGGCGTCGAGGTCGAGCGGCAGGAGCGCGGTCGAGCGGCCCCGCGGCTGGTCCTTGTCGAAGCGCGCCGGCCCCGGATGGGCGGCGAGGTGCGTCGCTCCTGCCAGCGCGTGGCGCATCGGCCCCGTCGCCACCTCGGTCGCCAGCATCAGTCCACCGGCGGCCGTCGCGATCAGGACGAGGAAGGCGAGGCTCGGCAACGGGTCGCCGATGGCGAAGAGCCCGGCCGTGAGGAGGCCGCCGGCCGAAAACAGCACGAGATAGACCGGCAGGCGCTGGTACTTGCCCATCGACAGGCGCAGCATCGGTCGGGGATAGCGCCGCCGGGCGACGAGCACGGCACCGGTGAGCATGACGGCGAAGGCGATGGCGACGAGCGCCATGAAGATGCGGGAATGCGCCAGCGCCGGAATCAGCGCCAGCAGCGACAGGCCGCAGGCCGAGACGAGGCCGGCGGCGACCGGGACGTGCATGCGCGAGGCCGACCTGTCGCGGTCGACGACATGGTGGACGTCGACGAGATAGCGCGACGGCAGGGCCTTCAGCCCGGCGACCCAGTCGACCGGCGCGCCGCGCCCGTTGTTCCACAGCCGCACCCGCCGCCCGATCTGCACGGCGGCGACGGCGAGCATGGCGAGGACGAGGAAGGGCAGGAAAGCGGCGGCGGTCATGGGCCGCTGCCGTTCGTGGGATCAGGCAGGGAAAGGTTCTGCGAGCCGCACCCCCCTCTGGGCTGCCGCCCATCTCCCCCACAAGGGGGGAGATCAGCTGTCTCGTCGCCGGGCTCTTCCCTTCGATGCAGCAGTAGAGGCGCAGCGTCAGAGGAACGGCTCTGCGGATGAACGAGATCGATCTCCCCCCTTGTGGGGGAGATGTCCGGCAGGACAGAGGGGGGTGCTCCAGGAAGCGCCGCGCTCATCTCCTACAAATCCTTGCACAGCCGCAGCGCGTCGTAGATCGCGGCGTGGATGTTGCGGCCGGCGACGGCGTCGCCGATGCGGTAGAGCGTGTAGCCGGGCTCCTGCGCCGCGCCGTTGATCTCACAGGGCTGCGGCTCGCCCTTCACGATGGCGCCAAGATCGGTGAGGCCCTTGTTCTTCGCCCTGTCCTTCAACGAAAAGTGCAGGGCGTCGACCGGCTGCGTCCCGTAGTCGACCACCACCGTGTCGACCACCCGCTCCTCCTCGGCCTCGGTCATGGTGTTGCGCAGGGCGGCGATCATCCGGTTGCCCTCCGGATAGACCTCGATCAGCTCCATGTTCGGGGTCATGACGACGCCGAGCTTGTAGAGCTCGCGCAGGTGCACCGGCTGGTTCGTCGTGCCGACCTCCTCGGCCACCATCCGGTCGTGCGTCGCGACCTCGACGAGGCAGCCGCGCTTGGCGAGGAGTTCGGCCGTCGAGGCGGCGTTGTGGCCGCCGATCTCGTCGTAGAGGAGCACGGTGCCGGCCGGCTCGATCCGGCCTTCGAGCACGTCCCAGGTGGTGACGACGTGCTCGGCGCCCTTGGCCTCGCCCTTCGACGGCAGGCCGCCGGTCGCCATGATGACGATGTCGGGGGAGAGCGCCGCGATCGCGGCCTCGCTCGCTTCGGTGTTCAGCCGGATGTCGACGCCGAGCTTCTGCACCTGTCCGACGAGCCAGCGCGGAATGCCGGAGAGCGCCTCGCGCCAGGTGGCCTTGGCGGCCGTCAGCACCTGGCCGCCGAGCTTGTCGGATTTCTCGAACAGCGTCACCTGATGCCCGCGCTCCGCGAGCACCCGCGCCGCCTCGAGTCCGCCGACGCCGCCGCCGACGACCACCGCCGTCTTCTTCGCCGCGGCCTTGGGGATGACGTGCGGCATGGTCGCTTCGCGGCCCGTCGCGGCGTTCTGGATACAGAGCGCGTCGCCGCCGACATAGATGCGGTCGATGCAGTAGCCGGCGCCCACGCATTGGCGGATGTCGTCCGCCCGGCCCTCGGAGAGCTTCTTGACGAGATGCGGGTCGGCGATGTGCGCCCGCGTCATCGCGATCATGTCGACATGGCCTTCCGCCACCGCGCGGGCGCCGGTGGCGAGATCCGTCACGCGCTGGGCGTGGAAGATCGGCACGTCCACCTCACGCTTGATCGCCGAAGGCAGCGAGAGGAAGGGCGCGACGGGGAAGGACATGTTCGGCAGCGAGATCGCGTGCGCGATGTGGTCGCGCGCCTGCCCACCCATGACGTTGAGGAAGTCGACGAGGCCGCGGGACGCGTATTCGGAGGCGATCGCGACGCAGTCCTCGTGGGTGAGCCCGCCCTTCAGCATCTCGTCGCCGGACATGCGCATGCCGATGAGGTAGTCGTCGCCGACGGCCTCGCGCATGGCGGTCAGCACCTCGATCCCGAAACGCATGCGGTTTTCGAGGCTGCCGCCGTATTTGTCGGTGCGGTGGTTGGAATGCGGCGACCAGAACTGGTCGACGAGATGGCCGTGCGCGGCGGAGATCTCGCAGCCGTCGAGCCCGCCGTCCCTGCAGCGGCGGACAGCTGCGGCGAAATCGGCGACGATGCGGTCGATCTCCTCCTGCTCCAGCGCCTTCGCCATCGAGCGCGAGGCCGGCTCGCGCGTCACTGAGGGCGACTTCACCGGGAACCAGTGCTCGGTGTCCCACTTGGTGCGCCGGCCCATATGGGTCAGCTGGATCATCAGCTTCGCGCCGTGCCTGTGGATGCGATCCGAGAACTCCCGGAAGAACGGGACCACCGAGTCGTCGGCGACGGAGATCTGGTTCCAGGGCGCCGCCGGACTGTCGAGCGCGACGGAGGACGAGCCGCCGAACATCGTCAGCCCGATCCCGCCCTTGGCCTTCTCCTCGTGATAGAGCTGGTAGCGCTCCTGCGGCTTGCCGTCCTTGCCGTAGCCCGGCGCATGGCTCGTCGACATCACCCGGTTGCGGAAGGTGACGCCCTTGATCGTCAGGGGCTTCAGGAGAGCGTCGGCATTGGCGATCATGATGGAATGCGCTCCTGTTCGATCGGCACGGCGTGCGCCCGTGCCTGCGGGAGTTTCGGCGGCAGCGGCGTTCGATCGGCAGGCTCCCGCAGCCTCCCAGAACCTCTTCTCCCCCATGGGGAGAAGTCCCGGCAGGGGATGAGGGGGCCTTGCGCGGCATCGAGGGGCCAGCGCCAGACGGAGCAAGCCCGAATATCTTCGCGCCCCTCCCACTCATCCGGCCCTTCGGGCCACCTTCTCCCCACGGGGGAGAAGAAAGGGCGCGCGTCCCCTGCCGTCACGCTCAGCCAAGGCGCCGTGATCACCGCTCGATCACCAGATCCGTCGACGGCCGCGAGCAGCACAGCAGCGCGAGCCCCGCGTCGATCTCGCGTTGGCGGATGCCGCCACCGTGCTTCATCTCGACCTTGCCGCTGGTGACCTTCGACTTGCAGGTCCCGCACAGGCCCTTGGAGCAGGAGGACGGCAGGCGCATTCCGGCGCGGCGGGCGGCTTCGAGGACCGTCATGCCCTCGGGGCATTCGATCGTGCGCTTGGTCTTGGTGAACTCCAGCTGGTAGACCTTCACGCCGGAGTCGATCACCTCGGTCGCCTCGGTAATCTGCTCCTGCGTCTCGTCGGTGAAGTCGCCGAAGTCGAAGCTCTCCTGATGGTAGAGCGTCATGTCGAAGCCCGCCTCGCGGAGCGTCTCGCGCACGCCCGTCATGAAGGGCTTGGGGCCGCAGACGAAGACGACGCGTTCCTTGAAGTCGGGGCAGACGGCCTCGAGCAGCGGCCGGTTGATGCGGCCGCGATAGCCGGTCCAGAAATGGTGCGGCGCGTCGTGCTCGACCAGGAAGGTCGGCCGGATCGAGCGGTTGCGCCGCGCCATGTATTCCAGCTCGTCGCGGAAGATGATGTCGGCCGGCGAGCGGGCGGCGTGCACGAAGGCGATGTCGGAGATCAGCGCCAGGTCATAGGACGAGCGGGTCATCGACATCATCGGCGTGATGCCGGAGCCGCCGGACAGGAACAGGTACTTGCGCGCCTGCATGCCGGACCAGGAGAACTCGCCCATCGGCACGGTCGCCCTCAGCATCATGCCCGGCTGGAAGCTGTCGTGCAGATAGTTGGAGACCGGCCCGCCCGGCACGCGCTTCACGGTGATCGAGATCGTGTCCGGCCGGGTGGGCGGCGAAGAGATCGTGTAGCAGCGGTGGATGATCTCGCCGTCGATCTCGAACTCGAAGGTCATGAACTGGCCGGAGACGAATTCGAACTGCCGCTTGAAGCGCGGGGCGAAGATGAAGGTCTTCACGTCGTGCGTCTCCTCGCGCACGCCGCGGCAGATCAGGACGTCGTCCTCCTCCGGCTCCCAGCGGAAATAGCCGGTGGGCACCGGGCCGGTGGTCGGATTGGGTTCGGGGAAGTCCATGTCTGCCGTCCTTCGTCTTCGATCGCCCGTCGTCAGGCCACGGCCCGCGTCTCGGCGAGATGCGACAGCATCCGGCCGACATACCAGTTGACGAACTTCTCGACGAGCATCTCGGTGTGCGGCGAGTACGGGCCGGGCTGGTATCCGGCCATCCGGGCGCCGTCCTGGCAGTAGCCGACGAGGTCGCTGTCCTGCTGGTTGGTCGCCATCCAGACGCCGATGAGGTTGTCGAGGTCGTAGTCGACGCCCTCAACCGCATCCTTGTGGACTAGCCACTTGGTGCGCAGCAGCGAATGCTCGGCGTCGAGCGGCAGCACCGAGAAGACCACGGCGTGGTCGCCCATGAAGTGGTGCCACGAGTTCGGCTGCGTCCAGAAGTGCAGCGCGCCGGCCTTGGCGTTGGTGAGATCGCCCATCAGCTTCTTGCAGGCCCGCTTGGTGTCGAGCGTGTGGCTCTCGCCGGCGCCGGCGAGCGGCAGGCGCTCGGTGCGGAAGCCGGTCACCATGTCGTCCAGCCGGTCGACCTCGCGGGACGGCAGACCGGCGGCCTCCCAGCCCGCATGATTGTCCTTCAGCATGCAGGCGTATTGCGCCGCGTGCTCGCGCTCCTCCTCGCCGAGTTCCTCCGGCGAGAAGCCGAAGCCGTAGGCGAAGAGCGGGATGGTCAGCTCGGGATGGTTCGCGCTGCAGTGATAGCACTCGCGATTGTTCTCCATCGTCAGCTTCCAGTTGCCCGGCTCGATCAGGTCGTGCTGGTACGCGACCTTGGTCTCGCGCAGGTTATGCGGCTTCAGATAGGGCGACATGACGCGCTCGAGCTCGTCGAAGTCCTTCGGCGGGTTCTCTGCGAGGCAGACGAAGAGCAGCCCCTCGAGCGAGCGGATGTGCACCGGCTTCAGGCCATGGCAGGAGCGGTCGAAGTCCTCGCCCATATGCTCGGCGTGGATGAGCTGCCCGGTCGTGTCATAGACCCAGGAATGGTAGCGGCAGACGAGGTTGCCGACGGTGGTCTTCTCCTCGTGGACGAGGCGCGCGCCGCGATGCCGGCAGACATTGTGGAAGGCGCGGACCTCGCCGTCGTCGTCGCGCACCACCGCGACCGAGGTCTTGCCGATGTCGACGACCATGACGTCGCCCGGCTCCGGCACGTCCGGCTCGACGCCGACGAACAGCCAGTGCCGGCCGAAGATCACCTCCATGTCCGCCGCGAAGATCTCGGGGTCGGTGTAGAACGGCGCTTCGAGCGTATAGCCCTTCCTGCGGTGGGTCAGCTGCGAGACGAGATCGATCATGATGCACCTCACAAGGCCGGATGGGGTTCGAGGAGCGCCGGCCGCGCCGAGGGTGAATTCGCTAAGGGATGCTGCTGCCGGACCCGGCCCTCAGGCCCGGCCGAGATCCTTTGTGGCGTCGATCAGGAAGGCATGGACGTAAGGCCCGAAGGAGCGCCAGCATTCGACGCGCCAGCTCGCCGGTCCGATGCGGGCGATGACGGCTTCCGCCTTGCCCATGAGCGTGCGGGTCGCGGTGCCGACGGGGAATCGCGCATCCGACAGGTCGAGCGGGCAGCCGGCATTGAGGACCAGCGCGGCGTCCGCGCCCTCGGCGGATAAGGCGACGTTGCGATGCGACACGTCGACCAGCGAGAAGGGCTTGCCCTCCATCGCCGCGCCGATCGCCTCGACATGGTCCTCGCAGTCGCCTTCCGGGCAGCGCAGGAGCCATTCGTCGGGGCCGAGGCGGAGCGCCACTTTGCCGTCAGCCTCGACGACCGTGTTGATCGCCCCGGACAGGGGGAAGCCTGCGACCTCGGACCGGCCGTCCAGCGCCTTCGCCTTGGCCCGGAACGACAGGCGCCCCTCCGGCGGCAGCGGCGCGATGGTCACTGGCCCCGTGGCGGCCTCGGGCCTCGGCGCGACGACGGTCGTGCGGCGGGCGAGATTGACCTCAAGCATCGGCTTTCGCTCCTTCCGGCTGCAGGAAGACGGACGAGGCGACCACCGCCTCGGTGAAGCCCGTCGGCGTCGTGACGTAGAGGATCTCGCCCATGCGGGCGCGGCCGTTGGCGACCATCGCCATGGCGATCGAGCGGCCGCAATTGGCCGAGCGGTAGCTGGAGGTGACGTGGCCGATCATCGCCATCGGCACCGGCTGGTCCGGCGTCTCCACCACCTGCGCGCCCTCGTCCAACACTTCGTCCGGGTTCTTGGTCAGGAGGCCGACCAGCTGCTTGCGGCCGGGCGCGACCATGTCCGGCCGGGCGAGCGAGCGCTTGCCGACGAAGTCCGGCTTGACCTTCGAGACGAGGCCGGAGAGGCCGACATCGTCCGGCGTCGCCGTTCCGTCCGTCTCCTGGCCGACGATGATGAAGCCCATCTCGGCGCGCAGGACGTGCATCGTCTCGGTGCCGTAGGGCGTGATGCCGAACGCCTGGCCGCGCTCGTACAGCGCCTTCCAGACCGCCTCGCCGTAGTCCGCCGGGACGTTGATCTCGAAGCCGAGCTCGCCGGTAAACGACACCCGGAACAGCCGCGTCGGCACGCCGCAGACATAGCCGGTGCGCACGCTCATATGCGGGAACGCCGCTTCCGACAGGTCGATGTCGGAGACGAAAGGCTCCAGAACCTCGCGCGCCTTCGGCCCCTGCAGCGCGATCACCGCATACTGCTCGGTGATCGAGGTGAGAAACACGTCGAGGTCCGGCCACTCGGTCTGGAGGTAGTCCTCCATGTGGCGCATGACCCGAGGCGCGCCGCCGGTCGTGGTGGTGACGTGGAAGCGGTCCTCGGCGAGGCGCGCGACGACGCCGTCGTCATAGACGAAGCCGTCTTCCCTGAGCATCAGGCCGTAGCGGCAGCCGCCGACCTTCAGCTTGCTCCAGGCGTTGGTGTAGATGCGGTTCATGAACTCGGCGGCGTCCGGGCCGACGACCTCGATCTTGCCGAGCGTCGAGGCGTCGAAGATGCCGACGTCGCGGCGCACCGCCTTGCATTCCCGTGCGACGGCGGCGTGCATGTCCTCGCCCGCCTTCGGGAAGTACCAGGCGCGGCGCCACTGGCCGACCGGTTCGAACGTCGCCCCGTTCGCCTCGGCCCAGGCGTCTATCGGCGCCTTGCGCACCGGATCGAACAGCTCGCCGCGTGCCGGGCCGACGAGCGCGCCGAAGGTCACCGGCGTATAGGGCGGCCGGAAGGTGGTGGTGCCGACCGCCGGGATCTCGCGGTCGAGCAGGCCCGCGACGAGACCGAGGGCGTTCATGTTCGACGTCTTGCCCTGGTCGGTCGCCATGCCGGTCGTGGTGTAGCGCTTGACGTGCTCGATCGACTCGAAGCCTTCCTTCACCGCGAGGCGGATGTCCTTGGCGGTGACGTCGTTCTGGAAGTCGACGAAGGCGCGAACCTTCTTCGGGTCGGCGTCCGTCGGCAGCACCCGGACCGGCTGGAATCCGATGCGCGAGGCCGTCGCATCGACCGCCGCCTCGCCGCCGCCGGCCTTCGCCCCGTCGGCGATGACCGCGGCAAGGTCGTAGACGCCGCGGCAGCCGCCGGCCGAGCTCTCGGCCTGGGCGGAGCGGCCGGGCACGAAGGCGTCGAGGCCGGCGTCGAAGGTCAGCTTGCCGCGCGACTGCGAGAAGAGATGGACCGCCGGCGTCCAGCCGCCGGACATGCCGACGCAGTCGCAGGCGAGCGTCGTCTTGGCGCCGATCCGTCCGTCGCGGCCGATCGGCGCGACGACGAGGCCCTCCACGCGGTCGGAGCCGAGCGCCTTGATGACCGTGTGGCCGGTGAAGACCGGGATCCCCTGCCCCCGCACCTCGGCGAGTTCCGGACCGCAGTCCTCCTCCAGCCGGATGTCAACCAGCGTGACGTCCATGCCGACCCGCCTGGCGTCGAGCGCGGCGGAGTAGGCGGAGGCGCCGTTGGTGGCGAAGACGATCTTCTTGCCGGGCGTCACCGCATAGCGATTGATGAAGGCGCGCACGCTTTCGGCCAGCATGATGCCCGGCCGGTCGTTGTTGGCGAAGACCAGCAGGCGCTCGTGGCTGCCGGTCGCGAGCACGACGCGGCCGGCGCGCACCTGCCACAGCCGCTCGCGGGCGAGCTGGTCCGAGGCGTCGTCGCGGTGGTCGGAGACCCGCTCCACCATGGCGACGTGGTTGTGGTTGTAGTAGCCGAAGACCGTCGTGCGCGGCAGGACGACAACGTTCTCGCGGGCATCGAGCGTCGCCACCGCCTCCGCGACCCAGGCCATGGCCGGCTTGCCGTCGATCGTCGACGTCACGTCGTTGAGGAGCGCGCCGCCGAGTTCGAAGCCCTCGTCGGCGAGGATGACGCGCTTCGTGCCGTCTTCCGACGCCGCGAGCGCCGCCGAGAGGCCCGCCGGGCCGGCGCCGGCGACCAGCACGTCGCAATGGGCATGGCGGTTGGCGTAGCGGTTCGCATCGGCGACCTCTGGCGCCTCGCCGAGACCGGCGGCGCGGCGGATGAAGGGCTCGTAGACGCGGTCCCAGAACTTCCGCGGCCACATGAAGGTCTTGTAGTAGAAACCGGCGACGAAGACCGGCGACAGGAGGTCGTTCACCTGCCCGACGTCGAATTCCAGCGACGGCCAGTGGTTCTGCGTCGTCGCCACCAGCCCGTCGCGCGCCTCGACGACCGGCGCGCGGTTGTTCGGGTCGCGATAGCCGGGGCCGCGGTCGGCGCGCCAGTCGACCGAGAGCAGAGCGCTCGGCTCGTCGGAGCCGTGGGAGAGGATGCCGCGCGGCCGGTGGTACTTGAACGAGCGGCCGGCGAGATGCGAGCCGGAGGCGAGCAGCATCGAGGCGATCGTGTCGCCGCGATAGCCGCGGAGCGTCTTGCCGTTGAACGTCACCGTCAGCGGCTTGGAGCGGTCGATGCGGCCGCCGGTGGCGAGGCGGAAAGGCTGCTGGCTCATCGTCGGCTCGCTCAGACGCTGGTGGTTTCGCTGGAGGCTTCAGGCGCGGGCGTGCCCATCTCGTAGGTCGCCTCGATCCGGTCCGTGATCGTGTCGCGCCGGACGTTGAACCAGCGGCCGCAGCCATGGCCGTGCAGCCAGCGCTCGGCCTGGATGCCCTTCGGATTGGTGCGGTAGTAGAGGAACTCGGCCCAGGCCTTGTCGTCCATCTCGGCCGGCGCGCCCGGCCGCGCGATATGCGCCTCGCCGCCGCAGTGGAACTCGACTTCGGGACGGTCCCCGCAATAGGGGCAGCGGATCAGGAGCATCGTCTTACACTCCGAAGAAGGTCAGTGTGCGACCGCGGCGGCGGCGGCTTCGTCGATCAGGTTGCCGGTCCGGAACCGGTCGAGGCTGAACGGCGCGTTGATCTCGTGCGGCTCGCCGGTCGCGAGCGTATGGGCGAAGACGTGGCCGGAGCCGGGCGTCGCCTTGAAGCCGCCGGTGCCCCAGCCGCAATTGACGAAGAGGCCGGGAATCGGCGTCTTGCCGATGATCGGCGAGCGGTCCGGCGTCACGTCGACGATGCCGCCCCAGGAGCGCAGCATGCGCATGCGGGTGAACTGCGGGAAGAGCTCGCAGATGGCGTCCAGCGTGTGGTTGACGATCTGGATGCCGCCCTGCTGCGAATAGGAGACGTACTGGTCGGTGCCGGCGCCGATGACGAGTTCGCCCTTGTCCGACTGCGAGATGTAGGCGTGGACGGCATTCGACATGACGACGCAGGGGAAGACCGGCTTCACCGGCTCGGAGACCAGCGCCTGCAGCGGGAAGCTCTCGAGCGGCATGCGCAGGCCGAAGCGGTCCATCACGACGCTGGTGTGGCCGGCCGCGACGACGCCGACGCGGTTCGCGCCGATGAAGCCGCGGCTCGTCTCGACGCCGCAGACCGAGCCGTCGGCATGGCGGCGCAGCCCCGTCACCTCGCAGTTCTGGATGATGTCGACGCCGCGCGCGTCGGCGCCGCGGGCATAGCCCCAGGCGACGGCGTCGTGGCGCGCCGTGCCGCCGCGCCGCTGCAACGCACCGCCCCAGACGGGGTAGCGGATCGAGGGGTCAAGCGTCAGCGGCGGGCAGAATTCCTTGCACTCTTCCGGCGTCAGCCACTCGTTGTCGATGCCGTTCAGCCGGTTGGCGTAGACGTGGCGCTTAAAGGAGATGACGTCGTGATGATTGTGCGCGAGCATCAGCACGCCGCGCTGCGAGAACATCACGTTGTAGTTCAGTTCCTGGGAGAGGCCCTCCCAGAGCTTCATCGCGTGCTCGTAGAGCCCGGCCGATTCGTCGAAGAGGTAGTTCGAGCGCACGATCGTCGTGTTGCGGCCGGTGTTGCCGCCGCCGATCCAGCCCTTCTCGATCACCGCGACATTGGTGACGCCGTGGACCGAGGCGAGATAGTAGGCGGTCGCGAGGCCATGGCCGCCGCCGCCGACGATGATGACGTCGTAGGCCTTCTTCGGCTCGGGGTTGCGCCACTGGCGCTCCCAGCCCTGATGGCCGGAAGCGGCTTCCTTGAGGAGGCTTGCGAGAGAGAAACGACGCATGGTGACCGCCTTCGATGACGCTGGCGGAGAATTCGCAGATCGCCGTTTTCTGGACTTGCTCTAAAGCGACGACCCACTTCGCAAACAAGACATTTCTGCCGATTTTTTGCAGCTGCTAACAGGACGTGCAGATGCGAGAAAAACCGGCAGCCGACCAAAGGGTTAGCGAGTGGCCGCTGGCCCCGCCCCGGGCGGGCGTCCGCCGGTTTGTGGGCCACGCTACCGCGTCAAAGCGTGTCGCAGCAGGCGCAAACGGCTGGCGCAGAACATCCCGGGCAAGCGTGACGCCACCTCTTGAACGCGAAGGGTCCGCCGGCCGGGCAGCCGACGGACCCGAGGATGACGTTCTGCCTTGCTCAGTGGCGGGCGATGATCTCCTGGCCGCTCACGATCATCCGCATGCCGAGGCCGCCCGGCTTGCGGCGGGCGAGGAAGCGCGGGCGACGCTGGCGGTTCGGCGCCTGGCGCCGCGGCGCCGGCATGGCGGCCTTGACGCCACCCAGCGTCTCCTCGAGCGTGCAGATCGAGCCGTCCGACTCGACCATCAGCATCGGCAGGCCGAAGAGGTCGGCCCAGCCGCGCCAGTCGGCGGCGACATCGTAGAGGTCGCTGGCGACGAGCAGCGGCACGGTGCAGTTCGGATCGTCGTGGTAGAGTTCGAGCGTCACCGTGACCTCGCCCTCGCCGTCGTCCATCGCCCGGGCGGCGACGCCGCGGAACGCGTTGGCCGGCAGCGCGATCGAGATCGGCAGCCCGCTCTGGGTGAGGCGCCGGCGGATGACGGCGCCGCGGCGGTCGACCCAGTAGGTGACCGACTCGCCCGCCTCGATCATCTCGATCGTCTGCCGGCGATCGGCCTCGGCGGGGTCGACGCGGATGGGCGCGTTGGCCCACAGCGGACGGATCGTTTCAGTGTTCGGAGCGATGCTCATAAGCTGACGCCTTCTGCCTCTCCTGAGAGCCGTCGTTGCGGCTTCGTGTCCCTGTCGGCCGATGTGTCCCGGCCTTTGATGTAGAGACCTTACAATCGTCCTCTTGCGCTCCGCCTAAGAAAGTCAGTTAAGTGTTCATGACCCGAATGAAGGTTATCGGAATCAAAACTTGAATCAAATCTGAACGAGCTTGCCGGGGTTTAGGATGTCGTAAGGATCGAACAGCCGCTTGACGCCCCGCATCAGCTTGATCTCGACGCCCTGCTTGGTCTCGGCGAGTTCGTCCCGCTTCAACAGGCCGATGCCGTGCTCGGCGGAGAACGTCCCGTCCATCTCGGCGACGATGGCGTGGACGATGCGGTTCATCTCCTTCCAGCGGGAGAGGAAGGCGGCCTTGTCCGCGCCGACCGGCTGCGAGATGTTGTAGTGGATGTTGCCGTCGCCGAGATGCCCGAAGGCGACGATCCGCGCGCCGGGCATCGCCTCCAGCACCGCCCTGTCGGCGGCTTCCAGAAAGTCCGCGACGCGCGCCACCGGGACGGCGACGTCGTGCTTGATCGAGCCGCCTTCCGGCTTCTGCGCCCAGCTCATCTCCTCGCGCATCTTCCAGAAGGTCGCCGCGTCCGTCAGCGACTGGGCGACCGCCGCGTCCTCGACCGTGCCCGCCTCGAACGCCTCGGCCAGGATCGCCTCCAGCGTGTCGCGGGCATCTGCGGCCGAGCGGTTGGAGGAGATCTCGATCAGCACGTACCAACGATGCGGCGCGTCCAGCGGGTCGCGCGCGCCTTGCGTATGGCGGATGGTGAACTCCATGCCGATGCGCGGCATCAGCTCGAACGCCGTGAGCTGCCCGCCCGCCTGGCGCTCCGCCCGCTTCAACAGGTCCAGCGCGGCGCGCGGCGAGCCGAGGCCGACATAGGCGACCTCGCGCCCGGCCGGCTTGGGGAAGAGCTTCAGCACCGCGGCGGTGATGATCCCGAGCGTTCCCTCCGAGCCGACGAGGAGGTCGCGCAGGTCGTAGCCGCGGTTGTCCTTCTTCAGGCGCCTGAGGCCGTGGAAGACCTCGCCGGAGGCGAGCACCGCCTCGATCCCGAGGCAGAGTTCGCGCGTGTTGCCATAGGCGAGGACGCCGGTGCCGCCGGCATTGGAGGCGAGATTGCCGCCGACCTGGCAGGAGCCCTGAGATCCCAGCGACAGCGGGAAGAACAGGCCCGCCTCCTCCGCCACGGCCTGCGCCTTCTCCAGAACGACGCCGGCCTCCAGCGTCATCGTGCGCCCGAGCGGATCGACGTCGCGCACCCGGTCGAGGCGCGAAAGGTTGACGAGCACCTCGCCCGGCGAGCGGGTGGACTGGCCGCCGACGAGACCGGTATTGCCCCCCTGCGGCACGATCGGCGTGCGCGTCTCGCTCGCGAGCTTCAGGATGTCGGACACTTCTCCGACGCTGCCCGGTCGCAGCACCAGCGTCGCATGGCCGGGGAACAGGTCCCGCGGCTCCTGCAGATAGGCCTCGATGAGGCCCGGATCGGTCAGCGCGTTGCGGGGCCCGACGATCGCGGCGAAGCGCTCGATCAGGTCGGGCGCAAGCGGAGGTTTGCCTGGATGTTCGCTCATCGCGCTGGAGTATACGAACTGCCTGCCCGCAGTCGAGCGGCCGTTAGGGAAAAATTAACGTAACGTCACCGTGCGTGGTGCCGCCGCGCGCTGCAACCTGTCATTGATCGCCTCGCCCAGCCCCTCGCGCGGAATCGGCGCCACCGCAATGCGGGCGATGTCCGGCGAATCGAATGCCGCGAGCGCCGCGAAGAGGTTCGCCGCCGCCTCGATCAGGTCGCCGCGGGGGCTGAGATTGACGACGGCGGCTGCCTGCTCGATCCCTGCCGACGGCTGCGGACCGAAGGCGATGACGTGTTCCCCCGGCTCGATTCGGGCCGCGTCGAGCCGCACGCGGCCGGCCGGCGCATAGTGCGAGGCGAGCTGCCCCGGCGCGGTGACTGCGTCCCCCTCCCCGCGGCTTCTGACGGGCAGGCCGGTCGCCTCGGTGAGCGCGGCGCGATCGATGCGGCCCGGGCGCAGCAGGACGAGATGGTCGTCCTGCGGCAGGACGATCGTCGATTCGACTCCCACCGGGCACGGGCCGCCGTCGAGGATCAGCGGCACCCGCCCGCCAAGGCCCTGACGCACATGGTCGGCCGTCGTCGCGCTGACCCGGCCGGAGGGATTGGCGCTCGGCGCGGCGATCGGGCGCCCCAGTGCTTCGGCCAATCGTGCGACGACGCCGCGCGGACAGCGCAGCGCCACGGTGGGAAGACCGGCAGTGCAGAGCGGATGCACCGCCGAACCCGGCTTCAGCGGCATGACGATCGTCAGCGGGCCTGGCCAGAACGCCCCCGCCAGCGTCTCTGCGACCGCGCCGACCAGCGCCAGGTCGCGCGCCATCGCAAGGCCCGGCACGTGGCAGATCAGCGGGTTGAAGCTCGGCCGCCCCTTGGCGGCGAAGATCTTCGCCACCGCCGCGCCGTTCGTGGCGTCCGCGGCCAAGCCGTAGACGGTCTCGGTCGGCAGCGCGACGAGTTCCCCGGCGGCGAGCAACGCGAGGGCCCGCGCTTCCGCGGCGGGATCGGCAAGGGAAAGGGTCTCGGTTTCCACGGCAGGACCGATCGCAGAAGCCGGGGCGGATGAAAAGCCCGTCGATCGGTCTTTCACCACCACCGTCACGGCGGCGGGAGCGCCGGAGCCGCCCTTCGAGGGGTCTGCGGCCGCCGCCGCGGAGGCGGTCCGCGCCGGCGCAGCGATCACCGCGCCAGCCGGTTCGTCGCCGTCAGCGGGTGGCGGCGAAGGCGCCGGCGATGCGGCGGGAGTTCCGGTCCAGAGCCGCGAACTGCGACTGGTCGTCGTTGCCGTCGGAGATCACCCGCGGCCCGCGCTCGGAGGTGTGGGTGCCGAGCTGCGACAGCACCCGCGCCGGCATCGGCAAGGCATTCGCTTCCTTCTCCGCCTCGGCGGCAGCGATCACCTTCAGGATCCGCGAGCGCTGCTCGGCCTTGCGGTCCGCCTCGCGCTTGGCGCGTGTCGCCGCTTCGGTCCGGTTGGCGAGCATGCGGTCGAGGTCACGGGCTGCCACCGAGATCGCCTGGCTGAGATCGCCGACATGGGCCTGCACCGAACGGACCGCCTCGCCCGACAGGGTCGACGGCACCGGCTTGGCCGGCGAGGCCGAGGCGGCTGTCCGGAGCGCGTGGCCCGCCTGCGCCTCAGCGGCGGACGGGACGGCCCCGTCATGCTCTTCGCGGGCAAGGCCGGTCAGCATCTTCAGGGGATCGAGCGTCGGATGATGCTCGGCCGGACCATAGGCCGCGAGCATCGGCTCGCCAGCCGCATTCGCCGCGGCCGGCTTGCCGGCGGTCTCCGCCCTGGCGACCTCGACCGTCGCCGCCTTTGCAACGTCGGTCTTGGTCGAGGCGGCGACGGATGCGACCAGGGCCGCCGGATCGGTCTCGTCCGGCTTCGCGTCGATCAGCTTGTCGAAGGGCCAGGCCTTGCGCAGGTCAGCGACGTTGTAGGTCGAGACGTTGACGTCGATGTCGTTCTTGGCGCCCTTCACCCGGTACGGGCAGGAGCGGTCGGTGCAGTTGTGCATCGAGGAGAACTGCCACAGCGCATAGGTCGGCCAGGTGTCGGTCGGGAACTTGTCGGTGATGTCGTCGCGATAGCGGGCGTACCAGATCGGCAGGCGCGACAGGAGCGGCAGGTCCGCCTTGTGCTCGGAGATGTATTTGGCGGTGGAGCCGTTGGTGTAGAGGACGGGATAGCGGCCGGTGCGGATCTTCACCTGGTTGGCGAAGATCTCCGCGTCCGACAGGCTCATCCACTCGTCGCCGCGATCCTCGATGTCGAGGGCCAGGAGGTCGTCCGGCTGCGGGTCGGCGAAGTCGACGAAGTGGTCGGCCTGTTCGCGCGGATTGCCGGGCCGGCCGAGGTGATAGGCACCCCAGAGCAGCCCCTTCATCTTCGCCATCTGCCGGCGGGTCTGGTACAGTTCCTTGGTGACCGTGTATTTCCACCAGCGGTTCTTGCAGAGCTTATAGTCTTCGCTGCTGGAATCGCCGCTGCACTTCCAGTCCGGCGGCAGGCCGTCGGAGGCCTTGTTGATGAAGCCGGCAATTCGCTTGTCGGAGGTGAGCGCCGCCCAGTCGATCGGGTTGAATTCATAGGCATCGACGACGAGAGCCTTGTCGCTCGCCTTCCACGGCTCGTCCCAGTTCGCCTTCGCCGGATCGGCATGCGCCAGCGTAATCGACAGGATGAGGGCGCAGGCAAGATTCAGCGCAACCGCGGCAGCGGTGCTCGGCTTCGTCATTCGGATGTATCCCCTCGAAGTCGCTCGCAGTCTCAGTCTTTGCCGGGCTGTCCCCAGAGCCGAAGCTCCATACCCCCAAGCGGCTTGTGTGGCACTGTCGCCTCACAATCTGGCAGGTTCCGGGCGGCGCGATCACGAATTATTTCAATCGAGGCTGTTCTTACCCGTCTCTTAACGGATGCTTCGATATTTAGGCGATTTGCACAGATTTCCCAGCGAAGACTTGCGGGATGGTTAATCCGGCGAAGCCCGGTGGAGTGCCCGCGCGCCGCGGCGCATGCGCCCCCGGCGCCACTGCGGCGAGCCTTGCTGGCTAACGATCGCCGCTTCGCCACAATCGGACACGAACGACTGACTTAAAGGCCGCAGGAGGCCCCGCCTCACCCGGCGATCTTGGAGAAGTCCGCCACCCGCTCGGTCGCGGACCGGATGCGGGCGAGGAGCGCCAGGCGGTTGGCCCGCACCGCCTCGTCCTCGGCGTTGACCAGCACCTTCTCGAAGAAGGCGTCGACCGGCGCCCGGAGTTCCGCGAGCGCACGCATGGCATGGGCGTAGTTCTCGATCTTCAACGCCTCGTCGAGCTCGAGTTCGGCCCGGTCGATCGCGCCCGCGAGCCCCTTCTCCTCATGCTCGGCAAGGAGGTCTAGGTCGACCGCCGCGGCGACGCGCGTGCCCTTCTTCTCCTCGGCGGCAAGGATGTTCGCGGCGCGGCGCGTGCCGGCGAGAAGGTTGGTTCCGTCCTCGGTCGCGAGGAACGCCCCCAGCGCCTCGACACGGCGGGTGACGTCGAGAAGGTCATCGTTGCGCGAGGCGGGTCCTGTTCGGGCGATCTCCCCCCCTGTGGGGGAGATGCCTGCCAAGGCAGAGGGGGGCGCCCCGGCCGCTGGCGTCGCCGCAGAAGTCGCGCTCTTCGCGCCCCCCTCTGGGCTGCCGCCCATCTCCCCCGCAGGGGGGGAGATCGCAGCGTCGGCGCCCTGCCCGCTGGAGAGGACGGCGTCGACGAGATCGTGCCGGGCGCCCGCATCGCGAAGCTGCACCTTCAAACGGTCGTGGAAGAAGACGAGGAGCGAAGCGAAATGGTCGGTAAACAGCGCTGGCTGGAATTGCAGGATTCCGCCATCATCAAAGGCAGAGACAGCCTTGATGCTTCCCTCGAATTGCTCCACCCATTGGGTAACAAAATTCTCCGGGACAGCCTGATCAGCTAATTTCTCGATCGCTTTGACATCTTTGGCTTTCGCCGAGAAATAAAGACCAGTGAACGTCATTCCGAAGCCAAGGAAAGCGATCGCCCTTAGCGGCAGGACGAGCTCGTTCTCCAGCACCAGCCGGATCACGCCGAGCGCCGCGCGCCGCAGCGCGTACGGGTCCTTCGACCCCGTCGGCTTCTCGTCGATCGCCCAGAAGCCGACGAGCATGTCGAGCTTGTCGGCGAGCGCGACGCAGACCGCGACCGGATCGCTCGGTACGGAATCGGTTGGCCCGAGCGGCTTGTAGTGCTCCTCGATCGCCGCCTGCACCGACGGGTGCTCGCCCTGCAGCGCGGCGTAGTAGCGGCCCATCAGCCCCTGCAGCTCGGGGAATTCGCCGACCGCCTCGGTGGTGAGGTCGGCCTTGGCGAGCACCGCAGCGCGCTTCACCAGCGCCGTCAGCGCCTCCGAGGAGACCTGTTCGCGGCCGAGCGCCGCGCCGTCCGGATAAAGCGTGCCGGAAATTTCCGCCGCCAGCGCCGCGATGCGCTGCACCCGCTCGCCTTGCGTGCCGAGCTTGGCGTGGAAGGTGACGCCCAGCGCGTCGAGCTTCGCCATGCGCTGGTCGAGCGGCTTCGACAGGTCGAGTCCGAACTTGTCGGCGGAAGCCTCGAGGCCCGCAAGGTCCGGCAGGTCGGCCTGGTCGGTCTCCCAGAAATACAAAGCATCCGACAGCCGCGCGCGCACGACCTTGCCATTGCCGCGGGCGATCTCGACGCCGCCGTCCCTGGCCGCAATGTTCGAGACGAGGATGAAGTCGTTGGAGAGCGTGGCCTTCCCGCTCGATCCGGCCTGCCGTGCGGACGACTCGACCGGGCCGCCCTGCCCCTGCGGCCGTGTCACGAAGCACTTCTGGTTGGCCTTGATGGTGAGCTGGATCACCTCGGGCGGGATCTGCAGGAATGCCTCGTCGAAGCTGCCCATCAGCGCGACCGGCCATTCGACGAGACCGGAGACTTCCTCCAGCAGCCCCTCGTCCGGCACCACTTCGAGGCCCCGGGCGAAGGCGAGGTTCTCCGCGTCGTGGCGGATCATGTCCTTGCGGCGCTCGGCGTCGAGCACGACGAAGGCCTTTTCGAGGCTCGCGGCATAGTCGTCGAAGCGGCGCACGCGGATCTCGCCGGGCGCATGGAAACGGTGACCGACGGTCGTGTTGCCGGCCACGATGCCGTCGACGGAAAAGTCCACGACCACCGGCTCCTCGGTCTCCGGACCGAAGGTGCACAGGATCGACTGCAGCGGGCGCACCCAGCGCAGGGATCCAGGCTTCGCCGAGGCCGGGCCCCAGCGCATCGACTTCGGCCAGGGGAAGTCGCGGATGATGCCGGGCATCACCTCGGCGACGATCTCCTCGGCCGGGCGGCCGGCCTTGCGGATCGTCGCCACGTAGAAGTCGCCCTTCTTCGGATCGGACTGGACGCTCGCCTCGTCGATGGAAGACAAGCCCGCCCCGCGCAGAAAGCCCTCGATCGCCTTTTGCGGCGCGTCGGTGCGCGGGCCCTTCCGCTCCTCGACCACGTCCTTGGAGCGCTTGTCGACCCCGCGCACGTCGAGTGTCAGGCGCCGCGGCGTCCAGTATTCGCGCGCGCCCTCATAAGTCAGCCCCGCCTCGACCAGCGCGCCGGTGACGCGCGCCTTCAGCTCGCCCGCAGCCTTTCGCTGCATGCGGGCCGGGATTTCCTCGGAGCGCAGTTCCAGCAGAAGGTCGGGCATCAGTGGCTCTCCATCCGCATGCCGCCTTTTCCGGTGCACTTCCTCGCGCCTGCGGCGCTGCGGGAGCGCGGCGAGGCCGGGATTTCCTCGGAGCGAAGTTCGAGAAGCAGATCGGGCATGGCTCGGCATTTCCTCGCCCCCTCCCGCACACGGGAAGGGTCGGCGCGACGGCCGGGGTGGGACGACGGATCGGCCGTCCGACACCCTCACCCGCCGCGTCCCGGAATGGCTTCACCGGGAGAGACAGGGAGAGACCCGGCGGCCGCTCGGCATTTGCCGACGCTCTTCGACCACGTCACCGACCCTGTCAAGGATGGCTGATCTAGCGGGCCGCGGCCTCCGGCCGGCCGCGCCGGGCGCTCGGCATGTAGATGATGTCGGTGAGGCCGAGCGCGCGCAGCGCCGCGGCGAGGTCGGCGGAGAGATCGTCGAGCTGCGGGTGGCCGGCGACGACCAGCGCCGTCTCCTCGTCGAGGATCTCCGGCAGGCGCTCGATGTCGAGCAGCGCGACTTCGAGGACGGTGTAGTCGTAGGCTTCCGCGAAGGCGCCGAGAAAGGTCTTCAGCTGGACGATGTCGGCGCCGTTCGCCTCGCCGAGCTCGTAGCCGTGCGAGGGCACGACGTGAAGGCGCGTATAGTGATCGCGATGGATCGCGTCGGCGAGCGTCGCGAGGCCGGCGGCAAGCTCCGCATAGCCGTCGCAATCGCCGTCGATGCCGAGCTTGCTTGCGATCCGGTCTTCCGGCGTCAGGTCGATCAGCACCGTCGCCAGACCCGCGGAGGCCATCCGGCGCGCAAGTTCGACGCTCCCATATTGGTCGCGATCGGCGTTCACCGACAGGACGACCAGCCGGCGCACCACGCTCGCCTGGACGGCGAGCGCCAGTTCGTTGGCGCTCGCGATCTGCTCTGCGCCAGCGGTGTCGCCTCCGGTGGCGGCATCCGGCTCGGCGGCCGGCGCCGGTGCCGGCGCATCGAGCCGTTCCGCGTCGGCCATCTCCCCGGCCGCAGCCTCCTTCGGCCGTCCCAGACGGTTGCCGAGCCCGGCAAGTGCCTCTCCAAACATCACATGCACTCCTTCGCCGCTTTTGCATGAGACGCCGCGTCGGGAAGCGAGCGACGGCCGCCGTGATGCCGGAAGGCTCGGGCGGCATTGCGAAAACAGGTCATCGTCACCTCATGCGACAGCTTCCCGTCCACAATGCCCCAGGAGGAGTAACGGCGGGGTTAAGCCGCGTGGCCGGACCGCCGGCGGGGCCGTCTTTACGGTCGGTTAACCCTAATAAAACTACAAGAAGAGCCATCGATCCCCGGAACCCGGGACAGGCGATCCTGACAGGATGAAGGCGATGCACAAGGCGACGCTGGCTCTTTTCGTGGCGGTCATGACCGGGCTTGCCGGCTGTGCCTCCTATCAGCCGGTTCCGCCCGCCTTTCATGCCGTCCTGAACGAGCCCTACCACTTCGACAGCGGCGACGTGCTGCGCGTGACCGTCTTCGAACAGGACGGCCTGTCCAAGACCTATCCCGTCGACAAGGCCGGCTACATCGCCATGCCGCTGGTCGGCACCGTCCCGGCGCGCGGGCGGACGGCAAAGCAGCTGGAAACCGAGATCGCCGAGCGGCTGCGCGACGGCTACCTGACCGATCCCAACGTGACCGTGGAAGTCGAGCAGTATCGGCCGTTCTTCATCATGGGCGAGGTCAACACCGGCGGCCAGTACAGCTACGTTCCGGGCATGACCGTGCAGAAGGCGGTGGCGATCGCCGGCGGCTTCACGCCCCGCGCCGAGCAGGACAATGTCGACGTCACCCGCCAGGTGGGCGGCCGGATCGTCACCGGCCGGGTGCTGACCTCCGACCCGCTGCAGCCCGGCGACACGGTCTATGTCCGCGAGCGCTGGTTCTGACGCACCTCGTCCGCCCGCTCCGCGTCGCCGCGGGCCTTTTTTGACGGCGCTGTGACGGCAGTCTGCCCCGAATGCATCGAGTCGTCGGCTTTCCCGCAACCGAATCTTAGCCTGTTTCAGCCATTGTCCGCCGAACGAAGGTGCCCTCCTGCGTGAGCCGGGCCGGCGCGTGCCCGCCATGCAGGAGCTGCGGAACGGGCGGGCGACAGCTGAGATGGCGAATATCGACGACACTCTGCCCTTCACCCGCGACGCCGTCCGCCGCTTCCAGGCTCCGGTCCGGGGCTCCAGCGAGCCGGTCGAACTCTCCGCCCTCGCACGCCGCACCGCCGAGCAGCTGAAGGAAGACTTCATCACGCCGCGCATGCTCTCCGGACTGTGGCGCGGCTTCGAATTCCTGCTGCTCGTCGGCGTCGGCGCGCTCTCCTGGCTCATCCTGAGTGGCGCTGCCGACGACGGTCTGGTCGAGGATGCGGGCCTGCTCATCGCCGGCGCGGCGGTCGGGGTCACGGCCCTCGCCTTCGCCCACGGCTACGACCTCGCCTTCCTGCGGGGCCGTCTGACGCTGTTGTGGCGCGTCGCCGCCGGCTGGGGCCTCGCCGTCTGTCTCGTCGCGATCGCGCTGTTCGCTCTGTCGAGCGACGGCGTCGACGGGCATGGCTGGCTGTTCGGCTGGTATGCCGGCGGCGCCGGCACGCTCTGCCTCGGGCGCATTCTCCTGCGGGCCAACATCAAGCGCTGGGCCCGCAACGGCCGGATGGAGCGCCGCGCCCTGATCGTCGGCGGCGGCGGCAACGCCGAGGCGCTGATCCGCAGCCTGGAAATGCAGCCGGACAACGACATCCGCATCTGCGGCATCTTCGACGACCGCGACGACCGCCGCTCGCCGCCGATCGTCGCCGGCTATCCCAAGCTCGGCACGATCCCGGAACTGGTCGAATTCGCCCGGCTGACCCGCATCGACATGCTGATCGTCACACTGCCGCTGTCGGCCGAGGAGCGGCTCCTGTCACTTTTGAAGCACCTCTGGGTGCTCCCGCTCGACATCCGCCTCTCGGCGCATTCGGCGGAGCTGAAGTTCCGCCCGCGCACCTACTCCTTCGTCGGGCAGGTGCCGCTGATCGACGTCTTCGACCGCCCGCTCGCGGACTGGGACGGCATCGTCAAGCGGGTGTTCGACGTCGTCGTCGCAGCGGCCGCGCTGGTCGTGCTCTCGCCGGTGTTCCTGGCGACGGCGCTGGCGATCAAGCTGGATTCGCCGGGCCCGATCATCTTCCGGCAGAAGCGGCACGGCTTCAACAACCAGATCGTCGACGTCTGGAAGTTCCGCTCCTTGCACCACGCCATGAGCGATCCCGACGCCAAGACGATCGTCACCAAGGACGACAAGCGGGTGACGCGGGTCGGGCGGTTCATCCGCAAGTCCTCGATCGACGAGCTCCCGCAGCTCGTCAACGTCCTGCGCGGCGAGCTTTCGCTGGTCGGTCCGCGGCCGCACGCCGTCGTCGCCAAGTCCAGCCGAAACGAGACCTTCGTCGAGATCGTCGACGGCTATTTCGGCCGCCACAAGGTCAAGCCCGGCATCACCGGCTGGGCGCAGATCCATGGCTGGCGCGGCGAGATCGACGAGCCGGAGAAGCTGAAGAAGCGCTTCGAGCACGATCTCTATTATATCGAGAACTGGTCGCTGCTGCTCGACATCTACATCGTCCTGATGACGCCGATCAGCCTGTTGAGGGCCCAGAGCGCCTACTGACGGGCAGCCGGCGGGCGAGCTGCAGCCGGCTCCCGAAAGACTCCTTCCGCATCAGCCCTTCAGAAGCGTCAGCATCCGCTCCACTGCCAGAGCGTAGCCCTGCGTGCCGAAGCCCGCGATGACGCCGTCCGCCCGCAGCGAGACGAAGGAATGGTGGCGGAAGCTCTCGCGCTTGTGGACGTTGGAGATGTGCACTTCGAAGACCGGCGCCTCGAAGGCGTTCAACGCATCGAGGATCGCCACCGACGTATGGGTGAAGGCGCCGGGATTGATGACGATGCCGCAGCCGTCCTCGCGCGCCTCGTGGATCCAGTCGATGATCTGGTGCTCGGCATTGCTCTGCTCGAAGCGGATCGTAAGCCCCGCCGGCTCGGCGATCGCGCGGCAGGCGGCCTCGACGTCGGCGAGCGTCTCGCGGCCGTAGATCTCCGGCTGGCGCTTGCCGAGAAGGTTCAGGTTCGGACCGTTGAGGATATAGAGGCGCTTGCCGTCGGCGATCATGCTGGCTCCTTCCGGTCGTCGGGGCGGAACGCTCGGGATCGAGCGCGCGAAGGCCCGCCTGCGCTGTCTATACGATCAGCGCCGCCCGTGCACGGGCGGCCCTCATGGATTTGCAACGGCGGAACGAGGCGGCCCCGGCCGACTCGCGGCCGCACCGCAACATGGCGCAGCGGCGAACCGCCGCGGGAGTCGCCCAGCCGGGGCGCCTGCGCCATGTAGACGGCAACAGTGCGTTCAAGATCGGCGTGCTGCAGCGCGGGAACTTGGGTCTCGCGCAACGGATTGATGGTTTCGATCGACAACGATTTTGCAGCGCCAAGCGAGTTCACCGATGGATCGGCACGAACAGGTACCCGACGACGACACGGAGGGCGAGCGCACCGCCTCCCCCGGCGAGTCGGCGGCGGATTGGACCCCGCCCGCCCCTTCGCAGGCACCGCAGGCCAGGAGCGGCGCGGACGATCGGGGATCCGGAAAGGACGCCGGCAGCGCCCAGCCGGGAGCGGACGAGGCGGCCGAGGGCAAGGCCAAGCGCGGCCGCAAGCGGCGGCTCTACCTGTTCCTCTTTCTCGGGGTCGTGTTCCTGGTGGTCGCGGCCGGCGCCGCCTACTACTACTTCTTCTACGCCAGCCAGTACGAATCGACCGATGACGCCTTCATCGACGGCGACATCGTGCGCGTCTCGCCGCAGGTCTCCGGCCAGCTCGTCGCCGTGCCGGTCGCCGACAATGCCGTGGTGAAGCCGGGCGACGTCCTGGCGAAGATCGACCCCGCCGGTCCGATGGCGCAGCTCGCGGTCCAGAAAGCGCAGCTCTCCGAGGCGCAGGCCTCGGTCGGCGAGGCACAGGCGCAGCTGCAGAAGGCGAAGGCGGCCGTCGCGCACGATCAGAGCGCCTATCAGGCGGCGCAGGTCCAGGCCGACAACGCCCGCCAGCAGGCCGAGCGCTACAAGGAACTGGCGAACAAGGCCGGCAATGCGGCGATCTCGACGCAGCAGCTCGACGATGCCGAAGCGCAGGCCCGCCAGTACGAGGCCTCGGCCCGGGCCGCCAAGACGACGGTGGCCTCGGACCAGGCCGGCGTCACGGCGGCCGAGGCCTCGCTCCAGTCGGCCAAGGCGAAGGTCGGGGCGGCACAGGCGAATGTCGACGCGGCCCAGGTGACGGTGGACAATCTGACCGTCAAGGCGTCCATCGCCGGACAGGTCGTCCAGAAGAACGTCAATGTCGGCTCCTATGTCTCGCCGGGATCGCAGATGATGGCGATCGTGCCGCGCGACCTCTACGTGACGGCGAACTTCAAGGAGACCCAGCTCTCCGACATCAAGGTCGGGCAGACGGTCGACATTTCCGTCGACGCCTTGCCGGACGTGAAGTTCCACGGCACGGTCCGCTCGATCCAGCGCGGCGCCGGTCAGGCCTTCCAAGTGCTGCCGGCGCAGAACGCCACCGGCAACTTCGTGAAGGTTGTGCAGCGCGTGCCCGTGCGCATCTCGATCGACAGCCCCTCGCCGGACAAGTATCCGCTCGGCCCCGGCATGTCGGTCGTGCCGACCGTGCATATCGACTGACATGGCCCGGCAAGCACAATCGGCGGAGCTTCCGCGGTCGGCCGCCGGCGTCGGCGGTCCCTGGGTGATGACGGCGGTGGTCTCGATCGCCACCTTCATGGAGATCCTCGACACCTCGATCGCCAACGTCGCGCTCGACAACATCTCCGGCAATCTCGGCGTCTCCACCGACCAGGGCACCTGGCTCGTCACCAGCTATCTCGTCGCCAACGCCATCATCATCCCGATCACCGGCTTCCTCTCGAAGGCGCTCGGGCGCAAGCGCTACTTCCTGATCTCGGTCGCGCTGTTCACCCTCTCCTCGATGATGTGCGCCTTCGCGCCGAGCCTCGGCTTCCTGATCATCGCCCGCGTCTTCCAGGGCATGGGCGGCGGCGGCCTCGCGCCGGTCGAGCAGTCGATGATCGCCGACAGCTTTCCACCGGAAAAGCGCGGCCCCGCCTTCGCTGCCTTCGGCATGGTGGTGGTGGTCGCACCGATCATCGGTCCGACGATCGGCGGCTACATCACCGACGTCATCTCCTGGCACTGGATCTTCCTGATCAACGTGCCGGTCGGCATCGGCGCGTTCTTCGCGACGATCTTCATCGTGCGCGAGCCGAAGGGCATGGTGGAGGAGACGCGGCAGATGCGCGCGCGCGGCCTGAAGATCGACTGGGTCGGCTTCCTGCTGACGGCGATCGGGCTCGCCGGCCTCCTGATCATGCTCGACCGCGGCCAGACCGAGGACTGGTTCTCGAGCAACCTGATCATCGTCACGGCGATCCTCGCCGTGGCGGGCCTCGGCGGCATGACGGTCTGGGAACTCAACCACGACGACCCGATCGTGCCGCTGCCGCTGCTCGCCAACCGCAACTTCGCGATCACCGTCCTGTTGATGCTGGTGCTCGGCCTCTTGGTGTTCGGGACGATCCAGCTGGTGCCGCAGATGCTGCAGCAGATCTACGGCTACACTGCCTACGATGCCGGGCTGGCGCTGACCTATGGCGGGGCGATCGCCATCGTCGGCATGCCGATCTCCGGCCAGCTGATCGGCAAGGTCGACACCCGCATGCTCCTGCTCCCGGCCTTCGCCGTGCAGGCCTATGCGTTCTGGCTGTTCTCCGGCTTCAGCGTCCAGAGCACCTTCGCCGACGCCGCCTGGGGCCGCTTCTTCATCTCGGTCGGCCTGCCCTTCCTGTTCATCCCGATCTCGACCGTCGCCTATGTCGGCCTGAAGCCCGGCGAAGCCGACAAGGCCTCGGCGATGCTGAACTTCTTCCGCAATCTCGGCGGCGCTTTCGGGATCTCGATCGTCCAGACGCTGCTGGCGCGCCGCGAGCAGTTCCACCAGTCGCGCATGACCGAAACGCTGAGCGGTCTCAATCCGAACTATGCGCACGCGGTCGGCGCGCTGACGCAGGCCGAGAACGGCGACAAGCAGGCCGCGTTGGCGACGCTCTACCAGCAGATGCAGCGCCAGGCCGCGATGCTGTCCTACGACGAGGTGTTCCACCTCCTGATGTGGGCGGTGATCGCCGTCCTGCCGCTGATCCTGGTGCTGCGGGTGAAGCGCGAGAAGAAGCCGGCCTGAGTCGCTCGTTCCGCGATCCGGCAGCGGCGCCGCGCGCAAGCGCGGGCGACGAAGGTCCCCATAGCTATCCACAGGCCGCACAGCGATCCACAGGCGGGGACGGCGCGGCAGGTGACCCGGCCCGATCGGGATGAGGAAGTCCTAGGCCGGCCGGTCCGCCTGGTGTAGTCAGTCGCGATCTTGAATCGCGGCGGATGGAGATCGGCGGCATGGCGGATGCGGCCCGCAAATACGAGGAGGAGCAGGCACTCTATCGCGAGGCCCCGGCGAACATCGAGGCCGAGCAGGCGCTTCTCGGCGCGATCCTCGTGAACAACGACGCCTATTACGTCGTGCACGACTTCCTGAAGCCGGACCACTTCTTCGAGCCGCTGCACCGGGAGATCTTCGCCAAGACGAGCGAGATGATCCGGATGGGCAAGATCGCCAATCCGGTCACCGCCAAGACCTTCCTGCCGGCAAACGACAAGGTGGGCGAGCTGACCGTCGCGCAATATCTTGCGCGGCTGGCGGCGGAAGCGACGACGATCATCAACACGCTCGACTACGGGCGCGCGGTCTACGACCTGGCGCTGCGGCGGAACCTCATCCGCATCGGCGAGGACATGGTCAACGTCGCCTTCGACGCGCCGCTCGACATGGAGCCGAAGCTCCAGATCGAGGACGCCGAGCGGCGGCTGTTCGAACTCGCCGAGACCGGCCGCTACGACGGCGGCTTCCAGTCCTTCACGGACGCCGTGACCCTCGCGGTGCAGATGGCGACGGCGGCGAAGGATCGCGACGGCGGACTGTCCGGCGTCTCGACCGGTATCATGGCGATGGACCGCAAGATGGGCGGGCTGCAGCCCTCCGACCTCATCATCCTCGCGGGGCGCCCGGCCATGGGCAAGACCTCGCTCGCCACCAACATCGCCTTCAACATCGCGGCGGCCTACGAGCCGGCCGAGCAGGCCGACGGCTCCTTCAAGGCCAAGAACGGCGGCGTCGTCGGCTTCTTCTCGCTCGAAATGTCGGCCGAGCAGCTGGCGACCCGCATCATCTCCGAGCAGACCGAGATCTCCTCCTCGAAGATCCGCCGCGGCCAGATCAACGATCAGGAACTGACCAAGCTGATCGCCTGTTCCGAAATGATGCAGCGCCTGCCGCTCTACATCGACCAGACCGGCGGCATCTCGATCGCCCAGCTCGCCGCGCGCGCACGGCGGCTGAAGCGCCAGCGGGGCCTCGACGTGATGGTGATCGACTACGTCCAGCTGATGCAGGGCTCGTCCAAGGCCTCGGCGCAGAACCGCGTGCAGGAGATCACCGAGATCACCACGGGCCTCAAGGCGCTGGCGAAGGAGTTGCAGGTGCCGATCATCGCCCTGTCGCAGCTTTCGCGCCAGGTCGAGGCGCGTGACGACAAACGGCCGCAGCTCTCGGACTTGCGCGAATCCGGCTCGATCGAGCAGGACGCCGACGTGGTCATGTTCGTCTATCGCGACGAGTACTACCTCGCCAACCGCGAACCGAAGCAGGGCACGGACGAGCACCTGAAATGGGAGCAGGCGCTGAATGAGGCGCGCGGCAAGGCCGAGGTGATCATCGCCAAGCAGCGCCACGGACCGACCGCGACCATCCCCCTCGCCTTCCAGGCCGAATACACCCGCTTCACCGACCTCGCCGAAGAGGCCTATCTGCCCGAGCGCTTCGAGTAGGCGGCCCGATGGCGCCCGCCTTCCCCGCTCCCGCTGCCCGAGACCGCCTGCCGCGGGTCGAGATCGACCGCGCGGCGCTGCAGGCCAATTGGCGGATGCTCGCGGCCCGCGATCCGGCCGCGCGCACCGGCGCGGCGGTCAAGGCGAACGGCTACGGGCTCGGCACGGCGGAGGTGTCGGTCGCGCTGCACGAGGCCGGCTGCCGCGACTTCTTCGTCGCCTGGGCCGCGGAAGGCGCGGCGCTGCGGGAGGCGCTGGACGCGGCGGGTCTCGGGACCGGCGGCGAGCAAGGAGGGATGGCGCGGGGAATGCCGGCCACCCGACACGCCGGGGTTCTCCCCGCCCCGGCCTTGGATGACCAGGCGCGAATCTTCGTTCTGCAGGGGCTCGAGCCCGGCGCCGTCCAGCTGCATCTGTCGCACCGGCTGATCCCGATCCTCTCGACGCCGGACGACCTGGCCGTCTGGCGCGCGGGTTTGCAACAGGCCGGCCGCCGCGCACCCGCGGCTCTGCAGGTCGAGACCGGCATGAATAGGCTCGGTCTCGACCGGGCGGACGCCGAGGCCGCCGCAAACCTCGCGCGGTCCGGCGCCCTCGACCTCTGCCTGGTGATGAGTCACCTCGCCTCCGGCGACGAGGAGAGCGGCCAGAGTGCGGACCAGCTCGCAAGATTCCAAGAGATCGCGGCGCTGTTTCCGGGGGTCCCGCGCTCGATTGCGAATTCCGCCGGCTGCTTCCTCGGTCCCGATTACGCCTTCGACCTCACGCGGCCCGGCATCGCGCTCTACGGCGGGAGCTGCGGCCCCGCCTCGACCGGCACGGTCCGCCCCGTCGCAACGCTGACCGCCGCCGTCCTGCAGGTCCGCACCGCCCGAGCCGGCGAGGCCGCGGGCTACGGCGCGGCGGCGCGGCTTTCCCGCGACACGCGCATCGCCACGGTCGGCCTCGGCTATGCCGACGGCTATCCGCGCGCCGCCTCCGGCGCCGGCGTGCCGCTGCGCGCCGAGCGGCCGGGCGCCGAAGCCTTCCTCGCCGGGCAGCGCGTCCCGGTGCTCGGCCGCATATCCATGGATATGACGCTGCTCGACGTCACCGACGTGCCGCAGGACGCTGTCCGGCCGGGGATGCGGGCGGAGTTCTTCGGCCCGAACGTCGCGCTCGACGACGTCGCCGATGCGGCAGGGACGATCGCTTATGAGTTGCTGACCGGGCTGGGGAGACGGGTGGAGCGACTGTGGTGATGATGTCCATCGACATCGCAGCGTGACATCGCTATTTTTGTCGTGGCACTAATTGTCTAAACAGCAGCCGTCGGGTCGATGCGTTGGTGAAGATCACTTTCGATCCAGCGAAGCGGGAGAAGACGCGCACCGAGCGCGGACTTGATTTTCTCGACGCTGCGAAGGTGTTTGGTGGTCGAACGGCGACGCTAACGGATGACCGTGCCGATTATGGCGAGGTCCGCTTCCAGACCTACGGCTTCCTTGGGGCACGCGTCGTCTTGATCGTCTGGACGTCGCGAGGCGAGGCCCGGCACGTTCATATCCATGAGGTATTGTCATGAGCGTGAATCCCGCGAAGCCATCGCCCGCATGGATCGATCCCGATGATGCTCCGGAATGGGCCGAAGAGCAGTTTGCCCGCGCTGAAGTCGCCGAGAATGGCGTCGTCATCGAACCGGCGAAGGGAACGCTGACACGCGGGCCGGGGCGTCCGCCCCTCGAGCGTCCGAAGCAGCGCGTCACGGTGCGGCTTGACCAGGACGTCGCTTTGGCTTTGCGGGAATCGGGCAGGGGCTGGCAGACCCGGATGAACGCGGCGTTGCGGCAGTGGCTCGCTCTCGACGGCGACGACCGCCGATAACGATCGGGCCGACAAAGGCTCTGTCTTCGCCCTTCCGGCCCCGGCCGCCATCCGCTAATCCCATCTTACTTTCATCCCCGCGGCCTATGGTGCGGGTTATACACGCTGGTGCGCCAAACCGATCGCCGGGGAGGCATCTTCTGCGTTGCACCTGTGGCGAACAAGAGGAATTGCTGTTTATGGCAAGAAAAAAATACCTTCCGAATTCATTGGCGGCAAGTGTTTGTATTTTCCCCCTTGCTGTTGTCCTTGTTTATTTTCATTCAGAAAAAATTGGAGGATGGCCGGAATTTTCTGCTCTATTAATATCTTTTATTTGTGCTGTTTTTGGTCTGAAATCAATAGAAAACCTTGTTGAGGCCTTTATAGTTTCAATTCCATCGTTGCTATCATGCTTTTTATTGATGTTATTTTTACCAAGTGTGGAAATGTTCGGTTTCGATTCTAGGATTATAACATATGCTATAATATTTTTGATGATATTCTCTTACTTTGTACTTGGTGCGATTTCACGGCACGAATTATTTGGATCCCTGTATGTAACAAGAGAAAAATTTGATCAAGTAGTATCGGTTTTCGGGTTTATCGTCCCTCTCGCAATGATTTTGATATTCAACACATAATCATGGCTAAACCCAAGCTCACCTTCATCTGCCAGAACTGCGGGGCGGTCTATACGCGCTGGCAGGGCAAGTGCGACGCCTGCGGCGAGTGGAACACCATCGTCGAGGAGAACGCCTCCGGCGGCATCGGCGGCGGGCCGGCGCGGGGATCGCGGCGCAAGGGGCGGCCGTCCGCCCTCCTCCCCCTCTCCGGCGAGATCGAGGAGGCCCCGCGCATCGTCTCCGGCATCGCCGAGCTGGACCGCGCCACGGGCGGCGGCATCGTGCGCGGCTCGGCGATCCTCATCGGCGGCGATCCCGGCATCGGCAAGTCCACCCTCCTGATGCAGACCGCCGCCGCTCTCTCGCGGCGCGGCTCGTCGGTCGTCTACGTCTCCGGCGAGGAGGCGGTGGCGCAGGTGCGCCTGCGCGCCCAGCGGCTGCAGGCTGCCGATACAGGCGTCCTGCTGATGGCCGAGACGAACGTGGAAGACATCCTGGCGACGCTCGCCGAGGACAAGCGGCCGGACCTTCTGATCATCGACTCGATCCAGACGCTGTGGTCGGACCTCGCCGAATCGGCGCCGGGCACGGTGACGCAGGTGCGGGCCGGCGTGCAGGCGCTGGTGAAATACGCCAAGTCGAGCGGCTCGGCCGTCATCCTCGTCGGCCATGTCACCAAGGACGGACAGATCGCCGGGCCGCGGGTCGTCGAGCACATGGTCGACGCCGTCCTCTATTTCGAGGGCGAAGGCGGCCACCATTTCCGCATCCTGCGGACGGTGAAGAACCGCTTCGGCCCGACCGACGAGATCGGCGTCTTCGAGATGAGCGACATCGGCCTGCGCGAAGTGCAGAATCCGTCCGAGCTGTTCCTCGGCGAGCGCAACGCAAAGGCGCCCGGCGCCGCGGTCTTCGCCGGCATGGAGGGCACGCGGCCGGTGCTGGTCGAGATCCAGGCGCTGGTGGCGCCATCGGCGCTCGGCACGCCGCGCCGCGCGGTCGTCGGCTGGGACCAGCCGCGGCTCGCCATGGTGCTCGCCGTGCTCGACGCCCATTGCGGCGTCAGGCTCGGCCAGCACGACGTCTATCTCAATGTCGCCGGCGGCTTCCGCATCTCCGAGCCGGCGGCGGATCTTGCCGTTGCCGCCGCGCTGGTTTCCTCGCTCTCCGGCGCGGCGCTGCCGCCGGACTGCGTCTATTTCGGCGAGGTCAGCCTGTCCGGGGCGGTCCGGCCGGTTGCGCACGCCGCGCAGCGGCTGAAGGAAGCCGAGAAGCTCGGCTTCCGCCAAGCCGTGCTGCCGGCGGCCAGCGCCGACCTGCCGCGCTCGCGCGAGATGGGCGTCGGCGAGGTGGAAGCCCTGCCGGATTTGGTGGCAAACGTGGCCGCTGGTGCGCAGAACCATGGCGATGCTTGATTTTCGCCGAATCTGTTAGTGATAATTGGCCGGCAAGACGCTATGGCGTTGTCCGGACCGAATGCGCGCCGAGGCGCGCCGCCGGGCAGACTGCACGATCACGGAACCGATCTGAATGACCGTTACCCTTCTCGACGCGATCCTCTTCGCCATCATGCTGGTGTCGGCGCTGCTGGCCATGGTGCGCGGCTTCTCCCGCGAGGTGCTGTCGGTGGTCTCCTGGCTGGTGGCGGCGGCGGCGGCCTACTTCTTCTACAAGCCGCTGACGCCCTATGCCGCGCAGTACATCTCGTCCCATACGGTGGCGATGGTGGCGGCCGCCGCCGTGGTCTTCCTGGTGACGCTGATCATCGTCTCCTTCATCACGCTGCGGATCGCGGACTTCATCATCGACAGCCGGATCGGCGCGCTCGACCGTGTGCTCGGCTTCATCTTCGGCGCCGTCCGGGGCCTGCTCCTCGTCGTCGTCGCCATGCTGTTCTTCAACTGGCTCGCCCCGCAGAACCAGCCGACCTGGATCGCCAATGCGCGTTCGAAGCCGTTCCTCGACGACCTCGGGCAGAAGCTCGTCGCCGCCCTGCCGGAAAATCCGGAACGCCTGATCCTCGACAAGGTCGACAGTCTGAAGAACGGCACCAACCCGGACGGCACGCCGGCCGACGCGACGGCCGCGCCGCCCTCGGACGAACCGGGGACCGCCGAGCCGGGAACGGTCGAGGACGCGATCAAGTCGGGCAACGGCACGGCCGCTCCGGCCCCGGCCAACTGACGGCGTGCGGCAGGCTTCGCGGATCCGAAAGCGGCTCGCGAAATTGCCTGTTATCGCCTATATGAGCTGCACTTCTGACAATTCAGGGCCGCGTGACGGCGGACACGATCATGGATGAGACGCCTTTCGGCGACGACGATACGCTGCATGAGGAATGCGGCGTTTTCGGCATTTTCAATCGCACCGACGCGGCGGCCCTCGTCACGCTCGGCCTGCATGCGCTGCAGCACCGCGGCCAGGAGGCGGCGGGCATCGTCTCCTATGACGGCACGCAGTTCCACGTCGAGCGCCATGCCGGCCTGATCGGCGACACCTTCACCCGCCAGGCGGTGCTGGAGCGCCTGCCCGGCGGGTCGGCGATCGGCCACACGCGCTACGCCACGACCGGCGGCGGCGGCCTGAGAAACGTCCAGCCGTTCTTCGCCGAACTGTCCGCCGGCGGCTTCGCCGTCGCGCACAACGGCAACATCACCAATGCCTTGACCGTCCAGCGCGAGCTGCAGCGCCGCGGCTCGATCTTCTCCTCGACCTCAGACACCGAGACGATCCTGCATCTCGTCGCGACCAGCGCCGCACGGCTGTTCGTCGACAAGGTGGTCGACGCTCTGTCGCGGCTGGAAGGCGCCTTCTCGCTGGTCGGCCTCTCCGCGACGTCGATGATCGGCGTGCGCGACCCGCTCGGCATCCGGCCGCTGGTGCTCGGCGAGCTCGAGGGCTCGCCGATCCTCGCCTCGGAGACCTGCGCGCTCGACATCATCGGTGCCGACTTCGTGCGCGACATCGAGCCGGGGGAGATGGTGATCGTGACGGCGGACGGGATCGAATCGATCTTCCCGTTCCAGGCCCGGCGTCCGCGTTTCTGCATCTTCGAATATGTCTATTTCGCCCGGCCGGACTCCACCGTCGAGGGCCGCAACGTCTACGACATCCGCAAGAAGATCGGCATGGAGCTCGCCCGCGAGAGCCATACCGAGGCCGACATCGTCGTGCCGGTGCCCGATTCCGGCGTGCCGGCGGCGATCGGGTATGCGCAGGAGGCCCGGCTTCCCTTCGAGCTCGGCATCATCCGCAACCACTATGTCGGGCGCACCTTCATCCAGCCGACCGACGCGATCCGCCACATGGGCGTGAAGCTGAAGCACAACGCCAATCGCAAGGCGCTGGAAGGCAAGCGTGTCGTCCTCGTCGACGATTCGATCGTGCGCGGCACCACCAGCCAGAAGATCGTGCAGATGGTGCGCGAGGCCGGCGCCGCCGAAGTGCACATGCGCATCGCCTCGCCCCCGACCCGGGCGAGCTGTTTCTACGGCGTCGACACGCCGGAGAAAGCCAAGCTGCTCGCGTCCCGAATGACGGTCGAGGAGATGGCCGACTTCATCCAGGTGAATTCGCTCGCGTTCCTGTCGATCGACGGGCTCTACCGCGCCGTCGACGAGCCCTCGCGCAACAAGATGATGCCGCAGTTCTGCGATGCCTGCTTCACCGGCGACTATCCGACCTCGCTGACCGACCAGGAAGGCGCAGGCGCCGACAACGTCCGGCAGCTGTCGCTGCTCGGCGGCGCCGGCTGAGCGGAAAGCCGCGGATCGAATTGCATCTCCAACGGGTTGGGTGGGACGGATGACGCAGCGCCTGAAGGACAAGATCGCCCTGGTGACGGGCGCGTCGCGCGGCATCGGCTATCAGATCGCCAAGCAGCTGGCGGCCGAAGGCGCACATGTCATCGCCCTCGCCCGCACCGTCGGCGGCCTGGAAGAGCTCGACGACGAGATCAAGTCGGCCGGCGGCTCGGCGACGCTCGTCCCGCTCGACCTCACCGACGGCAGCGGCATCGACCGGCTGGGCGGCGCGATCCACGAGCGCTGGGGCCGGCTCGACGTCTTCGTCGCCAATGCCGGCATGCTCGGCGTCCTATCGCCGATCGGCCATATCGAGGCGAAGACCTTCGCGCTGACGATGGAAGTCAACGTCAACGCCACCTGGCGGCTGATCCGCTCGGTCGACCCGCTGCTGCGCAAATCCGAGGCCGGCCGCGGCATCGTCATGTCGTCGGGCGCCGCCCATTCGGCCAAGGCCTATTGGGGCCTCTACGCCGCGACCAAGGCCGCCTGCGAGGCGCTGGTGCGCTCTTGGGCCAACGAGACGATGAACACGCCGCTGCGGGTGAACTCGGTGAACCCCGGCGCCACGCGGACCGCGATGCGCAAGCTGGCCATGCCGGGCGAGGATCCGAAGACGCTGCCGACCGCCCGCGAGGTCGCGGCGAAGATCGTGCCACTCGCCTTTTCCGACGTCACCGAGACGGGCAAGCTCTTCGACGTGCGGCAGAACCGCTTCCTGGACTACCGCGACCCGGCCTGAGCCTGAGTGCCGGCCGCGTCAGCCGGGGATGCCGGTCGGCAGCCCGTCCATGCTGAGGGCGTTCTTCTCGCGTCGGTAGTCAGCGAGCCCCTCCTCCCCCTTCGACGCCGCCCAGCGGTCCAGCGTATCGCGCTCGCCGACATGCTCGAACAGCGGCACGCCGAAGCCGCAGGAGGTCTGGACGAGGTCGATGTCGAGAAAGACGATCTGCCGCGCGCCGGTCGGCGCCGCCGCGCCGTAGTGCTGACGGATGAAGTCGTCGAATTCGCGCGTGCCAAGGACGGCCGACCGCCCGCGGCCGTAGAGCCTCAGGATCGAGGGCGCGCCCTCGAAGGCGCAGAACATGATGGTCAGCCGGCCGTCGGCCAGAAGGTGCGCCGCGGTCTCGCTGCCGCTGCCGGTGAGGTCGCAATAGGCGACGGCGTTCGGGCCAAGGATGTGGAAATGGGTCGTCGGCCGGGGCGAGAGGTTGATGCGTGTCCCGGCGGCCGCCGAGGCGGTGAAGAAGATGTGCTGCCGGGCGATGAAGGCGCGACGGGCATCGTCGATCTCGGCATACTGCTTGGCCATCGCTTCCGCTTCCGGTGAGGATCCGCCGCCATCCTGACGGCCGCGCCGAGTCGCCGCAAGCGGCCTCAGAGGGTCTGGGGCGACTCGCTCACTCGATCCCGCGCGGCCCGGCGCCGGAAGGCCCGCACCGAAAAGACGATCGAGACGAGGTAGGCGATCATGGTGAAGGTCAGCGTCACCCAGAAGAAGCTGAGCAGCACCGCGACATAGAGCACCAGCGCCATGATGATCGGGATCGCCGTGTCGCGCGGCACGCGGATGCCGATCCCCTTGCCGGACCAGGTCGGCAGCCGGCTCGCCATCAGCAGTCCGACCAGCACGAGGTAGACGCTGGTGACCCCCGCGGTGATCTCCGGCAGGCCCACGTCGAGGCCCGAAAAACTGAGATAGGTCGGAAACAGGGCGAGCGCCGCGCCGGCCGGCGCGGGGACGCCGACGAAGAAGGCGGTATGCCATTTCGGCCGGTTCGGATCGTCCAGCATGGTGTTGAACCGCGCAAGGCGCAGCGCGCAGCCGGTCGCGTAGAGCAGCGCGGCGATCCAGCCGAAGGAGCCCGCCTCGTGCAGCGAATAGGCGTAGAGGACGAGCCCCGGCGCGATGCCGAAATTGACGATGTCGGCGAGGGAGTCCATCTCCGCGCCGAAGCGGCTCTGGCCCTTGAGCATCCGGGCGACACGCCCGTCTATGCCGTCGAGGACGGCTGCCCCCAGCACCATCATCACGGCGAGTTCGAAGCGTCCCTCGAAGGCGAGGCGGACGCCGGTCATGCCGGCGCAGATCGCCAGGATGGTGATGAGGTTGGGGACGATCCGCCGGAACGGGATGCGCCGCTGATGGGGCGTGTCCGACCCCTCCGGCTCGAACGGCGGAAACGGCGATTCGAGGCCCATCAGTCGCGCCTCGAAGGCCAGGTGGCGAGATGGTCGCCGAACTCGGCGATGACCGTCTCGCCGGCGATCGCCGTCTGACCCTCGGCGACGCGCGGGCGCGCCCCATCCGGCAGGTAGACATCGAGCCGCGAGCCGAAGCGGATCAGGCCGAAACGCTCGCCCGCCTCGACCCGGTCTTCCGCCCGGTTCCAGCAGATGATCCGGCGCGCGACGAGGCCGGCGATCTGCACCACGCCGATCTCGCCCTGCGGCCCGTCGATGACGAGGGCATTGCGCTCGTTGACCTCGCTCGCCTTGTCGAGTTCGGCGTTCTTGAACTCGCCCTCGCGGTAGACGATCCGGGCGATGCGGCCGCGCATCGGGGCGCGATTGATGTGGCAGTCGAAGACGGTCATGAAGACCGAAATCCGCAGCATCGGATCGGTTCCGAGCTCCAATTCCGGCGGCGGCACGACATGGCCGACGAGCGACACCCGCCCGTCCGCGGGACTGACCACGAGATGATCGGCCACCGGCGTCACCCGCTCCGGGTCGCGGAAGAAATAGGCGCACCATGCGGTCAGGATGAGGCCGATCCAGAACAGCGGCTGCCAGAAGAAGCCGAGCACGACCGCGATGACGAAGAAGGCGGCGATGAAGGGGTAACCGGCGCGGTGCACGGGCGCCAGGACGTTCCGGATGGAGGCGAAGATATGCACTTTGGTCGGTTTCCTCGAACTGCTGTCTCTGGTCCACTCGCCAAAGCGGCCGGAGCCCTATGTCGTTACGCCGACTGTGACAGGCAATGCGGCAGGGCGAAAGGCCGCCCCGGCCGCGGCCCCGCCTCTGTCTGCGCAACTTGTGGCGAGAGGCGGGCGGGAGGCCGAACTCAGGCCTCCTGCGGTCGCCGCCGCTCGATGACGCCCATCTCGTCGGCCTCCCGGGCGCGGCGCAGCGCCTCCTCCGCCTCGGTCGCCTCGCGCTGCATCGCCCACATCTCGGCATAGAGGCCGTTCGCCTCGAGCAGCTCGCGATGCGAGCCGCGCTCGACGATCTCGCCGGCCTTCAGGACCAGGATCTCGTCGGCGCTGATGATGGTCGACAGCCGGTGCGCGATGGTCAGCGTCGTGCGCTCGCGCGAGACGAGGTCGAGTGCCGACTGGATGTCCTGCTCGGTATGGGTGTCGAGCGCCGAGGTCGCCTCGTCGAGGACGAGGATCGGCGGCGCCTTGAGGATGGTGCGGGCGATCGCGACGCGCTGCTTCTCGCCGCCGGACAGCTTCAGCCCGCGCTCGCCGACCATGGCGGAGAAGCCGTCCGGCAGGTCGCGGATAAAGCCGGCGATCTGGGCGAGTTCGGCCGCCCGCTCCACCTCCGCGTCGCTGGCGTCGGGGCGGCCGTAGCGGATGTTGTAGGCGATGGTGTCGTTGAACAGGACAGTGTCCTGCGGGACGATGCCGATGGCCGCGCGCACCGATTCCTGCCGCACGCCGGAGATGTCCTGGTCGTCGATCAGAATGCGGCCGCCCTGCACGTCGTAGAAGCGGAATAGCAGGCGCGAGATGGTCGACTTGCCGGCGCCGGACGGGCCGACGATCGCCACCGACTTGCCCGGCGGCACCTCGAAGGAGACGCCCTTGAGGATCTGCCGGTTCGCATCATAGCCGAAGCGCACGTCCTCGAAGCGGATCGCGCCGTCGGTGACGATCAGCGCCGGCGCGCCCGGCCGGTCCTTCACCTCCGCCTCCACATCGAGCAGCGAGAACATCTCCTCGATGTCGGTGAGGCCCTGGCGGATCTCGCGATAGACGAAGCCGATGAAGTTCAGCGGCACGGAAAGCTGCATCAGCATGGCGTTGATGAAGACGAAGTCGCCGAGCGTCTGCGTGCCGGCGCGCACTTCGAGCGCCGACATCACCATGGTGATCGCCATGCCGGCGCCGAAGATCACGCCCTGGCCGAAGTTCAGCCAGCCGAGCGAGGTCCAGATCTTGGTCGCGGCGACCTCGTATCGTGCCATCGAGCGATCGAAGCGCTCGGCCTCCATCGACTCGTTACCGAAGTATTTCACGGTCTCGAAGTTCAGCAGCGAGTCGATCGCCTTGGTGTTGGCGTCGGTGTCGGAGGAGTTCATCTCGCGGCGGATGCCGATGCGCCAGTCGCTCGCCTTGATGGTGAACCAGCCGTAGAGCCAGACCGTGGCGGCGATCACCAGGAGATAGAGAAGCCCATAGGTGACGCCGAAGATCACCGCCACCAGCGCGAATTCGAGGATCGTCGGCAGCGTGTTGAGCAGCGTGAAGCGGACGATCGCCTCGATGCCCTTCACGCCGCGCTCGATGATGCGCGACAGCCCGCCGGTGCGCCGCTCCAGATGGAAGCGCAGCGACAGGCGGTGCATATGGGTGAAGGTGCGGTAGGCCAGCTTGCGCACCGCATGCTGGCCAACGCTTGCGAACAGCGCGTCGCGCAGCTGGTTGAGACCGACCGAGACGACGCGGGCGAAGTTGTAGGCGATCACCAGCGTGATCGCGCCGGTGAGGATCAGCGGCAGCCAGCTCGTCGCATTGCCTTCGCCCGTCAGCGCGTTCGTCGCCCACTTGTAGAAGTACGGGACGCCGACGGTGAGCAGCTTCGCCAACACCAGGAACACGGTCGCGTAGGTCACGCGCCATCGAAGGTCCGGCCGATCGGACGGCCACATATAGGGCCAGAGATTCGCCAGGGTCGACAGCGTCGCACCGCTGTCGCCCGAGACACGACTGGTCTTGGATTTGGCCAAGCTCTTCCTTCCCTCGAGGCGGCGCCGCTCTCGGGGCACCGTCTCCATCGTCTCGTTCGTCCGTCGTTTAAACGACGAAGGCCGCGCTGTCGCGGCCTCGCCTCATCGAGGTGCTCGGTCGCCGCCTGTCCATGCGGCGGGTCTGCCGTCAGTCTGCGGCCGTCGGCCTGCCGTCACCGGAGGCCGCCGAACCTGCCGGCTGGTCGTCCGGCATGCGGAACACCTGGCCCGGATAGATCAGATCCGGGTTGCGGATCTGGTCGCCATTGGCAAGGTAGATCACCGTGTAGCGGCGGCCATCGCCATACGTATCGCGGGAGATCCGCCACAGCGTGTCGCCCTTGCGGATGATCACCCGCCCTTTTGCGGTCGCCAGCGGCGCCTGCATCCGGGTTGGCACGCCCTCCTCCGCACCGGCGCCGTTGGCGCCGGAAGGGGCCGCAGCGGCGGCAGGGTCCTGCGTTGCCGCGGGGCCGGCGGCCGAGGGATCGGCGACAGCGACGGTCGACGGCTGAGCATTCCGCTGCTCCTGCCCGGCCGCACCGGCAGACGCCCGCTGCGAGGAAACCGCAGGAGACGCCGCAACGCCCGTCGCCGCTTGACCATCCGTCCCTCTCTCGGCCTGCACCGCACCGGCTGGCTGTGCCGGGCCCGCGGCCCCGGTCGGCGCGGCGGACGGCGATGATGTCTCGGCTCCCGGCCGAGCGTCGGCGCGCGGAGGCTGCTCAGCACCGGGGCGGATCGACGGCGGCGATCCTTTCACCACCCGATCGCGCGCGCCCGAGGCCTCGTCCGCTGCTCGCGGCGGGGACGCGGCGCCGCCGCCGGTACCCGGCTCTTCGGAAGCAGTGGCGGGGCCGGGTGCGGCCAACGTCCGTCCCCCGGCGGGCTTCGACGGCGGCGCGATCGCGGCCACCTCGGCACCCTCCGGCCGATGAAACGGCACCTCGACGCGCGCGGCAACGCCACCGTCCGGCTTCATCTGGTCGGCGCGCACGAGATGGTCGCCGACCGTCATCCGGTCGTCCGAGGACACGAGGAAGCGCTTGTCGGCACTGGCCTTGCTGGCGGCGAGGAAGGCGTTGTCGACATAGACGCGCACGGTCGAGCCGGGGTCGGCGGCGCCGGCGACATAGACGCGGCCGGCGTCGATCTCCACCGCCTCGACCCGCAGCAGCGGCACGGTGGCCTCCGTCGCCGGCTTTCCGGCCGAAGCGGCACCGGAGGCGTCGCGGGGCAGCATCACCGTTCCATCGCCGGCCGTTGCCGGTGCCGATGAAGACCTGGCAGGGCCCGATGCTGCCGGCACCTCGGCCGTCGTCGTCTGCGCCGCGGGAGACTTGGTCGTCGGCAGGTCGAGCGCCTGCGCAGCCGTCTTGGCGCTCGCGCCGGACGCCGCGCCGGTCTCGCGCGCCTTCGGCACTTCGACCAGCGTCGGCGCCGCGTTCGGGCGGTCGATCATCGCCAGGAGGTCGCCCGGATCACCCGCCTTCGGCACGCTCACGATCGCGGCTTCGTCGGAGACAGCGGTCTTGCCGTGATCGTCGGAGTGGATCCGGATCTCGTGATCGCCTGGCTTCAGCGGCTGGTCCAGCACAATGGCGAAATCGCCGTCGGCATTCGCCCGATCGCTGCCCAGCGTCTCGCCCCCGGCGCCGTCGCGCAGCATCACCGAGGCGCCCGGCGCCGAGCGGCCGGCGATGACGGTGGAGCCATCCGGCTCTACCCGCAAGAGATCGAAGTGCGGCTTGTCGGCGGCGTTCGGGCCGGCGGCAGCCGGCAGCGAAGCCGAGGCAGGGCCTGCCGCGGCGGCCGCGGTCTTTCCGGCTGCGCCGCCGTCCGTCCGTTCCGTCGCAGGCAGCGACGACGCCCCTGCGGAGGCCGCCCCGCGGTCGTGCCGGTCCGGGGCAGCCGGAAGGGCCGCGACGTCTTTGGGCTTCGAAACCGACGGCTCTTCGGACGCCGCACGCGGCAGATCCGCGACCGCGGGCGCCGCTCCGGTGGCGGGTACGGCGGGATTTCCTGCATTCGTCTGCTGAGTCGAAGGCTCGGCCTGTCCGTCGGACGCGACCGAGCGAGGCGCCGGCGTCGGCGGCAGGGCGTCGACGGCCCGCGCCGTTTCCCGCCCGCGCGCGCCCGCGCCTTCCGAAGCCCCGGTGTCTGTCCTGGATGCGTCAGCCGAGGCGGCAGAGTTTCGAGGTGCCTCCGAGGCCTTCCCGCCGGAAGCCGCGACTGCCCCCGGCTTGCCGGCAGCATCCGTCCCGGAAGAAGCCGCCGCCTGCCCCGACGGAGCCCCCACAGTCGGCGTCCCGTCGGCAGACCCGGCCTTCGTTTCCGCCGTGCCCGCATCCGCGGCCGCACCGCCTTGCGGGGCGGCGACGCCCGGCACCGCGGCGCCCTCGCCCGCCCCGGTCGCGGCGGCGTGGCCGGACTCCTGACCGGCGCGATTCCCCTTGCCGGAAGCCACCGCGCCGGCGTCAGCGCCCTGCCCCGATGCGCCCGTGCCGGCCGGTCGCGCCGGACCGTCGGTCGGGGTCGACAGCTGCGTCACGTCGGCCCCGCCTGCGTCGTTCCGGGCGATCCGGAGCTTTTCGCTGCTCAGCATGTCCCAATAGCCGGCGGCGATCGCCACCAGCACGAACAGACAGGACAGGACGACAGCGAGGGCTCTGCGTGGCATGGATCGACTCGACAGGGACGGCGCCGCTTCCGTCGGATTGATATTTCGTAAATGACCGCCGAGCTTTAGCCAAGCGCACCGTTTCCCACAAGCGAGGCCAATCTTCGGGATGATCGGCAGGGTAAACGGCGTCTACAGCGCGCCCTGCCGAGCGTTCTGCCCCGACGCCCCGAATCCCCGCGAAGCGAGCCGAGGCCCTGCAGCCCGGTCGGGCGGCAGCCTCGGCCGACGCTGATGCGGCCGGCAGTACCCGCGTTTCGTGCGGAACGACGGGAACCGAGCGGCCGCTCGCCACCGGCCATGCCGGAGGCCTTCGCGCGGCTGTGGACGAGGCGGATGAACCGCCACCGTCGAGCGGCCGGAAAGCATTGACAGGCCTTACCGCCCGGTCCTATATCGCGCCCGTCCTTCCCGCCACGAGCGGGCCGGGGCGGAGTAGCTCAGTTGGTTAGAGCAGCGGAATCATAATCCGCGTGTCGGGGGTTCAAGTCCCTCCTCCGCTACCATCGAACCCCTTATACCGCAGGGCTTTCAGACGCTTGGTTGTCGCGAGACGACGCGAAGCAGCCGAGTTAGACAATTATGGTCCCGGCTTGCTCCGCTTCAGCGGGTCGAACTTGAGCGTCGCGGCCGTCATCCGCGTGCGCTTGTTCGCCTCGGCCGAGTAGTGCCGCGCCATCGTCACCGTCTTCTGGCCCAGCGCGATCGCGATGTCCTCGTCGCTCGCCCCGTCCTCTTTCAGGAGCGCGCCGACGGTGTGCCGCAGTCCGTGGAAGGTCAGGCCGGAGCCGACCTTCCCCTCGTCCTTCAGCTTGCCGATCATCTTGAAGAACGAGGCGCGGAAGCCGTTCGCCGTCCATGGCGTGCCGCGGGACGTGACGCACAGCGTCATCGGCTCCGGCGCCGGCTCGCCCTTCTTGGCTCGCGCCTCGCGCCTTTGGCGGAAGACTTCCGTCGTCTCGTCGATGATCCGCGCCAGCTCCGAGTGCAGCGGCCAGGCGACCTCGACGTCGGCCTTGTTCGTGCGCGCGACCAGCCAGCCGTCCTGAACGGCATTGCGCGGCAGCACCATCACGTCGCCCTCGCGCAGGCCGGCAAACATGGCGAGCGCGATCGGCAGCCGCAGCTCAGGCGTTGCCGCCGCCATAACGGCTTCGCGTTCGTGCGGCTTCCAGGCGCGGTTCACCTTCGGCGCGCCCTTTATGCGGGGGATCAGCCGGACGCCCTTGGCGGGGTTCTGCTTGATCTTGCCGCGCTCGGCCGCGCCGGCGAGCACGACCGAGAGCACCACAATCACCCGGTTCGCGAAGGTCCGCTTCTTCTTCGCATAGGTCTTGTCGCGCAGCCCCGCGATGAAGGCGCTGTCGATCGTCGCCAGCGGCATGCGACCGAGCGGCTCGAGATAGGCGAGGATCTTCTCGTAATCCGATCGCGTGCGCGGGGCGAGCTGCGTCCAACGGTGATGCGACTTGTAGAGCTCGATCGCCGCGCCGAGCGTGCCGTCCATGACGGCCGGGCGCCCCTTCGCCTTCTCCTCGGCGACGCGCAGCTCCTCGAAGAACTCGGCCGATCCGAACGGCGCCATCAGGCGCGTGCCGGTTGCCCGGCGATAGCAGTATGTCTCGCCCTTGGAGGTGTACCGCTTGAGCCTTTGACCGTGACGGTGCTGGGGCCGCGATTCTTCATCAGTCCATCACTCCAAGCCATTCGTCACCGGTCATATTGGCGGTGCTCTTGGTCTGTCCGTCAACCCACTGGTCGAGAGCCTTACGATCCCACCGGATCATGTCGCCGAGCTTGATCGGCGCGACGGGCATCTGGCGTTTGAACCAAGAAAGGGACACGCCGAGATATTCCGCCGCCTGGTGGGCGTTCAGCATGCGCCGCTCCGGCAGCGCGAGGCGCGTGCGTTCGGGCCCTCCTGCCTTGCTTGATGCCGGCCGGCCGTTGCCGTAGGAATTCGCTTCGGGAATGCCGACCTCCACGCTTTCCTCGCCGCCGCCGCTCGGGGAGCTCCGTCTCCGGGCGGCGGTTTGCGTTCCGGGCTTCGTCATCGGGCGATCCTCCGATTGCGAAATTCGGTCTGGTACAGCTCGCGCGCCTCGTCGGGCGTGATCGGCTGGCCGTGCTTGCCGTGCTCGGCCGTCAGGATCCGGGCGATCTCCGGCGGGTCCTTGCCGGCGAAGCACAGTTCGAGGGTGCGAGCGCCGAGGCTGAGGGTGGTAAGGGCGCTCATTCGGTCGCCGCCCAATCTTCCCGCATGCGGCGCGTTCGCCGGCATCTTCCGGGGACGAACTGCGGGACGGATCGCTTAAAGCCCGGCCGCTCGGTGCCGCGGTTGTTGATCGTCACCACGATTCCGTTTTCGATGACCAGGACGTGCCGATCCCGCTTGATTTTCAGCGCCCCGACCGGCGGCAAGACCGCCCGGAGCCGGTCGGGCAGGATCTCGGTGCGGATCGCGTCCATGGTCACGCTCAAGCCAGCGACAGACGGCGTGGGCTGAAACGAAGGGGTTCATTCGGAGTCCCTCCCGATCGGCGTCGGCCCGCGCCACGTCGGCTCCGGCGCGAACACCATCCAGCACTCAGGGCTTTCAGGGTCGCCCGGCGTCCAGATCACGCCTCGCGGCTCAAGGCCCTCGACAACGCGCCGGCGCAGCTCGCTGCGCGTCATCGCCTGATGCAGGACACGCGAGCGGGGCGTGCTGAAACCGCGATGGCGGGGAGAACCGGCGACGGACATGCGCCCAGCAGAAGGCAAGCCGCACCTGCCCCTTTTGGCGAGCGTCTTGTAGCCGCCATCCGCGGCTTCATGGTCACGAACGCCGCCGCCTATGACGGAGCGCAGCTCTCGCACGTCCTCGACCGCTCCAACACCGGCTCCAGGTCTGGGCAGGTGAGACAGGCCCGTGACGGTCGAACGCTTATCGGTCGGCGAAGAACGAGGAATGGCTGGAGAAGAACGGCTACGTCTCGGACATCCACCGCCGGAAGCCGAACGGGCGACCGATGAGCGAGAGGACGTCACGGGCCAATGGCCGACGCTCGCGGATCCGCTCGGCGATCGAGCATGTCTTCGCCCGCCAGAAGGGCCCGATGGCGCGGTTCGTCCGCACCATCGGCATCGTGCGCGCCGAGATGAAGATCGGCATGGCGAACCTTGCCTACAACCTCACGCGCCTGGTCTGGCAACAGGGGCGACGTGCGCCCGCCTGACGGCGGAATCTGCCTCGAGAGAACGCCCCGGCAGCCTCGGTGCTCCAAAAATCACCTCGACCGGCACCTCGGCGGCGCACGGCAGCAGTATCCGTCCTACTCGGGCCGGAAAGCCGGGTTCTTCGAGGTGTCCAGCTGCGTCAGATCCGGACAAACGCCAGCGTGCACGTCGGGCAGACGGGCATGAGAGTGCCCGGCACGGCTTCACCGCGCTCCTCTGCCCCGCATCATGATCCAGATCGTACGCAACGAGATGAACATGTCGAGCCAGGGCGAAAAATACTTGATATAGTAGAAGTCGTAGTGGAGCTTGCCGAGCACATCGTGCATCTCCACCACATGTCCCTGATTCACCTGCGCCCAGCCTGTGATGCCCGGTCGCACGACGTGCCGATAGCGGTAGAAGGGAAGTTCGCCCTCGTACCATCGCGACAGAGGCAGGGCCTCCGGCCGGGGGCCGATCCAGCTCATCTCCCCGCGCAGGACATTGAGCAGCTGCGGGATCTCGTCGATCCGCGAGCGGCGCAAAAGCCGTCCGAGCCGGGTGATCCTCGGATCAGCATTCGTCGTCATCGCCGCCGTCCGGGCACCGTCCGGCGAAGCTTGCTCCGCCATCGTCTTTCCGTCGATCATCGTGCGGAACTTGAAGACGGTGAAGACACGGCCGCGATAGCCGACGCGCTGCTGGCGGAAAAAGACCGGCCCCTTCGAATCGAGCCGGATAGCGATACCAACCACGGCCGCGAGGACCAAAAAGAATGGCATGAGCGCTGCGGCGGCGAGAACATCCACCACCGCTTTGACCTTGCGATAGCCGCCACCAGGATCCAGCGACCCGAAGCTGTTTTCGGACAGGTGCTCGATCTCAACGCGGCCCGTCAGCATCTCCGCTGCGTGCTTGACGTGATAGGCCGGACGCCCCTGCAGCACCCAGTCCGCGATGAAGCTCTCCCACGCCGGCGGCAGGTCGGCCCGGAAGTCGGCGACAAGCCCGTCAACGGGCGACCGCGGAGGCGCCGGCTCCTCCAGCACGACGATTTCCCGAGCCGGAAGGCTGAGGAGGCGGCGAACGTCCCCGATCGGCACCACGGCAAAGGCCGGGCGCGCCGTCTGCCTGGCAGATGCCATTCCCGCGAAGAACCAGACGATGCAGATCGCGAAGCTGAGGACGAAAAGCGACCGCGCGTAGTCGAGCCGGAAGATGAAGAAGGCGACGAGCACGAAGCCATAGGTCGCGGCGAAGCAGGGCATGACGTAGCCGGCCGCCCTGATCCCGGGGAACCGCGTCACTTCCCTCAGAAGCGTGTTGCCAAGAACGAGCGCAAAGGCGGTACCGGCTATTGTATTCCAAGCGCTCCCGAAGGCGGGGGTTCCCGGCTCACCGCCGTACCGCACCAGGACTGGCAGGACGACAGCGAGCAGAAATCCTGTCACGAACCTGGCGTTCGGGTTGCGAAGCAAATGCCCCAGGCTCTTCGAAGGAACAGCACTCCGTCGCAGCTTGGGATCAGCCAATGTCACAATCCGGCCCTAGGGCCTGCCTTTTCGTCGCAACTAGGTAAGTCATCGGCCACCGAAGAAGCCACAGACGGTTCCAGTGCTATAACACGCGACGCGGGTTCGCCGAGCCAGTACCAGCCGTGGCAAGAAATTTGTCCGCCAAGAAGCCGCCTCCTACAGACCGCACAGCCAGTTTTCGAAGCTGTTGCCGACGCGCCCCCGATTACGGGAAATCTCCCGATGTGCTCAGCGTCGTCTGCCGCCCTCCCACCGACCACACCGGCAAGGGCGCTTCGTCTGGAGCGCGATCCGATACAGCTTCGCCCGTTTCATGACAAGACGAGTCCCTCTTGTCCAGCCGTCGAGAGAACCGACGATGGTCGTGTCCCGGGGACGTCTCCGTCAACGTGTTGGAAGTTCGGGTGTAACTGAAGCGGCTCGGTTTTAGGCGGCTGCGGTGGAAATCCGTATTGTCTCTGGCTTGGTGCCGGTGGCCATGAGTTCGGCCATGGGCTCGGTCTGCATGTAGCGGTTCTGCGTCTGCCATTCGTCGTTGGCCTCAAGGAGGACGGCGCCGATGAGGCGGATGATGGAACCCTCGTTCGGGAATATGCCGACGACATCGGCGCGCCGCTTCACCTCCTTGTTCAGGCGCTCCAGGGAATTGGTCGAACGGATCCGCGTCCGGTGCTGGCTGGGGAAGTCCAGATGCGCCAGGGCGGCGGCTCGCGGGCAGCAGCCAGCCCCGTCGCCCTTGCTGCCGGCCCTTCGCTCCCGAGCCAGCCACAGCCGGCGCGTAGAAGCCATCATGCCGCTCTAGCCGTAATAGGACCTGTACCATTCGACGAAGGCGGCGACGCCGTCCTTCACCGGCGTCGCCGGCCGGTAGCCGACCGCCCTTTCCAGCTCGCCGACATCGGCGAAGGTATCCGGAACGTCACCCGCCTGCAGCGGCAGAAGCTCGCGTTGCGCCTTGCGACCGAGCGCCTCCTCAAGCGCTTCGACATAGTCGAGCAGCCTGACCGGCGAGTTGTTGCCGATGTTGAAGATCCGGAACGGCGCGTTGCTGGTCGCGGGATCCGGCCGGTCGCTGTCCCAATCCGGATTGGGGCGCGCGACATCGTCGCTGGCGCGGATCACGCCTTCGGCGATGTCGTCGACGAAGGTGAAGTCACGCGTGTGATTTCCGCCGTTGAACAGCTGGATCGGCTTGCCCTCTAGGATCGCCCGGGTGAACAGGAACAGCGCCATGTCCGGACGGCCCCAGGGGCCGTAGACCGTGAAAAACCGCAGTCCCGTCGTCGGCAGGCGATAGAGGTGGCTGTAGGCGTGGGCCATCAGCTCGTTGGCGCGCTTGGTCGCGGCGTAGAACTGCAGCGGATGGTCGACCCCCTGATGCTCGGAAAACGGCATCGCCGTGTTCGCGCCGTAGACGCTCGAGGTGCTGGCATAGGTCAGATGTTCGACGCCGTAATGGCGGCAGGCCTCGATGATGTTGGTGAAGGCGACGATGTTGCTCTCGACATAGGCGTTCGGATTCTCCAGCGAGTAGCGCACGCCCGCCTGCGCGGCGAGGCTGATGACCCGGTCCGGCCGATGCTGCGCGAAGCAGGCCTCGACCGACGCGCGGTCGGCGAGATTGGCCCGGACGAAGACGTAGTCGCCCTGCCCCGTCGTCGCGGCCTGGCTCAGCTGCCGTAGCCGCGCCTCTTTCAGGGCCGGGTCGTAATAGTCGTTGACGACGTCGAAGCCGATGACCGTGTCGCCCCGCTCGATCAGGCGCCGCGCGACGTGAAAGCCGATGAATCCGGCATTACCGGTGACGAGAATCTTCATGGCGGAGCGACTTTTATTCGACTGGCGTGACAGCGCTCGCATATATGAGGGCAGCGTCGGTGCCAAGCACGGCGGGGTCGCCGCGGCGTGTTCATCCGCCTGTGGCGAACCTCGGCGGTCGCAGGTAGTCAGGCGATGCGCCAACGGCTTTGTCGATTGCCGGGGCGGCGGGGTAGAGGGTAGCCGGCTCCCGGGGCGATCAGCTGGCGCAAGAACCGCCCGCTGGTCACGACTGATTAGGATTTCGATGGTCACCTTCGACGACAGCCAGCGCTCGCCGCAGGAGAATTCCGATCCCTGCGATCCCAACCCGGCCGTATCGGTCATGGTCGATATCGATGACGCGGCGATCGCGGTCATCGGGCTCGGCTATGTCGGGCTCCCCGTCGCGGTCGAATTCGGCAAGCAACGTCCGGTAGTCGGCTTCGACATCCGCCGCGAGCGGATCGAGGAACTGCAACGTGGTCACGACGCAACGCGAGAGGTCGAGCCTCTAGGTCTTCAGGCGGCTGAACTCGTTGAATATACGGACGATCCGGATGCGCTGAGGAAGTGCGGTATCTTCATCGTCACGGTGCCGACTCCGATCGATCGGGCCAAGCGGCCGGACCTCACGCCGCTGATCCGGGCCACCGAAACGGTCGCAAAGGTGATCTCACGCGGCGCCATCGTCATTTTCGAATCGACGGTCTATCCGGGCTGCACGCGCGAAGTGTGCGGAGCTATTATCGAGCGGCTGTCCGGGCTGAAGCTGAACGAAAGCTTCTTCCTCGGCTACAGCCCGGAACGGGCGAATCCGGGCGATAAGGAGCACCGGCTGACCACCATCGTGAAGGTGACCAGCGGTTCCACGCCGGCAGCAGCCGATGCCGTCGACCGTCTGTATGGGTCGATCGTTGTCAGAGGCACGCACAAGGCGAGCTCGATCGAGGTCGCCGAAGCCGCCAAGGTGATCGAGAACACCCAGCGCGACCTCAACATCGCGCTGATGAACGAGCTCTCGATCATCTTCAACCGGCTCGGGATCGACACCCTGGAGGTGCTCGCAGCCGCGGGGACGAAGTGGAATTTCCTGCCCTTCCGACCGGGCCTCGTCGGAGGGCACTGCATCGGTGTCGATCCCTACTATCTGACCCACCGCGCCCAGGAGGCGGGCTACCATCCCGAGGTCATTCTGGCGGGTCGGCGGATCAACGATCGGATGGGCGCGCACGTGGCCGATCAGGTCTCACGGCTCATGATGAAGCGCGGCCTACCGGTCGTCGGCAGCCGGATCCTTGTCATGGGGCTGACCTTCAAGGAGAACTGCCCGGACATCCGCAACACCAAGGTCGTCGACATCGTCTCCGAACTGCAGCAGTTCAACGCGGCCGTCGACATTTTCGATCCTTGGGTGTCGAGTGAAGAGTCTCGGCACGAATATGGCCTCGACTGTCTGGCAGAGCCGCCGGAGCCCGGGAGCTATGACGGGGTCATAGTGGCTGTGGGCCATCGCCAGTTTATAGAGATGGGGGTGGACGCGATCAGAGACTTGGGCAGTCCTGATGCCGTGTTATACGACGTGAAGGGTGTTTTCCCGAAAGGCACCACGGACGGCCGGCTGTAGATGGCATGCGATGGCGGCACGCCTGGGAGGCGCGTGGGGCCCAGGCGTTTTTGATCGGGGACGAAGGGGCTGGAGTCCGCTCTGTCCCAGCCTTCTGGCTCATGCGAAAGGTTCCTCGGTGCGGACTGAACGTGGTGTGGACGAGGCTGCGGCTGACGCCGGACCGGCATTGCGGCACCCGAGCTTCTCGATGCAGCCCGTGGCTCCGATCAAGATCGGCGAGTATCTGCTCCCTCGCCTGCCGGGGATTGGAATTGCGGGGAGTGGCGACATCGATTTGCTGATCAAGCAAGGTGTGTTCAATCCGGCAGATCGACCGTGGCCCGATAGCGGTGTCGAAGGAAGGCAGTTGATTTTGGACGTGGCTTTCGCGCGGCCCCCGGGGAGGGCATCAGAGGCTCGACAGTGCGGGCCGGATGCCTTTTCCCTGGATGCGCCAGTGCGCAACGATCATCGGACGCCGGCGTCTTACTCCTCCTTTCTCGCGGCGGCCTGATGCGAATCCTGACGCTTACTCGATACAGTCGGCTCGGGGCGAGCAGCCGATTGCGCTTCCTGCAATACTTGCCGGAATTGGAAAGGAGGGGCCTCTCCTTCGTCATTTCCCCGCTGTTCAAGGACGACTACGTCGAGGCACTATACGGCGGACGCTCCACGCTCGGCCTGGCGGGGCGGGCGATGCTACGGCGGTTTTCCGTTCTTTGGCCGGCCCGCGAGCTCGACTTGATTTGGATGGAGCAGGAGGCGCTGCCCTGGATGCCGTGGCTGATCGAGGGCGGTCTTCTGCCGCGTGGCATCCCGCTGATCCTCGATTGCGACGATGCTGTCTTCCATCGCTATGATATGCACTCGTCGCGTGGCGTACGGTGGCTGCTTGGCAGCAAGATCGACGCGGTGATGCGGCGAGCCGATCTGGTCGCGGCCGGTAACGGCTACCTTGCTGCTCGGGCGCGTTCGGCGGGGGCACCACGGGTGGAGGTCGTACCGACTGTTGTGGATGCTGAGAGGTACCGGCCTCGCAACCGTGCCGGCGGCGCCGTCACCGTCGGGTGGATCGGTTCCCCCAGCACCACGCGCTATCTCGACTCCGTCACAGGTGCCGTCAGTCGGGCCTCGGCAAAAGCTGGCTTCGATTGCGTGGCTATCGGCGCGAAGGCGGATCAACTGGGAGACGGCACCTTCTCGGCACAGCCATGGACAGAAGCCGCAGAAGTGGATTTGCTGCAGGACATCGACATCGGCATCATGCCGCTTCCTGACACGCCTTGGGCGAGAGGCAAGTGCGGCTACAAGTTGATCCAATATATGGCTTGCGGCAAGCCCGTCGTTGCGTCACCGGTTGGGGTCAACACGGAGATCGTGCGGCACGGCGAAAACGGATTCTTGGCCGAAACGGAAGCTGAATGGGAGGAAGCCTTGACGAGGCTTGCACGAGATCCGGAGTTGCGCCAACGGATGGGGGCCTCTGGTCGCCGCCGGGTCGAGCGGGAGTACTCCCTTCAGGTCCAGGCACCGCGTGTTGTGGAACTGATCCGTTCGGTCGTGGCCTAGCCGATGTGCGGAATCGCCGGGTTCCTGCGCGCTTCAGCCGATACGCCGGAGAATGTGCTTCGATCGACGGCGAGGGCGATGGGCGAGGCCATCCGCCATCGCGGCCCCGATGGATCGGGAGTATGGGCTGACGCCGAGGCCGGCATTTCGCTGGCGCACCGCCGCTTGGCCGTCCTTGACCTGACTGAGGCGGGTCATCAGCCGATGGCTTCGGAAACCGGGCGCTTCCTCATCACCTTCAACGGCGAAATCTACAACCATCTGAATCTGCGCCGCGAAATGGCGAACGACAGCTTTGCCCCCAATTGGCGCGGACATTCCGACACAGAAACGCTGCTGGCCGCGATCGAGAGGTGGGGAATCGAGACGACGCTTCGGCGCGCGACCGGCATGTTCGCCTTCGCGGTATGGGATCGTGCCGAGCGCACTCTCACCTTGGCGCGCGACAGGATGGGCGAGAAGCCGCTCTACTACGGCCGCGTCGGCAAATCGCTCGTCTTCGGTTCGGAACTGCGAGCGCTGCGGGCGCATCCGGAATTCGACTGTGCGATCGACAGAAATGCCGTCGCGCTGCTGCTGCAGTACAATGCGATCCCGGCGCCGCATTCGATCTTTGCTGGAATATCGAAGTTGCCGCCGGCGACATATCTGCAGATCGGGGACGGCGCTTCGGCGATTCCGCAGTCGTATTGGTCATTCAGGGATCTCGCGGAGCAAGCCACCGCCAACCCGTTCCACGGAAGCACGGATGCGGCGGCCGACAGGCTGGAAACGCTTCTGGGCGATGTGTTGGAAGGCCAGATGCTGTCGGACGTGCCGCTCGGGGCGTTCCTGTCCGGAGGAGTCGACTCCTCGGCAATTGCGGCGCTGATGCAGTCACGCTCCTCTCGCCCCGTCCGCACATTCTCGATCGGCTTTTCCGAAGCCGCATTTAACGAGGCCGAACATGCGGCTGCCGTGGCGGCTCATCTCGGAACGGATCATACCGAACTGGTCGTGACGCAGGCGGACGCGCTTGAAACGGCTCAGGATCTGCCGTCACTCTACGATGAGCCCTTTGCTGACGCTTCGCAAATTCCGACGGCGATCCTGTCGCGCTTGACCCGCCAATATGTGACGGTCGCTTTGTCCGGCGATGGAGCTGACGAATTGTTCGGCGGATACAATCGCTACGTCTGGGCTCCGAAGCTCTGGAGGAGTATTGGAGGAATACCGCGGCCGCTTCGACATCTGATCGGACACGCGCTGCTCGGAATTTCCTCCCCTGATTTTGGCCGTCTCATAGAGCCGGCGAGTGTTCGTCTAGGTCTTCCCGTGACCCTGTCACGAAAACTCTCCAAGCTGGGCGCAACCGTTGGCTCAGCAAGGACCTTCGACGAGGTCTACATCGGTATCGTCAGTGAATGGATGGACACGGATGCCGTCGTCATTGATGGTGGCGCGCCGAAAACGATGGCTTCCTCGCCCGAGCAGTGGCCGAAGCTGCGCGAGGGCGCGTCTCGCCTGATGGCCGCGGATACTCTGACGTACCTGCCGGACGACATCCTGATCAAGGTGGACCGTGCGGCTATGGCTGCCTCGCTTGAGACGCGAGCGCCCTATCTCGACCCGCGGGTCGTGGAATTCGCTTGGCGCCTCCCGCTGTCCGAGAAGATCTCCGGGGGGGAGACCAAACGTGTGCTGCGTCGTCTCCTGTACAGGCACGTCCCGAAGAGTTTGATCGAGCGGCCGAAGCAGGGATTTGCCGTTCCACTGGACGATTGGCTGAGAAGCGGATTGAGGGACTGGGCAGAAGATCTGCTGTCGCCAGAGAAGCTTCGGGCCTCTAACCTGTTTGATGTCGAGCAGGTGCGCTCGGTTTGGCGCCAGCACCTGACGAGACGACGCCAATGCGGGAACCGGCTGTGGTCTATCCTCATGGTCCAAGCGTGGGTCGAGCAGGGCTAGCAAGTGTGAAGAAGTCGCTCGCATTGGCGATTTTGGCGTGATTCAATCCGTCCCCGGAAGCGAGGGACGGATGCGCGGAACGGACAAGCGGACGGGAGAGCTGTTCTCCTATGTGGATCTGGAGAAGCGGGTTCGCCCGGATCATCCGCTGCGGCTGATCCGGAAATTCGCCGATGCGGCGTTGGGGGCGCTGTCGAGCGACTTCGCCGCGCTTTATTCGGGCATGGGGCGGCCCTCGATCGCGCCGGAGATGCTGCTGCGGGCGATGCTGCTCCAGGCGTTCTATTCGATCCGCTCCGAGCGCGAGCTGGACACCTCGAAGAACCCGGCCTTCCGGCCCGAGTAGGACGGATTCTGCTGCCGTGCGCCGCCGAGGTGATTTTTGAAGCACCGAGGCTGCCGGGGCGTTCTCTCAAGGCAGATTCCGCCGTCAGGCGGGCTCACTTCGCCCCTGTTGCCAGACCAGGCGCATGAGGTTGTAGGCAAGGTTCGCCATGCCGATCTTCATCTCGGCGCGCACGATGCCGATGGTGCGGACGAACAGCGCCATCGGGCCCTTCTGGCGGGCGAAGACATGCTCGATCGCCGAGCGGATCCGCGAGCGCCGGCCATTGGCCCGGGATGTTCTCTCGCTCATCGGCCGCCCTTTCGGCTTCCTGCGGTGGATGTCCGAGACGTAGCCGTTCTTCTCCAGCCATTCCTCGTTCTTCGCCGATCGATAGGCCGTGTCCGCCCAGACCTTCGAGCCGGTGTTGGAGCGGTCGAGGACGTGCGAGAGCTGCGCACCGTCATAGGCGGCGGCATTCGTGACCGTGAAGCCGCGGATGAAGCCGTGCTGCCGGTTGATGCCAGCGTGGTTCTTGTAGCCGAACACCGGCACGGCGATGTCGCCCTGCTGCGGCTTGCATCCGTCGCCGGCTTGGCCTTGGAGAACTTCACCGTCCACCGGGCATCGCGGTCCTTCTGCCTCAGCTTGGCCGGCTTCTCCTTCCAGCTCTCCGGCACCTCGCCGGCCTTGATCGCGGCCTTCTCGTCCTCGGTGTTGCGCTGCTTCGGCGCGGCGACAATGGTGGCGTCAACGATCTGCCCGCCCATCGCCAGATAACCGGCCTTGGCAAGGTATCTGTCGAAAAGGGCGAACAGGTTCCTGACCGCCCCGGCCTGCGCCAGATGTTCGCGGAACAGCCAGATCGTCTTAGCGTCCGGCACCAGGTCGGCCATGCCGAGCCCGAGAAAGCGCGTGAACGACAGCCGGTCCTGGATCTGGAACTCGGCCTGATCGTCCGACAGGTTGTAGAGCGCCTGCAGGACCAGCACCTTGAACAGTGAGGGCTCAGCCCGCCACCAGTTCAAGGGCGAGCCCGAACACCGCGTCGTAGGGCAGTCTGCCGCCTTTCGAACCGTCCGAGCGCTTCAGCGCCTTCGCCAGCGGCTTGCGGAACACCTCCCACGGCACGATCGCGTTCAGCTTCTCCAGCGGGTCTCCCGCCTCGCTCAGCCGCCCATGGCGCTCGTCGATATCCCAGAACCCCGGCTGTCCCCGTATCCATGCCTCCCGATCCCGTCGAGGCCCGATCGAATCACCAAACGAGCCGGTTGGGGAGGTTCTTCGAGGTCTCCAGCCTTTTTATATCGCTTGTCCCGCCATGGTCGCCTTCCGGCGGAACGGGCTCCTGTCGCTCGGTTTCCGAGCCGTTGCAGAACTAGGCGGTGTCCCCTGTGGTAGCGCGCTAAGCCGTCACCGAGGTCCGGCGGTAGGGTCGAGTTGCGAAACGCAACCGAACCGAGGGCTTGTCCCCGGTCACCAAACCCATGATGGGCCTGCGCGCGCTCGTTCGAACAGAGCGCCCACGCCGAAATTCTGCGAGAAATGACCGGGTCTGCGACCGAGCGGCTGACGGAGTTGTAGGTTAGAGCCGCCACGGGAGCGGCTTGTTTGGGAAACGCTGCGATCGCACCGCGGAGTGAAGCGGAAAGTGGCCGTCGAGGTGGTCGGACACGGTGCAGCTTGCGGAGTTCGAGCCGACCGACGCCGCTGTGCGGCCGATCCTGATCGGCGAGCGGCGCAATGATCGCCAACCTTGCCGACTTCCCAGCACACCCCGGCCCGACTTGTCGCCGAGGTCGAGGGTCCCCTGCCCCGTAGAACAAGGCGAAGGCTTCCGTCGGTCTCGCAACAGCGGCTTGCATGACTTGTTTGGCAGGAACGGTCTCTCGCCCCGCCCGTCGCCGAACGCGGTTGCGCTGCATTATCAATTCGGTGCCGCAGGCGTGTTCAATGAGCCTGCCTGCTGTTCCCATCTGGCACTCTTGACCTGGGCCGAAGGCTGGGCGCAGCCGCTGAGGACCATCCCGAGCAGGGCGGCGGCAAGGGCGACGGCGGCAGATCTCATCTCAGCACTCTTCTCATCGGTTCGCGGCCCAACATCTGCGGCCTCCGACGTCGGCGCAAGCCCGCTATCCGCACACGGGACAGTTTCCCGACGCCGCACAAACAATCGCTCCGGGGGCCGGCCTGTCTTTATCGAGGAACCGGCTCGGTCAGTCGGGCTCCTGTCCCGGGACAATGCCGCGCGAGGGCGTCGAATCGATGATCGACGGCGTGACGCCGCCGACCAGCGGGTCCGCCGATGCCCTGCCGTAGGCGTCGCCCAGCCCGTAGAGCCAGGGAATCCCGCTGTTTCCCGCCTGGTAGACGACCCGCCCGTCCGGCAGCCGAACGGGACGCGCCGCCTCCCGCTCGCGCCGGGAGAGGATGACGCCGGGGTGCGATGGCGGCGAGTTGCTCGCGGCAGCCGCCGGGAAGACCGTCATCAGCGAGGCGAATCCCACGAGTCCAGCGATCACGCGCCTGTTCATTGCCATCTCCTTTCGAGCCGGTTTGCCGCGCCGTCTTCCGAGCGCAGTTGCGCCTGTCGCCCGCGACACATCCGCCGCGCCTCCCTCAATGCGGGATCTGTCCGGGAACGAGCCCGTTCGAGGGCGTATTGGACATGCCGCGGAAGCCAAACGGTCCGTGCGATTCGCGCAGCGGGACCGGGTTCGACGTCCTACAGCCCGACAGGATCAGGACGAGTACGGTGATGAGGATCGGCTTTTGCAACGGGCGCCTCCGCGTTTCCGTAAGCAGGAACGAAGCGGGAGGCCATGCGGTTGCGGAGGAAGCACGCGCTCCTCGGAACAGAAGAAGGAGAACAGATGAGTGACACGACCACGCCGAAGCCCGGCGACGAGGGCGATCCATCGGCGCCGCAGACTGCCGAGAACACCTGCCGCGCCTGCCACGGCACCGGCGAGATCGACGGCGAGCCATGCCCGGAATGCGCCGGCACCGGCTATGTCCGGGAGATCGTCGGGGACGCGTGATGGACGGCGCAGCCGCGTCCTACACGTCGCTTGCGTCCGGCGTCCTCGGCCGCAACATCTGGAAGACCGTATCGGTGACCGCATAGTCGAAATAGCCGAGGCGCGAGAGCGGCTCGGCGAGGCGCATGTCGACGTGGCCGTCAGTCAGGATGCTCTCGTCGAGATGGATGCCGACGACCTGCCCGATCACCACCGTGTTTTCCGACGGCGTGCCGTCGAGACCCTTCGGCTGGAACCACTCGGTGACCTTGCACTCCAGCGCCGCCGGGGTTTCGGCGACGCGCGGCGCAGAGACGAGGTTGCACGGAGCTTCGGTCAGGCCGGAAAAGCCGAACTCGCTGACGCCCCGCTCGGCCGGCGCCGAGGTCCGATTGAGATGTTCCGCCAGCTTGCGGGTCGCGAGGTTGGCGACGAACTCGCCGCTCTCGATGGCGAAGCTCGCCGAATCCTTCATGCCTGCCGAAGAGAACATCACGAGCTTCGGCCGGTCGCTGATCGCGTTGAAGAAGCTGTAGGGCGCCAGATTCACCCGCCCGTCCTTGGCCCGTGTCGAGATCCAGCCGATCGGGCGCGGCGCGACGATCGCCTTGAAGGGATCGTGCGGAAGGCTGTGCTGATTGGTGTCGGTGGTGTAGAAGCGCATCAGGCGGTCTTCCCCGGGCCGCGTGCCTCGGTGACGATGTCGGCGAGCGCCGGTCTCGGCCGCTCGGATGGCGGCTCCTGCGGTGTGCCGATATGGATGAAGCCGATCACCTTCTCTTCCGGCGCGATCGACAGGATCGCCTTCGCTCCGTCGTCATAGGCGACCCATTCCGTCACCCAGTTTGCCGCATAGCCCTTGGCATGCGCTGCATTGACGAGGTTCATCGCCGCCGCCGCGCCGGACAAGACCTGTTCCCAGATCGGGATCTTCACGTGCTCCCTGGCCCGCGACACCACGCCGACCACCAATGGCGCCCGGGTGAAGCGGGTCGCTTCGACCCGCCGCCGCGTCTCGCTGAGCGGCTCGGTCTCACGGGACTGCGCGAGGTCCGCGAGCGCTTCGCCGATGCGCGCCGCCGCTTCGCCGCGATAGAGGACGAAGCGCCAGGGCGCGAGCTTGCCGTGATCGGGCACGCGGGCGGCGATCGTCAGGATTTCGTCCAGTTCCGTCCCGGCGGGAGCCGGTTCAGCGAGCATCGGGATCGGGATCGAGCGGCGGGTGGACAGGAGCGTGGTCGCGTCGGGCAACGGGTGGTTCCTTCGATCTGCACAGGCTGCTCTCCAGCTAGAACGCCGGCCCGGCCATGGCAAATCTGGACCTTTCCAAGTTCCGGACCCGCGCAAGGCAGGCACAACGGCCAGACGCAGTTCGTAGGCGAATCGACGCCCCCCAGCCAGCCCGCCGACTCGGCCGGTAAGCTGACGCTGCGATTCTAGATACGGCCATCCGTTTCGTCTGTCCGGCAAAGCTTCGAAGGCTCTTCGCCGGCGCCTCATGGAAGGGCCGCCCCTAGCTGTACCCGCAGCGTCGGCTGGTTGGCTTTGACGGCGAGGAGACAGTCGGCTCCTTCGCCCGGACCGCATGGTCTATCGCGGCAATGTGGCGAAGGCGGAGGTCGGAAGGATAGCCCTCGATCGGCGCTCCTGTCTTGGCTCCGGCGCGAGGCCGTGCCGTCGATGTCGATGAGGTCGCCCCCCTTGGGGCACGCGCCGGTCGGCGCAGTCCTTCGAGAACTGCGCCGGATGGATCCATTTCGTCAGAATCGTCAGCCAGATCTTGCCGGAAGACGGTGCCCGTGCGGCAGGACGCGACGCAGGAGTTCGAAACGTGCCCCGCCAGGCTGCGCTCTTATCGTCGTCGCAGACCATCGTCGTGCCGCAGACGACGAGAAGCGCATTCCCGGCAGCAGATGACAGGCCGCCACACGTCGCGCGGACCTACCATTTCGGCGGAACGCTACAAGGACACGGGCACAGGACCTCTGTCCTCACCTGCTGATGGACAGGTTCATGGCGGCCGCTCCATGAATCGCTTCAGCCACGCGGTCGTTTTTTCTCACCCCACCAGTCGCCGTCGAACGAGTTCCGCGACTTGTTCCCGTCAGCGTCCGGATTGAAAAAGCCGCGCCTGCGGCTAGGTTCGAGCCGTGTTGAATCCTGGAGGGCGGAGCAATGGCCAAGGTCGCGTTCATCGGTTTGGGTGTCATGGGCTATCCCATGGCCGGGCACCTGAAGCAGAAGGGCGGCCACGACGTCACCGTCTACAACCGCACCGGCGCGAAGGCGCAGAAGTGGGCGGAGCAGTATGGCGGCGGCCACGCCGCCACGCCGCGCGAGGCGGCGAAGGACTGCGACTTCGTCTTCATGTGCGTCGGCAATGACGACGACGTGCGCTCGGTCGTCTACGGCGACGACGGCATCTTCGCCGGCATGAAGAGCGGCGCGACGCTCATCGACAACACCACCGCCTCGGCGGAACTCGCCCGCGAGCTCGCCGAGACCGCAAACGAAAGGGGCTTCAAGTTCATCGACGCACCGGTCTCCGGCGGCCAGGCGGGTGCCGAGAACGGCGCGCTCACCGTCATGTGCGGCGGCGACCAGGCCGACTTCGACGCCGCCAAGCCGGTGATCGAGGCCTATGCCAAGATGGTCGGGCTGATGGGGCCGGCAGGCTCCGGACAGCTCACCAAGATGATGAACCAGATCTGCATCGCCGGCCTCGTCCAGGGCCTGTCCGAGGCGATCGCCTTCGGCCAGAATGCCGGCCTCGACATCGAGAAGGTCGTCTCCGTGATCTCCAAGGGCGCCGCCGGGTCCTGGCAGATGGAAAACCGCCACAAGACGATGAACGAAGGCCATTACGACCACGGCTTCGCGGTGGAATGGATGCGCAAGGACCTCGGCATCTGCCTCGCGGAAGCCAAGCGCAACGGCTCGCGCCTGCCGGTCACCGCGCTCGTCGACCAGTTCTACGCCGAGGTCGAGGCGATGGGCGGCAAGCGCTGGGACACGTCGAGCCTCCTGGCGCTGCTCAACCGGACATAGCCCGATCGTCCGCGTCATCTGCATGGCATCGGCCCTCGAAGCCACGGCCGGATATCGAGGGACAGGACCTCAGAGCACCCAGCGGAAGGCGCGGCGCAGCTCGCTCGCACCGTTGGTCCCGTACCAGCGCCCGTGCGCGATGATCACCCGCTCCGGGTCCCAGGCGATCATCTGCCGGACGGCTGCGCGAACGAGCGCTTTGTGGCGGGCGAAGGTGAGCCGCATGTCGATCGGCGCGGAGCCATCGGGATCGGCGGCACCGGCAAGCTTCACCGCCTGCCGAAAAAGCCAGGACTTCACTCGCTCCGGCTCGAAGTTCTCGATCAGGTCGGTCAGGATCAGGGTTCGGCTGGCGCGGTGGAAGAAATCGACCTCGTCGAAGAGATCGCCCGTCACCACGACGAAGTCGATCTCCCCGTCCCAGCCGTCGGGCGGCGAACGGGGGTCGAGGGTCTGGCCGGCCGGAAGCGGCCGCTTCGCCTTGCGATCGAGCCCCGGCGCGTAGTGAAGCCGCGCCTGCGGGAACAGCTCGGCCCAATCCTGGATGTACCAGTAGTGCAGTGTATTCGGCGCCACGATGTGGGCGACGGGGCCGAGGCCATGAATGGTCTCGACGAGAGTCGGATCGGGATGCGTCGGAGAGTGCAGCCAGAGCGATCCGTCGGCGAGCCGCACGACCGTCATGCGGGTCGGAAAGGGCAGCTTCAGCCCGGCATAGGAGAAGTCGATCACCGGACCGTCGACGATGAAGATGTCGTCGGCGACCGGCTTGAGGACATTGAGCGGCTCGTAGGGCTCGATCCGGTTGTCCGGTCCGTTCATGTCGCTGTCCGTTTGCCGGACCGGCGATCACCGGCCGGCCTTCACTCCCCCCGCGGTTCCTTGTCCAGCACCATGTAGTCGAGCGGCAGCTCGGTCGTGTACTTGATCTGCTCCATGGCGAAGGACGAGGAGACGTCGCGGATCTCGATCTTGGCGATCATCTTCTTGTAGAAGGCGTCGTAGGCGGCGATGTCCGGCACGACGACGCGCAGGAGATAGTCGACGTCACCGCTCATCCGGTAGAACTCGATCACCTCCGGAAACTCGCCGATCACCTCCGAGAAGCGCTTCAGCCACTCGCTGGAGTGCGAGTTGGTGCGGATCGAGACGAAGACGGTGACGCGGGCGTTCACCCGCTGCGGGTCGAGGATCGCCACCCGCCGCTTGATGACGCCCTCCTCCTCCAGCTTCTGGATGCGCCGCCAGCAGGGCGTCGTCGACAGCCCCACGCGCTTGGCGACGTCGGCGACGGCGAGCGTCGCGTCCTCCTGCAGGAGCCGCAGTATCTTCTTGTCGAGCCGGTCCATGAACGCAATCACTCCCTTTCGGCGCGAGATTTACAGGAGCCGCCCCGGCGACGGTAGGGTGAAACCGCATGCGAGCTGCCGCCGCCAGCGCAGGCCGGCAGCCGCCGGATCCTGCTGATCTCGATCAAGGCGATGTCGCTTCGCCCTCCTAGGATCGCCGCACGAACCTGGGGAGAGCGATCATGATGTATGACGGATTTGGCTGGATGGGGGGCGGCATGGGCCTCTTCGGCCTCGTGCTCCTGCTCGTCCTGATCCTGGCTGCGGCGGCGCTGGTGAAATACCTGCGCCAGTAGCGGCTGGCGCTATCGGAGGACGACGACGCGGCTTCCGCGCCGGAGAAGCGGCGCAAGGCGCAGCATGTCCTTCGGCGCCACCGCGACGCACCCGGCCGTCGGCGGATAATCCTCCTTGGCGATGTGGAGGAAGATCGCGCTGCCCCTGCCCCTCGCCCGGGAGCGGATGTTCCAGTCCAGCACCACGACGAAGTCGTAGAGCCGGTCGGCGCGCGCCAGGCTTTCGGCGCTGGCGGGAAAGGGCAGCCGCACGTGGCGGTTATAGGCCGCATGCTGCGGCGCGTCGCACCACCCGTCGAAATCCTGTCGGATCCGGCGGATCGGCAGGCGCGCCTGCGGCCGGACCATCCGGCCGGGCCGGTGCCAGGCGGAGAGGACCGCCATCGACGCGACGGGGGTCGCGCCATCGCCCTCGCGCTTGACGATGCTGGTTCCGGAACGGCCGATGGCGCAGGGGACGCGCAGCAGACCTGCGGCGAGGATGCCGCGACTCGCCCGTCCCGGCGCCCGCCTGACGACGATCCGGCCGATTTTCCTCTGCATCCGACCTTGGTCCCCCTGTTATCCCTGGAAAACGACCTATCTGATATCACGGAATATTGCAGCGAACCGGAGCGACCTCCGGTCACAAGTGCCGGAACCGAACGACCGAAGCATGAGCGCAAGAAGCATTCTCATCGTCGACGACGACGACGACCTGCGTCAGACCCTGGCCGAGCAGCTCTCCCTTCACGAGGAATTCTCCGTCCTGCAGGAGGCGACGGCGGCCAAAGGCATCGCGACGGCACGCGCTGGCCTGATCGATCTCGTCGTGATGGATGTCGGCCTGCCGGACATGGACGGCCGCGAGGCGGTGAAGGTGCTGCGCAAAGGCGGCTTCAAGGCACCGATCATCATCCTGACGGCGCAGGACACCGATTCCGACACCATTCTGGGGCTCGAGGCCGGTGCCAACGACTACGTCACCAAGCCGTTCCGCTTCGCGGTCCTCCTCGCGCGCATCCGGGCGCAACTGCGCCAGCACGAGCAGAGCGAGGACGCCACCTTCCAGGTCGGCCCCTACGTCTTCAAGCCGAGCCAGAAGGTGCTGATCGACGACAAGGGCGGCAAGATCAGGCTGACCGAGAAGGAGACGGCGATCATCCGCTATCTCTATAGGGCCGACCGCCGGGTGATCACCCGCGACGTGCTGCTGGAAGAGGTGTGGGGCTACAATTCCGGCGTCACCACCCACACGCTCGAAACCCACGTCTACCGGCTGCGCCAGAAGATCGAGCTGGACCCGTCGAACGCCCGGATCCTGGTGACCGAGTCCGGCGGGTACAAGCTCGTCCCTTAACCTGGCGGGCGGCTTCCCTGCAGCAAAAGCCCATGTCGCCGGCCGGCCTGCGGCGGCCTTTACGGTTTGTCTACCAATCCCGTTCACTGTAACGAGGGTGTGACGACGCTCTTCGCCGGCCTTCGAAGAGCCGGTGTCGTCCCCGGGGATGCGACACCACACGTCTGACGGCCGCGACCAGACGGCACGAGGGTCGCAGAGGGAAACGGGGAGCGGTGCGCTGACAAGATGAGCCTTGAGAGCGACATCGCCATCCTGCGCACGGTCCCGCTGTTCGACGATCTCGAAACCGATCAGCTGCGTCTGCTCGCCTTCGGCGCGGAGCACCGCCGCCTGCGCGCCGGCGAGTTCGTGTTCCGCGAGAACGCCCGCGCCGACGCCGGCTTCGTCATCGCGTCCGGCCAGGTGGCGCTGGTGCGCGGCCGCGGCGAGGCGGAGACGGTGGTCGGCTCCTACGGGCCGGGGGCACTGCTCGGCGAACTGGCGCTGATCACCGAGACCAAGCGGCCGGCGAGCGCCAAGACCGAGACCGACTGCGATCTGATCCGGATCACGCGCCCGCTGTTCCGGCGCATGCTGGAGGAATATCCGGAATTCGCCGCCAGGCTGCATACGCGCCTGCGCGATCAGCTGGAGACGCTGATGGCCGAGATCATCGCAATGGAAGGCCGATTCACGGGCTGACGCAGAGGTCGGACGGGCGTTCGGGCTGACCCGGCAGGTCTGTTCATCGGGAATGCGGCGTGCCTCCCGCGGGCTCGCCGCGACAGGCGCCGAACGATGCGCCTACGCCACCGAGGCGCCTGGGGGGCGGCCGCCTCAGAAGCCGAAGCGCGCGATGACCGGCACGTGGTCCGACGGCTTTTCCCAGCTGCGCGCCTCGGCGCGGATGTCGATGCCGGAGAGATGCGGCGCGAGGTCGGCCGAGCCCCAGATGTGATCGAGCCGCCGGCCGCGGTTGGAGGCCGCCCAGTCCTTGGCCCGGTAGCTCCACCAGGTGAACACCACCTCCTCCATCGGAATGTGGTGCCGCATGAGATCGACCCAGCTGCCGTCGGCCTGCGCCCGCAGCAGGCCCTCCGTCTCGACCGGCGTGTGCGAGACGATCTTCAGGAGCTGCTTGTGCGACCAGACGTCGGTCTCATAGGGCGCGATGTTGAGGTCACCGAGTAGCAGCGCCGAGACGCCGGGCTCGGCCTCCGCGCTCACCCGGCGAAGTTCCTCGACGAAGTCCAGCTTGTGGCGGAACTTCGGGTTGATCTCCGGGTCCGGCTCGTCGCCGCCGGCCGGGACGTAGAGATTGTGGATGCGGATGCGCCTCTCGCCGACCCGGATCCGCGTCGACAGATGCCGCGCGTCGCCGACGGCGCAGAAATCCTGCCGAACGATATCCTCGAACGGGCGCTTCGAGACGGTGGCGACGCCGTGATAGCCCTTCTGCCCGTGCAGCGCGATGTGCTCGTAGCCGAGCGCACGGAACGCCTTCTCCGGGAACTGGTCGTTCGTGCACTTGGTCTCCTGCAGGCAGAGGACGTCCGGCGCCTCCTCCTCGAGGAACCGCTCGACGAGCCCGATGCGCAGCCGCACGGAGTTGATGTTCCAGGTGGCGATGGAGAAGGGCATGAGACGGGGCTTTCGGCAGGCGGGGTGTTCGCATCCGGCTTAAGGAGCGCGGGTGCGCCCCGCAACCCTTGCCGAACCGCGTCCCCAGCCGAAGTTCTCCGGCCAGGGCACGCGGAGGAAAGCGAGAGATGTTCGAAGGCTTCGACGAGAGGACGGTTGCCGGCGACGGCGCCGACATCTTCTGCCGGATCGGCGGCGACGGGCCGCCGCTCCTGGCGCTGCATGGCTATCCGCAGACCGGCGCGATGTGGGCGCAGATCGCGCCGCGCCTCGCGGGACGCTTTACCCTGATCGTGCCGGACCTTCGCGGATACGGCCGCTCCTCGGCGCCGTCGAACGATGCCGGCAACGACGCCTATTCGAAGCGCCAGATGGGCCGCGACATGGCGGCCGTGATGAACGAACTCGGCCACGACCGTTTCATGATCGCCGGCCACGACCGCGGCGGGCGGGTCGGCTACCGGATGGCGCTCGACCTCCCCGAGCGGGTGGCGAAACTTGCGGTGCTCGACATCGTGCCGGTCTCGGACGTCTGGGAGCACATGGGCGCGAAGGAGGCGCTAACGACCTATCACTGGGCGTTCCTGGCGCAGCCGCACCCGATGCCCGAGCGGCTGATCGCCGCCGACTCGGTCTTCTATCTCGACCACACCATCGCCAGCTGGACCAAGGCGAAATCGCTCGCCGCCTTCGCTCCGGAGGCGCTCGCCGAGTACCGGCAGAGCTTCTCGCGGCCCGCCTATGTCGAGGCGGCCTGCAACGACTACCGCGCCGGCTCGACGATCGACTGGCGCCTCGACCGCGACGATCGCGCGGCGGGCCGCAAGATCAAGGCGCCGACGCTGGCGCTCTGGGGTGCGAACGGCCTTCCCGGCAAGGGCGTCCAGCCGCTCGCGGTCTGGCAGAGCTGGTGCGATCATGTCGAGGGCCACGCGATCGACGCCGGACACTTCATCGTTGAGGAGGCGCCGGAGGAGACGCTCAAGGCGCTGCTGAAATTCTTCGGCTGAGAGCGACGGAGGGGCCGGGCCCCCGCTCCTGGCCGGCGCCTCCGGCCAAGCCAGATCGCCCGCGCCAGAGGTCCGGCGGGGGGCCCGCTCACGCGAAGCGCCGCGCCGCCGCCCCGTGCTCGGCGCGCAGCCGCGCGACATCGAGGCCGACGGGCATGCCGTCGACGACGCGCCATTCGCCCTTCACCATGACCCTGTCCGCCCGCGTCGCGCCGCAGAGGACGAGCGCCGCGACCGGATCGTGCGCGCCGGAAAAGCGCAGCTCATCCAGGTTGAAGAGCGCAAGGTCCGCCTGCATGCCGACGGCGATCGTCCCGATGTCGGTGCGCCCCAGACAGGCGGCCGAGCCCTCGGTCGCCATCTGGATCGCGTCGCGCGCGGTGACCGCCTCGGCCGAGCGGTAGTTCAGCCGGCCGACCATCAGCGCGTGGCGCACCGCCTCGATCATGTTGGAGGCGTCGTTCGAGGCCGAGCCGTCGACGCCGAGCCCGACCGGCGAGCCGGCCGCCTTCAGGTCGTTCACCGGGCAGAAGCCGGAAGCGAGAACGGCGTTCGACGCCGGGCAATGGCAGACGCCGACCTTGTGCGCGCCGAGCCGCCGGCATTCCTCGGTGGTGAAGTGGATGCCGTGGGCAAGCCAGGTGCGTGGGCCGAGCCAGCCGACCTCCTCCAGATAGTCCACCGGCCGGCAGCCGAAGACCTCCTCGCAGAAGCGGTTCTCGTCCTCGGTCTCGCCGAGATGGGTGTGCAGCCGGCAGTCGTGCTGTTCCGCAAGCGCCGCCGATTCGATCATCAGTCGTTTGGTGACGGAGAAGGGCGAGCAGGGCGCGAGCGCGATCCGGGTCATCGCGCCTTCCGAACGGTCGTGATAGCGCGCGATGAGGCGCTCGCTATCGGCAAGGATGGTGTCGGCGTCCTGCACGACGCTGTCCGGCGGCAGGCCGCCGTCCTTCTCCGACAGGTCCATCGAGCCGCGGGTCAGCGTCACGCGGATGCCGAGTTTCGCCGCCTCCTCCACCTGGATGTCGATGGCGTCGTCCAGCCCGCCGGGGAAGAGATAGTGATGGTCGGCGGCCGTCGTGCAGCCGGACATCAGGAGTTCCGTCAAGGCGAGACGCGTGGCGAGGCGGAAGCTCTCCGGCTCGAGCCGGGACCAGATCGGGTAGAGTGCCTTCAGCCAGGGGAAGAGCTCGCGGTCGATCGCCTGCGGATGGGCTCTGGTCAGCGTCTGGTAGAAATGGTGGTGCGTGTTGACGAGGCCGGGCAGCACGACATGCGCCGAGACGTCCACCGTCTCGTCCACCGGCTGCAACGGCGCAGCCCCGGCCGGCACCAGTTCCGCAATCCTGCCGTCCTCGACGACGAGGCCGCCTTCGGCGCCGGAGGAAAGGATCGCCAGCGGGTTCTTCAGGAACAGCCGGCTCACGCGGCCGTCTCGATCGCCGGCAGGCCGCCCTGGCTGGCGAGGAAGGCGAGGATGTCGCCGATGCCCTTGGCGCGCGACAGGTCCGCGAAGACCGTCGGCAGCGGCCCCCTGCCCTTCGCCGCGTCGGCGCGCATTCGTTCGAGATCGGCGCCGACATAGGGGGCGAGGTCGGTCTTGTTGACGATCAGGAGGTCGGAACGGGTGATCGCCGGGCCGCCCTTCCTCGGGATGTCGTCGCCCTGGCAGACCGAGATGACGTAGATCGAGAGGTCGACGAGGTCCGGCGAAAAGGTCGCGGCGAGGTTGTCGCCGCCGGATTCGACCAGGACGAGGTCGAGGTCCGGGTGGCGGCCGGTCAGCTCGCGGATCGCGGCGATGTTGATCGAGGCGTCCTCGCGGATCGCGGTGTGCGGGCAGCCGCCGGTCTCGACGCCGATGATCCGGTCCGCCGGCAGCGCCTGCAGCCGGACCAGCGCCTCGGCGTCCTCGCGGGTGTAGATGTCGTTGGTGACGACGCCGATCGACCAGGTCTCGCGGGCGGCCTTGCAGAGCTTTTCGGTCAGCGTGGTCTTGCCGGAGCCGACCGGGCCGCCGATGCCGACGCGCAACGGGCCGTTTCTGGATGTCATGAGCGGAAGAGCCTCGTTTGCAGCGATTCATGCCGCATGGCGGCGATCTCCGAGCCTAGCGCCGCCGAGCCGAGATCGTCCAGCGTCGAGACGAGCGAGCGCTCGGCCGCCCGGCGGATGTCCGGCTCGAGACGGTGAAGCACCCCGACGGCCTCGCTCTGGGCGAGCGGCACGAGCCGCACGGCGGCCGACACCAGCGAGGCGGCGAAGACGTGGGCATAGGCGGTCAGGGTCTCGCCGAGCGGCAGGCCCGCGTGTGCCGCGAGCCCGGCGGCCGCGACGGGATAAGGCATCGGCGGCGCAAGTGATCCAGGCGGACCGGATCTGCCTGCTGGGCTCGCCGCTTCGGCAACGCTCCCCTCGTCAGCGGCTGACGCAGCGGCCCTCGCGTGATCGGCCCCGCGAGCGGCACGATCGAGCCAGGGCTGCGACGCCTCCGTAAACGCCGCGCCGAGCGCCAGCGTCTCCATCCGCCGCTCGGCGCTGCCGCAGAGAGCCGTCGCCAGTTCCGCCGCCGCGCCGAGCCGGTCGGTATCGTCCGCCTTCGTCGCCCGCCAGGCTCCTGCCAGCAGCACGAGATCGTTCCAGCCGCTCCCGGCCGAGAGCAGCAGACGCGCCCAGGCTTCGACACCCGTCGCGTCGCGAAGCGTGCCCTCCCGAACCGCCGCCTCGAGCCCGTGCGAATAGGCGAAGCCGCCGATCGGGAAGGCTGACGAGAACAGCGTCAGCAGCGCGGGAAGATGCGGGCCGGCCGTCCGGCTCGCGGCCGCAGACGGCTCTTCCGGCGATGCCGGCGACCCGTTCGCCGAGGCAAGGTTCAATGGTTGTCGCCCGCGCCGTGCAGATGGCTGCCATAGGCGCCGCCCTCCGGGTCGAACGCCGCCTCCACCTCCGCGACGGCCGCGCCGAGCCCCTGGAGCATGTCGCGGATCACCGGGTCGCGGCGGATCAGCAGGCGGTCGCCGAAGACCTGCGCCGAGAGGTGCCGGTTGCCGATCTGCCAGGCGAGCGCGACCAGATGGGCGGCGTCCTGCCCCCGCACCTCGTAGAGCGGCTCCGGCTTGGCCTTCACCTCGACGATCTGGCCGTCGTCGAGGAGGATCGCGTCGCCGTCGCGCAGGAGCGTCGCCTCGGGAAGATCGAGGAGGAAGGCGATGCCGCCGTCCGTCACCATCGCCATGCGCCGGCGATGGCGGGCGGATTCCTCCAGGGTGATCGTATCGGCCGCATCGGCCCATTCGCCCCGGCGCTTGACCGAATTGCCGACGATCATCTTCATCACTCCGTGCCGTGGCTGCGCGGACAAGATACGGCGGCGACGGCCCGCTCGCCAGTCCTGCCGCGGTGCCGAAGGCGCAAAGACGGGCGACAGCGCTGGACCGGCCGAGGGAGGATGCCATGCCGCTGCAGAATCGCGTCACACCAGAGGGCGACATCGTCGCGGACCCGGCCCGCGGCACGCTGACCGGCAATCGCGGCGTCCTGCACCGGGTCGACCGGACCCTCGGCGACAGCCGCTGGCGACACAAGGCCTGGATCGCCTGCCGCCTCGAATTCAAGAACCGGCACCGCGTGGTGATGACGCCCGGGCGGTGGACGGAATTGTTCTTCCTCGACGAAGCCGTCGCGCTCGCCGCCGGCCATCGCCCCTGCGCCGAATGCCGCCGCGCCGAGTACCTCGCCTTCAAGGCAGCCTTCGCCGCGGCTCACGGCGAGGCCGTCGCGGCCTCGGCCAAGGCGATCGACGACCGCCTGCATGCCTGCCGGGTGGACAGCCGCACGCGGCGGCAGATCCGCTACGAGGCCGCGGCGGAGAGCCTCCCGGACGGGACGTTCGTCCTTTCGGACGGCACGCCGCACCTCGTCCGGCAAGGCCAGCTGCTGCGCTGGCGCATGACAGGCTATGACGTGGCGAAGCCGATTCTTGGCGGTATGGTCACAGTGCTGACCCCATCCGCCACGATCGCGACGCTTGCGGCGGGCTATCCGGCCGATGTGCACGACAGCGCGGCCGCAGCGCTCGCCGCCGTCTGAGCATCGACGGCAGCCGACAGCAGGGTGCCGCGCCGGTGGCTGAACAGGGTGGCGAGGGCTGGCCGGTCGGCGCGCGAGCCCCCGCCTGCGACCGCCTAGGCTGCGGCTTGCGCCGCCTTTGCCGCGGCCTCGCGCTCGCGCGCCCTCGCCAGCGCCGGCCGCGCCAGAATCGCGTCGAGATAGGCGTTGACCGCGTCGGATCCGATGGAGAGCCTGGCGCCGCGGACCCAGGCGCCGGCGTGGCCGATCATCAGGTCGGCGATGGTGAAGCGGTCGCCGACGGCGAAGGCGCGACCGCCGAGCCGGGCCTCCAGCGCCCCCACCGCGCGGCCCAGCTCATAGGCGACGACATCGTCGACGTCGCGCCGCAGCGCCTCCGGCAGGACGAAGCGGTTCTGCGCCTTGCGCCAGGGCGGCACCTCGAACTCGCTCTGGACGAAATAGACGAAGCTCTCGATCAGCGCCCGCTCACGCGTGCCGGATGGCGCGGTCAGCGTCTCCGGCGCGTGTCTGTCCGCGAGATAGCTGACGATCGCGGCGGAATCGACCAAGGTGAACTCGCAGTCGATCAGCGCCGGCATCTTGCCCGAGGGATTCAGCGCGCTGATCGTCGCGTCGTTCGGCATGCAGGGGACGATCTCGTAGGGCTCGCCCAGTTCCTCCAGCATCCAGGTCACGCGGGTGAGCCGCGAACCCGGCATTCCCACCGCCTTGTACATCGGCATGTCCTCCCGTCGGCGCTTGCACTGTCGGGCAGCTTACGCGATGCGGGCGGGGAGCGGAACGGCCAAACGCGGCGGAAACGATCGGCGCGCGGGCGGATCGCCTTCGCACAGGCGAGCCGCCGGTGGCGTGCGGGCAAGGAGGAGGAGCCGCACAAAGCGTGCGCCGGACATGCAAAGAGAGCCGCCACGGCCTGGAGGGGGATACGCCGCAACGACTCTCTCGCATTCTAGCGGTGCCGGTCCCGGAGAGGGGGGAAGAGGACCGATCACCTGAAATTCGGCTCTAAAGCGGGGGACGTGCCTTGGCCGAATACGACGCTCATCGGCGCCGTCGAGAGAAAAGATGCGACTCGGCGAAAGCGAAATCAAGTCACGCGCGCGTGCGCACGTTCACATCGATGTGATCGATTACTAAACTTTCGGACAGAAACACAGGAAGCACCTGATGCGCAAGGCCCTTGCCGAACTTCTTGGCGCGAGAGCGCCCCCTGTTGCCTCTCTGCCACCCCTGCCGAGAGCCGAGATGGACTCCCGCGAGGCCGCGCGATACCACCCTCGCCATGAACAAAGGCGATCACCTCTTCCTCGTCGACGGCTCGGCCTACATCTTCCGGGCCTACCATGCGCTGCCGCCGCTGACGCGCAAGTCGGACGGCCTGCCGGTGGGCGCCGTGTCGGGCTTCTGCAACATGCTGTGGAAGCTGATCGAGGACGCCCGCAACACCTCGGTCGGCGTCGCGCCGACGCATTTCGCCGTCATCTTCGACTATTCCTCCAAGACCTTCCGGAACGAGCTCTACGACCAGTACAAGGCGAACCGGACGGCGCCGCCGGAGGATCTCGTCCCGCAGTTCGCGCTGATCCGCGAGGCGGTGCGCGCCTTCGACCTGCCCTGCATCGAGAAGGAAGGCTATGAGGCGGACGACCTCATCGCCGCCTATACCTGCAAAGCGGTCGCGGCCGGCGGCGACGTCACCATCGTCTCCTCCGACAAGGATCTGATGCAGCTCGTCGGCCCCGGCGTCATCCTCTACGACCAGATGAAGGACAAGCGGCTCGGCCCCGAAGAGGTCAAGGAGAAGTTCGGCGTCTATCCGGAGAAGATGATCGACCTGCAGGCGCTCGTCGGCGACACCTCGGACAACGTGCCGGGCGTCCCCGGCATCGGGCCGAAGACCGCGGCGCAGCTCCTCGACGAATATGGCGACCTCGAAACGCTCCTTTCCCGGGCCTCGGAGATCAAGCAGGCGAAGCGCCGCGAGAACCTCGTCGCGTTCGCCGAGCAGGCACGGCTGTCGAAGAAGCTCGTCACGCTCGACTGCGACACCCCACTCGACACGCCCCTCGACGACCTCTTCATCCATGAGCCGGACGGCGAGAAGCTGATCGCCTTCCTGAAGGCGATGGAGTTCACCACGCTCACCCGGCGCGTCGCCGAAAAGCTCGGGACGGAAGCCTCGGACGTCTCGGCGGCGGCGATTGCGGTGGAGGGGCCGGCACACGGACCGGATCTGGATCCCGCGTCGGCCGTCGGCGCGGCTCCCGCATCCGGCGAGGCGGCGCTGCCGCTGACCCCGCAGGCGCTGGTCGAGAGCCGCCGCGCCGCCGTCGCCGCCCTGCCCTTCGACCATGCCGGCTACCAGACGATCCGCGATGCCGATACGCTGCAGGCCTGGATGGACGAGGCACGCGAGGTGGGGCTGCTCGCCTTCGACACCGAGACCACCTCGCTGTCGGCGATGTCGGGCGAACTGGTCGGCGTCTCCTTCGCCACGCGCCCGGGCCGCGCCGCCTATGTGCCGCTCGCCCATGTCCCGCCGTCCGGCGAGGCGGATCTTCTCTCGGACAAGGCCGCCGCCGCGGACGAGGTCGGGCCGCAGATCCCCTTCGACGAAGCCCTGGCGATCCTCAAGCCGGTGCTGCAGGACCCCGCGGTCCTGAAGATCGGCCAGAACTTCAAATACGATTACCTCGTCCTCTTGCGGCACGGGATCTCGGTGGCGCCCTTCGACGACACCATGCTGATCTCCTATGCGCTCGACGCCTCCTCGTCGCTCGAGGGGCACGGCATGGACGAGTTGTCGGTGCGCTTCCTCGGCCACAAGCCGATCGCCTACAAGGACCTCTGCGGCTCCGGCAAGGGCGCCAAGCCGATCGCCGCCTGCGAGATCGCCAAGGTCACGGAATACGCCGCCGAGGATGCCGACGTGACGCTGCGGCTGTGGCAGGTGCTGAAGCCGCGGCTGGCGGCGGAGGGGCTCGCCTCGGTCTACGAGCGGCTGGAGCGGCCGCTGGTGCCGGTGCTCGCCCGCATGGAGCATCGCGGCATCAAGACCGACCGGCAGATCCTGTCGCGACTCTCCGGCCGCTTCGCGCAGAGCCAGGCGGCGCTCGAGGCCGAGATCGCCGAGATGGCCGGCGAGGAGTTCAATCCCGGTTCGCCGAAGCAGCTCGGCGAGATCCTGTTCGGCAAGCTCGGGCTTCCCGGCGGCAAGAAGACCAGGACCGGCCAGTGGTCGACCGACGTCAAAGTGCTCGACGAACTCGCCGCCGAGGGCCACGAACTGCCGCGACGCATCGTCGCATGGCGCCAGCTGACCAAGCTGAAGGGCACCTATACCGACGCCCTGCCCGCCTATCTCGACGAGGTCGGCCGCATCCACACGTCCTACTCGATGGCGTCGACGACCACGGGGCGCCTGTCCTCCTCCGAGCCGAACCTGCAGAATATCCCGATCCGCACCGAGGAGGGCCGCGCCATCCGCACCGCCTTCGTGGCGCCGGAGGGAACGCGGCTGGTCTCGGCCGACTACAGCCAGATCGAACTCAGGATCCTCGCCCATGTCGCGGACATTTTGCAGCTGAAGGCGGCCTTCCAGGAGGGCCTCGACATCCACGCGATGACGGCGTCGGAGATGTTCGGCGTGCCGGTCGAGGGCATGCCGCCCGAGATCCGCCGCAGGGCCAAGGCGATCAATTTCGGCATCGTCTACGGCATCTCCGCCTTCGGCCTCGCCAACCAGCTGTCGATCCCGCGCGAGGAGGCCGGGGCCTACATCAAGCGCTATTTCGAGCGTTTTCCGGGCATTCGCGACTACATGAACGCGACCAAGGCGTTCTGTAAGGAGCATGGCTATGTCGAGACGCTGTTCGGCCGCCGCGCCCACTATCCCGACATCGGACACTCCAACCCGTCGGTGCGCGCCGCGGTCGAGCGGGCCGCGATCAACGCGCCGATCCAGGGCACGGCCGCCGACATCATCCGCCGCGCGATGATCCGGATGGAGCCGGCGCTGGGCGCCGCAGGCCTGTCGGCGAAGATGCTGCTGCAGGTGCATGACGAACTGGTGTTCGAGGTGCCGGAGGAAGAGGTGGAATCGACCCTGCCTGTCGTCCGCCACGTCATGGAGAACGCCGCCGCCCCGCGGGTGTCGCTGTCGGTGCCACTCGAGGTCGAGGCGAAGGCGGCCGGCAACTGGGACGAGGCCCACTGACGCAGCCCCAGGCTGTCGCGTCGGGCGGCGCTCCCCCGCCGCGCAATATCGTCGCACCGGCGAAGGGCTTGAAATCGCGAAGCTCGCGGCGATCTTTCGCTCAGGGCATTTGTATGCTCTGGATGTGATAAGACGGCCTTCGCACGCGGCTCCCCAGATTCTCGTCCAGTCTTCCAGACGCCGGAGACCCTGGTGCCGCGACACCTCGCCGCTGCATAGAGGACGGAATGGGAGAACAAGGTTTTCAGAAGGATGCCTCGGGCACGATGCCGGACGGTGTCAGCACGGCGGCGCTCGCCAAGCTGCCGCTGGCGCTCGTCCTGACCAACCCGCATCTGGACGACAATCCCATCGTCTACGCCAACCGCGCCTTCGAGCGGATCACCCGCTATGCCGCGGAGGCGGCGATCGGCCGCAACTGCCGCTTCCTGCAGGGTGACGAGACCGACCCGGCTCAGGTGAAGCAGATCGGCGAGGCGCTGAAGGCGCAGGAGGACGTGGCGGTCGATATCGTCAACTATCGCGCCGACGGGACCAAGTTCCTCAACCGGCTGATGATCACGCCGCTCTACGACCAGGAAGATCGGCTGCAGTGCTTCCTCGGCGTGCAGCAGGACCTCAGCGAGGGCGCGGACACGGCGACTCCGGGATCGGCGGAGCCGGCGCAGAGCTCGCCAGCCGACACGGCGCTGGGTGAGATCCAGCACCGGGTCAAGAACCACCTCGCCATGATCATCGGCATGATCCGGATGCAGGCGCGCGCGCAGACCAGCGAGGACGCGTTCCATGCGCTCGCCCGGCGGATCGAGAGCCTGCAGCTGCTCTATCAGGAGATGACGGAGTCCGGCGTCGCCTCGTCGAAAGCCAAGCGCGTGCCACTCGGCGCCTATGTCAGCCGGATCGCGGCGACGATCGGCCATCTGGACGGGCGCCGGTCGGTCCGCATCAACGTCGACTGCGACGCCGTCGAGGTAAATGTCGACCGTGCGGCCCGGATCGGCCTCCTGTTCTCCGAGCTCCTCACCAATGCGCTCAAGCATGCCTTCGCCGGCCGCGACGAGGGCCTCGTCGAGGCGCGGCTGAAGATGCTGTCCTCCGGCGTCATCCGCATGACGGTGACCGACGACGGCGTCGGCTTGCCTGACGGCAGCAACTGGCCGTTCGGCCCCGGCCGTGCGCCCCCGCCGCTCGACGGCGAGACCGTCGAGGCGGTGGAGGAGCAGGCGGAGCGCGAGGCCGAGGAGAAGCGTCCGAACGCGGCGCGCGAGATTGCCGACTCGATCGGCATGGGAAGCAGGCGGAGCGGCGCTGGCGGCAGCGACGTGGTCGAGGCGGGCGAGCAGGGCGTGCGGCGCCAGCGGGCGCGCGAGGCGCAGGGCGGCCTCGGCGGCCGCATCACGGTGTCGCTGGTCCGCGGCCTCAACGCGCATCTCGACGTCAATTCCGACACGATCGGCACGACCGTCACCGTCGACATCCCGCCGGAGGAAGAGGCTTGAGCGGATCTGCCGGGAAGACCGCGCGCGAACGCCTGATCGTCGGCCTCGACGTCGGCGACCGGCGGCGTGCCGAGGCGATCGTCGAGACGCTCGGCGACGCCGTGCTCTGGTACAAGATCGGCTATCAGCTGGCCTTCGCCGACGGTCTTCCGCTGGTGCGGGAGCTGTCGCGCGCCGGCAAGCGCGTCTTCCTCGACCTGAAGCTCCACGACATTTCCAACACCGTCGCCAAGGGCGTCGAGAGCGCGCTCGGCCAGGGCGCCGCGATGCTGACCGTCCACGCCTATCCCTATGTCATGGCGGCGGCCGTCGGCGCAGCCCGGGGATCGGAGGCGACGCTCCTCGGCGTGACGGTCCTCACCTCGCTGGACAATGCGGATCTTGACGCCTCGGGCTACCGGATGGGCGTCGCCGACCTCGTGGACCTTCGGGCACGGCAGGCGCGCGACGCAGGCATGGGCGGGATCGTCGCGGCTCCGACGGATGCGGCGGCCCTGCGCCAGGTCATCGGGTCGGACCTCGCGCTCGTCACGCCGGGGGTGCGCCCCGCCGGCAGCGCGGCCGGCGACCAGAAGCGGATCGCGACGCCCGCCGAGGCGCTCGCCGCCGGTGCCTCGCATCTCGTCGTGGGGCGGCCGATCGTCGCTGCCGAGGATCCGAAGCGGGCGGCGGAGGCGATCCTGTCGGAGATGGCCGGGGCGCTCGCCGCGTCCGGCTGAAATCAGACATCAGGGAGACAGGCATGGCCAAGGGATATTGGATCGCACGCGTCGACGTGAAGGACCCGGAGCGCTACAAGGCCTATGTCGAGACGGCCGCTCCGGCGTTTCGCGAGTACGGCGCGAAGTTCATCGCCCGCGGCGGTCCGGTGACCAATCTCGAGGGCCAGCCTCGCGGGCGCAACGTCATCATCGAGTTCGAGAGCGTCGAGAAGGCCAAGGCCTGCTACGACAGCGAACAGTATCAGAAGGCCGCCGCCATCCGCCACGAGGTCGCGGATTCCGAGATGATCATCGTCGAGGGCTATGACGGCTGATCCCGCTGCGGCCGCAAGTCCGCGGAACGGGCGCAGGGCGTTCAAGGGCATTGCACCCAAGGGCTACCGGATCCGCGTGATGGAGCCCGGCGAGGCGGAGCGGCTGCTTGGCATCCAGCGGGCAGCGGACGAACTCCTGGTCGCAGCCGGCAAGCGCGAGATCGCGGCGATCGCCGCCGCTCCCCTCGAAAGCTTCGTGCGGTTCCTGCTCGACCACGAGGTCTTCGTCGCCGAGGAGAAGGCGACGGGCGAGGCGGTGGGATTCGCGGCAGCCTGCGGCCTTACCGACGTCTACTGGCTCGCCGAGCTTTCGGTTCATCCCGGCCATGGCCGCAAGGGCATCGGCTCTGCGCTGGTGACGGCGGTGACGCAGCGGGCGGCGTGGTATTTTTACCGCGCCGTCGGACTTTCGACCTATTGCGACATTCCTTGCGGCGCCGTGTTCTACGAGCGGCTTCACTTCCTGAGAGTTCCGGACAAGGATTGTCCGGCATGGTTGACGCAACGACGCATCGACGAGACGCCGCCGGGCGGCGACGGCCGCGACCGCATCGCGATGTTGCGCTGGCTGTGACGGCGGCCCCTCCGGTGGCGCTCGGACCAGCCGCGCCGGACCAGTCCGATCGGGCCCGGATCGCCGTCGTGCAGCACCGGCGATTTGGACCGAAACCGGCTGTCGCCTATATATGTGCACTGCAGCAACCGAAGGTGACACCGCGGTTGAACCGAAAGCAGGTTTGATGCTCTACCAGCTCTACGAATGGAACCACGCCGCCCTGACGCCCTTCCGCGCCATGGCGGACGCCACTCGGCTCTTTTACCAGAACCCGCTCAACCCGATGTCGCACACGACGGCCGGCCGCTCGATCGCTGCGGCCGCCGAGCTGTTCGAGCGCACCACGCGCGTCTACGGCAAGCCCGAATTCGGCCTCGACGAGACGGTCATCGACGGCCGCCGCGTGCCGGTTCAGGACCGGCCGGTCTGGCAGAAGCCGTTCTGCCGGCTCCTGCACTTCGAGCGCGAACTGCCGAAAGGCCGGAGGGCCGATCCCCGCATCCTCGTCGTCGCGCCGATGTCCGGCCACTACGCGACGCTTCTGCGCGGCACGGTGGAGGCGCTGCTGCCCTATGCCGACGTCTACATCACCGACTGGACCGACGCGCGCACGGTGCCGGTCACCGAAGGCCGCTTCGACCTCGACGACTATGTCGACTACGTCATCGAGATGCTGCACTTCCTCGGGCCGGACACGCATATCGTCGGCGTCTGCCAGCCGGCCGTGCCGGTTCTGATGGCGACGGCGCTGATGGAGGCCGATGCCGACCCCTGCGCGCCCGCGACGATGACGCTGATGGGCGGGCCGATCGACACGCGCATCAATCCGACTGCGGTCAACGATCTCGCCCAGGAGAAGGGGATCGACTGGTTCCGCGAGAACGTCGTCATGCCGGTGCCCTTCCCGCAGCCCGGCTTCATGCGCATGGTCTATCCCGGCTTCCTGCAGCTGACCGGCTTCATGTCGATGAACCTCGACCGCCACCTGATCGCGCACAAGGATTTCTTCTGGCACCTCGTCAAGGACGACGGCGACTCGGCCGACAAGCACCGCACCTTCTACGACGAGTACAATGCGGTGATGGACCTTTCCGCCGAGTTCTACCTGCAGACGGTCGAGGAGGTCTTCATCAAGCACTCGCTGCCGAAGGGCGAGATCACCCATCGCGGCCGCCGCGTCGATCTCAGCGCCATCCGCCGCACCGCGCTGCTGACCGTCGAGGGCGAGAACGACGACATTTCCGGCGTCGGCCAGACCGAGGCGGCGCAGACGCTCTGCGTCAACATTCCGGACGACATGCGGGTCCACTATGTCCAGCCGAAGGTCGGCCATTACGGCGTCTTCAACGGCTCGCGCTACCGCGCCGAGATCGCGCCGCGCATCGTCGACTTCGCCCTGACGCACGGCACCACCCACGCCGGCGCCAAGCCGCCGAAAGCCGGCGAGCAGGGCAAGGGCCCGCGCAGGATCGGCGCCTATGCGGAGCGTCTGGCCAAGGCCGGGCAGCTCGGCCGCGACCGCCGCAATGCCGGCGAGCTCGGCATCGGCATTGCCGGGCTGACCTCGGCGGACTCGCCGATGCGCGCCATGTCCGGTCCCGCCAAGGCGATGCTGGACAGTGCGATGGGCGTCATGGCGTCGTTCGGCTCCTTCGCCGGTACGAACAGCGCCGGCTTCGCCGCGCCGCGTTTCGTCGATCCGTCCGGATCGGCGAATTCGGCCGAGGCGACCGGAGCCCCGGAGCCGACGCCGGCTGCCGCACCTGAAGCTGCCACGGCGTCGCCGGCCGCGGCAGAGGCGCCGGCAGTCCAGGCGTCGGATGCCGCGCCGGCCACCGAGACCGCATCGCACGCCGAGCCGGCGCATGTTGCGGCGGACGCGGGCGCCTCCGCCAAGGCGGCGCTTGCGCCGGACACCACTGGCGTGTCTCCTTCGGCCCCGTCGGCGCCCGCTGCCGGCAGGAAATCCAGGAGGGCTCCGGCCGTCGCCGCCGCACGCTCGAGCGATGCGACGCGCGACACGGCCGGCAGGCGGCCGAACTCGAAGGGCCGGCCGCGTCGTCCGAAGGCGTAACCGCCGCCTCGCACCGTCGGCGTCACGGCGCCTCCTCCTTTTCCGGAACCTCGGGAGGTACCGACGCGCTCCACGGCAGGGACGGGGCCCGTCCCTACTCCAGCGGCACCCGGGCTTCCCGGCGTCTCCGGCAAGCCCGGCGCGGACGTTTGCGGGTGCGCGCGTTCACCACGGATCCGTGAAGTCCTTGATGCGGCTCGCGTCGCGACCTAACCATGGTCGCACGGAAGCATGACGGACAGCGGAGACCTGGCGCGATGGGCGTGATCTCGATCGACACGATCCGGCGGCTCGGCTCGCCGGCAAGCCGCGGCGAGCGCACGCGCTGGCGCCTGATCGCCCTGGCGCTTTTCCTGATCGCTACGCCGCTCCACGCCGCCCAGGCCTTCGAGACCAGCGCGCCGACCGCGATCCTGATCGATTCCGGCACCGGCCGGGTGCTCTACGAGAAGAACGCCGACGAGGAGATCCCGCCGGCGAGCCTCGCCAAGCTGATGACCGTCGCCGTGATCTTCGACGCGCTGAAGGCGGGGACGGTGACGCGCGACCAGGAGTTCGAGGTCTCCGAATATGCCTGGAGGACGGGTGGCGCGCCCTCCGGCTCCTCCACCATGTTCCTGAAGCCGCATTCCAGGGTCAGCCTCGCCGACCTCATCAAGGGCATCATCATCCAGTCAGGCAACGACGCGACGATCGTCGCTGCGCAGGGCATCGCCGGCAGCGTCGACGCCTTCGTCGCCAAGATGAATGCGGAGGCGAAGACGATCGGCCTCACCCATTCGCACTTCACCAATCCGAGCGGCCTGCCGGATCCGGACCTGCACGTCACCGTGCGCGATCTCGCCAAGCTCGCCGGCTATCTCATCAACACCTTCCCCGAGGAGTATCATCTCTTCAGCGAGGAGAGCTTCACCTACAACGGCATCCGGCAGCGCAACCGCAACCCGCTGCTGGCGCTTGGCGCCGACGGGCTGAAGACCGGCCATACCGAAGAGGCCGGCTTCGGCCTCGTCGCCTCGGCCAAGAAGGACGGGCGACGGATCGTCTTCGCCATGGCCGGGCTGCAGACGGCCGCCGAGCGCGAGCGCGAGGGCCGGCGCATGATGGACTACGGGCTGCAGGACTTCGAGGAGGTGACGCTGGTCTCCGCCGACAAGCCGGTCGGCGAAGCCGTGGTGCGGGACGGGTCGAGCGATACCGTACCGCTGGTCGCCAGGAACGATCTCAGCCTCCTCGTGCCGCGCGGAAGCCTGTCCGACGTCAAGCGCACCATCGTCACCAACGGCCCCTTCCCCGCTCCGGTCGCGAAGGGCCAGCGGCTCGGCTGGGCGCGGTTCGCCAAGGGCGACGAGACCGTGCGCCAGGTGCCACTCTATGCCGGCGAAGCGGTGCCCCGCGTCGGGCTGATCTGGCGCATCGGCTCGACGATCGCCAGGCAGCTGACCTGGCATCCGCGCCCGGCGGCCACGGAACTGGCCGGCGCGCAGTGACGCGCGGGTTGTGGCGGCCGGCACGGCGACAAGCGGCTTGACGCGGCGCAGCGAAAGGCCGATATGCAGCGCATCACGCCGTGATCGCGCAGCGCCCGCTTGTTTCCTGAAGCCCCCTTGGCTCGGGACGTTTGCCAGCGTCATCGGATCGCCGGGCGGCCCCAAGCCGCTTCATCGACCGACACGGCCCGTCGAGACGTCCGCCCGCGCGACGACGATCGACATGACCAGCGGAGCCTTCCTGCTCCGCGATCCCAAAGGCATAGTTTGACCTCTTCCACGTTCCAGGCGTTCGGCCTCGCCGACACGCTTCTCGCCGCGCTTGCGCGCCTCGACATCACTCAGCCGACGCCGATCCAGGCGCAGGCCATCCCGCCGGTCCTGAAGGGCCGCGACGTCCTCGGCATCGCCCAGACCGGCACCGGCAAGACCGCGGCCTTCTCGCTGCCGGTGATCAACGCCCTGATCGAGACCGGCGGCCGTCCCGCGCCGCGGACGACGAAGGTCCTGATCCTGACGCCGACGCGCGAGCTCGCCTCGCAGATCGCCGACAACGTCAAGTCCTATACCGCCGGTACCAAGCTGACCCATCACGTGGTCTTCGGCGGCGTGTCGATCCGCCCGCAGATCCAGGCGCTCGCCCGCGGCACCGACATCGTCATCGCGACGCCGGGCCGGCTGCTCGACCTCGTCAACCAGCGCGCCCTGTCGCTCGGCTCCGTCGGCCATGTCGTCCTCGACGAGGCCGACCGCATGCTCGACATGGGCTTCGTGCGCGATGTCATGAAGATCGTCGGCTTTCTGCCGAAGCAGCGCCAGTCGCTGCTGTTCTCGGCGACGATGCCGAAGTCGATCGAGGACCTCGCCGCGAAGATCCTGACCGACCCTGTCCGCGTCGAGGTGACGCCCGAGGTGGTCACGGTCGAGAAGATCGACCAGAGCGTCTACCTCGTCCCGCAGAAGGCAAAGAAGCTCTGGCTGATCGATAATCTCGCCCGGCCGGAATACTCCAAGGTGGTGATCTTCACCCGCACCAAGCACGGTGCGAACCGCCTGACCGCCGATCTCGACAAGGCCGGCATCGCCAGCCTCGCGATCCACGGCAACAAGAGCCAGGGCGCCCGGCAGAAGGCGCTCGACGCCTTCCACAAGGGCCAGACGAAGGTGCTGGTGGCGACCGACATCGTCGCGCGCGGCATCCATGTCGACGACATCAGCCATGTCGTGAACTACGAACTGCCGGAAGAGCCGGAGAGCTATGTCCACCGCATCGGGCGCACCGCCCGTGCCGGCCGCTCCGGCATCGCCGTCTCGCTGATCGACCCGTCCGAGCGCGCCAAGCTGAAGGCGATCGAGAAGCTGACGCGCCAGAGCTTCGACCTGCAGAAGACCGACTACGCCTCGGCCGGCGACCTCGCCGCGGCCGAAGCGCCGCCGGTCCGCTCCGGCCGCCCGAGCCGCGGCAACGGCAATGGCCGCCCGGCCGCCCGCAAGCCCGGTGCCGGCCCGCAGGGGCAGCGGCGCCCGGGCGGGAACGGCGGCAATGGCGGCGGCGAGGCCCGCGCCAATGCCGGCAAGCCGAACGGCCAGGCCCGGCGTCGCCGGCGCAGCGGCGCCGGCAAGCCGCGCTTCGCAGCGGTCTGATCTTCGGCCGCTCCGCGGCTCTCAGTCGAACGAAGCGGCCGGCGGCGGAGCGATCCGCCGCCGGCCGCTTTCTGTTTTCCAGCCCTTGCGTTGTCCTTCGCCGCGCCCGTCGCCATATCGCGGCGAGGCAACCCGCGAGGAGACAGTGATGGCCGAGACGGTCAAGGTCGACATCCCCCACAAGCTGACGCGCGCCGAGGCGCGCCAGCGCATCGACGAAGGCTTCGGCCGGCTGCGCCAGGACATCGTCGGCGGAATGGTCAAGTTCGAGGACGTGTGGACCGGCGACCGACTGGACTTCAGAGCCCGGGTGATGGGCCAGTCGGTGACCGGCCGGCTCGACGTGCGGGACACGGACGTCCATGTCGAGATCGACCTGCCGACATTCCTCGCCGCGATCGCCGACAAGCTGAAGGGCCGGCTGCGGCAGGAGGGCCAGATCCTGCTCGAGAAGAAATAGCGCGGGCTTTGGTCCAACTGACGCGAACGGCCATCGGACCGGCTCGTCCCGAAGGGAATGCGGCGAGCGTCCGCCGGCGGGCGGACGGCCCCCTGCGGCTTGCGGCGGTCTCGTCCGCCGCGCGCGCCCGCGCGTTACCGCGACGCGACGGCCTTGAGCGTGGCGTTCTCGGCCTTGACGATGCCGCCGTCCTTGCTCGGCTCGATCGCCAGGATCTTGCCGAGGCCCGGCACGACCGAGCCGACCTTGACGCGCCAGAGTTCGCCCGGCGAAGCGAGATGCGCCTCGTCCTGGAACACCATGACGATGGCGAAGTCCTTCGGCGTCAGGGAGATCGGACGCACGACCTGCGCGACCGGAAGCGGCGTCACCTCGAGCTGCTTCGGCGCCTTCTCGGTGGAGCCGACCGCCATGGTGTCGACATTCGCCTTGATCGAGGAGATCAGCATCCGGTCGAAATAGTTCGGATCGAGATAGGAGATGATCGCCACGGCGCAGAAGAAGCCGGTCGACAGGACGAAGACGCAGAAGGCCAGGAACTTCACCAGCCGGTCGGAATTCTTCGACGCGGCGGGATCGCCGCCGAACGGCGCGCCCGCGCGGTCACTGCCGGAATAGGTCGAAGAAGTCGTAGCGCTCATGCCGGCCTCGGTGCCTGGTCCCCTCGCCCGAGATCGGTTCTCGGTCGCAGGGAGCATCGCAGCCTGGGGTTAACGATTCCTCGCCACCGGCAGGAGGGCGTTCACGATAATGCTCAATCCGCGGCTACGCGGCCCGCGGCTTCAGCATTCGTTGGCAAAGCAGACCCTAGAGTGTCGGCCATGCAGGACGACGAACGCCACCCCGGACCGGAGAGCCGCGCATGGGTGCGGCGGCGCACCCGGCTGCGTCCGGTCAAGCTCGCGAGCCTCGACCGGCGGTTTCTCGACGACGGCATGGCCTTCGACATGTCGCAGGGCGGCGCCCGCATACGGCACTACGCGCCGTGCCCCCTGCCCGGCCGCATCATGATCCTCGACGAGGCCGACGGCCGCCTTCGCCCGGCGGCGATCGTCTGGACGCGCGGGCTGGATATCGGTGTCCGCTTCCTGGGCCCCGAACGCCCGGCCAGCCGTGCCGATCTGCGACGGCTCACCGGGCGGTACTACGCCGTCTGAAGACAGACCGGCGATCGGTCGGAACGGCGACGGAACGAGGGATCTGGCGGTCGCGCACCAGCCATCCGGCTTTGATGAGCCTGCCGTCGCTGCGCTCAGTGCCCCGGCTTTGGCGCCGGCGAAGCCTGCTGTCCGGAGCCCCGGGTTTCGCCCTTCGGGATGTAGTCGAACTGCTCGACCAGGACCTCGTGGACGACCTTCTGGCCGTAGCGCTTGTTGACGTCTTCCTTGATGCCGTCGGTGAGGCTCTTCAGGTCGTAGCGCTCGGGACGGTCGAAGTCGAAGTTCTTGGTCGAGTAGAGCCGCCGGAACACCTCGTCGAGGATGAACGGATCCGGCGGCACCTTCAGCTCGCTCGCCGTCTTGCCGTCGATCGTGTAGACGAAGCGCGCCAGGATGTAGCCCTGAATCTTCTCGTGCGCGATCATCGGAATCGTGATCGAATCCGTGCTCTTGTAGTCGAGGCCATGGAAGTAGTCCGGGTCCTTCGGCTTCACCCCGGCTTCGGCGGCGGGCGAGAACATCGACGCCATCACATAGCTCGAGCCGAGCGCGACGGCGCAGACCCACAGACCGATGGCGAGGAGCTTGATCACTTCGCGAGGCTCTTGCGGCGGATCTGCGCGCTATAGGTGCCGTCCGAATCAGCCTCGGTGATCGAGCGGGCGATCAGCGAGGCGATCTCGTGGCTCGCCTGGATGTGCAGGCCGAGCACGCGCTGATTTTCCTCGACGCACTTCCTCAGCCCTTCCAGCCGTACCCTGAGGGTCGGATCGGGGTCGGAAAGGCCGCGCGCCAGCCGCGTGAACTCCAGGAGGCTCTGGTTCTTCCGGGTCGTGATCTCGGCGAGATTGATGGCGTTGCCGGAGCGCAGCGCCTCGACTTCCGCGGTGAGGATCGCTTCCAGCCGGTCGACGGCTTTTTCGATGGGCAGGGTCATTCTATCCGGGTATCCTTCCTATTCGCCGGCAGGCGTCTTCAGCGTGGCGGCACGGGTGAAGTCGGCCCGCGCCAGCATGGTCTTGAGCCCGTCCGCGCCGCCGCCGGCGGCATTCTTGGCGGAGCCCGCCACCTTGTCCTTCTTCGCGATGGCGGCGGCGATGCCGATCCCGCCATTCTTGGCGATCTCGTCGCCGATCTGTTCGGCCAGCATGGACTTCCAGATCGAGCCGGCCGTGCCCTTGCCGAAGAACTCGGACGCGTCGGACGGCAGCATCGATTCCACGAAGCTGCGCAGGACGAAGCCCTCGAACTGTTCGAGCGGCGAGGCCTTCTGCGAGACATGCTTGACGAGCGGCTGAAGCTGGGGCTCGAACGGCTGCTCCGGCGCCTGCGCCGCGGCATCGCCCGACAGGCTGGAGAGCGTCGCGGCGAAGTCGGTGTCCGCCTTGGCCGCGGCCTGCGTCTTCGCGGCGCCGTCGGTCAGCGCCGGCATCAGCGCAAGCATCGCATTGGGCGAGATCGACGAAACGGTCATGGCTCTGGCGGCGGTTCGGGATTGGGCGGCATGGCCCCTGGCGAGAGTTCTAGAAGAGCCGGCTTATTCGAAGCTTGACCCGTTGCGGGCGAGGAAGGATTCGATGCTGGAATCGAGGTCTTTCGCCTCGCCCTCGGCCTTGGCCGTCAGCTTCGCCTTGTCGCGGACCTTCTCGACACCCTTTTCGACCCGGCGCACCGCGAGCAGCCGATCCTCGGCCGCCACCTTGCGCTCGTGGATCGCCCGGCGCTCGAGGTCGTTGCGCCGAAGCGTGCGGACCTTGGTGTCCATGAACAGTCCCTGCAGCTTCGAGGTCTCGCCGAGGCTGGCGATCAGTTCGGCGTCGCTGCGGTCGAGCGCGTCGCGCTCCTCGCGCATCTGGCCGATCCGCCACTCCTCGAGCAGCCGCTTCTGCGCCTGGACCTTGAGGATGCGGTTCAGCCGGCGCACGCGTTCGCTCTTGTCGCTCATCCGCGAAACACCCATTGCTGGAAGTTGTTCATGAACATGATCAGGAAGTCCCCGATCGAATAGCCGAAGAGCACGATGCCGCCGGCCAGGACGAAGGGAAGCGAGATGAAGTAGATCGGGATCGTCGGCGTCAGCTTGTTGGCGAGGCCGATGGCGAAGTTGACGATCACCGCGTAGAGGATGAACGGGCTCGACAGGCGCAGGCAGAGGTGGAACGCCTGGTCGAGATTGTCGACGATGTTCCGCAGGTCGCCGCGCGCGGCAAATCCGGCAGCCGGCGGCATCGCGTTGTAGGAGGCGACGAGCGCGCGCGCGATCTCGGCATGCAGGTTGAGGACGAAGATCAGCGTCGTCGCCGTCATGGTAATCAGCGAGGAGATCGCCGGCGCAGCCTCGCGATCCTCGATCGGAACGCCCAGCGCCTGGCCCATGCCGATCGAGTTGGCGACAACATGGCCGGCGAATTCCAGCGCGATCATGAAGCTTCGCCCGAGCAGGCCGATGAACAGCCCGTTGAGGAGCTCGGTCACCATCAGCTGCAGGCGGATGTTGTCGTTGTCGGCCCGCACCAGCGGCTCGACGATCGGCATCAGCGTCGGCGACAGGGCCAGCGAGATGGCGAGCGCCAGGAACAGGCGGATCTGCGTCGGGATGCGGCTGGACGAGACGCCGGGCAGGAGCAGCAGGCAGCTGCCGATCCGGCAGAAGATCACGAAGATCCCGAGGACGACGTCCGGCAGGTCGGTGATCACGAGATCGAGCCGATCGGCCGGATGTCGACGCCACGCGCGATCTCGACATGGCTGAGGACCGGCAGGTTGACGAAGATCCGCTCGATCATCATCCGGACATAGGGCCTGGCGTCCGGCGCCGAGACGAGCACGAACATCTCGCCCTGGTCCATCTTCTCGCGAATGACCCTGGTGGCCTCGGTGGCGAACTGCTCGACCAGGCGCGGGTCGATGTCGAACTCGACGACGTCGCCCTTGGCATCGCGCTTCAGGGCCTGGTGGAAGGCGAGATCCCACTGATTGCCGAGCCTGAGGACGTTCAGCTTGCCGTCGTGCAGGAGGTCGCCGCAGATCTGCTGCGCCATGCGCATGCGCACATGCTCGACGATTTGCTCGGAGCGGCGCACATGCGGCGCGATCTCGGCGATCGCCTCGAGGATGAGGCTCAGATTGCGCACCGAGACGCGCTCGGCGAGCAGCAGCTTCAGCACCGCCTGCAAGCCCGAATAGGACATGTGCGTCGGGATGATCTCGTCGATCAGCCGCTTGTATTCCGGCTCCAGCCGGTCGAGCAGCGCCCGCATGTCCTTGTAGGACAGGAGCTGGGCCAGGTTGTTGCGGATCACCTCGGAGAGATGGGTGAGGACGATCGACAGCGTGTCGATCGGCTCGAAGCCCTGGCGCTTCAGTTCCGAGGAGAAGGTCTCCGACACCCAGGCGGCGCGCATGCCGAAGGCCGGTTCCTTGGTGACGTCGTGCGGCACGTCCGGCGCCGGCGCATCGCCGAGGACGATCATCAGTTCGCCGAGGCGCAGCTGCTGCGTCGCGAGGGCCGTGCCGTGGATCTTGATCTCGTAGGACTTGGTGTCGATCGACAGATCGTCCGACAGCTTGATCTCCGGCACGACGAAGCCGTAGCGCGAGGCAAAGCGCCGGCGCATCTTCTGGACGCGCAGGGCCAGTTCGTCCCGCTGCAGGAGGAGATGCGCCGAGGTCTGCTTGCCGAGCACCAGCTCGATCTCGACGATCTTCAGCGACTCCTTCACCGAGTTCTTCTCGGCGGCGCGCGCGGTCTTCTGTTCCTCCGCCCGCGCAGCCTCGACGACCCGCAGCTCCTCTTCCCGCTTCTTCGGCACGAGGTACGCGACGGTGGCGAGGAGCCCGGCGATCAGGGTGAAGGGAATGAAGGGCAGGCCCGGCAGCAGCGCGAGCACGCCCATCAGCACCGAGGCGACCCAGAGGGCGCGCGGATAGTGGCCGAGCTGGGCGAGGACTGCCGACTGGGCCGCGCCGCGCGTACCGCCCTTGGAGACCAGGAGGCCGGCGGCGAGCGAGACGATCAGCGCCGGGATCTGCGAGACGAGACCGTCGCCGACCGACAGCTTGGTGAAGACGTCGGCGGCGCTCGCCGCGTCCATGCCGTGGCGGGTGATGCCGATGACGATGCCGCCGAAGACGTTGACGGCGGTGATGATCAGGCCGGCGACCGCGTCGCCGCGCACGAATTTCGAGGCGCCGTCCATCGAGCCGAAGAAGGAGCTCTCCTCTTCGAGCTCCTTGCGCCGGCGCTGCGATTCCTTCTCGTCGATGAGCCCGGCGGAAAGATCGGCGTCGATCGCCATCTGCTTGCCGGGGATGGCGTCGAGGGTGAAGCGCGCCCCGACCTCGGCGATACGCGTCGCACCCTTGGTGATCACCATGAAGTTGATGGTGATCAGGATGAGGAAGACGACGATGCCGATGACGAAGTCGCCGCCCATGACGAATTGCGAAAAGCCGCCGATGACGTGACCGGCCGCGTTCACGCCCTCGTTGCCGCGCGAGAGGATGACTCGCGTCGTCGCGATGTTGAGCGACAGCCGCAGCATGGTGGCGAGCAGGAGGATGGTCGGAAAGGCGGAGAATTCGAGCGGGCGCTGGATCCACAGCGCCACCATCAGGATCAGGACCGACAGCGAGATCGACAGCGCCAGGCCCATGTCGATCAGGAAGGACGGGATCGGGACGAAGAGCACCGTCAGGATGAAGACGACGGCGATCGCGAAGCCGATGTCGCGGTTGCTTTTCGGCGCCGCGGCGGGCCCCGATTTCAGCGCGTCGACAGCCATGGCGCATTCCCTGTTGCTGCAATCATTGCGGCGGCCGGCAGGCGACGCGTCGCGTCCCCCGGCGATGTTCAGGAAAGGTCCTCGCAAACGAAGATTGCTCAGGGCTGGCCTCGGCCGCGGAACGGCGGAACCGGCGGCCCGCCGACCGCGCGGCCGTTAGCCGGCAAGAGCTTGGCGATCCATGCAATCTTCGGCGAACCCACTGCCGGGCGGAGAACTTGCAGAGACAGAGCCGGGTCGCCCGGCCGTCAGGACGCTCCGAACCGCAGCGCCCCGAAAAAGTTCAATCGACGCAAGAGGGAGTGGATTTGCCATGAACGCAAACCGCATCGCGGCCTCGACGGCCCTCGCCGTGGTCCTCGCCGCAGGATCGGCCTACGCCCAGCAGGCTCGGCAGACGCAAGGCACCCAGGGCACGCGCACAGGCACGGGCACGGGCACGAATGTGAGCAGCCAACGGATCACCCAGGAACAGGCCCGCTATCGTGGCACCGAGATCTACATCAGCCCCGCCGGCACCCGGCAGATCCAGCAGGCGCTGAACCAGAAGGGCTACAATGTCGGCGCCGTCAACGGCGTCTGGGGCAAGGGCTCGGCACGGGCCGCGGCCAACTTCATGCAGGCCCAGGGTCTCGCCCCGAGCGGCAGCGTGACCGTCTCGCTCGTCCGCTCGCTCGGTCTCGGCAACCTCCTCGGCGGAGGCGCAGGCGCCGGAACGCAGGGCGCGGGCCAGTCGACCAATCAGCGGATCGCACAGGAAAGCGCGGCGCAGAACGGCGGTGCGCCGCTCACCATCAGTCCGGCCGGGGTGCGCGTCGTCCAGCAGGCGCTGAACCAGATGGGCTACAATGTCGGCGGCGTGACCGGCCGATGGACGCAGCAGACGTCGCAGGCGGCGGCGAATTTTGAGCAGGCTCGCGGGCTGGAGCCGGTCGGCCTGCTCGATGTCAGCCTCATCCAGACACTCGGGATCGGGAACCAGGTCTATGCCGGCGGCAACGCCGGGAGCCGGACGGGAGCCGGCGGCGTGTCCGGCGGAGCGACAGCCGCAGGCGGGGCATCGCAGGGCAACGCGGCGGGGCGAACGGCGCCATCGAACCGGCGGGGAGCAGCCGGCGGCACCGCGGCCGGCGGCCAGTCCGGCAGCAGCAATCAGCGCCTCTCCCAGGAAAAGGCCATCTCCGGAACGCAGCTCTATCTGAGCCCCGCGGGCGTGCGGGTGCTGGCTCAGGCGCTCAACCAGGCCGGCTATTCCGCGGGTCCGGTCAGCGGACAGTGGAGCAAGCAGGCCAGACAGGCTGTGCTCAACTACCAGCAGGCGCACGGGCTGGAGCCGACCGGGCGGCTGACGACCGCCTTCCTGTCCGCGATCGGGCTGAACACCTGGCTTCCCGGCGCGGGCACCGGCCGGTCGACCGCGCGGACGGGCGGAAGCGGACTTCAGCAGACGAACGGCGTCGGCAATGGCGTCGGGGCACAGGCCGGAGCCGGAAACCTCGGCAATGCCGGCGCCCGGACCGGGCTGGCGCAGGGGAGCCGCGCCGGCACGGCGCAGGGCGTCCAGGGCGTGCAGAACGGACAGGGCGTCGGGCAGGCCGCGGCCGCAGGCAAGGCCGGCGGAACAACGCGAGCGCGAGGCACCGCGTCCCGCAATGCGGGCCGGCAGGCCGGCAACGGCGCTGCAGCCGGCGGCACGCTCACCGGTTCCACCAACGCCAACGGCCAGGCCGGCGGCGCTTCAACCGGCGCGAACGGCCAAGCGGGCGTCGCGACCTCCGGGGCTGGAGGCACGGCAGGCACGGTGCGGATCCTGCCAAACGGTGGACAGGGGACCACGTCCGGTCAGACCGGCAGCGCCTCCGCGGCGACCCGCTGAGCCACGGGCTGCCAGAAAGAGAGCGGGCAGAGGTCGGTGACGGCCCCTGCCCGTTTCATGCCGGCCTCAGATCGGAGGCGATGAAGATGGCGGGCGGTTCACCCTTCGGTGTGCGCTTCCATGACGATGTCGGCAGCGAACGAAGCCGGCGCGGCCGCTTACCGACGCTCGGCCGTCACTTGAAGCCGTGTTCGATGCGCGAATAGGACTGCTGGGTGAAGGAATAGACCTCCTGCCCCGTGAAGGATGCGGTCAGGGCGATGACGACGAAGATGCCGAGAATCTTCGGCACGAAGGTGAGCGTCACCTCCTGGATCTGCGTCAGCGCCTGGAACAGCGCGATGAGGATGCCGATCAGCATCGCGACGGCGACCGCCGGCCCGCAGGCGAGCACGATGGTCCAGACCGCCGAGCGGACGATCTCGATGGCTTCGGCCTGGTTCATGCCGGTTACTCCACTGTGGTTCCGGATGCCGCGAGCGATAGCGTCCGGCCATCCGTGAGGACCGCCTGGACGCCGCCGTCGGCGATGCGCAGCGCCGCGACCTTGCCGGAGACCGAACCGTCGGCCGAGGTCGCGGTACGGCCGATGATCTGGTCCGCCTGGGTCAGCGCCGTGACGTTCATCATCGAATCGAGCTTGGTGTTGGTCTGCACGGCCTGCTCGACCGAGGAGAAGCTGGCGAGCTGCGAGACGAACTGGGTCGAATCCGTCGGGTTCAGCGGATCCTGGTTCTTCATCTGCGCGACGAGCAGCGTCAGGAACGCGTTGTAGTCGAGCGTGCTCGCCTTCTTGGTCGCCGCGGCCGTGCCGGCGGCGGCGTTCGAGCCGGTCGTGGTTCCGGAAACGCTGCTCAGGGTCATCGCTGTCAGGCTCCGGCTGCGAGCCGCACTACCTGGCGCGGCAGTTGGGGGGATGCGGCGGACTTGCTCGTGCGCCCCTCGAGGATGTCGTCCTCGATCGGGATCAGCGTGCGCAGGCGCTTCAGCGCCTCGAAGCTGCGGTTTCGCTCCACCAGACCTTCGATGTCCAGAAGACCATCGAGGACGTCCCGGTTGCTGTAGCTCTTCAGCATCGTCGGCAGCGTCTCGGCAAACAGCTTTCGGGCCGCCTCGGCGCTGTCGGGATCCATCAGGATCATCTGGATGATGAAGTAGAGCTGGCGCAGCGGCGTCGTAGCCTGCTCCGCCTGCAGGACGTGGCTTTCCAGGAGGAACGTCACGTCGTTGAGAAATTCCAGCGTCGTCTTGCGGTCCACCTTCAGGACCGCGCCGTTCACGAAGATTCGCTCCCCGGCCCGAAGGGAGATGCGGAGCGTCGCCATGGTCAATTCAATCCGTCGCGGATGAGTGTGGTGATCTCGATAATGCCGGCGAAGTTCTGCGAACGGCCGAGCCGGATCGCTTCGGCTTCGCGCATGATCCACAGGCCGATCGAGATCAGCTCGGCGCGCAGCGCCTCCGGCAGCCCGTTCTCGGCGCTCGCCAAATCCTCGACGAGGATCGCCCAGAGGCTCCGCGTGGTGTAGATCGCCTCGATCGCATCGCGTGAGCGGGGGCCATTTTCTTCCGCCTTGCGCAGAAGTTCGATCGAGTGATCGAGAGCGCGCCGCTCGCGCTCGCGTGCATCGACTTCAACGTCCCGGGCGACTTCCGCATAAGAGAACTGGTACATTCCTACCCCTTGATCATCGCCCGGACGACGCCTCGTCGTCATGTCCGGGCTTTGCGAAGCTTGATATTGGCCGGTCGATCTTGCCGAGACCTGACGTCCGGGGCGGCCGACCGATGAATTGTTCAGAACGGCGCGCCGTCGACCGCGCGCATCTTCCGCGGCAGCGGAAGGGCCCGGCCGAGGCCGGTTCCCGCCCGCATGGATTCGGCGCGAGCGCTGCGGCGACACCTTGCGCAAGGCGCAGCGCCCTCGCAGCAGCCGCCCACGGCGAGCCGAAGGCAGCCGCAGGAGAGCTTGGCCGAACGCAGCGGCCTGCGCTTGAACGACATGGCGTCGGCGGCTCCTTCCGTCTTCGTCATCGTCATCTGTCCCTCCGGTCCGCCCGCATCATGCAAAACGTGAGATCCATCCCCTGCCTGAAACCCCGGGCTTGATGGCTCTTCACGCGTCTCCGCCGAGCTTTCGCTGCCTGTGGCTTGGCCGGATCCGCTGCTCGCCGGCATCTGCGTCGGTGGCTTCGTCAGGCGCTCCGGGCCGCACAATGGCCGTCGGCCTACCGCGTGCCTTACGAGATGTAGTTCAGGATGCTCAGCTTCGAGATCCTCGCCGTCAGCGAGTAGGATGCTTCCAGGAGGTTGGTGAGATTGGTCACGCGCGTCGAAGCCTCGTAGGGATCGACCTCCTCCATCGACGAGATCGACAGCGTCAGCACGTTGCTCCGGCTCTTCAGCTGCGCGTCGGTCGCGTCGAGCCGCTGCTGGCTTCCGCCGATCTGCGCCTGAAGCGTGGTCATCTGCGACAGGCCCTGGCTCAGGCTCTGCGTCGCCCGGTTCGAGAGAAGCTGGCGGGCCGAGTCGCTCATCCCGCTGGAGTTGAGGCTCGACATCATCACGTAAGCCTTGGCGATGTTGCGGAAGGCCTCGTCGTTCGCGGAGTAGCTGGTGTTGATGGTCTCGGAATCGCTGATCTTGTTATAGACGGGCGTGTCGTCCGCATTGGACCAGTTGGCGGTCCAGTTCGAACCGGAGAAGAGGTTCGCGAAGTCGCCGTTGAGGAAGCTGTCGAGCTGGCTGTCGGTCATCTGCGACATGTCGCTGATGCCGTTGGTCGTCATGAAGTTCGACAGCGCCGACGCGACGCTGCTCTGTGCGCCGGAGCCGACGAAGTCGCTGAACTTGAGCGTCTGCTGGTCGCTGGCGGCGCCCGAAAACAGGAACCGGGTCCCCGACGACGTGTTCAGCGCGCCGACCATCTGCTGCAGGCTGGACATGGCCTGCTGCTCGGTCGCCGCGGTGCCGGTATCGCTGGTTCCGTTGGCGATCAGCGAGGACAAAAGCGTGTTGCCCGTGTCGGCGATCGACTGCAGCGAGGTCTGCATGATGTCGAAGCGTTGCGTGAGCACCGAGTTGGCGTCGCGCTGCTTGTCGACGATCGTCTGCTGCGAGCGCAGCGAGACCGTCTGGCTGGTCCGGCCGCCGAGCGACAGCCCGACATCGTCGAGACGCCCGGTCGTCACTTCCTTCTGCAGGGAGGTCAGCTCGTCCTGGATCTTGAAGACGGCGGTGCGCGGCGCGCTCAGAAGCGAATAGTTTGAGACGAGAAAATTCGACATCTGTCCCTCGATCAGCGGATGTTGAGAAGCGAATCGACCATGTTGCCGATCGTCGAGATGATCTTGCTCGAGGCCTGATAGGAGCGCTCGAGGTCGAGGAGATTGGTCATCTCCTCGTCGAGGTTGACGCCGGTCTTGTCGGACAAGGCCGACTTCGTGCCGGAGAGGAGCGTCGACTGGTAGTCGATGTCGTCCTTGGCCGCCGAGCGCTGAGCCTGCAGCCAGGCGGTCGACGATCCGGCATAGCTGATGATCGAGCCCTGCGAGCCGGCCCCGAGCGAGCCGTCGAACGACCTCTGGGTCGAAAAGGCGGAGATCAGCTGGTTGAGGCGGCCGGTGAAGCCACTGGAGTTGGTGGTGTTGTAGTCGACGGTCTGCCCGTCGCGCAGGAGCGTCGGGTCGTTGTCGAAGGCCGGATCGACGCTGATCGAGCCGGCCGCGCCCACCGTCGAGCCCAAGGCGACATTGAACAATCCCTGGAACTTCTGGATCGGGGAGGCAGAGGTACCGGTCGCCGGGTCAAAGCTACCGGTCTGAGCGTTATAAGTACCGCTCTCTGAAAAGTCGTCGACGAGCGTCGATGCGATCTGGTCGAGCTGTCCCTGGTATGTGACCGCAGTCTCGTCGCGGAAGGTCAAGAGGCCGTAGACGCTGCCGCTCTTGATCGGCATCGCGGAATTGGCTCCCGAGACGCTGACCCCGTCGATCTTGAACGGACTGCCGGTCACCGTCGCGTCGTACGCCGTCTGGGGCGTGAACTCGACCGAGCGTGCGGTGGTCTCGAATAGCGTGATGCCGGAGTCGGTGGTCAGCACCATGTCGTTGCCGCTGCGGACCTGGACGTTCACGCCGACATAGCCGGACAGCTTCGTCACCAGCTGATCGCGCTGGTCGACGAGGTCGGTTACGTCGCTTCCGGTCGCCGTTCCCTTCACGATCCCGTCGTTGAGCGCCTGGAACTGCGACAGGATGTCGTTCATGTCGGAGGCGGCCGCCGTCAGCTGGTCGTCGGCGTCCTTGCGGGCGCTCTGGACCGCCTTGGTCGCATTGTTGAGGCTGTTGACGACGTCCTTGGCCGCGTCGATCGCGGCACGTGCCGTCTGCGGGTCCTCCGGCGAGACGGCATATTGCGACAGCGCCGCCTGCAGCGCCGTCAGGGTGTTGGAGGGCGTGGTGGTCGCGTCCACGTCACCGACGACATTCTGGATGCTGGTGAGGGAGTCCGACATGGCGTTTGCCGCGGCGAGGCCGCCGGTGGCCGACGTCATCGACTGGAACAGCGCGTGGTTCTGCGACTGGGCGATCGACACGACCTGGACGCCGCCGGCGGCACCCGCCGACAGATTGGCGTATTTGCGTGTCGCTGCCGTGTTCTGCGCATTTCCGATATTGCGCGACACCAGCGCCGTCTGGGCCGACACGGTCGCCAGCGAGGATCTTGCGTTGGAAAGCGCCGAGAGCAGCGACATGGCGTGGGGGTTCCCTCACAAAGGCGAAGCGCGACGGCTCAGCGCTTCAGATTGATGATGACGTCGAGAATTTCCGAGCCGGTCTGGAAGACCTTCGAGTTGGCGCCGTAGGAGCGCTGCGACTGGATCATGTCGGTGAGCTCGGTGGAGAGGTCGACGTTCGACTGTTCCAGCGCGTTCGACTGGAGCGCGCCGAAGCCGTTCACGCCGGGCACGCCGATCTCGGGCGTGCCGGAGGCGAGGCTCGCCGAATAGACGTTGCCGACGCCCGCGGTGAGTTGGTCCGGGGCGGAGAAGCGCGCGAGATTGAGCTGGAAGAGCGGGATGCTGTTGCCGGTGTTCATCACACCGTTGACCACGCCCTGGTCGCTGATCTCGAAGTCGCTGATATAGCCGGCGGGGTTGCCGTCGGCGGTGAGCTTGGCGGAGAAATCGGAGTCGTATTGCGTGAGGGACGAGAAGTCGACGTCGACGCTGCTGCCGTCCGCCAAGGCGATCGCTTGTTTCCCGAGACCAGACGTCTCCTTGCCCGTCACGGGATTGAACGTGGCGGTGAACTCTTCGTGCACGCCGGTGTCTCCGGTCGCCACGTTGGTATAGGGAAAGCCGCCATTGGTCGACTGAGCCTGATCGAAGATCGAAATCTTCCAGGTGTCGTCCGTCGCAGGCGAAGCGGTAGCGTCGCCATCCGCGGTCTTGGTCAGGTAGACGTCGAGCGTCCGCGCCTCGCCGAGCTGATTGTAGACGACGACCGATGTCTTCTTGGTGTATGCCGCCCCGGCCGCCGAAGTCGCGGTCGGAGCCGCACTGACGACCTCCGACGATGCCGGAAGCTGGAGCGAGAAATCCGCGGACTTCGTCTGCGTCGGAGCGATCAGCTTGCCGACCGGGAGTTCGATCGCGCCGGCGCTGCCGTCGGTCAGCGACGTACCGGTCAGCCGATAGCCGGCCGAGTTGACGAGATAGGTCGTCTCCGTCCCGCCATTGTTCTGGGTCTTCTCGACGAATGAACCGGCACGCGTGTAGTAGTCGCGGCCGCTGCCGTCCTGGACGACGAAGAAGCCGTCGCCCTGGATCGCGACGTCCGTTGCCGACGACGTCGTGGCGGTGGTGCCGGCCTGGCTGATCGTCTTCCGGATATGGGTGCTGACGGAACCGGAATTGTATTGGCCGCCCGACTGCGGAAGGATCAGCGAGGAGAACTCCGTCTCGCTGCGCTTGTATCCCTCGGTGTCGGCATTGCCGATGTTGTCGGAGATGGCCGACAGGCGGTTCGCCTGCGCGTTCATTCCGGAGACGCTCGTTCGAAAGACGCCGTTAATGCTCATGGCCTGGTGCTCCGTGCCGTCCATACGGCCGCAGCAATAGGCACGGAAGCTTGTCTCTAGCTGTCGGATCGCCCCCGCGTGGAAGTAATCGCCTGCAAACGCGAACGCCCCGCATGATGTTCATGCGAGGCGCTCTTTGTTAGTACTTAATTAAGGAAGTTTCTTTACTCTACCCCGATGCCGTATCCGAGATATCGCTTGGAGGAGACCGGATCGTAGCCGAGCCGCATCTTCAGCTTCTTGCGCAGCTTGGAGATGTGGCTCTCGATGACGTTCTCTTCGACGTTCTCGTCGAAGATGCCGTAGATGGCGTTGAAGAGCTGCTGCTTGGAGACGCGCCGGCCGCGATTGGCCACCAGATATTCCAGGATGCGGCGCTCGCGCCGCGGCAGAGCCATCGGCTTGCCGGCGACCTCGGCGTCGCGGCCGTCCTGAAAGACGGCGATCTCGCCGACGACGGTCTGGGCCGCCTCGCTGGCCTCACGCCGGCGGATGGCGCCCACCCGGGCGAGGATTTCCTTCACATGCACGGGCTTGGCGACGACGTCGTCGACGCCGGCCGCGAAGAGGTCGAGCGTGCCGTCGAGGTTGCGGCTTTCGGAGAGCGCGATCAGCGGCGCCTTCGAACGGGCGCGGATCAGCCGCGGCGAGACCGCGCGGTCGTCGAAATCGCCGAGCAGGAACGCCTCGACCGCCGAAAGATCGGCATCCGGCGCCGTCTCGACCCAGTCGCGGAATTCCTCGGCACCGAAGCCCGCCGCCGACACGCCTTCACGTGCGAACAGAGACTGGTAGCCGCTCGTCACAAGCTCACGATTATCAACCACTACGATCATTTTACCCCTCCAAGGCCGCCGCCGCGCTGTTGGTAAACAAGAGGTAACCTGACGCGAGTCTTGCGCCTATCCCAAGATTTAGTGGTTCGTTAACCCTCCCTTGCGGCTTTTCGCTAACACACTGATCTTTAACGAAATATTTTTGGTTAACGAAGTCTTAACGGGCGCGGTGACGCCCGCTTGGCCCGTCTGCCGGTCCGCAGAAGGCAGGGCCTGAACCCGCCCCCCGCAAAGCGCATCAGACATAGACCGACGGATCGAGATCCGAGCGCCGGCGGCTCGGCTCGACCCGCTCCGGCGAAACCGCTCCGCCGCCGGCCGGCGCGCGCCGGCCGTCACCGCCGCGCGATCCGCCCTGGCCGCTCTGGGCGGACCAGTTCTGGCCGGCCGAAGCGCCGGCGTCGTTGCGCTGGGCTCCGCCGCCGGCGCCCCCGTTCGGCTGCGGCATGGGAGCCGCCGAATTCTGCCGGGCTGCATTCGGGTCGCGGATCCCGATGCTGATCGCGGCGTCGTCGAGCGAGAACCCTGCCTTGCCGAGCAGCTTCTTCAGGCCCTCGGTGTCGTCCTTCAGCTTTAGGACGGTGTCCGGCTCGCTCGCTTCGAGATGCACCTGGAGATGCCCCTCGACCAGCCGCATCGTCACGTCCACCTTGCCGAACTGCTCCGGCTGCAGCTGGATCTGGATCGTCTTCAGCGCCGCGCCGCCCGCCCGCAGCCGCGTGCGATCCTCGGCCGCGGCCTGGGCGCTGCCCGGCGGAACGAGATGCGGGAGCACCTGCGTCACGGCGCTCGCGACCTGGCGCGTCGGCGATCCGGCCGCCGCGAGCGTCGCGGCGCTGGATCCGCCGAGCACTGCCGCGCGATTGTCCGTCCGGACATCGGCGTCGTTGCCGAGCGCGTCCGTCTTCGGGTCGTCCGCCACCTGCAGGTCGTCCGCGGCCGCCCTTCGTTCCGCCGAGCGGCTGCCAGGATCGCGGTCGGAAGTCGGAACGGCGGCCATGGCCATCGCCGCCGAGGGCACGCTCGTCACGACCTGCCCGGTCCCGGCCGACTGGGACGCAGAACGGTCGGCATCCGAACCGCGCACAGCGGAAGCCGATCCGCGCCGGGCCGACGGGACGTGCGACGGCGTCAGGGTCTGCGCCCCGGATATCGCACCGTTCGCGCCCATTGGCTGCGGCAGGGTTGCCCCCTTCTGCGAAGAGGGCGTTCCGCCGACGTTCGGGATCGGCGCTGGCTGCCGTCCGCCATGGTCGGCGTTGCCGGCGCCGGCGAGCTGGCCCGCAAGTGCATTCGCCGGCCCCTGCCCCGGGCTGCGCGAGACGGTGGCGCGTGCGGTTTCGGCCGAAGCGGCATCGGGACGCGTCACGCGTCGTCCCGCCGGCTCGAAGTCGGTGCGCATGCTGACGAAGTCGGCACGGGCCGCAATCGCGCTCTGCGGCCCGGCGTCGCCCCCGATCCCGCGCACGAAGCGCGACACGCTGGATGCAGCGGCCGCGCCCGTCGCAAGACTGCCGATGGTCGCCTCCGCGGCGCCTCTGCCGACGGCGGGAAAAGCCGGCATCGAGCTGCCGTCATGCGGGCCGGCGGATCCTGCGTGATCGATCGCAGCGGAGACGCCGTCCGCCTTGCCCGGTGACGCGGTGTCGGCCATTCCCTTGGAAAGGTGATCGTCCTGCGATGTCGCCGCGGGCGCCGTTGCGTTGACACCCTGGACCCCGGCGAAGGCGGGCTGCGGCTGCACCGCAGCGGCCGCTCCGGACAGGAGCGCCAGCTGAACGGCATCCGCGTCCGGCTGCGCGTCGGCGATCGTCGCATAGTCCGCCTTGGAAGACACCGCGGACGCCGGTCCCGATCCCGGTTCGACTGTCCCTTTCGATATCCGGCCCGTCATCCCCATCGCCGTCGCCGCCGAGGCGGTCGTCCGATGCGGCCTGCCATCGTCGCCGTGTGCGTCCGGCGCCTGCTGCGAAGTCGCATCAGCGGGAACGTTTTTGCCGTCCTCCGCGCCTGCCCGCTGCCGCTCGTCGATCCGGCCGCCGTCGTGCAGCCGCTCTCCGACATCCGCCAGAAGGCTTGCCAGCGCGCTCATCGACGCGCGCATCCGGTCGACCGGCGCCGCCGTATCCTCATGCGCCGCCGCCTCGTCATTCGAAGCATGCTTGCCCGCCGGCTTGGACGGATCCGTCCTCGTCTCCGCCGCCGACGAGCTGGATGGTGTCCGCGTGGTGGCTTCGGAAGCCTCGCCGGCCGACTGCGCGATCAGCGCCTGGAAGCCACCGTCGTGCCCATTGGTCTTGGGGCCGCGATCGATCTGCCGCCTGGACCGCAAGGGCCAGTCCTGGATGTCGGCTGCTGACACTGTTCTCTGCGGGTTCACGCCATCACTCTCCTGCGGCAGCGACGACACATCGCTCTCGCTGCCGGTCATGCTCGGAAAGGCTGACGCCGCTCCGTACGAACTGAATTGCGAACCGGATCTGCGCGGCGCAGCCGGTTCGTTACGCGACGAGGCCATCGTGCGGCTGTCCGCATCCGCGGGTTTCGATGGTCCTTCGCCTTGTCTGTCGTTCTGCCGTTCGATCCCGTGAGGCAGCATCGTTTTCATGGCTGAGGGTGCGACAACCACATCGGAACGTTCTGCCCGATCGGCCAGAACTGGCGATATACTGCTCGCAGCGGGAGCGCTGGCTCCTCCGCGACCCCGCCTTTCGCCACCCTGTGGGAGCCGCGCAGCCTCGTCCTGCTTCGCCGCCCGCCGCAGCAGGTCGGAAAAGCCGTCGCCGCCCGACTTCGACGCGCCCGGCTGGCGGGGCGCCGGGCGGCTGAGGGAAGCGGTCGCCGCCTCGGCGTCCAATCGCGGCGGAAGCCTCATTGGCTGGTCTTCGCCAAATCGCCGCGGACGGCCTTCAGGAGCTCCTCGCCGCGTGCGAGTACCGCCGAATCGGGAACCGGCGGCGGCTCCTGCGCCACGCTTTCCTCCAGTGCCGCCGAAATCATCAGCGGCTTGGTGATCTGGTTCAGGACGTCGGACGTCGCCGCAAACAGCTTGCGGTCGGCCGGGTGGAGATCATCGGGGTTGATCGCCTCGAGGTCCGTCTGGATCGCCGACTTGTCGCGATGCGTCAGCGTTGCAGCCGCAAGATACAGGAGCGCGCGCTCGCGATCCTTCTTCGGTCCGTCCTGGATTGCGAGCGCCTTGTTCGATGCGATCCCGGCAAGCGTCAGATTGCCGGCCACGAGGGCACGCCGACCGACGGCCAGGTAGATCGTGATCTGCTGGCTGGTCGGCAGCTTGGCGACGCAGTCCGCGACCGTGTCCATCGTATCCTGTTCCGTGCCGGCCGGGCGCTCGGCATAGACTGCGGAGAAGCGCGCCCGGAAGTTGCCGGCATAGACCGAGTTGCCGTACCGGTCGAAATACTGGCGGGCGTAGCGGTCCGCCTTGGCGTGGTCGCCGTTCTGCTCCGCCAGGAGAACGCCCATGCGCAGCGCCGCCTCCTCGAGCAGCGTTCCCGGCGCGACGAGCATCACCTGCTCCAGCCGCTTCAGCGCATCCTCCGGCGCCCGCAGCTGCTCGACCTGGGCGAGCGCGAGGTTCAGCTGCCCGGCAAGATCCGGCTCGGCGAAGGTGAGGTCGAGCGCGGACAGCTTCTTCATCGCCTTGTCGACCTGGTTCTCGACATAGGCCAGGGAGCCATCCAGCAGCAGTTCGTCGTCCCCCTTCGGCTGAAGCTTGGCGATCAGCTCGCGCAGAACGTCCGGCGGTCCGCCGCTGAGCGCGTAGAGAGCCAGAGCCCGCAGGTTGCGCGGGTCCTTCCAGACGTCGAGCGGCTGACGCAGGAAGGTCGGCCCGTAATAGCGCAGCAGCTGGGCCTGCACCGGGATGGCCTTGGCGTTGCCCTGGGCGATCTCGTCCTGCAGGAACTGCAGGGAGCGGATCACCTCGTAGGGCTGCGGCGGGCGCGTCTCCGTCGCCGCAGTGCCGTGCGCCGCCGCATCTGTGCCGGCCGCGCCATCTTCCGGCGCAGCCGCGGCCTCCGCCCCGGTGTCGGGACCAGATGTCTGTGCGTCGTGGCCGGATGGCGATCCGGCGGGTTCGGCGACGGCACCACGCTGCGCGTCCTCGCCCGCCTGCCGGACCTGCCGGGCGACCGCGTCAGCCGCCACCGGAGGCTGACCGTCCGCGCGCGCGAGCGACGGGGCGAGCGCGCCGGACGCGAGCAGCGCGAGGATCAGGCCGGAACGGCGGCGACGGCGTCCTGTCATTTTGTCGGCTCGGTCAACAGGATCTCGATGCGCCGGTTCACCGCCGCCTCGGGATGGGCCGGGTCCTTGAGCTTGCGGTCGGCAAAGCCCTCGATCGCCTTGACGCGGCCGAGGTCCAGGCCGCCGCGCCCGAGCATGTAATAGGCCATGTGGGCGCGCGCGGTGGACAGGCGCCAGTTGTCGTAGTCCTGGCTCTTGAACGGACGCGCGTCGGTATAGCCGCGGATGGTGATGTCGCCCTTGCGGGTGGCGAGCACCGTCGCGATCTTGTCCATCATCTCGACGGCGGCAGGCGTCGGGCGAGCCGAGCCGATGTCGAACATCCCGGTGCTGATCTCGTCCGAAAGCGAGATCGTCACGCCGCCGTCGCCGGCCTTGACCTCGACCTGCGAGGGCACGTTCTTGCCCATGTCGGCGAGCTTCGCGTCGATGGCCGCCTTCAGCTTCTCCGCGTCGCTCTTGCCGGCGCCTTCCTTGTCACCCTTGCCGTCCTTGGTGGTGTTGCCGCCCTTCCCGGCGGGCACGGCCGCCTTGTCGGCCTTCGGGCCATCCTTGGGCGCCGTCGTCTCGTTCGGCCCGGCTCCGACATCCGTGCCCTTCGGATCGGTCATCGGATCTTCGGGCGGTATGACCGCGGTGCGGAATTCGATCGGCGGCAGATCCTTCAGCCGGCCGCCGCTTTCGGTGAGGTTCGGCGTCAGCTGCCAGGAGGTCGGGTCGAACGGGTCGCGATAGGCGTCGCCGCCGTTGAGGCCCGGAAGGCCCGACCCGTTGGGCTTGCCGTTGCTTCCGTCATTGCCGGTCGAGGTGCTCTGCGCGGCGATCTCGGCGAGCACGGCATACGGATCGCGGAACAGCGCCTTCTCCTCGCCGCCCTTCTGGTCGCCGGCCAGCGGCTTCCCGTGCGGGTCGCCGTTCGTCGCGGCGACGCTCTCGCCGTTGGTCGTGGCCTTGCGGTCGGCGCCGTCGTCCTTCCGCTTGAGGCCGCGCGTCGCAGGCGACGGGTCGCTGAGCTTGATCGGGTTGAAGTACTGCGCGACCTGCTTGCGGGTGGCCGTGTCGGACGCATTGGTCAGCCACATGACCAGGAAGAAGGCCATCATCGCGGTCATGAAGTCGGCGAACGCGATCTTCCAGACGCCACCGTGATGGTCGTCGTGGTCGTCGTGGCCGCGTCTGACGATGATGATCTCCTGGTGCTCCAGGTGACCCGCTTCGGATGGTCCGCTCACGAAAGCGCCTCTTCCAGGGCGGTGCGCCAGCCGGCGAGCCGCGTCTCCAGCGTCGTCTGGTCGCAGGTGATGCGCACGTCGCAAGCCGCCTCGTCGACCTCGAAGGTGACGAAGGCGCTGCGGCCCTCGAGCGCCGTCTTGAACGCCTCGACGAGGTCGCTCGGACCGGTCGCATGCAGGGACAGGGCCTCGCCGTCGAGGGCGAGGCTGCCGACCGCGCCGGCCAACTCCAGCATGGTCTGCCGCTTGCGGGCGTCGAGCGCGAGAGGCTTCAGCACGCTGGCAAATGAGATGCGGACGGCCGACTCGATCCGGTCCAGCCGGTCCGCCACCGTGCGCCCGAGCCGCTCGCCGTCGCCGGCCAGCCATTCGGCCCGCGCCGCCTCGATCGCTTCGGCCTGCTCCTTTGCGGCGCGCGCACGCTCGGCCGCGACGGCCTCGGCGACGGCGCGCCGAGTTTCTTCGGCGCCTTCCGCCAGAGCGGCCTCACGGCCCTCCTCGCGTCCCTCTTCGCGGCCGGCTTCGCGGGCCGCATCGAGATCCTCCTCGGTCAGGGCTCCGAAGCCGCCGTCGCCGTCCTCGGGCGAGAGATCGAGGGTGCCGTCGCCGGACAGGTCGGATGAATCGAAGGCCAGGGCCTCGCCGTCGACCGCCATCTGCGGAATGGCCGAGGCGCTGCGCAGGTTCGGCGCATCCTCGCGCGGGGTCTCGCGGTCGGCGACGAGGGTGAGATGCTCGAACGGCGCCGGCCGGGCCTTCTTCGCCTTCGGCGGCCGCTGGGAGCCCTGGAACGGCGCCTTCTGCTTGTCCTCGAACTCGGTGAGATATTGGGCGAGAGGGATCATGGACTAGGCCGCCTCTTTCTGGTGGATCCACTGCTTCAGGACGTTGGCGGCCTGGGCCTCGTCGAGGTCCAGAAGATGCTCGAGACGCTGTTGCGCCGTCTCCTTCGGCGGATCGTCGAACTGCGTGAGGAACGCCGGCTGCACGCCGCCGAGCTCGGATGTACCGTCGGAACCTTGAGCCGCGCCGAAGTCGAAGCCGCCCGGGAGTTCCAGTCCGCCCGGCATCCCGTCGTCGCCGAGGCCGAGGGCGGCGAGGCCACCCTCTTCGGCCGCCGGGGAGGTCGCGGCGATCGCCCGGATCGCCGGCTTCAGGCCGAACCAGATCAAGAGGACGGCGACGGCGAGGAGCGTGAGCGCGTTGATCAGCGTGCCGGACTGGCGCATGAACATCTCGCCGAGGCCCGGGCCCGGAACCGGCTCCAGAGCGGTGTCGCTGGCCATGAAGTCGACAGCGGTCACCTTCAGCTGGTCGCCGCGCTTCTCGTTCAGGCCGGCGGCGGAGGCGACCAGCGCCTGGATCTCGCCGATCCGCTTCTCGACGTCGGCGTCGCTCGCGTTCTTGCCGAGCGACTCCTTGATCCGCTGGCGATTGAGGACGACGGCGATCGACAGGCGATCGACGGAATAGCCTTCGCTGGTGGTCGAGATCGTCTTCTCGTTGATCTCGTAGTTCGTCAGGTCCTCGCGCCGGTCGTTGGCCTGCTTGGAGGTGTCGCCGCTGGACGGCGTCGTCTGATTGGCAGGGCGGATGTCCTGCGTCACGCCGACGGCGGCCTGGGTCGAGGAATTCTGGCTCTGGCCGGTCTCGCGGATCGTGCGCACCGAACGCTCGACGCGGCCGTCCGGATCGAAGATCTTTTCGTTCGTCTGCTTCTTGTCGGTGTTGAGCCGCGCGACGACACTGGTCTGGAAGTTGCCGACGCCGAGATAGGGCGCGAGCGTGCGCCGGATCGAGTCCTCGACGCTCTTGGAGACGATCCGCTCGATGCCGAAGAGCTTGTCGGGCCCCGCATTGGCGGAGTCGTCGCCGGCGGCGAGCAGCGTGCCGTCGGTGTTGAGGATGGTCACCTCGTCCGGCGTCATCGACGGGATCGCGGCGGCGACGAGGTAGCGGATCGACTGAGCCGCAGTGAAGTCGCCGGTGCTGTCGGTGCGGATCACCACGCTCGCCGACGGCTTCTGCCGCTCACGGCGATAGGAGCCGTCGTCGCCGAGCACGATATGGACGCGAGCGGCGCGCACGTTCTTCAGCGTCTGGATGGTCCGGGCCAGTTCCCCCTCGAGCGCGCGGACCTTGGTGATCTGCTGCATGAACGAGGTCAGCCCGATCGAGCCGATATTGTCGAAGAGTTCGTAGCCGGCGTTCTGCGACTGCGGCAGGCCCTTCTCGGCGAGCAGCATGCGGGCCGGCGCCGTCTGCGAGAACGGCGTCAGGATCGCATCGCCCTTGGCGTTCACGTCGAAGGGGATGCCGGCCTCGGTCAGCGCAGCGCCGATTCGCGTCACGTCCGTGCGGTCGAGACCGGAATACAGCGTGTCCATCTGCGGCCGCGACAGGAAATAGCTTCCCAGGCCGACGAGCGCGATGATCAGAAGGCCGACGATCCCGAGACCAGCCAGCTTGCGCGGTCCGAGCGACTGCAGGTTGGTGAGAACCTGTTGTGCCTGTCCGCCAATTGCCAACGCCATGCGTATTCCCCGCGTCTTCGTACTGAGCACGTTTCGACGCTGGGACCATGCCGGCCAAAGCTTGCGCGAGACCCCGGTTAATGAATGGTTAACAACAGTTGGAGCCGGCAAGCGTGGGCGCTCGCCGCATGAAAAAACCGGGCCCGGCCAGAGGCCGGACCCGGTCGCACTCAGTTCAGGCCGATCCGGATCAGCGGAACAGCGAGAGCAGGCTCTGCGAGGAGGAGTTGGCGATCGAGAGCGCCTGGACGCCGAGCTGCTGCTGCGTCTGCAGCGCCTTCAGCTTGGTCGATTCCTGCGTCATGTCGGCATCCACCAGCGTGCCGACGCCCTTGTCGATCGTGTCCATCAGATTGCCGACGAAGGTCGTCTGCATGTCGATGCGGTTCTGAATGGCACCGATCGTCGAGGCCCCCGCCGTCACCTTGCTGATCGCGTCGTCGACCGTCTTGATGTACAGCTTGATCTTCGAAGCGGTCACACCCGACCCGGAAATGTCGAGGCTGTCGACCGAGTCGTTCGAGAAGGCGACGTTGCTGATCGACAGCGTGTCGCCGGTCGCACCGCCGACCGTGTGGATGCCGCCGGTCGCCGCGGTGACCTTGGTGCTGTCGAAGCCGGCCGACTCGAGGGCGTGGTTCAACACCGTCTTGAAGCCGGTCGTGCCGGAGATCTTGCCGTTGGTTTCGCCCAGGGCCGCGTTGACGGTGGCCTGGTCGATGGTGACGGTCTTGGTCGTGCCGTTGAGGTTCAGATCGAAGGAGAGCGAGTCGTTCAGATCCAGCGTGACGGACGTCGCGCCGAGCGTTCCGAGAGCGATCGTGGCCGCGGTACCGCTGGCGCCAACGGACTTGGTGCCGGCCGTCAGGCCGAGGGCGCTGCTGATGCCACCGGCGCCGCCGTTCAGGATCGCCTTGCTCGACGAGCTGCTGTCATACAGCGCGATCTTCGAGGTATCGACGGTGATCGAGCCGAGCGACAGCGTCCCGGACTGGTCACGTGCGAAGTTCGCAACCATCGTCTTGTCGGCAGTGTATCCCGAGGCGCCCGAGTTGATCGACAGCCAGTTCTGGCCGGAGAAGGAGGCCGAGTTGGCGATCGACTTCAGCTGCTGCTGCAGCTGGCCGATCTCGTCCTGCACCTTGGTGCGGTCGACGCCGTCCTGGGTGGCGGTGGTCAGCTTGTCCTTGATCTGGTTGAGGACGTCCTTGGCCGAGTTCAGGCCGGTATAGGCGGTGTCGACGGTGGCGGCGCCGATGCCGAGGGAGTCCTTCACCGCCGACATCGCGCCGTTGTCGGAGCGCATCGTGGTGGCGATGGACCAATAGGCCGCGTTGTCTTTCGCGTCGGCGACGCGGTAGCCGGTGGAGATGCGGTTCTGGGTGTCCTCCAGCGAGTTGTTGGTCGCCTGGAGGGTCTGCAGCGCCGTCATCGCCGCAGTGTTGGTCATCAAGCTGCTCATACTGATCGTCCCGTACGAAATACAAATCAGGGATGGGACAGTCCGGATCGGCCGGGATAGCAAATCGGCATCATGCCTGTGGCGAGGAGTTCCCGTTCGGCCACTTCGCTATGCCCCGATAATTGGCGGCAACCCCCTTCCGAGGTCTTAAACAATTCGACCGGTTCCGGTTGGAAAGAAGTTACGGTAAATCGCCGGTAAAACTAAGGCCCCAATAGCAAGAGGGCCGCCCCTTGCGGAACGGCCCTCCCCGACTGCGCTGGAAGTTGGTTGTCAGCCCTGGAAGAGCTTGAGGATCGCCTGGCTGGAGGCGTTCGCGATCGACAGCGCCTGGACGCCGAGCTGCTGCTGCGTCTGCAGCGCCTTCAGCTTGGTCGACTCTTCCGTCATGTCGGCGTCGACCAAGGTGCCTATGCCCTTGTCGATCGTGTCCATCAGGTTGGAGACGAAGGTCTTCTGGCTGTCGATGCGGTTCTGGAGGGCGCCAAGCGTCGAGGCCCCCGCCGTCACCTTGGAAATCGCATCGTCCACCACTAGCAGGTACTTCTTGATGTCGTCCGAGGTGGTCCCGGCCTTTGAGATGTCTATCTTGTCGACGCTGGTGCCCTGGTCGGCGGCCGAACTGGAGATTTTGACGGACGACGCGGTGGTTCCGTCGCTGGCCGAATTGCTCTTGATGTCGATGCCGTTAGCGCCGTTGGCGACGGCCTGCGCTCCGACGCCGGCGGCCGCGAGCGCGCCGTTGAGGACAGCGATCCAGTGTGCCTGGCTGTCGATCTTGCCGTCGGTCGTGCCGAGGGCCGTGTCGACGACAGACTTGTTGATGGTCACCGCCTTGGCGTCTCCGCCGTTGACGGAGATTTCGAAACTGATGCTGTCGTTCGAATCGAGCGTGACGATCGTGGAGGCTGTGGCGAACGCCGTCAGCGCGAGCGTGCCGAACGAGCCGTTCGTCGTCGTCGAGGCGCTGCCGTTCGCCACCACGCCGAGGTTGGTATTGCCGCCCTGGCCGCCGTTGAGGATTGCCGAGCCGCCGGTCGGGCTGGAATCGAACAGCGCCACCTTCGAGGTGTCGACAGTGATCGTTCCGATGGTCAGAGCGCCCGAAGTGTCGCGCGAGAAGTTGGCGACGACCTGCTTGTTGGCGTCGTAGCCTGTGGCGTTCGAGTCGATCGAGAGCCAGTTCTGGCCAGAGAACGAGGCGGAGTTGGCGATCGACTTCAGCTGCTCCTGAAGCTGCGTGATCTCGTCCTGCACCTTGGTGCGGTCGACGCCGTCCTGCGTGGCGGTGGTCAGCTTGTCCTTGATCTGGTTGAGGACGTCCTTGGCAGAATTGAGCGCCGTATAGGCAGTGTCGACGGTGGCGGCGCCGATGCCGAGCGAGTCCTTCACCGCCGACATCGCACCGTTGTCGGAGCGCATCGTGGTGGCGATCGACCAGTAGGCTGCGTTGTCTCTGGCGTCGGCGACCCGGTAGCCGGTCGAGATCCGGTTCTGGTTCTCGTCCATCATTTTGTTGGTGGCCTGCAGGGTCTGCAGTGCCGTCATTGCAGCGACGTTGGTGATGATACTCGTCATCTTAGAACCCACTCACGATCGTCGCCCCTCATGGACGCGCTTTCCAAAGGACCTCTGCTTCATGCTCGGCAGCACGAGATGGACGTTTACGGCATTAACGTTAATCGACGGTAAATCCGGTCTCGCCGAGGGCCTCCGGCGGCTAGAAAAACGAGCGCACCAGAGAGCCGACAAGCATGTTCCACCCGTCGATTAGGACGAAGAACAGGATCTTGAAGGGCAGCGAGATGATCGTCGGCGGCAGCATCATCATGCCCATCGACATGGTTAACGTCGCCACGATCATGTCGATGACGAGAAAGGGCAGCACGATGAGGAAGCCGATCTCGAATCCGCGCCGTAGTTCGGAGATCATGAAGGCCGGAATCAGCACCCGCAGGTCGACGTTCTGCGGATCGTTCGCATCGCCCTGCGCCGGCGGCTCGACCCGGTCGTGACTCTCCGCCGAAGCGAGATCGCTGAACAGCGACAGATCGGCCGGGCGCACCTGGCTCAGCATGAAGTCCTTGAACGGGTCGGTGATCCGGTAGAACGCCTCCTGCTCGGTGATCTGGTTGTTCAAAAGCGGCTGCAGACCGTCGTTCCAGGCCTTGTCGAAAGTCGGCGCCATGACGAAGAAGGTCATGAACAGGGCCAGCGAAATCAGGATCAGATTGGCCGGCGTCGTCTGCAGCCCGAGGCCGGTGCGCAGGATGGACAGCGCGATGACGATACGGGTGAAGGACGTCACCATCACCAGGAGACCCGGCGCCACCGACAGCACGGTGACGATGCCGAAGAGCTGGACGATGCGCCCGGAGACCGAGGCGTCGCCGGAGGGGATGAGGTCGGCCAGCGTCTTGACGCTTGTCGAAGTCTGCGCCAGCGCCGGATGGGCGAGAAGCAGGAGAACGACGACGATCAGGAGCCGCTTCATCACTCGGCCACCATCGTGCGGATGAGATAGTCGACCACTTGGGGCGAGCGGAGTTTGGCCCGTTCGCGCAGGTCGTCCCTGAGATGCAGGAGACCACGCGAACCTTCGATCTGCGCGAGCTGCACCGAGCGCAGGAACGCCGTGGTGTCGGACTCGATCTCGGCCGCCAGAACGTTCGCGTCGACCTTGCCGTCGTCCTGGACGACGATCGATGCCTCGATCCGCAGCCAGACGTTGGGCGGCGAATAGAGGTTGGTCAGAACCGGCTGCAGCGGAATCAGCTTGAGCGGGAGCTTGCTCTTCTCGGCCGCGGCGAGGTCCCCGGCACCGTCGGTCGGCGTCACCTCGGTCGGCTTGGCTCCCGGGGCAGCCGGAGCGGCGGCGGCCGGCGCAGCGGCGGCCGGTGGCGGTGGCGCGGCGGCCAACAGCTTTCCAACGAGCGCCCCGCCGCCGCCGGCGATCAGCGTCAGAAGAACGACGGCGACGATCGTCGGAACGAGGCCGCCACGCTTCTTGGTGCCGTCGTCCGGCATCGGCAGGCTGATCTCGGACATTCGAGAAACCCTTTCCGCTCATGCACCGGCGGCGGGGCCCTCATGGCCGCGGCTCAGCCGGCGACCGAGCGATAGCGTTCCAGCCTATCGCGGAACTTGCGCGGGAGCCTTGGGCGCCCGCAGCCCGTGCCGGCCGTCGCGAGACCGGCGATCGGCGCGCGGAACTTTTTCGACGCGCACCGCTCTGCGAGCCCCCGCGAAGCCGCCGTTCCGAGACCGTCGGCAACCGCACTGCAGGAGACGCCCCGTCGCGAACGGCGGCGTCCCGATCCGGATTCTCCCACGAACGCCGGGACCGGCAGACCCCCGGCGCGTCGCCGGAGCGTCAGTAGGGTGCGACGGCGTCGTAGACCTGCTGTCCCCAACCCGGCTGCTGGACATCCGTCAGGCGTCCGCGGCCGCCGTAGGAGATCCGGGCCTCGGCGATCTTGTCGTAGTTGATGGTGTTGTCCGGCAGGATGTCGCGCGGCCGAATGATGCCGGCGATCGACAGGACCCGCACCTCGAAATTGACGCGAACTTCCTGCTGTCCGCTGATGAAAAGATTGCCGTTCGGCATCTTCTGGGTGACCACTGCCGCGACGGAGAGATCGATGTCCTCCTTGCGGTTGACCGTGCCCTTGCCGGTCATGTCGGACTTGTCCTTGGCGGAGAGCGTCGCGTCGACGGCCGGCACGGCCCAGCTGCCGAACGCGCCGCTGAGGCCGAGGGTCGCGCCGATGCCGGACTCGCGCGAGCGCTGGCTGTTGTTGTCGAGCGACGCCTGATCGCGGATCTTGATCAGCACCGTCACGATGTCGCCGACGTTCAGCGCGCGCGGATCCTGATAGAAATCGGCGCGATCGTCGGTCCACAGCGAATGTGGCGCACGCGGCGCCTGCGCCGGAAAGGACGCCGGCTGCACGTTGACAGCGGGGTATTGATAGAGGCCCGTTCCCACCGGCGAGAGCGAGGGCTCGCGCATGGCGTCGCGTCCGGACGTCGAACAGCCGGCCAGGCCCGCAAGGGCCAAAATGCAGATGGCTCTCAAGACGGTTTCCCCGTTTCACCGCCGCTCGACGTCTTGTCGACGATGCGCTTGGTGATCGCGGCCGCGACTTCCGGCTGCATCTGGCTGAGAATGTCGCTTGCCTGCCGCGCCTTCAGGCGGATGATGACCGCGGCTGCGGAATCGGTGCCGAGCTGGGCAAGCTGGGCTGCCGCGGCGTCGGCTTTCATCTTGGCGTAGATGTCGACGACGATGGTGGAGGCGCTGTCGAGGAACTTCTTCCGCTCCGCCAGCCAGTCCTGGTATTCCTTGCGCTTGGCCTCGAGCGCGTCGATCTGCTTCGACACCGCGCCCTCGAGCTGCTTCAGCTTGTCCTGCTGCAGGGCGTAGCGTGCATCCTGCGCCTTGTCGGCGATGTTCAGGCAGTATTTCTCGACCTCGGTGGTCGGCTTCGGCGCGGTCGCGACGTTGCCGTTCTCGTCGAGGATGCGGATGCCCTGCGAGGTGGTGACCGGTGGCGCCGCCGGCGGCTGCGCGCCCGAGGCGCCGACTTCGCCGACCGAGGCGCCGAGCGCCGACGCGGCGATCATGAGCATGGCGATCTTCTTCGCGCAGAAGAGCTGTTTGGTCATCATTGCACCACCAGTTCAGCCTGTAGAGCCCCGGCCGACTTGATCGCCTGCAGGATCGCGATGATCCCGGTCGGCTTCAGGCCGATGCGGTTCAGTCCCCGGACCACCGTTTCGAGATCGGCGCCGCCGACGAAGGCGAAGTTGCCGCCGTCCTGCTGGGCCTGGACGATGGTGTCGGAGGTGATCACCGTCTGCCCGTCCGACAGCGGAGCCGGCTGCGAGACAGAGGGCGCCTCGCTCACCCGGACCGACAGGCTTCCATGGGTCAGGGCGACGGTTGAAATCTGCACGTTCTTGCCGATGACGACGGTGCCGGTCTTCTCGTCGATGACCACCTTGGCGGGCTGGTCGGGCGTGATCCTCAGATCGCCGATCTCGGCGATGAACCGCGTGGAGGAGACCTTCGCCGGGCGTCGGAGATGGACCGTGCGCAGATCCTCCTCCTGCGCGACGGCAACGCCCCAGCGCTTGACGGCATAGTCGTTGATGATGTCGACGACGCGGATCGCGGTCTTGAAGTCCGGGTTCATCAGCTCGATCGCGAGATGACCGTCGTCGTTGAACCGGCCCGGCACCTCGCGCTCGACCAGCGCGCCGTTCGGCACCCGTCCCGACGTCGGCACGCCCTGCGTCAGCGTCTCGCTGGTGCCCTGCGAGGTGAAGCCGGACACGGCCACCGACCCCTGCGCCACGGCATAGATCTCGCCGTCGGCCCCGTAGAGCGGCGTCATCACAAGCGTGCCGCCCATCAGCGACGTCGCATCGCCGAGCGAGGAGACCGTGACGTCGACCCGCGAGCCGGTCCCGACGAAGGGTGGGAGCTCCGCCGTCACCGTCACGGCGGCAACGTTCTTGCCGCGCGGGTTCTGGTCGCGGATGTTGACGCCCATGCGGTCGAGCATCGACTGCAGCGACTGCTGGGTGAAAGGCGAATTGCGCATGGAATCGCCGGTGCCCTGCAGGCCGATCACCAGGCCGTAGCCGACGAGCTGGTTCGGGCGGACGCCGTCGACGGTGGTGATGTCCTTGATCCGGACCGTGCCGGCGGCATCCTGCGGATTGCCGCGCACCGGGTGGAACGGTTCGATCGGCGCCCCGACGCTGGCCATTTGCGGCAGATCGGCCGCGCGGACCGGCGCGACCGCAACCGCGACGGCCAGGCAGAATGTGAAGACGCGCAGCATCAGCTCTGGACCTTCACCGTGCCGTCGGGGTCGACGACGCCCGAGACGATGATCCCGCTGTCGTCGTTGCGGACCCGAACGGTCTCGCCCTCCTGGGCCGAGCGCAGGGCCGTGCCGACGGTGGTGATGACGAGGCCGCCTTCGGAATAGCGGAGCGTCACCCGCGCCCCCGCGCGCACGAGATCGGGCTGCTTCAGATCGGTGAGGCGGATCGCCTCGCCCGGCAGCAGCGTGCGCTTGGCGACCATCCCGTCCAGCATCTTCTCCGAGGTGACGAACAGGTCGATCTTGTCGTCCTTGACGATGAACGCCTTCGACTCCAGCCCGTGATCGGTGATGCTCTGGCCGGGATAGACGACGGTGACGGGCACCGGCATGTTCATCTCGGCCGCCGCGGCCGGCCGGACGAGGCCGAGCGCCGCCGTCGCTGCGATGCCGCAGAGCCAGGCTGCCGGGACGATCGAAAGCGCGCGCATGACTTACCGCAGCCCCTTGGAGACGGTGCTCATCATGTCGTCGGCGGCGGAGATCACTTTGGAGTTCATCTCATAGGCGCGCTGCGCCGAAATCAGCTCCGAAATTTCCTTCACCGGATCGACGTTGGAATCTTCCAGATAGCCCTGCTGGATCGAGCCGAAGCCGGGATCGCCGGGGACGCCGGCGACCGGGGTTCCGGAGGCGGTCGTCTGGCGGAACAGGTTGCCGCCCTGCGCGGCGAGGCCCGCCTCGTTGGGGAAGGTCGCGAGCGTCAGCTGACCGAGCAGCTGCGGCGCCGTCTGGCCCTGGATCGTCGCGAAGACCTGGCCGGTGTCGTTGACCGTCACGTCCGTGGCGTTGGTCGGCACGGTCATCGCGGGTTCGACCTGATAGCCGTCAAGCGTGACGAGCTGGCCCTTGTCGTTGGTGTTGAAGGCGCCGTCGCGGGTATACAGTGTCTCGCCGCCCGGGCCCGTCACCTGGAACCAGCCGCCGCCGTTGATCGCCATGTCCAGCTTGTTGCCGGTCTGGTTCAGCGTGCCCTGGATGTGCAAGTTGCGGATCGCGGCAAGCCGGACGCCGAGGCCGAGCTGAGCGCCTTCCGGAACGACGTTGTCGCCGCCGCGATTGGGCACGCCCTGCATCCGCTCGACCTGATAGAGCAGATCGGTGAACTCGGCGCGCGCCCGCTTGAAGCCGGTCGTGTTGATGTTCGCGATGTTGTTCGCGATCACCTCGACATTGGTCTGCTGGGCGTTCATCCCAGTCGCCGCGATTGCTAGCGCTCGCATGGAAAAGCTCCTTCAAGGAAATCGGCCGGCAACGGTCGAATGGGGCCGCGTTCGTCCGGCCGGATGGGCTGCCCGCACCAGGCGCGGACGGCATTGTCGGAAAAGCCGTCGCCGAAGACCGGACAGGGCTCGCCTCGTCGAGGCGTGGCGCAGGCCGGAGATTCCGAGCGGCCTGCGACCGGCTCAGATCGCCATGCGCGAGAGTTCGAGATAGGCGGAGACGGCCTTGTCGCGGATCGCCACAGCCGTCTGCAGCGTGCGTTCGGCCGACATGACGGCCTCGACCACGGACTGCGTCGAGGCTTCGCCGTTGATTCCCTTGATCGAGGTCGCCTCGCCCGTCTTGATGGTGTTCACAGCCTCGGTCGCCATCTGCGACAGCATGGCGCCGAAGTCGGTGTGGGTCGAAGGGCCGGCAACGCTCGGCATCGTCGGGCCACCGCTCAGGGGGGCGACGTCGAGCTTGGGAAGGGATGAACCGATCGCAGGGATCATGGTCAGCTCCTCAGGAGATCAATGGTCATGTTGATGAGTTCGCGGGCCTGCTTCACGACCTGCACATTGGCTTCGTACGAGCGGTTGGCGTCGCGCATGTCGGCCATCTCGACCAGCATCTGCACGTTCGGCATCTTCACGTAGCCGTCGGCGTTCGCCGCCGGATTGCCCGGGTCGTGCTCGACGACGAAGGGCGTCTTGTCGGTGCCGATCTGGCCGACCTTCACGAGATCGGCGCCGGTCAGGCGGTCCATCTCGCTCTGGAAGGTGATCGTCTTGCGCCGGTACGGGTCGCTGCCGGGGGTCAAGCCCGTCGTATTGGCGTTGGCGATGTTCTCCGAGACGACCTTCAGCCGCGTCGATTCCGCGGTGATGCCGCTCGAGGCGATTTTCAGGGAGGCGAGGATTGGGTCGATCATGGCGTCAGCTCTTGACGGTCATCAGAAGCATGCGGTTGAACGCCTTGATCACCGAGGTATCCAGCGAGTAGTCGCGCGAGATCTGGCCGGCCTTGAGCATCTCCTGCTCCATCACGACCGGCTTCTTGGTGCTCTCGACGTCCCAGGCATTGGTGTCGGATATCGCCGCGCCGCCGTCGTCCATGGCGATCGACGCGAGGTGCATCGAATTGGTGCCGGACAGCCGCGTCGCCGTCGCCTGCATGACGTCGTCGAAAGGAGCGATGTCCTTGGTCGTGTAGCCGGGGGTGTCGATGTTCGCCACGTTCTGGGCGACGACAGCCTGACGATTGCTGAGCCAGGACGCGCGCCGGGATGCGAGGCCGAAAAGATAAGTCTGATCCATGGCGGAAACGCATCTCCTTTCTGCTGTTCAAGCTCTAGGACGATGCGCTTGTCCGAAACTGGTTCAGTGGACAGCTCGGAGGCGTAGGCCGCAAGGGCGGCGCAAGCAAAGCGGCATCGGCGCCGCGGCCTTGGCGGCGCGCCGATGCTTCCGGGATGACGGGAGGGAACAGGCTCGCGGGAAAACGCGCCGGCAGTATCGCGGCGGACGCCGGTTGGCGTCGGGCGGGGATAGGCCGGCGATCCGAGCGGCGCCGGAACAGCATCGACGCCGGCGTCGGCTCAGGCTCGTCGTCGGCTCAGGCCGACAGATGCGCGTCCGCGACGGCCCGCCGCAGGTCTTCCGTCGCGAGCTCGGGCGAGACCTCCGGTCCGTCGAAGGTCATGTAGGTGATGTCGACTGCGGCGATCGAGGCGCCCAGCTCCAGCCGGAACCGGATGTCGAAGCCGGCATGCCGGAACTCCAGGCCGAGGATCACGATCGGCACGGTTCCCCAGGTCAGCTGGATGTCGCCGCTGTTGGCGAAGCGCAGGACGCCGGGCTTGAAGTAAAGCTCGGCCGACGACGTCACGATGTCGGCGAGATTGCCGAAGCGTTCGAGCCGGAGGAAGGCGACATAGTCGACAACCTCCACCAGCCGCAGCTCCGCCGCGACCTCCTTGATCCCGTCCGCGAGCACCCGCTCGCGCGCCATCGTCGTCCGCTTCTTGATCTCGAGCATGATTACGCCGTGGCGACTCCGACCTTGGAACCCGTCCGGGTGTGCAGATAATAAATGATTTCGGCGACGGCTTTAAAGAACTGCGGCGGAATCATCTGATCGATTTCGACATGATCGTACATAGACCTTGCTAGTAGCTTGTCCTCGATCACGGGCACGTCATTGGCTTCGGCGATTTCGCGAATCTTCAGGGCCAGGAGGTCGGTGCCCTTGGCGACGACCACCGGCGCGCCGCCTTCCTCGCGCACGTAGCGCAGCGCGATCGCGTAATGCGTCGGATTGGCGATCACCAGCGTGGCCTTCGGCACCGAGGCCATCATGCGCTTGCGCAGGCGCTGTCGGGCGATCTGGCGCTGGCGCGCCTTGACCATGGGGTCGCCCTCCATGTTCTTCGCCTCGTCCTTGATCTCCTGCTTCGACATCATCAGGTCGCGGCGCCAGTGCAGGCGGCTCATCGCGAGATCGGCCGCGACGAGCACGATGGTGGCGATCGAGACCCACGACAACAGCTTCATCGCCATGCGCAGGATCATCTCCGGCACCAGGACGGGATCGGCCTGCATCATCTTCATCATCTCGGGGAATCCCCCGACGAGGATGGTGCCGACGACGACGCCGATGGTGATGAACTTGAACATCGCCTTGCCGAACTCCGTTACGCCGCGCATGCCGAACATGCGGCTGGCACCGGACGAGATGGAGATGTTCGAGAATTTCGGACGGATCCGTTCGACGTTGATCTGCGGCGGATTCTGCAGGACCGACGCGAGGATCCCGCCGACCAGCAGGAAGCCCACGGCCGGCATGATGAAGCGCGCGGTTTCCACGGCGAACATACTGAGGACATGGGTTGCATCGGCGCTCGTCTCCAGCTGCCACTGGAGCGGGTTCTCCATCGTGGCCTTGAGGCTGAGAAGCAGGCGGGACGCGCCGTCATGAAGCTGGAAGGAGAGGAACGCCATCGTCGCAAGCAACGATGCCAGGATGGGAGCCTCGCGCGAGACCGGAAGGTTGCCCTTCTCGATCGTGTCGCTCAGCTTCTTCTCCGTCGGCTCCTCAGTCTTTGAGGACTTGTCCTCGCTCTCGGCCAATGGCGATTAGTCCTTGCAGCCGTTGATATCCGATGAAGGCGAAGACGCGGCGCGAAACACGGTTTCCTCGCCGTTACGCGAGCGGGCTACTCTTCACCTTCGCGCAAGGTGATCTTGCCCTCGCCGGCGAGCCGCAGCGCGTCGTTGGCGATGCGGCGGCGGGCGCCCTCGATCTCGCTCTTCTGCACCGTCGCTTCCTGCCCGAGTTCGGCCTCGACCATGCGGCGGTTGCGCGCGCCGAGCGCGGAGAGGACGCATTCCTTGACCGCGTCGGAGGCGCCGCGAAGCGCCAGGATCGTCACGTCCGTGGGAACCGCGTCGAACAGGGTGAGACGCGACTTCACCGGCAGGATCGGCAGATCGTCGAAGGCGAAGAGCAGCCGCTGCAAGGCCTCGGCGTCGCTCGGGCGGGTGACCCGCAGCGTCTCGATGAGCGCCTCGCCCTGCTCCTTGTCCAGCCGGTTGACGATCTCGGCGAGGAAGGCGTGACTGGTGCTCTCGCCGCCGCCGTCGGAGCTCGCGAGGAAGCTGCCGCGCAGATGCCCCTCGAAGACGGTGCGGACCTCCTCGGCGAGCGGCTTCAGCGTCAGGATGCGGCTCATCACGTCGTTGCGGTACGCCGCCGGGAATTCGCGCACGATGGCCGAGGCGATGTCCGACGTGACCTTGGACAGGACGATCGCCACGAGATGGGGATGCTCCCCGGTGAGCTTGGCGGCGATCGCCGGCCCTTCCAGCCGGCCGATCGCGTCCCAGACGTCGATCTGGCTGTCGTTCTCCAAGTCCCGCTCGAGCGCGGCCTGGGGAAACAGCGACCGGTACTCCTCCGGCGTCAGCGCGCTCTGGAGGAGCTCGGACATCTGCCGGGCCGGACCGTCGAGACCAGGGCCCTTCTTGAAGGATTCGTGGAAGTCGTCGACGAGTTCGTCGATCTGCTCGGGCGCGATCGGCGGCAGGCCGGCCGCGCTCTCCTTCAGGATCCGGATCTCGCTCGGCGAGAGGTGCTTCAGCAGACGCGCGGCGCCCGACGACCCCAGGGCGAGGAGCAGGATCGCCGCCCGGGCGCTGCCGCTCTGCGGCAGGCCGGAGCCGTCGTCGTGATAGGCGGCGACGATAGACATGAGGTCTTAAGCGGCCCGCTGATGGCGCGACTGCAGCCGCGAGCCCGGCTTGGCGATCTCGGTCAGGGTGACGCCGAAGCGCTGCTCCTCCTTGTCGATCACCACGATCTCGCCGCGCGCGACCACCCGGCCGTTCACCACCACGTCGACGGGATCGCCGACCTTGGTGTCGAGCTTGACCACGGCGCCGCGCCCGAGCTTCAGAAGATTGGCGACCGTCATCGTCGTCGAGCCGAGCACCACCTGCATGGTGACCGGGACATCCATGACGAGGTTGATGTCCACATGGTCGGAGGCGGCCTCCTCGGCTTCCTCGACCTCGGACCCGTCCTCCTCGTCCTCGTCCTCGCCGCCGAGGGAGAATCCGGGAGCCGCGCCGAAGCCGGTCTCCTCCTCGTCCTCGTTCTCGGTTTCGTCCAGATCAAGGTCCAGGTCGTTCATGTGGAAGTCATCCCCAAAACTGCGGTCGATCATCGACCGGATCGGCGCTCCGTCGCCGGCTTGTCACCGCCGCGTCGCGCCCCCTTCCGGGCTTAGCCGACCAGACTGGCGCGAAGCCTGCCGGCGTCGCCCGCCGCCCGCATCCCGCCGATGTCCGAGGCCGTCGACGCGGCATCCGGCTGGCCCGAGACATGCCATTCCGCCCGTGCGACCAGCATTTCCAGCTCTTCGGTCGCGGCGCGGGCGGCGGCGATCTGCGCCTCCAGCGACCGGACGGTCGCAACGCCCTCGTATTTGAGCGCCACGACGGCTTCGGCGGCGCGGTTGAGCGCCTGCTCCGATTCGAGCAGCGCCGCCCCGAGACCGCCTTCCGCCTCGCGCAGGGCCTTCAACTCGCGATACATGCGGCCGCTGCGCAAGGCGGTGACCACCAGGGCCGCCATCAGGGCGAGATCAATCAGATAGGATTCCATCGAAAAACTCCTGGGCGGGATCGACCCGTTCCTCGATCCGCACGACGTAGGAATCGCGCGAACGGCCGACCTGCGCCCTGAACAGCGGCCGATCCTCGCATTCGAGCGGGATCAGGCTGGTGAGGGCGACGTCGAGCGGCACGGTCGCGCCGACGCGGAAGCCCGCGACCTCCGAGAGCAGGATCTTCTTCTTGCACAGCACCGCCTCGATCCGAAGGTCGCTGCGGGCAAAGCTCGCCTCGATCCCCTTCGACCAGGTCTCGTCCGGGTCGACCTTCTGGACCTGCGGGATGTCGCTCAGGAGCCGGCGATGCGGCGCGAAGAAGCTGACCGGCAGGGCGACGATGATCGGCGTCTCCAGGCCGGACACGCTCAGCGTGAAGCGAAACTGCAGGAAGCGCCCGGGGTTCTCGCCGAGTTCTTCGGCCAGACCGTCGGGCGCGACGAAGCCGCCGACGGTGACGTCGAGCTCGACCAGCGGCGCGAAGACCGGCCCGGCGGTCTGGGCGAGCGTCTGCAGGAGCAGCGTCAGGAGCCGCTTGTCGAGCGCCGTCGGCTCGCGCGAAGCGGCAAGATCGGCCGAAGGCTCGGCGCCGAAGAACGCGGCGACCAGGGCCTCGATCGCGGTGCGCTGCAACAGCACATAGCCCGGCTGGTCGAAGCGGCGCGAGTCGATCACCGCCAGGAGCGACGCCTTGATGGCGGCGTCCCCGAGATCCGGCGCGTCCTCGACATCGCATTCCAGAAATTCGACTTCGGGCGCGGCGACGGCGAGCCGGGTGACGCCGGTCGCCAGCGCCTCGGCCCACTCCTCGCCCATGCGGGTCAGGCGCGGCAGGCGCTTCGGCTCGATCTCGGCGGCGCTCTTCAGCCGTGCGCCGATATCCACCGGATCGGAGGCGAGTGCGGTGTCGCTCATCGTCTGACCTTACGCACCCGCGCCACCGCCGATCGTCTCGCTCTCGACCTGGTCGATGCTCGGACGGTCATGCGCCGAGATCGTCTTGCGGCCGTATTCCAGCGCCACCTGCGGCATCGCGCCGTTCATGTAGGCGATGAGGGTGGACTTCACGATGATGTAGACGCGGCACTGCTTGTCGCGGCAGTATTTGATCTTGTTGGAAATCGGGCCGACCAGGCCGTAGGCGAAGAACACGCCGGCGAAGGTGCCGACCAGCGCCGCGCCGATCATTTCGCCGAGCACCGCCGGCGACTGGTCGAGGGCGCCCATCGTATGGATGACGCCGAGAACCGCAGCGACGATGCCCAGCGCGGGAAGACCGTCCGCCATGTCCTGCATGGCCATCTTCGGCTTCAGCGCGTCGTGCTTGATCGTCTGGATCTCCTCTTCCATCAGCGCCTCGATCTCGTGCGGCCGGGCGTTGCCGATGATGATCAGTCGGCAATAGTCGCAGATGAAGTGGAGCATCGAGGTGTTCTTCAGGATGTTGGGATAGGCCTGAAAGATCGTCGACTCCTTGGGGTCGTCGATATGCGCCTCGACCTCCGAGCGCGACTTCGAGCGCATCTCGCGCATCAGCGAATGCAGCAGGCCGAGGACCTCGAGATAGTCCTTCTGCTTGGGGATCTTGTTCTTGAAAGCCTCCATCATCCCCTTGCCGGTGTCCTTGATCGTCTTCATCGAATTGCCGACGATGAAGGTGCCGATCGAGGACCCGAGGATGACGATGTATTCGAACGGCTGGACCAGGACCGACAGATGTCCGCCCATCCCGATGAAGCCGCCGAGCAGGCAGGCCAGTGTGACGACGAGCCCGATAAGAACGCTCATGCCGATCCCCAACGCGAAAGTTATGCAACTGCCCTAGGAAGCGCCGCTTGTGCGAGCCTTGTCCTCGGCCGCCATAGCGGGACGAAATGGATGCGGAGCTTGCGGGACAGGCTGAGACAAGCCTCTACGGCGATTGTCCGGCCCGATAATCGCCGTGCCGGAGCCTGGCCGAAATGAACGCCGTCATGCCCCCTTCGCCCGTCAGCCGAGATGCCGGCAGCGTGCGCGGCGGGAGGGAGCGGACGCCGGCTTCGTCTCCCGCAGGCGCTTTGGCCGCCGCCCTCTTCTGACGCTGCAGACCGATCGGACGACCTACTGACATGGACGCATCGCTCGCCCCGGCACTTTCGGCCCAGCTCGCCGTCGAAAGGCGCCTCGACACCCTCGCCAACAACCTCGCCAACGCCAGGACCGCGGGCTTTCGCGCCGAGGAAGTGAAGTTCGATGAACTGATCAAGCAGGCCGCGGGCGGCGGTGATCCGACCAGCCTCGCCTCCGAGGGCGACACCTACATCTCCACCGCGGTCGGCGAGATGACGCAGACCGGCAACCCGCTCGACATGGCGGTCACCGGCGACGGCTTCTTCGCCTACCGGGGCGCCAACGGCCAGACCGCCTACACCCGCGACGGCCGCATGCGCATCAACCAGAGCGGCGGGATCGAGACGCTCACCGGCCATCCGCTGCTCGATGTCGGCGGCGCGCCGCTGCAGGTCGATCCGAACGGCGGCCCGCTGATCATCGCGCGGGACGGCATGATCACCCAGAAGGGCCAGCAGATCGGCGCCGTCGGCCTGTTCGCCATGCCGGAAGGCGCCAAGCTCAGCCGCGCCGACACCTCCGGCGTCGTTCCCGACAAGCCGGCCCAGGCGGTGCTCGACTTCTCCCAGAACGGCGTCATCCAGGGGTATGTCGAAGGCTCGAACGTCAATCCGATTCTCGAAATGACCCGGCTGATCGAGCTGCAGCGTGCCTTCGACAGCGCCGCCAATCTCGTCCAGACCAACGAGCACAGCCTCTCCGACGCCATCCAGACACTCGGAAGCACATCGTGACAGCCCAGACCCGCATCTTCGACGCCTCCCCGCTCGACGCCGCCTGCATCTCCATCTCGGGGCGCATCGTCGACGTCTCGCCGCAGGCCTTCCGCGTGGCGGGCCTGTCGCCCTTCGTGCGGCTCGGCGACTGCATCGCCTGCCCCGGCGAGAACGGCGACGAGATCGGCGAGGTGGTGCGGATCGAGGCCGACGCTTTGACGGTGAAGCCGTTCGGCACCCGCTCGACGCTCGGCGTCAAGGCTGCGGCGCGGCGCATCGGCCCGTTCACCGTGGCGCCGTCGCATGCCTGGAAGGGCCGCGTCGTCGACGCCTTCGGCCGCCCCTATGACGGCCTCGGTCCGCTGGAAGCCGGCCTCGAGGAGCGCTTCGCCGACTCGGCGCCGCCACCCGCCCTGAAACGCGGTCGTGTCGGCAAGCCGGTTCCCACCGGCATTCGCGCCATCGACATCTTCACGCCACTGATCAAGGGTCAGCGCATCGGCGTCTTCGCGGGCTCGGGCGTCGGCAAGTCCACGCTGATGGGCATGCTGTCGCGGGCGCAGGGCTTCGACACGGTGGTCGTGGCGCTGGTCGGCGAGCGCGGCCGCGAGGTGCGCGAATTCCTCGAAGAGACGATGGGCGGCGACCTCTCCAAGCTCGTCACGGTCGTCGCGACCGGCGATGAGAGCCCGATGATGCGCCGGCTCGCGCCGCGCACCGCCACCGCCGTCGCCGAGTGGTTCCGCGACCAGGGCGAGAACGTCCTCCTGATCGTCGACAGCGTCACCCGCCTCGCCCACGCCGCGCGCGACGTCGCGCTCGCCGCCGGTGAGCCGCCGGTCGCCCGAGGCTATCCGCCGAGCGTCTTCTCCGAACTGCCGCAGCTCCTGGAGCGCGCCGGCCCGGGCTTTGACGGCTCCGGCACGATCACCGGCGTCTTCTCCGTCCTCGTCGACGGCGACGACCATAACGACCCGATCGCCGACGCCATCCGCGGCACGCTCGACGGCCACATCGTCCTCGACCGCGCCATCGCCGAACAGGGCCGCTTTCCGGCCATCGACGTCCTGAAGTCGATCTCGCGCCTCGCCGACCGCGCCTGGAGCGCGCAGGAGCGCGAGCTCGTCACCCGGCTGCGCTCGATGATCGCGCGCTTCGAGGACACGCGCGACCTGCGCCTCCTCGGCGGCTACAACAGGGGCTCGGACCAGGTGCTCGACCAGGCGGTCGACCTCGTGCCGCACATCTACGACTACCTGATCCAGCATCCGGGCGATCCGGTCGCCGACAAGCCGTTCAAGGACCTGTCGAAGAAGCTCAAGGAAGCCTTCGCGCCGCCGGCACCCGCCCAGGCGCGCTGACGCTCCGAGGGCGCCCCCGCCGGCCCCGCCTCGGCAGCGACGCGATCATGAGGATTCGCGTCGAGGAATAACCTGGCGCTCATAATTTGGGGTTCTGCCCTGCCGCACCGGTGCGGGGCGTCGCGAAGCCTTTGACAAATTCGCCCGCCTTCCTCAGATGCCGGCAGACCGGCTGCATCCGGCTCGCCGGCGAGAGGAAACGACAGGGCAATGTCATGACCACACCTCCGTTCAAGGCCGACCATGTCGGCAGCTTCCTCCGGCCCCAGCGCCTGCAGGAAGCCCGCGCCAAGTTCGCCGACGGCAAGCTGCAAGCGGCCGAGCTGCGCACGATCGAAGACGAATGCATCCGCGAGGTCGTCAAGAAGCAGGAATCGGTCGGGCTGAAGGGCATCACCGACGGCGAGTTCCGCCGCACCTTCTTCCATGTCGACTTCCTGGAGAAGCTCGACGGCGTCGAGGTCACCTATGGCGAGTTCAAGACGCATTTCCGCAAGGACAGCGGCGAAGAGGTCGGCTTCGCGCCGCCGACGATGCACGTGCGCGACAAGCTGAAGCATTCGATGCCGATCCAGGGCGCCGACTACGACTTTCTGAAGTCGGTGGTGACGCAGACGCCGAAGGTCTCGATCCCCGCGCCCTCGATGCTGCACTTCCGCGGCGGCCGCCAGATCATTTCCGAGACCGCCTATCCCGACCTCGAAGATTTCTATGACGACCTGACCGCCGCCTATCGCGAGGAGATCAAGGATCTCGCCGACCGCGGCCTGCGCTACCTGCAGCTCGACGACACCAACCTCGCCTATCTCTGCGACCCGGCGATCCGCGCCGAGACCGCCAAGCGCGGCGACGATCCGGACATGCTGACGCATCTCTACTGCCGCCTCGTCAATGACGCGATCAAGGACCGCCCGTCCGACATGGTGATCTCGGTGCACCTGTGCCGCGGCAACTTCAAGAGCGCATGGGTGGCGCAGGGCGGCTACGAGCCGGTCGCCGAGATCCTGTTCAACGAGATGGCGATCGACGGCTTCTTCCTCGAATACGACGACGAGCGCTCCGGCGACTTCGCCCCGCTCCGCCACATGCCGAAGGGCAAGACGGTGGTGCTCGGCCTGATGTCGTCGAAGTCGCGCGAGGTCGAGCCGGCCGACCTCGTGAAGAAGCGGATCGACGAGGCGTCGAAGTTCGTCGATCTCGACCAGTGCGCCCTCTCGCACCAGTGCGGCTTCTCCTCGACGGCGCACGGCAACGACCTCACCGAGGACGACCAGTGGCGCAAGCTCGAGCGCTGCGTGTCCGTCGCCCACGACGTCTGGGGCTACTGAGCCCGATAAAGCAAGGGGCGGCCGCAAAGCCGCCCCTGCCCTGTCGAATGGACGTGCCGGCGCCGGCCCGCCACTCGCGCGCCCGATCGGCGTCTTTCGCCGCGCGTGCGGGTGTTCCTCGGCTTGGCCGCAGGCCTCTTCTCGGGCGGCCGCATCTGACGGCGGCGCGGAACGCGGCTCCTGCTCTCGACTTGCGGCGTTCGGCGGTCAGATAACGGGCATGACCACGCCCGCCATCATCACCGTCGCCATCACCGGCTCGCTGCCCACCAAGGCGAACAATCCGGCCGTGCCGATCAGCATCGCCGAACAGGTCGAATCGACGCAGGAAGCCTTCGAGGCCGGCGCCAGCCTCGTCCACTGCCATGTGCGGGGCGACGACGGAACGCCCTCCTCCGATCCCGAGCGGTTCCAGCGGCTGATGGAGGGCATCCGCCGGCACTGCCCGGGCATGATCGTGCAGTTCTCGACCGGCGGGCGCTCCGGCGCCGGCATGGCGCGCGGCGGCATGCTCCAGCTGAAGCCGGACATGGCTTCGCTCGCCACCGGTTCGTGCAACTTCCCGACCCGGGTCTACGACAACCCGCCGGACCTCGTGGAATGGCTGGCGGACGAGATGCTGCGCCATGGCGTGAAGCCGGAGATCGAGGCGTTCGACCTGTCGATGATCTTCCAGGCGGTGGCGCTGCAGCAGCGCGGCCTGATCCGCGGTCCGCTGCACGTCCAGTTCGTCATGGGCGTGAAGAACGCCATGCCGGTCGACCGCGAGAGCTTCGAATTCTTCGCCGCCACGCTGAGGCGGCTCGCTCCCGACGCGACCTGGACCGGCGCCGGCATCGGCCGGCACCAGATCACCCTGAACGAATGGAGCCTCGAGCTCGGCGGCCATGTCCGCACGGGGCTGGAGGACAATGTCCGCCTCGACCGGGAGACCCTCGCCCCGTCCAACGCCGCCCTAGTCGAACGCGCCGCTTCGCTCTGTGCTCGCTACGGAAGGCATCCGGCGAACGTCGCGGAGGCGCGGGCGCTCCTGTCCCTGCCGCCGGCCTGACTGCGGACCGGCGTCTGCTCGACGCAGATCCGCACGATGCTCTCCACAGCGGTCGTGCAGGTTGGGCGCCGACCGATCACGCCGATGCGACCGGCCTCGCCTTGCGGGCGGATCGTCCGGCGTCTACCCACACGCGAGATTTTCGCGCCCTGCCGGGCCGGAGGCGCGAGCACTGAAAGCGGAGGGCCACCCGTCGATCTTCGGGCGATGGGCGGCGGGAAAACAAAGCAAGGACGCGCGTGACGATGGCAAGGCTGAGGCTCGTCTGGACCTGGATCACCGGGCGCATCGAGATCACCACGCTCGTTGTCGCCCTCATCACCGCGGCCGCGGTCTGGGCCTTCGTGGCGCTCGCGGGCGAGGTCGTGGAGGGCGACACCAAGGCCTTCGACACGACGATCCTGCTCGCCTTCCGCAATCCGGCCGACCCGTCCGATCCGTTCGGGCCGCCCTGGCTGGAGGAACTTGGCCGCGACATGACGGCGCTCGGCGGGACCGGCGTGATGATCATGATCACCGTCTTCGTCTCGCTCTATCTCCTCTTCGCCGGCAAGCGCCGCTCGATGTGGCTGGTGCTGGCGGCGATCGGCTCCGGCTTCCTGATGGACCGGCTCCTGAAGATGGGGTTCGACCGGCCGCGCCCCGACCTCGTGCCGCACGGCTCCTACGTCTATACGGCGAGCTTTCCGAGCGGCCATTCGATGATGTCGGCCATCGTCTACCTGACGCTGGCGACGCTGACCGCCCGCGTCGAGCCGCGCCGGCGCGTGCGAGCCTATCTCATCGTCTGCGCCTGCCTCCTGACCGTGCTCGTCGGGATCAGCCGGGTCTATCTCGGCGTCCACTGGCCGAGCGACGTCCTCGCCGGCTGGACGGCCGGCGGCGCCTGGGCGTTCGGCTGGTGGCTGCTGGCGAAGTGGCTGGAGAGCCATGGCGCCGCCGATCCCGATCTCGGCGCGGGCGATGCGGACGCCGGGACGCCTGCCGCTTCGCCCAAAGAACCGCTTGCCCGGCCCGGACCGCACTCCTAACCTCTCGGCTGAACAGGCCCGGCGCGACGGCTTGACGCCGTGGCCATGCGGAGTGCCAGGATGAACCGCTTCCTCATCGTCGACGACCATCCGCTGTTCCGCGAGGCGTTGCGCAGCGCCGTTGCGCTCGCCGACCCGGAAGCCGAGATCGCCGAGGCCGGCACGATCGAGGCAGCGATCGAAGTCCTCGCTGCCGCGACGCGCTCCTTCGACCTCGCGCTTCTCGACCTGACGATGCCGGGCACCGCCGGGTTCGAGGGCCTGCTGGAGCTGCGGGGCCGCTTCCCGCGGCTGCCGATCCTCGTCGTCTCGGCGCTCGACGAGCCGAAGATCGTGCGCCAAGTGCTGGCCTACGGCGTCGCGGGCTTCGTCTCCAAGTCGGCGAGGAAGCTGGATCTCTCGACCGCGATCACCGAGGTGCTGGCCGGCTCGGTCTACGTCCAGCCGGGGCTGATCGCCGCCGAGCCGGAGCGGCCGGCGGGTCCCGGCGACCTGCCGGCACGCATCGCGAGCCTGACGCCGCAGCAGCTGCGCGTCCTGTCGATGATCCGCCAGGGCCTTCTCAACAAGCAGATCGCCTATGAACTGGGTGTCGGCGAGACGACGGTGAAGGCGCACGTCTCGGAGATCCTGCGCAAGCTCAACGTCTTCAGCCGCACCCAGGCGGTGATCGAGGTGGCGAAGCTCGACTTCGACAAGCTCGCCGCGGCGGCGCCGGCCTCCGCGACGGCGTCCCTGCCCCCGCCGCACTGAGCGCAGCAGACGCGCCGGGCAGCGAGCCGGCAAAGTCTCATCGGCGGGAGCACGATCCCGATGGGCCGACGGTCATGCCGCCATATGGGCCAGCAGCGCCCTCAGCTCCGCCGGCTTGACCGGCTTCAGGAGCAGTTCGCACCCCGCCCGCTCGACGGCAGCCCGGGTCTCCGGCGAATAGTCCGCGGTCATCACGATCGCCGGGACCGCCCAGCCCGCCATCGCCCGCACCGCCTCGACCACATCGAGGCCGATCTGGCCGTTGTCGAGCCGGTAGTCGGCGAGGATCACGTCGGGATGGAAGCGCTCCTGGGACAGGAGCGGCAGCGCGTCGCGCATCCCGCTCGCCGCCCGCACGGTGCAGGACCAGCGCTCGAGCAGCGACAGCGTCGCGTCCATCACGCTCTGGTCGTTCTCGATCACCAGCACCTTCGCCAGAGCCAGGCCGAAACCGGACGGCCGGAACTCGCTCCGGCGGGCGCCCTCGATGCGTACCGGCTCGGCGACCAGCGGCAGCAGCAGCGAGAAGATCGTGCCGCGCCCCTCCACCGAACGGAATGACAGGCGATGCCCGAGCGCCTCGGCGATGCGGCGCACGATCGACAGGCCGAGGCCGAGGCCGGTGCCGGTCGCGGCACGCGGATCCTCGCCCGCGACCTTCCCCCGATGGAATTCCTGGAAGATCAGCTCGTACTGGTCTGGCGCGATCCCGATGCCGGTGTCGCAGACGTCGAGCCGGACGAGGTCGCCGCGGCGGCGAAGCCCGATCAGCACGCCGCCGTCACGCGTGTAGCGGATGGCGTTGGAGATCAGGTTGGCGACGAGACGCCGCAGCAGCGCAGCGTCGCTGAGCGCCGTCAGCGGCGGGCCGGCGATGCGCATCGTCAGCCCCTTGCCCTCGGCCACCGGCGAAAATTCCGCGACGAGGCTGGCGATCAGAGCGCGAAGGTCGATCTCGCCGATCTCCGGCTCCAGCGCCCCGGCGTCGAGCCGGGCGATGTCGAGGACGCTGGTGATCAGGTCCTCCATCGTTTCGAGCGACCGGTCGATGCTCGCGGCGTAGCGCAGCCCCTCGTCCGACACGCCGGAGGCCGTTAGCGCCGAGAGCGACAGGCGCGCCGCGTTCAGCGGCTGCAGGATGTCGTGGCCGGCGGCCGCGAGGAACTTGGTCTTGGACCGGTTGGCGAGGTCGGCGACCTCGCGGGCGGTGAGATTCTCGCGGTTGGTCTGCTCGACGCGGGCGAGCGCCTGGCTGAGCTCGGCGGTCCGGCGGCGCACCTGCGATTCGAGGTCGATGGCCGTCTGGAACAGCGAATAGGCCTGGGCCTGGCTGTCGGTGACCTGCTCGATGCGGCGCATCAGCGCGGCATTGACGAGTTCCAGCCGGCGCACCTCGTCCGGCCCCCGGTCGGGCGTCTCGGTTTCGCCGATCGCGCCGAGCGTGCCAAGGACGATGCGGTTCATTCGGCCGCGACCTTCAACGCCGCCGGCGCGCCGAAGGCGACGCCGGTGAAGGTCTGGTTGAGATGCATGGCGCGGTACTGCTCGCCATAGGTCGTGAAGCCGAAGACCTTGTAGTCGGAGAACACCGCCGCGACCTGCCGGCCGAGCTGGCGCTCCTCGGCCTCCACCCGCCGCAGCACGCAGTCAAAGCCGACGACGAGATCGACGCCGCCGAGATCCTCCGCCACCTCTGCCAGCGCATCGCGCATCGATTCGGCCATGTCGCGCGATTCGGCGAGCGTCAGGACGACGCCGGTCTCCACCGCGCAGAAGAAGGAGAGCCCGTCCTTCTCCATCCGGCGGATCGAGCGGCAGTAATGCTCGCCGCCGATCCGGACCACGACGGGATAGGAGGCGAAGCTGAACCGGTCGAGCCCCATCGGGTCGAGCCCGAGCACCGTGGCGTATTCCCGCGCGGCCGGGGCGCCGTTGAGGCCGACGACGAGGCGCCTGTCGGCATCGGACTCGGTGACCACCAGCCGCGTCTGCGTCGGCCGGTAGTGGTCGGATTTGAAGATGCGGAAGGGCACCTTCGACCAGATCAGGCAGATCACCGCGCCGTGGTCGTAGCTTTGGCCGTCGAGCGAGACGCGGGTGACGCCGAAGTCGAGGCGATCGCCGGCGGAGCCGCCGACGAGCGGGATGTCCGGCAGCACCGACTCGAAGGCCGCCACCACCATCTCCTCATGCATCGACAGCCCGTCGATGAAAGTCAGCGCCAGGGGAGCGCCGTCCTCCTGACCGGCGGTGAGGCCATCGAAGCGCTGGCGCAGCCCCTCGGCGATCTCGGCGCTCTCGCGAAAGCCGCCCACCGCAAGGTCCGGCACGACGGCGGCCAACGCCTCGAACGACGCGGCTGGAAACAGCATGAGCACGGCGCCGCCGTCGAGATAGCCGAACGGGCCGATGGCACCGGCGGTCGAACAGCAAATCTGCGTCGGGACGGGCAGGTTGCGCTGCAGTTCCCGGGCAAGGTCCGTCCCGTCAAAGGTCGGATCGTAGAAGATCAGGGCGAGGGAGAAGTCCTCCTCCCCGGCCAGACGTGCGGCAAAATCGCAGAGCCCGCGCGTCTCCGCGCCCCGGTAGACGGCGGTGCGGATGCCGCAGGCATGCTGGCGCGTCTCGGACGGCTCGATCGCCTCCACATCCTCCTCCCGCACCGGCGCAGTCTCCCGAAGTTCGCCGGCGAAGGAAGCCTATCGGCCGGCGCAGCGCCCCGCAAGCCGCATCCGCCGCCGCTCCGGCCTCTGCGCGACCGCGCCGTCCGAGGCCACTCCTGATAACCCCGATTGCCGCTGGAAACCGCCCGTCACCAGCCCCCGCTCGCCCGCCACCGGGTTGTGGACGAGCGATCGGAGCTTGCGGGATTAACTTGCACGGGTCACACTGCTATGGAAATCACCATGCCTCATGGGGTGGCGTTCCTGACAGATCCGCCGTTCCAGCCCCATCGAGGCCATCAAACAAGCACCGGAACACGGGCGGTTCATGGAATATTTCGTTCAGCAGCTGATCAACGGGATCACCCTCGGGTCGATCTACGGTCTGATCGCCATCGGCTATACGATGGTCTACGGCATCATCGGCATGATCAATTTCGCCCATGGCGAGATCTTCATGATCGGCGCGTTCATCTCCCTGACGGTGTTCCTGGTGCTCGCCGCGCTCGGGGTGGCCTTCCTGCCGATCGTCCTGTTGCTGATGGTCATCGTCGCGATGATCTTCACCGCCATGTGGGGCTGGACGATCGAGCGCGTCGCCTACCGGCCGCTGCGCGGCTCCTTCCGCCTGGCGCCGCTGATCACCGCGATCGGCATGTCGATCTTCCTGCAGAACTTCGTCCAGGTGACCCAAGGGGCGCGCGTCAAGCCGCTGCCGCCGCAGATCCAGGGCGGCATCACGCTGATGAACTCGCCGAACGGCATCGTGGTGAACCTGTCCTACATGCAGATCATCATCATCGCGATGACCATCGTCCTGATGACCGCCTTCTCGCTGATCATCTCGCGCACCTCGCTCGGGCGCCAGCAGCGGGCCTGCGAGCAGGACCGCAAGATGGCCTCGCTCCTCGGCGTCAACGTCGACCGGACGATCTCGCTGACCTTCGTCATGGGCGCCTCGCTCGCGGCCGTCGCCGGCATGATGTACCTGCTCTATTACGGCGTCATCGACTTCTACATCGGCTTCATCGCCGGCGTGAAAGCCTTCACCGCGGCGGTGCTCGGCGGCATCGGATCGCTCCCCGGCGCGATGCTCGGCGGCCTGGCGATCGGCCTGATCGAGACCTTCTGGTCCGGCTATTTCACCGTGGAATACAAGGACGTCGCGGCCTTCTCGATCCTCGCCATCGTCCTGATCTTCATGCCCTCCGGCCTGCTCGGCCGTCCCGAAGTCGAGAAGGTCTGAGACGATGGCCTCCGAGACCACCGCAGCCTCCATCAACCGCCCGGAGGGCGCCGAGCGGGAGTCCGAGGAGCGCCGCGCCGCCATGCGCGGCGAGCCGCCCTTCGCGCCGGAGCCCGTCACCGACAGCCGCCTCGTCGCCTCGCTGAAGGAAGCGGGCATCACCGCCGCGCTGATCGCCGCGATCACCGTGTTCTTCTTCGCCGTCAAGACCGATATCGGCGTCGGCGGGCTCGACCTGACGACCCGACCCTGGCTCTGGGTGATCTGGGTCGGCATCGCCTTCGTCGGCCGCTTCCTGCTCTCCTTCTTCATCTTCAAGGCCGAGCGGCCGGTCACCGGCTGGTTCAAGCGCACGCAGGCCGGGCCGAGCCGCCTGCCGGTCGGCAAGATCGTCGCCGTGGTGTTCCTGTGCCTGGCGCTCGCCCTGCCGTTCCTGCTCGCGAGCTTCCTGCCGAGCCAGAACCGCTACCTCCTCGACCTCGCGATCCTGATCCTCACCTATGTGATGCTCGGCTGGGGGCTCAACATCGTCGTCGGGCTCGCCGGCCTGCTCGATCTCGGCTACGTCGCCTTCTACGCGGTCGGCGCCTATTCCTTCGCTTTGCTGGCGCAGAACTTCAATCTCGGCTTCTGGGTCTGCCTGCCGATGGCGGGCCTGTTCGCTGCGGCCTGGGGCGTGATGCTCGGCTTCCCCGTGCTGCGCCTGCGGGGCGACTACCTCGCCATCGTGACGCTGGCCTTCGGCGAGATCATCCGCGTCGTCCTGCTCAACTGGTCGGACTTCACCGGCGGCCCGAACGGCGTCCTCGGGATTCCGAAGCCGACGCTGTTCGGCCTCGAATTCACCCGCGGCGACAACTCCTTCGCCGACTATTTCGGCATCCACTACGATCCGACGCAGCGCTTCGTCTTCCTCTACTACATCATCCTGGCGCTGGCGCTGCTCACCAACTTCGTCACGCTGCGCATGCGCAAGCTGCCGGTCGGCAGGGCCTGGGAGGCGCTGCGCGAGGACGAGATCGCCTGCCGTTCGCTCGGCATCAACACCGTCAACGTCAAGCTGACGGCCTTCGCCACCGGCGCGATGTTCGGCGGCTTCGCCGGCGCCTTCTTCGCCACCCGCCAGGGCTTCATCTCGCCGGAGAGCTTCACCTTCATCGAGTCGGCGATCATCCTCGCCATCGTCGTCCTCGGCGGTCTCGGCTCGCAGCTCGGCGTCGCCATCGCGGCGGTGGTGATGATCGGCGGCATCGAGCTCCTGCGCAATCTCGGCTTCCTGCACGCGGTCTTCGGCGCCAGCTTCGACCCGACGCAGTACCGCATGCTGATCTTCGGCCTCGCCATGGTCTGCATCATGGTCTGGAAGCCGCGCGGTCTTGTCTCGTCGCGCTCGCCATCGGCGATCTACAAGGAAAAGAAGAAGATCGGTGCTGATCTGGTCAGCCAGGGCGAGGGACACTGATGCTCAAGGAGACCCAGAGCTGGATGCACGACCCGGTCCTCACCGTCGAGCGCCTGACCATGCGATTCGGCGGCCTCGTGGCGATCGACGATCTGTCCTTCAATGCCGGGCGCGGCGACATCACCGCGCTGATCGGGCCGAACGGCGCCGGCAAGACCACCGTCTTCAACTGCGTCACCGGCTTCTACAAGCCGACCGAGGGGCGGATCGCGCTCCGCCGCGGTGAGAGCGTCACCGACGAGCGGGTCGCGGCACTGACCAGGAGCGGCCGCCAGTTCGACCGGGCCGAGGACGGCGCGGTCTACCTCCTGGAGCGCATGGCGGACTTCCGGATCACCGAGGTCGCGGGCGTCGCGCGCACCTTCCAGAACATCCGCCTGTTCGGCGGCATGACCTGCCTGGAGAACCTCCTCGTCGCCCAGCACAACAAGCTGATGCGCGCCTCGGGGATGACCATCGGCGGGCTGATCGGCCTGCCCGGCTATCGCCGCGCCGCCACCGCCGCCAAGGACAAGGCGGTGGAGTGGCTGCGCCTGACCGACCTCCTCGACCGGGCCGACGACCCGGCCTCGGACCTGCCCTACGGCGCCCAGCGCCGCCTGGAGATCGCCCGGGCGATGTGCACCGATCCGGTGCTCCTCTGCCTCGACGAGCCGGCTGCGGGGCTCAATCCGCGCGAGTCGACTGAACTCAACACGCTTCTGAAGCACATCCGCGACCAGAACGGCGTCTCGATCCTCCTGATCGAGCACGACATGGGCGTGGTCATGGAAATCTCCGACCACATCGTCGTCCTCGACTACGGCAAGAAGATCGCGGACGGCACGGCGGAGCGCGTGCGCAGCGATCCGAAGGTCATCGCCGCCTATCTCGGCGTCGACGACGAGGAAGTGGATGCGGTCGAGGAGAACCTCGCCGCCGAGGAAGCGGCCGCTCGGAGAGACGTCCGGGCGTCGGGCGCTTCGGGAGACATGGCATGAGCGCGATCGCGGCGAGCGAAACCGGAGCCAGGACCGCACCGGCACGGGACGAGGCGCCCCTCCTCTCGATCCGGGGCGTCCACACCTTCTACGGCAAGATCCAGGCGCTGAAGGGCGTCGACGTCGACGTCTACGAGGGCGAGATCGTCACGATGATCGGTGCCAACGGCGCCGGCAAGTCGACGCTGATGATGACGATCTGCGGCAATCCGCAGGCCCGCGATGGCAAGATCGTCTATCGCGGCGACGACATCACCCACCTGCCGACCCACGACATCATGTCGCGCGACATCGCCCAGTCGCCGGAGGGCCGGCGCGTCTTCCCGCGCATGACGGTGATGGAGAACCTCCAGATGGGGGCGATCCTGCAGGACGAGCGGCATTTCGACGACGACCTGCGCAAGGTCTTCGAGCTGTTTCCGCGGCTGAAGGAACGGCGCGGCCAGCGCGGCGGCACGTTGTCGGGCGGCGAGCAGCAGATGCTGGCGATCGGCCGGGCGCTGATGAGCCGGCCGAAGCTGCTGCTGCTCGACGAGCCCTCGCTCGGGCTGGCGCCGCTGATCGTCAAGCAGATCTTCGAGGTGATCCGCGAGTTGAACCGCAACGAGGGGCTGACCGTCTTCCTGGTCGAGCAGAACGCCTTCCATGCGCTGCGTCTCGCCCATCGCGGCTATGTCATGGTCAACGGCGTCATCACCCTGTCGGGCACCGGCCGCGAACTGCTCGCCCGCGAAGAGGTGCGCAGCGCCTATCTGGAAGGAGGGGCGCACTGATGCAGGGCCTCATCTGGGAAGTCTCGCTGTCGGAATTCCTGTTCGTCACCGTCATCCTCGGCGGCGCCGGCGCCTGGATGATCGGGCGCTCGACCGCCATCACCTGGAGCGGCTGGGGCATTCTCGCCTTCTACGTGCTGCTCCTGACGATCGGCGTCCGGTTCATCCACTATGCGCTGTTCAGCGGCTCGTTCTTCCTGCCGCTGTCGACCTTCGGCGTCGGGCTGCATCACGGCATCGTCGACTACATCATCCTGTTCGCCTTCGCCGCGGCGGGCCGCAGCTTCGTCCGGAGCCGGCAGATGTCGCGGCAGTATGGTGCGCTGCACCGGCGCGGCGCATGACCGCCTGCTTCATAACCATGGTTGAAAATTTAGGCTGGCCGGCTTTCAACCGCGTCCGATCCGGTCTTTAATCGCAGCCAGGCAGGAACGGCTGGGGGCTGTTCCGTGACCGCCTGGTCGCCTCATAGAAAAACAGGGAAGGTTCCTATGAAGAAAGCACTCCTCGCAGGCGCAGCGCTCAACCTGATCTTCGCCGGCTCCGCCTTCGCGGACATCACGATCGGCGTCGCCGGCCCGATGACCGGCCAGTACGCGAGCTTCGGCCAGCAGCTGAAGGTCGGCGCCCAGCAGGCGGTCGAGGACATCAACGCCAAGGGCGGTGTCAACGGCGAGAAGCTGAAGCTGTCCGTCGGCGACGACGCCTGCGACCCGAAGCAGGCCGTGGCGGTCGCCAACCAGTTCGCGTCGGAAGGCGTGCCCTTCGTCGCCGGTCACTTCTGCTCCGGTTCCTCGATCCCGGCGAGCCAGGTCTATGCCGACGAGCAGATCGTCCAGATCTCGCCGGCCTCGACCAATCCCGACTTCACCGACAAGCGCCCCGGCCCCGGCATCTTCCGCGTCTGCGGCCGCGACGACCAGCAGGGCCAGGTGGCGGCGGAGTACATCGCCAAGAACTTCCCGAACGCCAAGATCGCGATCATCAACGACAAGACCGCCTACGGTAAGGGCCTTGCCGACGAGACGCAGAAGAACCTCGAGAAGCTCGGCGTCAAGCCGGCGCTGGTGGAATCCTACACCGCCGGCGAGAAGGACTACACGGCGCTCGTCACCAAGATCAAACAGGCCGGCATCGACCTGCTCTACATCGGCGGCTACCACACCGAGGCGGGCCTGATGGCGCGCCAGATGAAAGAGCAGGGCATGAAGACCAAGATCATGTCCGGCGACGCGCTCGTCACCGACGAGTACTGGGCGATCACCGGCGACGCCGGCCAGGGCACGCTGATGACCTTCTCGCCCGACCCGCGCAAGAACCCGGAGGCCAAGCCCGTCGTCGACGAGCTGAACAAGAAGGGCGAGACGGCCGAGGGCTACGTCCTCTACACCTATGCCGCGATCCAGGCCTGGGCGCAGGCGGCCAACAAGGCCGGCTCGACGAAGTTCGACCCGGTCGTCAAGGCGCTCGACAACGGCACCTTCAACACGGTGATCGGCAACCTCTCCTTCGACAAGAAGGGCGACGTCACCCTTCCCGGCTACGTCGTCTACAAGTGGGACAACGGCAAGTACGCCGAGGTCGCCAATCCCGGCAAGTAAGCGCGTCAGCGCTACCAGGCCGTGAGACAGCACGGGCTCCGCATCAGCGGGGCCCGTCGCGTTTTCAGCGAGACCATGCCGCAGCAACGCCGATGCAGCGGTCTATTCGGAACGTCCGCACCGCTCGCCGGTAACTTCCCGGGCAGGAAGCGCCCCCGGCGCCTTGCGGGATCCGGATCGCTCAGTGGCCGAGGGCGCGGTCGAGGCCGTCGAGCCCCGCCTCCAGTCCCTGGCGCTCGGCTTCGGTGAGATGCTTGAGGATGGAGCGCTCCGCCGCCCGCACCTTGGGCACGAGGTCGGCAAAGGCCTTCCGCCCTTCCTCGGTCAAAGCGAGATGTTCGAAGCGGCGGTCGGCCGAGGCGCGGTTGCGGATCAGCCAGCCCCGGTGGTCCAGCGAGGAAACCGCCCGACTCACCTTGGTCTTGTCCATCGCCGTCGCCTCGACGATGTAGGATGAGGTGCAGGCGGCGTCCTTGTCGCCGCTGCCCAGAATCATCAGGACGCCGAATTCCGGCACCGTCAGTCCGTGCTCGCGCTTGTGGACCTGTGCGGTGATGCGGCCGAGCGCCGTGGCCGCACGGATCAACCGATTGGTCACAGAAAGATGGCGGCTCTGCTCTGACGTGGCGCTCATGGCTTCCGCTCGTTCTGCATTGGCCGGGAAGGTTTCCCGGTCGGATGTCCAGTGCAAACGCGCATTCTGCCAAGACGTTGCCTCGACAATCGTTGGAAAACGCGCCAGTTAGCGGGCCAAACTTTCAGCCTCCCCAACACTCCTGCTCGGCGCATGGCTGGCGCTCGTCCGGAACGGCAGATACAGCGGGGCGGCTTGCCCACGCAAAACCGGAAATGTCACACCTTGCCGCCGAGATTTCGCGGCCGGCGTTCCGGCTTTGCTTTTGCGGCTCGAGTCCCTATAGCTTCGCGCCGGATTCACGAATTCGAAACATATAAGGACAGCCCATTGTCTTCTACCTTCGACCGGGTCGCGGACATCATCGCCGAGACGAGCGAGATCGACCGCGACCAGATCACACCCGAGAGCCACACGATCGACGATCTCGGGATCGACTCGCTCGACTTCCTCGACATCGTCTTCGCGATCGACAAGGAATTCGGCATCAAGATCCCGCTCGAGAAATGGACGCAGGAAGTCAATGACGGCGAGGTTCCGACCGAGGAATACTTCGTCCTGAAGAACCTGTGCGCCAAGATCGACGAGTTGCGCGCAGCCAAGGCCGCCGGCTAAGGCGGAGCGGCAACGGCGCCTTCGGGCGGACTCAAACGATGCGGCGCGCCTCGCCGCCGGGGCGCGCGCGGGACTGATGGACGATTGTGATGACTGAGCGGGCCAGGGACGTCGTGATCACCGGGATCGGGCTGGTGTCCTCTCTCGGTGAGGGGATCGCGGCCCATCTCGACAGCCTTTCCCGCGGGCCCGGCCTGCAGCCGCATGTCGAGACGGAGGCCTACGCGCCGTATTTCGTCCACCCGCTGCCGCCGCTCGACTGGTCGAAGCAGATCCCCAAGAAGGGCGACCAGCGGCAGATGGAGACCTGGCAGAAGCTCGGCACCTATGCCGCCGGGCTGGCGCTGGAGGATGCCGGCATCCCAGCCGACGAAGCTGTGCGCAGCAAGATCGACATGATCGTCGCGGCCGGCGGCGGCGAACGCGACGCGGCGGTGGACGCCCTGGTCATGGAGCGCGCCCGGTCCGCGAACGACCGCGACGCGGTGATCAACGAGACGCTGTCGAGCGAGCTCAGGCCGACCCTGTTCCTGGCGCAGCTCTCCAACCTCCTCGCCGGCAACATCTCCATCGTCCACAAGGTCACCGGCTCGTCGCGCACCTTCATGGGCGAGGAAGCCGCCGGCATCTCGGCGCTCGCCTCGGCGCGGGCGCGGATCGCGGCCGGCCAGAGCGAGATCTGCCTCGTCGGCAGCGCCTTCTCGGCGGAGCGCAAGGACCTGATCCTCAATTTCGACCTCGCCGGCCTGCTGCTGAAGGACGAATGGCGCCCGGTTTTCTCGCGCCGTGCGCCGCATGACGGCATCGCCGTCGGCAGCGTCGGCGCCTTCCTGATCCTGGAGGCGGCCGAGCACGCCGCCGCGCGACACGCGACGCCCTATGCGCGTTTCGTCGCCGCTTCGGGCGATCGTGGCCGGCGCGACGCGGAGGCCACCGCCAGTCGCTTCGCCGGCGTGCTGCCGAAGCCGACGGCACCGGCGGAGGAAACCCTGGTGTTCTCCGGCGCGACCGGCCTTTCGCCTCTTGCCGATATTGAACGGCGCGTCCTGAACGACCACCTTCCCGGCAGCCCGGTTCGGGCCTATGGCACGATCCTCGGCCATTCCTTCGAGACGCAGATGCCGGCCGGCGTCGCCCTCGCGGCGGGAGCGCTCGCGCGCGGGCTCGCGGTGCCGGCCCTCGATCCCGGCGAGGAGCGGGCGGCCGGGGCGGCGCCGCGTCAGGCGGTCGTCACCGCCATCGGTCACCTGCATGCCGAAGGCGCGTGCCTGATCGAGGCCATCGACGGCCGCAGCTGACGAGATTTGAAAGGTCACGCAGATGAGTGACAGCGGAACCGATTTCCTGGGCCGGCCGGTGATCGCCATCACCGGCCTCGGCATCGTCTCCTCGCTCGGGCGCGGGGTCGACGACAACTGGGCGGCGCTGAAGGCTGGCCGCTCCGGCATCCACCGGATCGAGCGCTTCTCGACCGAGGGCCTGAGGACCACCATCTCCGGCAGCGTCGACTTCATGGGGCCGGAAGCGTCCACCTCGACGGGCCTGTCCTATGCCATGGCGGAAGCCGCCGGCACGGAAGCCGTCGCGATGGCCGGCCTGCCGGTGACGGATTTCGGCGGGCCCCTGTTCCTCGCCGCGCCGCCGGTCGAGATGGAATGGCAGCACCGGCTGGAACTCGATGCGCTGGACGGCGCCGAGCGCGAAGAGGCTGGCTATGACCGGCTGCTCGAGATCGCCCGCCGCCGGCCGAACCCCGCGATCTATCATCTCACCCAGTGCAGCCGCATCTCCGAACTCCTCGCCGACAAGCTCGGAACGCGCGGCCTGCCGATCACGCTGTCGACCGCCTGCGCGTCCGGCGCCAGCGCCATCCAGCTCGGCGTCGAGGCGATCCGCCGCGGCGAAACTGACCGCGCGCTGGCGATCGGCACCGACGGCTCGATCACCCAGGAATCGCTGATCCGTTTCTCGCTGCTCTCGGCCCTGTCGACGCAGAACGAGGTGCCGGAAAGGGCCTCCAAGCCCTTCTCCAAGGACCGCGACGGCTTCGTCATGGCCGAGGGGGCCGGCGCGCTGGTGCTGGAGCCGCTCGCAGCCGCCAAGGCGCGCGGGGCGACGATCCTCGGCATCATCCACGGCTGCGGCGAGCGCGCCGACGACTTCCATCGGACCCGTTCCAAGCCCGACGGCTCGCCGATCATCGCGACGATCAAGGCCGGCATCACCGACGCCGGCATGCGGCCGGAGGACATCGACTACATCAACGCCCACGGTACCTCGACGCCGGAGAACGACCGGATGGAGGCGACAGGCCTCGGAGCGGTGTTCGGGGAAGCGCTCAAGTCGACGCCGATCTCCTCCAACAAGTCGATGATCGGCCACACGCTGACGGCGGCCGGGGCGATCGAGGCCGCCTTCTCGGTCCTGTCGCTGCGCGACGGCATCCTGCCGCCGACGATCAACCATCATCATCCGGATCCGGCCATCGACCTCGACGTGGTGCCGAACGAGGCGCGCTCCGCCGACATCGCCACGGTCCTGTCGAACTCCTTCGGCTTCGGCGGCCAGAACGCCTGCCTCGTCATCGGCCGCGAGCCGCGCGCCTGAGCCGGACACGCATTAGGGACAGATCATGCGAGCATTGCAGCTCTTCGGCGACCGCGATCTCCGGGCGGTGGACATCCCTCCCCCGCCGGCGCCGGAGGCCGGCATGGTCACCGTCGCGATCAAGGCGGTGGCGCTGAACCACATCGACGTCTGGGGCTGGCGCGGCATGGCCTTCGCCAAGCGCAAGCTGCCGCTGACCGTCGGCGCTGAAGCCGCCGGCGTGGTCGAGGCGATCGGCCCGGGCGTCGCTTCCGTGCTGCCCGGACAGCTCGTCTCGATCTACGGCGCCCAGACCTGCGGCCTCTGCCGGCCCTGCCGCGAGGGCCGCGACAATCTCTGCGAACACGTCTCGGGCGTCCACGGCTTCCATCTCGACGGCTTCGCGCAGGAGAAGATCAACCTGCCGGCGCGCCTGCTCGTCCCGGCCCCGCCGGGCTGCGACGCCGTCGGCGCCGCGCTCGCGCCGGTCACCTTCGGCACGGTCGAGCACATGCTGTTCGACAACGCCAAGCTCGAGCCGGGCGAGACCATCCTGATCCATGCCGGCGGCTCGGGCATCGGCTCGGCGGCGATCCAGCTCGCCAAGCGCCACGGCGCGACCGTCATCACCACGGTCGGCTCCGACGACAAGATCGAGCGCGCCAAGGCGCTCGGCGCCGATCACGTCATCAACTACCGCGTCGATCGCTTCGAGGGCGTCGCCCGGAAGCTGACGAAGAAGAAGGGCGTCGACGTCGTCTTCGAGCATGTCGGCGCGGACACCTGGGCGGGCTCCATGCTCTGCCTGAAGCGCGGCGGCCGGCTCGTCACCTGCGGCTCGACATCGGGCGTCTCCACGCAAATCAACCTGATGCAGCTCTTTCAGCAGCAGCTGAAGCTCCTCGGCTCCTTCGGCTGCCGCATGGAGAACATGGCGGACGCCATGCAGAAGATGGCGAGAGGGCTCGTCCATCCGGTGATCGACACCGAGATCGGCTTCGACGGCATCGGCCTCGCCCTGAAGCGGATGGAAGCGCGCGAGGTCTTCGGCAAGATCATCCTGCGGCTCGACAGGGACGGCGACACCATCCTCGCATGAACCCGAAGGTCGCCAAATTCGCACTACGGGCCCAGCGCTGGAACGACTGGCTCGTCGCACAGGTGCTGTTCGCCCTGTTGCGGCTCGTCCGCCGGCTGCCGGCCCGCGCCGGACTGGCGGCGGCCGACCGCGCGGCACGGCTGCTCGGACCGCTGACCGATCGCCATCGCCTCGCCAAGGACAATCTCGCTCACGCATTCCCGGAGAAGGATGCCGCCTGGGTGGAGCGGACGGCGCGCGAGAACTGGGGCCAGATGGGCCGGATCGCCGCCGAATTCGTCTATCTCGACGACCTCTTCGACTTCGACCCGGAGCGGCCGGGCGAAGGCCGCGTCGAGGTCGAGGGGATCGAGACCTTCGTCGAGCTGCGCGACCGGAAGGGGCCGTTCATCTTCTTCACCGGCCATCTCGGTTGCTTCGAGCTCCTGCCGATCGGCGCCGCCGCCTTCGGCCTGGAGTTCACCGCCCTCTTCCGCCAGCCGAACAACCGCTACATCGCCAAGGAGGTGCAGTCGGCCCGGCGCACCGCGAGCGGTCACCTCGTCCCCTCCAAGGCCGGTGCGGCGTGGACGCTCGCCGGCATCCTGCAGCGCGGCGGCGCCGTCGGCATGCTGGTCGACCAGAAGTTCAAGAAAGGGGTCGAGACGACCTTCTTCGGCCGGCCCTGCATGACGAACCCGCTCCTGCCGAAGCTCGCCCGCCAGTTCGACGCGGAAGTCTATCCCGCCCGCTCGATCCGGCTGCCGAACGGGCGCTACCGGCTGGAACTGCAGAAGCGGCTGGACCTGCCGCGCAACGCCGCCGGCGAGATCGATGTCGCGGCGAGCTGCCAGTGCCTCAACGACGTCGTCGAGGGCTGGGTGCGCGAATATCCGGAACAATGGATGTGGTTCCACGACCGCTGGAACGCGAAGTCGCGGGCGACGAAGCGCAAGCGCAACACGCGCTGACCGGCCGGAACGGCGGTCTCCCGCCGGCACAAGGCCATGGTTGATCAGGATCAATGATCCTGCAGGCAGAACCGGCACAGTGATGGTGACCAAATGGTTTCCACACCGGCCGAAGGACCTGCCCGATGTCAGAGACACTCCAGCGCCAAGCCCCCGAAGCCGCGGCAGCCGGCATCGCCGGAGCGGCAACGGGTGGTGCGCGGCGCACCCGCGCGATCGCCGACATCGCCGTCCATCTCGACGGCAGCGGGCGGGACGAGGCGAAGATCGCCTATGCCGAGACCATCGCCAACGTCTTCGACGCGCATCTGGACTTCCTGTTTGCCAACGTCGTCCCCAGCGTTTCCATGCCGCTCGGCCCGGGCTCCGACTGGCTGGTCGCCGAGATCTGGAACAATGCGGAGAAGGCCGGCAACGCCTTCGAGGAAGCACTGAAGAAGCGGGTCGAACGCGTCGAGCCGATCCACGAGCTTCGCCGCGTCGACGGCCAGATTGCGGATCTGTCGCTGGCGGCGGCGCGGCTCGCCCGCACCTCGGATCTGTTCGTCGTCGCTCAGCCGGTGCCCGATCCCGACCATTCGGATCAGATCCTCGAGGCCGTCCTGTTCGCCGCCGGTGCCACGACGCTGATCGTGCCGAAGGCGCCGCCGAGCCCGCGCGAGCCGAAGGTGATCGCCATCGGCTGGCGCGACACGCGCGAATGCTCGCGCGCGGTCGCCGCGGCCCTGCCCTTCCTCATGCGCGCCGAGGAGGTCCACCTGATCTCCGTCGCCGAAGATGTCGCCGACGAGGAGCGGCATCTGCAGCCGGCGGCCGACATGGCGCGGCATCTTGCCCGCCACGGCGTGGCGGTCGAGATTCGCAACGTGCCGCAATGGCACCATCCGGGCGCGGGCCTGCTCAACGAGGCCGGCGCCGTCGGTGCCGACCTCGTCGTCTCGGGCGCCTACAGCCGGTCGCGCTTTCGTGAATCGATTTTCGGCGGCGTCACGCGCGAATTGTTGAAATCCAGCCCAATCCCGATTCTGATGGCGCATTGAATCATGCCGGATGGGAGAACCGAAATGCATTCTCGGGATCTGCTGTTTCGCGTGGAGCCGGCCGGCGAGCGCTGGGCCGTCTCGTTCTGCCACGAGCCGCACGGCCTGTTCCCGCGGCGGGTCGAGGCGATGCGGTTCGCCGTCGACGATGCGACCCGCGTCGGCCGCCTCGGCCACACCGTCAGGGTGACGGTGTCCCGGCCCTCCGGCGCGCCGTCGCTCGGCGAACGGGTGCTCCGGCCGCATCAATGACGCATCGCCCGCTGCCGGGCCCCGCGCTGACCGGCCTATGAGGAGCCGCTGGCGGCGGTCACGGACGCGCCGCATGCGGCCGCACATTGGTGCGGCCGTATCCGGTTTTGAGCGGTCGCGATCCCTGTTCCGGGGCCGGAAGACGTCCCCGCGTCTGTTCCAAGCGTACGCACCTCTATTCGGCAAAGGGGCCGACCTCTCAGGCCCCTTCTGCGGGCGCACCAGCCGCTGCCTGCTGAGGCAGGCGCTGGATCAGCGTTGGACGATCACCCGCGTGTTCTCCAGGCCGGCCTGCTTCACCAGGGAATAGAAGATCCGCGCATTGGCCGGGTGCAGCCGCACGCAGCCGTGCGAGGCCGGGCGGCCGAGATGCCTGATCTCGCCGGTGCCGTGGATCGCGTAGCCGCCGAGGAAGAAGACCGAATAAGGCATGGGCGACATCTCGTACTTGTGCGAGTACCACATGCGATACAGGCGCTTCGGATGCCAGGAGCCCGTCGGCGTGACATAGCCCTGGCGCGCCGTGGAAACGGGCCAGCGGTACATGACTTCGCCGTCCTCGATCACCGTCAGGGTCTGCGACGAGAGATCGACGCGCGCGACCAGCCCCGCTTCGGCATTGCCGATGCCGAGCCCGAGAGTTCCGGCGATCATGGCGATCGCCAAGGCGAACCTTTTCATTTTACGCTCCAGCCTCAACTCTGACTTTTTTTCGCCGCAGAAAAAACACTAAGGGCGGAGGACCAGCCGGTCAATTGCCGAAGTTGTGAACGCCGCGCCCGATCGTTTTCATGGTTACGTCGACCCCGGATCATGGTTTCCGGCAGATTGCCCCCGGGCACGGCGGGCTTTCCTTTAGGTCATCTCACAACTCGACCGCTCGCCGTCGGGCACTCAGGGGAAATCCGCCGGCTGACAAGTGGCGAAAGTCGTTCGGGTTTGGAGATCCGACGCCAGAGCGTCCGACAAGGCAGATACCTGCCTCCATCGTAGTCGCACACAGGCTGGGCAAAAAATTTACTTCTCTTGCCTAGTCTGCCCGCGATTCTGGATGCGAAGGATCGATGGCCCTTCTTTTTCTCAAACGGCACTGGACCCTGCTACTCGGCGGCGCCGCGATGATCTGCTTCGTCGTCGCAACGGTGCTGGGCCTCGGACAGAGCGCGGTCGGCAATCTGGTCCGGGCGGAGATGCGCAGCCGGGGCAGCAATTTCGCACACCTTCTCCTGACGCCGGACGGCCAGCTCGACGCCTTCCTGACCGGCATCGCGCGCGATCCGGACGCAGAGGCGACGGTCCGCAAAGTCGCCAATCTCGCGGGCATCGACAGCTTCGCGATCTTCGACCGGCACGGGAAGGAAGTGTTCCGCTCGCGCTCCGACCGCTACGAATGGCTGCTGCGCGACAGGCCGGGCGGCATCAGCTCGGGCGACCGCCTGGGCCCGTCGGTGCTGGCGACCCCCGGCGACTGGCAGATCGTCTACGACGACGGCCGCGCCAATCCTTCCGTCATCGAGCCGCTGATCCGCAACGGTCGCACGGTCGCCTATGTGTCGGTCGTCGCCAACATGATCGCCGAACGCCGTCACTACCAGGTCACCCTCGCCCGCACGTCGATGCTGGTGGTGCTGGTGCTGCTCATCGCGACCGGCGCGCCGTTTCTTCTCTACATCCGGCGCAAGCGGAAGATCGCCGAGGCCGACGAGCGGATCCTCTTCCTCGCCAATCACGACCCGCTGACGCACCTGCTCAATCGCCGCCGCATGCAGGAGGAAGCCGACCAGATCCTGTCGACGATCCGCGCGACGCGCGAGCGCATGGCCTTTCTCTACATCGACCTCGACGAGCTCTCCGAGGTCAACGACAATTATGGCCAGGCCTGCGGCGACGAGCTCCTGCGCGTCGTTGCCAACCGGCTGGCTTCGGCAACTGGCGACGACGACATCCTGGCGCGGATCGGCGCGGACGACTTCGCGATCCTCTTTCGCCGCGTCGTCTCGCGCGAGGATGTGTCGTCCCTCAGCCGGCGGATCACCGAGGCGGTGTGCGAGCCGGTGGATCTCGGCGGCAACACGATCATCCCGCAGATCTCGATCGGCTGCGCCCTGGTTCCCGAGGCCGGGCGGACCCATTCCGAACTCGTCAAGCACGCGGAGATCGCGCACTACCACCACAAGGGCGACAAGGCCAACGCGCTCGCCTTCTTCGAAAGCTGGATGGACGAGGAGACGCATCGCAAGCGCGAGGTGGAAGCGCTGCTGCGAAAGGCGATCGAGAAGGACGGCTTCGAGCTCTTCTACCAGCCGCTGGTCAGCGGCGAGGACGCCCGCCTGCTCGGCTTCGAGGCGCTTCTGCGCCTGCGCGCGCCTGACGGCAGCTACATTTCGCCGACGGTCTTCGTGCCGATCGCCGAGGCCCGAGGCTATATCAAGACGATCGGGACCTGGGTCATTCAGGAGGCCTGCCGCCAGATCGCGCTCTGGCCGGAGCCGCTCTTCGTCTCGGTCAACCTCAGTGCGGTCCAGTTCGCCGACGGCGATCTCCTGTCGATCATCCGCGCGGCGATGAAGAGCGCCGGGATCGCCGGCCATCGGCTCGAGGTGGAAGTGGTGGAGTCGCTGCTGCTCGAGCGCTCCGACACGGTTCTCGACCAGCTGAAGGAACTGCGCGATCTCGGCATCTCGGTCGACATGGACGACTTCGGCACCGGCTACTCCTCGCTCGGCTATCTCTGGCGCTTCCCCTTCGACAAGCTGAAGATCGATCAGAGCTTCATGAAGGCGCTGGAGAACGGCGAGAAGAACGTGCCGCAGATCGTCGAGACCATCATCGCGATGGCGCATCACCTGGGGATGAAGGTCACGACGGAAGGCGTCGAGACGAAGGAACAGGTCGAGCTTCTCCGCCGGCTGGGCTGCGACCAGATCCAGGGCTACTACTTCGGCCGCCCGATCCCGGCCGGCGACGTCGCGGCCGACGTCTTTACCAAGTTCCGTCTCGCCGAGCGCAAGCCGGCCGGCAGCCCGAACCGCCTGCAGTCGGTGCGCCGCTGCGCCTGACATGCGGGCCGCATGGCCGCGACGACCGTCCCTCGGGCAGCAAACGGCCGAGCGATAGTTAACAGTTGCTTTATGCGATTATTGTCCGGACAGGGCGATTCCGACAATTACTCGAAAATTCGATTGAGCGCTGCAACCAATGTTGTCGTTGTGGCATTGCACCCGTAATAGAAGGGACAGTCGCCATGAAGGTACTCATCGTCGAAGACGAGCCGATCATCGCCATCGACCTGGAAGAGATCGTGCTGAACTCGGTCGCGGCAGACGTCGTGCTGGCATCGAATGCGGCCGAGGCGTTGCGCCAGGTCGAGGCAGGCGTCGACTTCGTCCTGCTGGACGTCAATCTCGGGCGGGAAGACGAGACGTCGCTGCCGCTCGCGCACAGACTGATGCAGGAGCACATTCCGTTCTGCTTCGTCTCCGGCAGCCTTGAGCGACTGCCGGCGACGTTCCGCTGCGTTCCGAAGATCGCCAAGCCGTATCGAACGCGGGATGTCGAGAGCGTTCTCCCGATGGCAGCCTGAGAGATCCGTGGAAACCGATGCGGGGCCCGATCGCCGCTCGCATCGCGGCTCCTCTCGCCGAGCGAGACGTCCCAGGCAGCCCGACAAACAGCAAAACCGCGCCGAGAGATCTGGCGCGGTTTTCCGTCGACGGGACGGCGCAGACCCGGAACGCAATACCTTTGCCGGGGCTCGCGACGTTGTCTCGTCGAGGACAGTTGTAGAGAAGCTTTCTTACCGTTCGGTTAGTCCGGCGAGGCCCGGACAAAGAATTCTCCACGCTTCGCCGATCCATTCCGGACGGTCGCTGCGGCTCCTGCCGCAGGCATCAGCAGAGGGCAGGATAGGTGGCCGGGAACGAAACGCCGCTTCGCGATCTTATCCGGTCGTCTGCAGCGGGAAGACGCGATCAGGCGGCCGAAGCGGTCGCCCGCGGCTCTCTCCCTTGACGATCGAGCTCGAACGGCGATGAGTGACCCGCAGGACAAGCCGCCGACCTACTCCGAACTCCCGGCCCACGAGCGCAAGGGCCGATCGACGCTGCTCTGGGTCGTTCTGGCCCTCATCGTGATTGTCCTGGTCCTCTGGTGGGCCCTCGGCCGGCAGGACGGGATTTCCGTGTCCTCGCCGCCGCCGACGCAGAACGTCCCCGGGCTCGTGCCGGCGAGGCCGTCGCCTGCGCAGTAGCTCACCGGACCGCCGCACGCCCTGAAAGTGCTTATGGGCGGTCGCTCCCCGCCTGCGCCAGCACGCGGCGCGCCTGCTTCAGATGCGGAGCGTCGACCATGCGGCCCTCCACCTGCAGCGCACCGGCCTCGGGTTGCGCGGCGAAGGCGTCGACGATCGCACGCGCCGCAGCGATGGCGGCATCGGACGGCGTGAAGGCGGCGTTGATAGCGCCGACCTGCGCTGGGTGGATCGCCATCATGCCGGAAAAGCCGTCGCGGGCGGCGAGTTGCGCCGTCGCCCGCAGACCGTCTGCGTCCTTGATGTCGGGGTAGACCGTCTCGATCGCCGGAACCCCCGCCGCATGTGCGCCGAAGAGGGCGAGCGTGCGCACGATCCGGTATGGCTCCGTCAGGCGCCCGTCCGGCTCCCGGCTCGCCGCCGCACCGATCGCCGCCGGCAGGTCCTCCGCGCCCCAGGTGAGGCCGCAGAGGCGCCGCGTGACGCCGCCATAGCTGCCGAGCTGGAAGACGGCCGCCGGCGTCTCCGTCGCGATCGGCAGGATCACGGCGGGATCGTCGGCGAGCAGCGCGTCCAGCGCCGCGAGCGAGGCGCTGCCCTCCGCCTTCGGCAGGACGACCCCGTCCGCGCCCTTGGCCGCCGTTAGGTCCTCGTCCGCCATGTCGAGACCGAGCGGGTTGATGCGGACGAAGACCGAGGTTTCGGCGGAGCGAAGTGCTTCGTCGCTGCCGTCGGCGCGGCCGGAGAGGAACGCCGCCACCGCCTCCCGCGCAGCCGCCTTGCGTCCCGGCACCACCGAATCCTCCAGATCGAGGATCACCGCGTCGGCGCCGCTCGCCATCGCCTTTTCGAAGCGGTCGGGCCGGTCGCCCGGCACGAAGAGCAGCGAGCGCAGCCTCATGGCCGGGCCCGCCGGATCAGCGCCGTTCGCAGGCACTGGCAGGCGACCTCGTCCCGCTGGTTGAGCAGCCGGTGCGAGAAGGTGACGATTCCCGCCTCCGGCCGCGACCGGCTCTCGCGCTTGTCCGACACCTCGGTCTCGGCGCGCAGCGTGTCGCCGATGAACACCGGCTTCGGCATCACCACCTTGTCATAGCCGAGATTGGCGACGAGCGTGCCGAGCGTCGTGTCGCCGACGGTGAGGCCGACCATCAGCGCGAAGGTGAAGGTGCCGTTGACGAGGATCTGGCCGAACTCGCTCGCCTTCGCCGCCTCCGCGTCGAGATGCAGCGGCTGCGGATTGTGGGTCATGGTGGAGAAGAGGAGGTTGTCGGTCTCGGTCACCGTCCGGCGGATGTCGTGGGTCAGACGATCCCCGACGGTCCACTCCTCGTAAAGACGCCCTGCCATGACGATCCCCTTCCCTTTGCGAAATTCGGCGTCATCATAGCAGAAGCCGGTTGGGAGGTCGGCGGGCGGATGCGGTCGGTCGCGCTCGCCCGGCATGGGAGAGCCACGCATGGACGAGCGACTGAGCCTGCATGTCCCGGAGCCCGCGGTGCGGCCGGGCGGCGCGCCGGACTTTTCCGGCGTCAAGATCGCCAGGGCCGGCTCGGTGCGGCGCCCGCCGGTGGACGTCGATCCCGCCGAGATCCGGGATCTCGCCTTTTCCATCATCCGCGTCCTCAACCGCGCCGGCGAGGCGGTCGGCGAATGGGCGGGAACGCTGGCCGACGCGGAACTGCTTGCCGGCCTGAAGACGATGATGCGCGTGCGCGCCTTCGACCGGCGCATGCTGATGGCGCAGCGCCAGGGCAAGACGAGCTTCTACATGCAGTGTCTCGGCGAGGAGGCGATCGCCTGCGCGGTGCGCAAGGCGCTGCGCCCCGGCGACATGAACTTCCCCACCTATCGCCAGCAGGGCCTGCTGATCGCCGACGACTACCCGCTGGTCGACATGATGTGCCAGATCTATTCAAACCGCCGCGACCCGTTGAAGGGCCGGCAGCTGCCGATCATGTATTCGTCGAAGGCGCACGGCTTCTTCTCGATTTCCGGCAATCTCGCGACGCAGTTCGTGCAGGCGGTCGGCTGGGCGATGGCCTCGGCGATCCGGGGCGACGACAAGATCGCCGCCGCCTGGATCGGCGACGGCTCCACGGCGGAGAGCGACTTCCACGCCGCGATGGTCTTCGCCTCGACCTACAAGGCGCCGGTCGTCCTCAACATCGTCAACAATCAGTGGGCGATCTCGACCTTCCAGGGCATCGCCCGCGGCGGCGCCGGCACCTTCGCCGCAAGGGGCCTCGGCTTCGGCATCCCGTCGCTCAGGGTCGACGGCAACGACTACCTCGCGGTCCATGCGGTGGCGCAATGGGCAGTGGAACGGGCACGCAGGAATCTCGGGCCGACGCTGATCGAATGGGTCACCTACCGCGCCGCGGCGCATTCGACCTCCGACGATCCCTCCGCCTATCGCCCGAAGGAGGAGAGCGACGCCTGGCCGCTCGGCGACCCCGTGAAGCGGCTGAAGAACCACCTGATCTTGCGCGGCGCCTGGAGCGAGGAGCGCCATGTCCAGGCCGAGGCGGAAATCGACGCCGAAATCCTCGCCGCGCAGAAGGAGGCCGAGAGCCACGGCACGCTCCATACCGGGCCGAAGCCTTCGGTGCGCGACATGTTCGAGGACGTCTACGAGGTGATGCCCGACCATCTCCGGCGCCAGCGCCAGGAGGCGGGGTATTGAGGGCGTTTCAGGTTTTCCCGCGGTGTTCCGCGCGACCCTACGAAAACGACGTCCGCGAGCGCCGAGGCACCCCCCTCTGCCCTGCCGGGCATCTCCCCCTCAAGGGGGGAGATCAGGCTGTCTTGCCCTCCGGGCTCCTTCTTGAGAGGCGCGTGCCGCTTGCCTTGCTCGAAGGGGGGCGAGACGTTTGCGCGAGATCGATCTCCCCCCTTGAGGGGGAGATGCCCGGCAGGGCAGAGGGGGGCGCGAAGGCCGCTACCACCTCCTTCAGGGACCGCTTCGCAGTTCCGGTGTCGCCATGCCGCGCATGACGATGATCGAGGCGATCCGCGATGCGCATGCGGTCAAGATGGCCGAGGACGAGCGCGTCGTCGTGTTCGGGGAGGACGTCGGCTATTTCGGCGGAGTCTTCCGCTGCACCGCCGGGCTGCAGGAGAAGTTCGGCAAGAACCGCTGCTTCGACGCCCCGATCAACGAGGGCGGCATCGTCGGCGTCGCGATCGGCATGGCCGCCTATGGTCTGAGGCCCGTCGTCGAGATCCAGTTCGCCGACTACGTCTATCCCGGCTACGACCAGATCGTTTCGGAGGCGGCACGGCTGCGATACCGGTCGGCCGGCGACTTCACCGCGCCGATGGTGATCCGCATGCCGACCGGCGGCGGCATCTTCGGCGGCCAGACCCACTCGCAGTCGCCGGAAGCGCTGTTCACCCACGTCTCCGGCCTGAAGACCGTCGTCCCGTCCAATCCCTACGACGCCAAGGGCCTCTTGATCTCCGCGATCGAGGACAACGACCCGGTGATCTTCCTGGAGCCGAAGCGGCTCTACAACGGCCCCTTCGACGGCGACCACGACAAGCCGGTGACGCCCTGGTCGAAGCATCCGCTCGGCGAGGTGCCGGACGGGCGCTACACGGTGCCGCTCGGCAAGGGCATCGTGCGGCGCGAGGGTGCGGCGGTCACCGTCGTCGCCTACGGCACGATGGTGCATGTCGCCGAGGCCGCGGCCGCCTCCGTCGGCATCGACGCGGAAATCCTCGACCTCAGGACGCTGGTGCCGCTCGACCTCGAGCTGATCGAGGCCTCGGTCAAGAAGACCGGCCGCTGCGTCGTCGTGCACGAGGCGACGCTCACCTCCGGCTTCGGCGCCGAACTCGCCGCCCTCGTCGCCGAGACCTGCTTCTATCATCTGGAGGCGCCGATCCTGAGAGTCGCCGGCTGGGACACGCCCTATCCGCATGCGCAGGAATGGGACTACTTCCCCGGCCAGGCGCGCATCGGCGGCGCGCTGAAGCGCGTGATGGCGGAGGCCTGAGCCATGGGCAGCTACACCATCAAGCTGCCGGACGTCGGGGAAGGCGTCGCCGAGGCCGAACTCGTCGAATGGCATGTGAGCGTCGGCGACCCCGTCACCGAGGACATGGTTCTCGCCGCCGTGATGACCGACAAGGCGACGGTCGACATCCCCTCGCCTGTGAACGGCACCGTGACATGGCTCGGCGGCGCGATCGGCGAAGCGCTCGCCGTCGGCTCGCCGCTGGTGCGGCTGGAGGTGGCGGGCGGCGAGGCCGGCGGCGCGCGTGAGCCGGCGGCTCCCGACGAAAACGCCGCGACATCGAAAGAGGCGATGCCGACGAAGCCGCCGGTCTCCCCCCCGGCGGGGGAGATGCCTGGCAAGGCAGACGGGGGCGCCGAAGAGCGCGATCCTTTCGAATCAGACGCGCAGAACGGTAGCGGCGGCTCGCCCCCCTCCGGGCTGCCGCCCGAGGGGGCGAACCACGGGTCTCGCCCGTCCTTCGGCCCCACCGCAAGGGGGAAGATCGGGCCAGTCGCGAAAGCCGCATCCAGCCCCCATCCTTCCCGCAAGCCCGGCGAAAAGCCCCTCGCCTCGCCGGCCGTGCGGCGCCGGGCGATGGAGGCTGGCGTCGATCTGCGTCGGGTGCCGGGCTCCGGACCGGCAGGCCGTATCGGGCACGACGATCTCGACGCCTACATCGAGGGCGGCGGCGAACCCGCGGCCGGCGGACGTCCCGCCGCCGACACGTCCGTCAGCGAGATCAAGATCGTCGGCCTCAGACGCCGCATCGCCGAGAAGATGGCGCTCGCGCACGATCGCATCGTGCCGATCACCTATGTCGACGAGGTCGATGTCGAGGCGCTGGAAGAGTTGCGGGCCGCATTGAACGAGACGCGCCGCACGGACCGCCCGAAGCTGACCCTCCTGCCCTTCCTGATGCGGGCGATGGTGATCGCCATCCGCGACCGGCCGCAGATGAACGCGCTCTTTGACGACGAGGCGAACGTCCTCCGCCAGCATGGCGGCGTCCACATCGGCATCGCCGCGCAGACCGAAGCCGGGCTCGTCGTGCCCGTCGTGCGCCATTGCGAGGCGCGCGACGTCTGGAGCTGCGCAGCCGAGGTGGCGCGTCTGTCGGAGGCGGCGAAGGCCGGCAGCATCAAGCGCGAGGAGCTGTCCGGCTCGACCATCACCATCACCTCGCTCGGCGCGCTCGGCGGCATCGTCACGACGCCGGTGATCAACCATCCGGAGGTCGCGATCGTCGGGGTCAACAAGATGGAGGTGCGTCCGGTCTGGGACGGCGTGCGCTTCGTGCCGCGCAAGCGCATGAACCTCTCCTCCAGCTTCGATCATCGTGTGATCGACGGCTTCGACGCGGCCGTCTTCATCCAGCGGATCAAGGCGCTCCTGGAGACGCCCGCCCTGATCTTCGCGGACGCTTGAGAGGCGAGAATGGCCGACATCACCTGCCAGTTCCTCGTCATCGGCGCCGGCCCCGGCGGCTATGTCGCGGCGATCCGTGCCGGCCAGCTCGGCCTCGACACCGTCATCGTCGACGACCGCAAGCCGGGCGGCACCTGCCTCAACATCGGCTGCATCCCCTCGAAGGCGCTGATCCACGCGGCGGACGAGTATTTCCGAATGCGCGAGGCGGCGGAGCGCTGCGCCATACCCGGCCTCACCGCGGCCGAACCGGGGCTCGACTGGGGCGCCGTCGTCGGCTGGAAGGACGGCATCGTCAACCGGCTGAACAACGGCGTCACCGGCCTTCTGAAGAAGGCGCGGGTGAAGCTGGTCGAGGGCCGCGCCCGCTTCCTCGACGGCAAGACGGTGCTGGTGACGAGCGAGACCGGGACGCAGCGCATCAGCGCCACGACCATCGTCATCGCCACCGGGTCCGAACCGGTCGAGCTGCCCTCGCTGCCCTTCGGCGGCAAGGTGATCTCCTCCGAGGAAGGCCTCTCCCTGCCCGCGCCGCCGCGGCGCCTCGCCGTCGTCGGCGGCGGCTATATCGGCATCGAGCTCGGCACCGCCTTCGCCAAGGCCGGCTCGGCTGTGACCATCGTCGAGGCGGCGCACGAGATCCTGCCGCTCTACGACGCCGAACTGGTCAAGCCGGTGCGCGCGCGGCTGGCGGCGCTCGGCGTCGAGGTCCTCACCGGCACGAAGGCCGCCGGCCTTACCGGAGAGGCGGAAGACCTTCTGCTGACCTCGCCGGACGGCGGCGAGCGCAGACTCGCGGCAGACACGGTGCTGGTGACCATCGGGCGCCGGCCGGTGACCGAGGGGTGGGGCCGCGAGGAACTCGTGCTCGACATGGACGGCCCCTTCATCCGCACCGACGACACCCGCCGCACCGCGATGCGCGGCGTCTATGCGATCGGCGATGTCGCCGGCGAGCCGATGCTCGCGCACAAGGCAATGGCGGAAGGCGAGATGGTGGCGGAGATCGCGGCCGGCCACCCCCGCCGCTTCGATCCGCGCGCCATCCCGGCCATCGCCTTCACCGATCCCGAGATCATCTCGGTCGGCCTGTCGCCCGCAGAGGCGAAGGCCGCCGGGATCGAGACGGCGACGGGGCGCTTCCCCTTCCAGGCGAACGGCCGCGCGATGACGCTCGCCCGCGACGACGGCTTCGTGCGGGTCGTGGCGCGCGCCGACAATCATCTCGTCCTCGGCATCCAGGCGGTCAGCTCCGGCCTTTCGGAGCTCTCCGCCGCCTTCACGCTGGCGATCGAGATGGGCGCCTGCCTCGATGACGTCGCCGGCACGATCCACGCCCATCCGACGATGGGAGAAGCCTTGCAGGAAGCGGCCTTCCTCGCGACGGGGAAGGGTCTGCACCTGTGAGATCGGTCAGCCGCTACGCCCCCACTTTCCGCGCGGCCGCAACCGGACCGATATCCGGCACCCGATGATCCGCATCATCTGAAACCACCGCTGCGGCAGCCAAGCTGCGACCTGCCGTCGCGTCTACGAACAAATGCCACCCGGTCGCTCGGACTTTCATCCGGCCGTTAACAATCCGCAGACTCCCGGCCAGTAGATGACAGTAGATACCGCCGGAGCGTCGACCGTATGCGCAGTTTATTATCAAGACGTCAAATGGTGATCGCGACGATGACCATGCCGTTCGCGCCATTCGTTTTGCAGAAGGGTGCCCGCGCGGCGGCGAGCACGCCCGCGCCGGTGCTCACCGTCCTCTGGCCTGGCTCGGCAGAAGAACGCCGTTTCTCGCGCGCGGATCTCGAGGCCTTTCCCCAGGCGTCGATCTCGACCCACACCCCGTGGCATGCCGGCGTCGAACGCTTCAGCGGCGTCCCGCTCGACAGCTTCCTCGAGACGCTCGGCGGCAACATCCGGCGCCTGCGCCTGATCGCGCTCAACGACTATGTCGTCGAAACCGACATCGCGGACGTGGAGAATTTGGGCGCCGTGCTGGCGATCCGCGAGAACGGCACGCTGATGCCTCTCACCGACAAGGGCCCGGTGTTCCTGATGTTCCCGTTCGACAACGACCCGCGTCTTCAGCATCAGAGCTACTACAGCCGGGCCGTGTGGCAGCTGTGCCGGATCGAACTGCTGTGAAGCCCCGGCTGGCTTCGATCCTCAGCAGGAAGGGGCGCGGCGTCGCGATCCTCGGTGCCGTCACGGCGCTGCTGGCGGCGCTGGCCGTGCTGTGCTCGGCGCTCGCCGTCCGCTTCCAGGACGACGTGATCGACGCCTCCCGCTACAACAGGACGTTCGATCTGAGCCAGGCCCGGTCCGAAGCGCTTCGATTGCAGCTGGCCGTCGCTGCGCAGTTCGTCTCGGGCAAGCCGATCGACGACGGGGACGTCGCGCTCCGCTTCGCGATCCTGAAGACCCGCCTGTCCGTCCTGCAGGGGCCCGGCGTCTATTCTCATGACGTGGTGGGAACGCATCGCGGGGAGGTCGCGGCTCTCGCCCGCGCCGTAAACGCCATCGATCCCTTGATCGCCCGCGCGGCCGAGCCGGAAACGGCGGCCGCCATTCTCCAGATCCTGTCGCCGCTGAACGCCCAGCTGGCGCGCCTCGCCTCGCTGTCCAACGCCCTGTCGGGCGATGTGGTAGCGAGGAACCAGCGGGACCTCGACCGCGTGTTCTCGGTCATCTGCGTCATCATCCTCGGGCTGGTGCTGTGCGGTCTGGCACTGATTGGCCTGATGGCGCGGCAGTCGCGGCAGATGGAGAAGGCCGCCAAACGCGACTGGCTGACGGGGCTTCCCAACCGCGCCGCGCTCCACGAGATCGCGGCGACGCTCGACCGGAGCCAGGACCACGCGCTGATCTTCCTCGACCTCGACAATTTCAAGGACGTCAACGACACGCACGGCCACACCGGCGGCGACCGGGTGCTGACAGCGATCTCCCAGCGCCTGCTGGAGGTCGCGGGCAGCGACGCATTCCTCGCGCGTCTCGGCGGCGACGAGTTCGCGGTGCTGATCGCCGGCGATCACGCCGAGGCCCGCGCCAGGGCCTTCGCCGAGCGCGCCGCGGAGGCCCTGCGCAAGCCGCTGTTCCTCGACGGCGAGCGGATCAATGCCAGCATGAGCATCGGGATCGCACTGCGGCAGCATGGCGAGGACTTCGACCTCCTGCACCTCCTGAAGGATGCCGACGTCGCGCTCTATGCCGCCAAGGGCGCGGGCCGGGCGCAGCACGTCATCCTGACGCCCGATCTTCGCAAGGACGCGGACTATCGCCGCCAGCTCCAGCACGACCTGCCGGCCGCTCTGGCGCAGCAGGAGTTCCACCTCGTCTTCCAGCCGATCGTGGACCTTTCGAACGGGAGCACCCGCGGCTTCGAGGCCCTGCTGCGCTGGGACCACCCGGAGCTCGGCGCCATTCCCCCGACCGCCTTCATCCCGCTCGCCGAGGAGAGCGGCGACATCAGCGCGATCGGGCGCTGGGTCATCGACGAGGGATGCCGAATCGCCCGGGACTGGCCGGCGGACGTCTTCCTGTCGCTGAACGTCTCGGCGATCCAGTTCGCCGACCCCGGCCTGTCGCAATGCGTCTCCGGCGCGCTGCGGCGGTGGGGCGTCGCGCCGGCCCGGATCACCCTCGAGATCACCGAGAGCGTCCTCGTCAGCAACGGCGCGGCGCAGCGGATCCTCGCCGAACTGCGCGACATCGGCGTGCGCATCGCGCTCGACGACTTCGGCACCGGCTATGCCTCGATGAGCTATCTCAGGCAGTACAGCTTCGAGAAGATCAAGATCGATCGCTCATTCGTCGCCGACATGGCCGCCGGCAACAACAGCTTCGCCATCGTCTCGGCGATCTGCTCCCTGGCCGGGACCCTGTCGGCCGAAGTCGTGGCGGAGGGGATCGAGACGTCCGACCACCTCGATCTCGCCTGCGCGAGCGGCTGCTCGCTCGGCCAGGGCTACTTCTTCGCCCGGCCGATGCGCGAGGCGGAGGTCCGGCCGTTCATCGCCGCGCGCCTGGATACGCCATCGCTGCCGCCCCGGCTTCGCCCGGACGCGCCGCGCGAGGCCGCGCTGCCGACCAAGCTCGCGCGCACGGCCGGCTTCGCCGTCTGAGGGGGCAAGCTGCCGCATGACGGGCGGCAGGGAGCGAAGTGGAGGTCTTGCGACACCGGACCGACGTGCCGAAGCATCCGCCCGGCTGCACATCAGCCGCCCTTGCGCGCCTTGCGGGCGGCGTAGCGCTGATCGCGGGCGGCCTTGCGTGCCGCCTCGTCCTCGACCATCCGCTGGATCAGCTTGTCGGCTTCGGCCTTCTTGGCCGCTTCCTCGGCCGCCAGCCGTTCGGCCTCCTCGCGCTTGGCCTGCTCGGCCGCCTCGCGCCGTGCCGCCTCGCGCTCTTCGCGCGCCGCGACGATCGCCGCACGTTCGGCCCGCCGCGCCTCGGCGGCCGGATCGTCCTTCTTTGCCTTCATCTTCTCGAGAAGCGCCGCCTTGGCATCCTTCGCCGCATTCCGGCGCTCCACGAAATCCGCATCCTTGGGCTTCAAGATTGGTCTAACCGCTTGTTGTTGGAGGAAGCCGGCCGCTGGCTCGGCGATCGAAGGCCGAATTACGCCCTTCGGGCCCCGACATCAACGTCCTTGGGGAAACAACGCACAGCTTGGTGTTCGGGTTCATTGGCCGGTCCGGCGCCGCCGAGTCGCTGCCTCGGCTCACCGGAACATCAGCACCGGCCGCTTGCAGGAGCGTACGATCTCGCTGGTGGTCGAGCCGATCAGGAAGGCGCGAATCCGGGAATGGCCATAGGCGCCCATCACCAGGAGGTCGATGTCGTCCCGCTCCCCCTCGCGCGCGATCACCGCGTCCGGCTCGCCGGCCAGGCGCTTCGTCGCGACATCGTAGCCGGCGCCGCGCAGCCGTTCTGCGGCCGCGTCGAGGCCATCGTGCGAACCCTCCGGCGCCGCCTTGTCCGACACCGTCAGAAGCTCGGCCGAAGCGCCCTTCAGCAGCGGGCTGGTGGCGAGAAAATCGACCGCCTTCCTGGCGCTCGGGCCGCCGTCGAAGGCGACCAGGAATCGGCGAATCGGCCGGAAGGCCCGCGCCGCGACCAGCACCGGGCGCCTCGCCCCGCGCAGCACGCGTTCGAGATTCGAGCCGAGATGCAGCCGGGCGAAATCCGCTCCCTCGCCGCGCTTGCCGATCACCATGAGGTCGGCCTGTTCCTCACGCTGGGAAAGCGTTTCGACGAGGTCGCCGAGGCGCATCTCTTCGCGAACGCTGTCGATCCCCGCATCCTGAAGACGCCTGGCAGCCTCGGCGAGGACGAGGCGGGCGCGCCGGCGGCCGAGCTTGGCCTTCTGTTCGTCGAGATCGGCGAGTTCCTTCAGAAGCTCCTCGCGCTCCCCGAGATCCAGATTGCCGGACAGGTCGGCCGGTGCGGAGGCCGTGTCGCGCCGCCCGATCACATGGAGAAGCTCGACCGAAGCGCCGAGCTGCTTCGCCGCGAAGGCGGCATTGTCGCAGACGCTCGGGGAATAGTGCGAGCCGTCGATGAGGGCGAGGATGGTCGTCATCGTGTCAGTCCTCCCTTGCGGCGCCTCCGGCGCCAGCCTGTTTCCGGGCGCGCCGATCCGTCGGGGCGCGTTGCCTTCTTCCCCGCGCGGCCGCTCGGCCCGCGGGCGGGCGTCAATGCCCCGGCAGCTCGTCCAGCGCGCCCGGCTTGTCGGCAACGCCCAGCCGGTCGACCAGCGTGCGGCTCGCCTCGTTGAGGCCGAGCACTTCCACCTCGGTCCCTTCGCGGCGGAACTTGATGACCGCCCGGTCGAGCGCGCCGACGCCCGAAAGATCCCAGATATGTGCACGGCCGACGTCGATCGTGACCTTGTCCACCGCCTCGTGGAAATCGAAGGCCTGGCCGAACTTCTCCGCCGAGGCGAAGAAGATCTGGCCGAGGACGCGGTAGCTGCGATGGGTGCGGTCCGGCGACAGTTCGCTCTCGACGGCGAACAGCTGCGCCACCTTGGACGCGAAGAAGATGCCGGAGAGGAGCACGCCGACGAGGACGCCGATCGCGAGGTTGCCGGTCGCCACCACGGTGCCGACCGTCGCCAGCATGACCGCCGAGGAGCGGCGCGGATGGGTCCTGAGGTTGACGATCGACTCCCAGGAGAACGTGCCGATCGAAACCATGATCATCACCGAGACCAGCGCCGCCATCGGGATGACCGCCACCCACTGGCCGAGGACGACGATGAAGAACAGCAGCATCACGCCGGCAAAGGCGCAGGACAGCCGCCCGCGGCCGCCGGATTTGATGTTGATGACGGTCTGGCCGATCATCGCGCAGCCGGCCATGCCGCCGAAGAAGCCGGTGACGAAGTTGGCGACGCCCTGCCCCATGCATTCGCGGTTCTTGTCGGAGCCGGTGTCGGTGAGATCGTCCACGACCTGCGCGGTCATCAGCGATTCCAGAAGGCCGACGAGGGCGATGCCGACCGAATAGGGCAGGATGATCCGCAGCGTCTCCAGCGTGAACGGCACGTCGGGAATGAGGAAGGTCGGCAGCGTCGAGGGCAGCTCGCCCATGTCACCGACGGTTCGAAGGTCGAGGCCGAAGCCGACCGACAGGGCCGTCAGGACGACGATGGTGACGAGCGGCGACGGCACGGCGGTCGTCAGTCGCGGCAGGAGGTAGATGATCGCCAGGCCGAGCGCGACGAAGCCGTAGGTCAGCGGCGGGACGTTCACGAGTTCCGGGATCTGCGCCATGAAGATCAGGATCGCGAGCGCGTTGACGAAGCCGGTCATGACCGAGCGCGAGACGAAGCGCATCGCGTCGCCGAGCCGCAGGGCGCCGGCGAGAAGCTGGATGAGCCCGGCGAGGATCGTCGCGGCGAACAGATATTGCAGCCCGTGATCGGCGACGAGCGAGATCATCAGGACCGCGGTCGAGGCGGTGGCCGCCGAGATCATGCCGGGGCGCCCGCCGAAGATCGCAGTGAGGACGGCGATCGAGAAGGCGGCGTAGAGCCCGACCTTTGGATCGACGCCGGCGATGATCGAAAAGGCGATCGCCTCGGGGATCAGCGCGAGAGCGACGACGAGGCCGGACAGGAGGTCGTTGCGGATATTGCCGAGCCAGTCGGCCTTCAGATTGCGAGTCGAGATCATCGGCTCCAGACACAGGATTTCGCGCCGCGCTGCGGTCTTCGGACCGGCGTGTGATGCGGCCCTTGAACGGGCCGGCGGATGCGGCGTGAAGTTGGCCGGGGGATCGGCGCCCGGCATAGCCACCCGCGCGGCGGCGGGTCCATGTTGCAGCGCAACCTTGCCTGATCGGGCCGACGCGCGCAACCCGCAAGCCGCCTCTCCCATTCGAGGAGGCCGCCTGGTATATCTGGATAAGCCCAATTTCAGCGCGATCGAGAAGTCAGGCACGTGAACATGCTCTTTGCGCACGCCCCGATATCGCGGAAGCAGCGGGCCGTTCTCTCCCGCGCCAAGTCGGTCATGCGAGGAGGAAGAACGCTCTCCCGGCGGCACGCGCATCCGCCAGAAGTGCAGGAAATCCTGCATCGGATCGAGACATGGGCGGGCGGCCCCGCCCAAGCAGTCGCCTGGTATCGCTCTGAGCCTCTTCCCGAATTCGGCGACCGGACCGCGGAAAGCCTCGTCAACGAGGGTCGTGCGGCACAGGTCCGTGATTATCTCGATCACGTCGCGGTGGGCGGATTTGCTTGAGATACGTGGGCTCTGCCTTTCGAGCCCATGATCCGCGATGGTCGTTCGCGCCGATCTCCGGTGAAGGCGCCGCGATCCACGGCGGACGCTTCAACCCCAGGGGCATGCCGGCTCTGTATCTCGCGCTGACGATCGAGGGCGCGATACTGGAGGCTTCGCACGGGTTCGCACATCGAATCCAGCCACTGACGATCTGCCGTACGACGTGGACTGTGCCGACATCGCTGATCTTCGGACCGCGGCAGATCGAGAGGACCAACAGATCGCATCGGCCGATCTCGCAGCCGAGTGGTTCGTCGATCTTGCCGAAGGTCGCCCCTCGCGACCGTGGTCGGCGGTCAGGCCGATTTTCGAGGCGGGAGCCGCAGGCATTCTGGTTCCGTCCTTTGCGAACGGCGCAAGGCTCGACATGGCCAATCTCGTTCTGTGGAAGTGGGACGTCCTCACGCCTCGCCGAGTGGCCGTCTACGACCCCAGCGGGCGCCTGCCGAAGAACCAGCTCTCGTGGCAGCGTGACGATTAGCCCTAACCTCTTGCCAATCCAGGCGAAGCTGATCCAATGAGAACGAAACACGAATCAGCTTCAGGAACAGGCAGGCGGATGAACGCACTGGCGCGGCGGATGCGGCAGACCGAGTCGGAGGCGCTGGAGACGGCGCTGTGCGGCGCCGCCGTTATCTGCGATCCCACGGGCGTTCTCTACGCACCGGACGAGCGCCTGCTCGTCGTCTCCGACCTGCATCTGGAAAAGGGCGCGGCCTTCGCCCGCCGCGGCATGCTGCTGCCGCCCTACGACACGGCGGCGACGCTGGCACTGCTCGAGGCGGCGATCGCGCGCTACCAGCCGGCCCGGGTGATCTGCCTCGGCGATTCCTTCCACGACCGGGCCGGCGCCGCCTTCATGCCGGCGATCTTCCGCGAGCCGCTGAAGGCGCTGATGGCCGGGCGAGACTGGATCTGGATCGCCGGCAATCACGACCCCGAGCCGCCCTTCGGGCTCGGCGGAGAGACCCATGTCGAGATGGCGGCCGGTCCCTGGACCTTCCGGCACGAGCCCGGCCGCGGCCTCGTCTCCGGCGAGATCGCCGGGCATCTGCACCCGGTCGCCAAGGTCGCCGGGCGCGGCCGCTCGACGCGCAGCGCCTGTTTTGCGACCGACGGCAGCCGGATGATCCTGCCCTCCTTCGGGGTGACGACCGGCGGCCTCAACGTGCTCGACCGGGCCTTCCACGGCCTGTTCGACCTGACGCGGGCGAAGGCCTTCGTCATCGGCCTGACGCGGATCTACCCGATCTCCTTCGCCGGCCTCTGCGCCGGCTGATCAGGCCCGGAACGTCGCGGCGAAGGCGACGAGCTGGCAGATCACCACGACGATGGTCAGCACCAGCCGCAGCCGGCCGAACCAGGCCGGCAGATGCCCGCGTCGTGCCGAGACGACGTCCCAGGTCCCCTGCAGCGCGAATGCCGCGGCAAAGCCCGCGAACATCCAGGGGCTCGGCACGAACAGGATGAACCAGCCGGCGAGCGAGGGCAGCACCGAGAGGATCAGCGTGCCGCGCCGGCGATGCTGCGGCAGCAGGCTGAAGCCCCAGCGGATGCCGCCGAGAAAGGCGAGGATCGTGGCGGAATAGCCGGAAAAGGCGAGGACCAGCCTGCCATAGGCGATGAAGTCCGTGCCGGCCCAGCCGATCACTGCTGCCATCAGGACGAACGGCACCAACCCGCCGAGCCCCAGGACCCAGGCCGTCCTGACCGGGTCCCGCCGCCGCGCGGGAGCCGCCGGCGGGTCCGTTGCATCGAGCGCCGCGTCCTGTGCGGCCGGATCGAAATTTCCTGTCGTCATGGCAAAGGACATAGGCGATCCGCGGCGGAAGTGGATGCGGCGAACCGCGCCGGGCTGAGCGGCCCGTGTCAGTCGCGCTTGAAGACCAGCCGCCCGAACCAGCCGGTGAAGATCGCCAGCACCACCGCAAACAGGCCGTAGACGATGCCGTTATGCACGGCGAAGTCGGAGATGGCGGCTTCGAAGCCGGTCTTCACGACGATCAACGGCGCCGTGTCCTCGCGGATGAAGACGCCGTTGCGGAACAGGAAGGCCTGGGCGGTGTGACGGCCCACCGGAAGGTTGGCCGGCAGCTGCAGGTCGGCGCGGAACAGCGTCGGGCTCACGAACTGCACCGAGCCGATCGTCTGGTCGTAGAGCCCGCTCGACTGCCGGATCCGCCGCAGCGCCGTGGCGAAGTCGTCCCGGTTCGGCTGCTCCGGCGAGCGCGGCAGATCCCGTCCCTTGGCATCCTTGGCGTAGGTGGAGAGCTGGATGTCGTCAACCCCGATCGACAGCCGTCCCCGCAGCTCCGCGCGGGCGATATCGGCGAGCGGGCGGGTCGCGGCCAACGCATAGGAAGCGGGAGCGGCGTTGAAGTTCTCCGAACCGCGGTTGATCCAGATGCCCAGCGTGCGCTCCTTGCGCCGCACGATCACCGGCCGGCGCGGCCCCATCAGCACCACGACGATGTCGTAGCGCTGCTGGCGCAGGATCTGCGGATCGGCGTTGTCCAGCGCGCCGAAGACCACGAGCCGCGCGCCGGTGAACTCGGAGGTGATGGAAATCGTGTCGGTGGAAAGGCCGATCCTGAAGGTCTCGTCGCCGCCGGCCGCCAGCGCGTCTCGCGTCCCGGGCCCGGCGAGCAGGGCCAGCGCGACGAGGGCGGCTGCGATGGACGAAGCGAGGCGGCCGGCCTGCCCGCCGTCGGCCCTCCGCCGGCTGTGCGCCACCTGCCGCCTCATCCGCTTTCTCCGCTCGGCGTGGTGATCGAATAGGGCTCGCTCGGGGTGAGGACGAGCTCGACGCCGAGGCGCAGGCCGACCGCGAGGACGAGGAGCGCCAGCAGCGCCCTCAGCTGGTCGCCGCGCAGCTTGCGGCCCGCTTCGGCGCCGAACTGCGCACCGACGACGCCGCCGAGCATCAGGAGGAAGGCGAGAACGACGTCGATCGTGCCGTTGGTCGCGGCCTGCAGCACCGTCGTCACCGCCGCGGTGAAGATGATCTGGAACAGCGAGGTGCCGATCACGACGCTGGTCGGCACGCGCAGCAGATAGATCATCGCCGGCACCATGATGAAGCCGCCGCCGACGCCCATGATCGCCGCGAGGAGGCCGATCAGGAAGCCGAGGCCGACGACCGGGATGACCGAGACGTAGAGCTTGGAGCGCTGGAAGCGCATCTTCAGCGGCAGGCCGTGGATCCAGTTGTGCTGGCCGGAACGGCGCATGTCCGGCGAGCCACCGTCCGATTTCTTCAGCATCGACCGGACGCTTTCGACGAGCATCAGCCCGCCGATCCCGCCGAGAAAGATCACGTAGAGGAGCGAGACGACAAGATCGAGCTGTCCGACGCGCCGCAGCGCGTTGAAGAGTTCAACGCCGCCCAGCGATCCGAGCATGCCGCCGACGAGCAGCACCGTGCCGAGCTTCAGGTCGATCGTGCCGCGCTTGTAGTGCGCGAGGGCCCCCGCGAAGGACGCGGCGATGACCTGGTTGGCGCCGGTGGCGACGGCGACGGCCGGCGGGATGTTGTAGAAGATCAGGAGCGGCGTGATCAGGAAGCCGCCGCCGATCCCGAACAGGCCCGACAGGAATCCGACGGCCGCGCCCATGCCGATCAGGACGAGGACATTGACCGAGATTTCCGCAATCGGAAGATAGAGATTCACGTGCGGCCGGGCAGGAGTGAGACAGCGCCAGGGAATGAGGTGTCCGGTGTGTCTTCGCCCGAACCCCTTTCGCTGTCAAACGACTTTGTCGGAGTGTCAGCTGTCCTTGTGCTTCAGCAGCGCCCGGATCAGCGCCTCGTCGATGTCGCCGTTCGGGGTGAGGCCCGTGTCCTTCTGGAAGTGCTTGATCGCCTCGGTGGTCTTGGTGCCGACGATACCGTCGGGCGTGCCGGGATCGTAGCCGAGCTTGGTCAGGATCGTCTGGATGTTGCGGATGGCCCGGGTGACGTCGACCGAGGACGTGGTGCTGGGCTTGACGGGCGCCGCTTCCCAGGCCTTCGGAATATCGACGGTGTTGGCTGCCTCGTTGCGCGGCTTCGGCTGGAAGTTCGCCACCTCCGTGTCGACCGCCTTCACCTGAGCCGGGCTCAGCGACTTCTTGACCTCGTCGCGCTTGTTCGCCGCGTCCTTGTCGCCGGATTCCGCGACGATCGAGAACCACTTGTAGGACTTGGTCATGTCCTGATCGACGCCGGCACCCCGGGCATACAGGATGCCGAGATTGTACTGGCTGTCGGTCATGCCGTAGGAGGCGGCCTGCTGGAACCAGTCGGCGGCCTTCTTCGGGTCGGACTTGCCGTCGATGCCGGTGGCATAGAGGACGGCGAGGTTGTGCATTGCCCGGACATTGCCCTGGTCCGCGGCCGCGAGATACTCGTCGCGGGCCTTGTCGAGGTTCCGGTCGACGCCATTGCCCTTCTCGTAGAGCGTGCCGAGGCTGTATTCGGCGGGCGCAAAGGCGTGGCCGGCGGCCAGGGTGAACCAGCGCGCCGCGGCCTTGGCGTCGGGGCTGCCGTTGCGCCCCTCCATCAGCCGCAGGCCGATCTCGAACTGCGCCTTCGGGTCGCCCTTCTGGGCGGCCTCGGCCAAGGCCGGAGAGGCGAGGCCGTCCGGGATCGAGGGCGTCTCGCCGGCGTTCGCCGCCGGCACGTCGGCGGTCTGCCCGGACATCTGTGCCGCCTCGCCGGCCTGGCGGACGCTTTCGGCCGTCGGCTCGCTGGCCGCCGCAGGAACGGCAACCGCGGACGATGCGGGTTGCGCCTGGGCAGCGGGCGCATCGGCACGCGCCGGCGGCGCGCTGGTCGCTTGTGCCGGGGCGGCCTGCGAAGCGGTGTTCTGCGGAACCGCGACGCCGGCCGGCCGCGCCGCCGGGCTGGCCGCAGCATCATCCGGCTGGACGGCGCCTGCGGTATTGCCGGCCGGAGCGGAAGTCTGGTCGCCGGCAGCCGAGCCGACGGTGCGGGGCGGCGCGACAACGGCAGGCGCGGCAATATCGGCCGCCGCGGACGGATCGCGAGCATCGGCCGCCTCGACCGGCACGTCGCGGCTCGCAAGGAGGTGATTGACGGTCTGGGCGGCCGGGATCGCGGCCAGCGCCAGAATTACCGCGCCGATCGCCATCAGGATCGGCTTGCGGCGACGCGAGGCGATGTCGACGGGGTTGGACGAGCCGTCGTCCGCCGAGGCCTCCGGCGCGCTGCGAAGCGATTCCGCTTCGGCGGCGGCGGCCATGGCGGCGCGGCGAGCGGCGGCGATGAAGTCCGCTTTCCCCGCCTCCTGGCCGTGCGGCCCCCTGCCCGCCTGCTGGGCCCGCACACGCTCGAGCAGCGACGTGATGTCGGGCGCACCGGAGCCGATCGCCAGCGGCCGGTTCGCCTCGCGGGTTTCCAGGACGTCGGACGCGTCGAGCGCCGGCGTCTCCACCCGGCCGAAGCCACTCTCCGCGCCGTGCTCCTGCCGCTCGAGCGGCGGCTCCTCCCAGCGGTTCGCGCTACCCGGCTCGGTACCGGCACCGGCCTTGGATTTCTTCGATAGCTTGCGGGCGAGCATGCCCCGCAGCCCGCGCGCCGTGCCGTCTTCGGCGCCCTCATCGCTCTCGGACGCCGCGAAGGCCTGCGGGAGCGGGGGAACCGGATCGGCGGCATGCACCGCATGGAGCGCATGCGGCGCCTTCTGCGACCGGGCGTCGTTCAGGTCGCTCTCGATCCGGCCGATCCGGTCGACCAGCTGCAGCAACGTCTTGTGGACGGTCTCGAAGAACTCCTGGCTCTCGGCGCCCTTCTCGCGCGACAGCGCCTCCAGCGAACGAAGGTCCTGCGACAGCTGGGCCACATGCTCGCCATGGCGGGTATCGCCCGTCTCCAGCATCTGGCGCACCGCCTCGTCGGCAGCGGCGCGTGCCGAGGCGAGAATGGCGTCGCGATTTTCGTCCAGCCGACGCTCGATCGCCGTCAGGCGCTGGTCGAGTTCGGGATCGGCGACCGCGACCGGCGCACCGTTCTCGCTGATCTGCTGCGACAGGCGATTGATCTGCGCTTCCAGCGTGCGGACGAGATCCTCGTCGACGCGCGGGCCCATCGTCTCCTCGAGCCGCGTGGTCAGGGCCTGCAGCCGGGCCTCGATCGCCTGCACCTCGGCCGAGGGCGCCTCGCCGGACCCGGCGAGCAGATCGAGCTGCGCGGCAAAGCCCTCCAGCCGTTCGCCCAGCGCCTGTGCCGCCGGGCTGTTCGCCATCGCCTCGATCCGGTCGGCAAGCTCCGCGATGCGCGCCGACATCGCCTCGGTATCGCCGTCGCGGCCGAGCTCGTCGACCCGCGTGCTCAGCGTCTGCAGCCGCGCCTCGATCCGCTCCACCGGGCTCATGTCAACCGTCGCCGAGCGATGCGTCGCGGCGACGATCGCCCGGGAAATCTCGTCGAGCCGTTCCTCGAGGAGGACGAAGTGGTCGAGGTCGGCCTCTTCCTGCTGGCGCTTGGCGACGGCCTCGATGCCGACCGCCAGCGAGTGGATGCGCTCTTCCAGCGGCGCGATGGTCAGCGTCTCCGGCAGCTTGGCGAGCGCCGTCTCCAGGCCGGCCATGCGCGCGGCCATCGCCTCGATCTTCTCTTCCAGCTCGCGCGAGGCGAAGCGCTCGTCGAGCGAGCCCCAGCGTGCCTCGACCGCCCGCACGGACTGCTCGGACGCGAGCGTCTCCAGCTTCTCGCGCAGGCCGTTCATCTCGGTCTTCAACAGCTCGGAGATGTTCTCGCCGTCGGCCTTGGCGGGCGCCGACAGATAGCGCGCCTCGAACTCCTCCCAGCGCCGCTCGACGGCCTTGATCTGTTCTTCGCTGGCAAGCGTGCCGAGCGAGGAGCGCAGCCGCTCCAGCTCGTCCTTGATGTCGCGCTTGGCCTGCGCCTCTTCGGCCCTGTCGCCGGAGATCCGCGTCTCCAGCGCGTCCCACTTGCGCCCCACCGCCTGAAGGCTCTCTTCGCGCGCCATCTGCTCGACGAGGTCGCGCATCGACTGCAGCTCCTCGCGCAGCGTCCCGACGGCCGCCTGGTCGGCGCCGCTGTCGGCCATGCGGCTCAGCCCGTCGTCGACCCGCGCGATCTCGGCGTCGATGCGCTCGCTGCTCGCGCGCTCGTCGATCATCTTGCGCAGCGCGTCGAAGGCGGCGCGCATGTCGTCGAAGCGCGGCTGGAAGCTCTTCGCCATGTCGGCGCGCAGCTCCTCGCGCAGCCGCTCCAGCTGCCGGGTGATGTCAGGGACGCGGGTCCGGCTCTCGTCGAAACTGTCCTCCGGGCTGACCTCGCGCACCGGCGGCGCGGGACGCCGGCGGACCGGCTGCGCGGCGGGTCGGCGCGAGCCGCCGGCCGCGGCCATCCGGACCTCGCCCTCGGCCATCTCGGCCATGCCGGCGATCGGCGCGGCAGTCTGACCGTTCAGCGCCTTTTGCCGCATGACGATTTCGGAGACTGCTTCGGAGAGCGTCTGGCGGCCGGTGCGCGGGCGGGCCGCCGCCGCGCCGTTCTGCGAAGCCGCAGATGGTGCCAGGCCCGCTGTCGCCGTGCGCGCCGAAGACTGAGGCCGGGACGAGGCGCGAGCGGCCGTCATCCGCGCGAGGCGGGCTTCGAGGTCCTCGAGCGTCCGACTGAGCGAGTCCAGCGAAGAGGCGTCTTCGCGCTCGCGAACCGCGGTTGCCTCTCTCTCTCTTTGTTCGGCCATATCAGCTTCCCCGGTCGCGCTGGGCGAGACGCCCAAACAGTTCGGTTCCCGTCCGTCCGATCCGCAAATTCACCGGATATGGTGAACAGCGAGTTAAGGCGGGTAAGGTCCTGTTAGGGATTAGCTGTGCAAGCCGACGTGAAGCTGGATTGCGAAATGCCGTTACGTCTTGCAAGAGCCGCATTTCGATCGATATTCGCTGCAGGCCGCGACAGCGACTCGGGGGGAGCCCGAAGAATTTTGCCCCGACGGCGGGCGAGCATGGAAAACCTTAGAATGGCAAATGTGAAAATCGCAGAGCAGGCGGACGAGGAATCGTCCGTCGATATCGACTTCCTGCTGGGTCTGAACGGCGACAGCCAGCCGGACCGACAGACCTTCCGCATCGGCGATCTGGCGCAGGAATTCGGTGTGACGCTGCGGACGCTGCGCTTCTACGAAGATCGCGGGCTGCTCGCGCCCGAGCGTCGCGGCACCACCCGGCTCTACAGCCGGCGCGACCGGACGAGGCTCCGCCTGATCCTGCTCGCCAAGACGCTGGGCTTCTCGCTGACCGAGGCCAAGCAGCTGATCGACATCTACCACCAGCCCAACGGGAAGCGGAAGCAGCTCGAAGTCGCGATCGAGCGTTTCGAGGAACAGCTCGAGATCCTGCACGAACAGAAGCGGGAGATCGAACAGTCGATCCAGGCGATGGATGTCACCATCGGCTTCGTTCGCGGCAAATTGAACGAGATGCCGCAGTAAGGCGGCCACACCCTGGCAAGCGGCTGCGGCTGCGGGAAGCAGCCGCAGGCAGCCCTGGACACGGATCACGGAGCCATGCGTAGCCGGCAGTCAATTAGCCCTTGCTCGCGGCTTCTTTGACGTTTACGTAAGCGTTGCTCGCGATGGTGCGGCCGGGATCCGGCCGCCCACGCATTCGGGGAGGAGAGCGAGATGGCCGAGGCTTTCATCTACGATCACGTCCGCACGCCGCGCGGGCGCGGCAAGAAGGACGGCGCGCTCCATGAAGTGCCCGCCGTGCGGCTCGGCGCGAGGGTGCTGGAGGCGCTCCGCGACCGGAACGGCATCGACACGCGCACGGTCGACGACATCATCTTCGGCTGCGTCGACCCGGTCGGCGAGGCCGGCGCGGTCATTCCCCGCTCGGCCGCCTTCGAGGCCGGCTATGATTTCTCCGCGCCCGGCATCCAGATCTCGCGCTTCTGCGCCTCCGGCCTCGATGCGGTGAACCTTGCCGCCGCCAAGGTGGCGCAAGGGGCGGACGACCTCGTCATCGCCGGCGGCGTCGAGTCGATGTCGCGCGTCGGCATGGGCGCGGCCGGCGGCGCCTGGATGATGGACCCGTCGGTGGCGATCCCGTCCTACTTCATGCCGCAGGGCGTCTCGGCCGATCTCATCGCGACGAAATACGGCTTCACGCGCGACGACGTCGACGCTTACGCCGTCGAGAGCCAGAAGCGGGCGGCGACGGCCTGGCAGGAGGGCCGCTTCGCCAAGGCCGTCATCCCGGTCAAGGACCAGAACGGCCTGACGATCCTCGACCGCGACGAGCACATGCGGCCTTCGACTGACATGCAGTCCCTCGGCAGCCTCAACGCCTCCTTCGCGGCCTATGGCGAGATGGGCGGCTACGACGCCGTGGCGATCCAGGCGCATCCGGAGATCGAAGCAGTGGACCACGTCCACCATGCCGGCAATTCCTCCGGCATCGTTGACGGCGCCGGCGCGGTGCTGATCGGCTCCAAGGCCGGCGGCGAGACGCTCGGCGTGAAGCCGCGCGCGCGGATCAGGGCCTTCGCCAATATCGGCTCCGATCCGGCGCTGATGCTGACCGGCCCGGTCGACGTGACGGAAAAGCTCCTGAAGCGCGCCGGCATGTCGCTCTCCGACATCGACCTCTTCGAACTCAACGAAGCCTTCGCGGCCGTGGTCCTGCGCTACATCCAGGCTTTCGACATTGATCGCGAGACGATCAACGTCAATGGCGGCGCGATCGCGATGGGCCATCCGCTCGGCGCGACCGGCGCGATGATCCTCGGCACCGTTCTCGACGAGCTGGAACGACAGGACAAGCAGACGGCCCTCGTGACGCTGTGCATCGGGGCCGGCATGGGAACCGCGACGATCATCGAGCGGGTCTGATCTCGCCGTGCTCGCGCGCGCCGCGATGGCGGAGTGGTCAGGCCGCGGCGGCCTTGAGGCTCGCGGCGCTCAGCCCCGGCAGCGCCTCGAAGGCGGGCTTGGCGAAGTAGTAGCCCTGGAAGAGCCGGATGCCGGCCGCCTTCAGGTTGACGAACTCCGCCTCCGTCTCGACGCCCTCCGCCAGCACCTGAATGCCGAGTTCGCGGGTGACATGCAGAATGGCCGCGATGATGGTCTGCCGCGCATGCGAGGTCTCGACGCCGCGGATCAGCTTCATGTCGAGCTTGATGAGGTCGGGCTGGAAGTCGGCGAGGAGGCCGAGGCCGGCATAGCCGGCGCCGAAGTCGTCGAGCGCGGTGATGAAGCCCTGGCGGCGGTATTCGGTGATGATGTTCTGCAGATGCGCGATGTCCGAGACCTCCTCGTTCTCGGTGAACTCGAACATGATCGCGTCCTGCGGAAAGGCCGACTTGCGGGCCGCGGCCAGCGTCGCCCGCAGGCAGGCGGACGGTTCGTAGACGGCATTCGGCAGGAAGTTGATCGACAGGTGCAGGGTCTCGCCGCGCGGGAAGATCTTCGAGGCCAGCTCGATCGCCTTGACCCGGCAGGCCTGGTCGAAGCGGTAGCGCTGGTCCTCGGCGACCTGCGAGAGGATGGCATAGGCGCCCTCCCCCTTCAGGCCGCGGATCAGCGCCTCGTAGCCCCAGACCCGGGCTTCGGCGATGTCGAAGATCGGCTGGAAGGCCATCGAGAATTCGAAGTCGAGGGGCCGTGCCGTCTGGCAGCCCGGGCAGGTGGCGGACATGGGAGATTCTCGCTGAGATGGTCTGTCTCGGACGCTAAGGCGCGGGCGGTTTCGCAAGTCTAAAGATCGGTGGTCCGAATGCGACGACGGGCCAGTCGAACGAAGAAGTTCTTTGGTTGACGACAGAAATGCACAGGGTGGAGACGGACATGGCGACGGAAAACTTCACGGTCGAAACGGACGGCGACGGCATCGCGACCATCGTCTGGGACATGCCAGGCAAGTCGATGAACGTCTTCAGCGAAGACGTCCTCGGCGAGATCTCCGACATCATCGACCGGATCGTCGGCGACGAGGGGGTCAAGGGCGCGGTGTTCACCTCGGGCAAGCCGGGGTCCTTCACCGGCGGCGCCGATCTCAAGATGATGTCCGGCGTCTTCGACATGATCGCCAGGCGCTCGGCCGACGATCCCGAGCGCACCATCGCCGCCCTGTTCGAGCGGGTCGGCGCCATGTCGCGGGTCTGGCGCAAGCTGGAGACCTGCGGCAAGCCCTTCGTCGCCGCAATCAACGGCACCTGCATGGGCGGCGGCTTCGAGCTCGCCCTCGCCTGCCACGGCCGCGTCGCCTCCTCCAATGCCGCGATGGGCCTGCCCGAGGTGAAGGTCGGCCTCCTGCCGGGCGCCGGCGGCACTCAGCGCGTGCCGCGGCTGACCGATACGCAGGCGGCGCTGGAACTGCTTCTGAAGGGCTCGACGCTCTCCGCCGAGAAGGCGAAGGCGATGAAGCTCGTCGACGAGGTGGTTGCGCCGGACGATCTGCTGGATGCGGCGAAGGCCATGCTGAAGGCCGGCCTCTCGCCCGTTCGCCCCTGGGACGAGAAAGGCTACCGGCTGCCCTCCGGGCCGGTCTACTCGGCGCAGGGCGCGCAGGTCTGGCCGGCCGTCGCCGCGCTCTACCGCAAGGAGACCAAGGACAACTATCCCGCCGCCCGCGCCATCGTGAAATGCGTCTACGAAGGCCTGCTGCTGCCGATCGACGCCGCGCTGCGCGTCGAGCAGCGCTACTTCACCGAAATCCTGCGCACCCGGGAAGCGGCGATGATGGTGCGCTCGCTCTTCGTCTCGGCGCAGGCGCTCGCCAAGGGTGCGCGGCGCCCGGCCGGCATTCCCGACACCAGGCTCAAGAAGGTCGGCGTCGTCGGCGCCGGCTTCATGGGCGCCGGCATCGCCTACGCCGCGGCGACCGGCGGCCTCGAGGTCGTGCTGATCGACCGTGACCAGGCGGCCGCCGACAAGGGCAAGGCGCATTCCGAAAAGCTCGCGGGCGATCTCGTCGCCAAGGGCCGGATGAGCGAGGAGAAGGCGGCTGCCCTCCTGTCGCGCATCACCGCGACCCCCGACTACGGCGCGCTGAAGGACGCGGGCCTCGTGATCGAGGCGGTGTTCGAGGACCGGGACGTGAAAGCCGAGGTGACGAAGCAGGTCGCGGCGGTGTTGCCGAAGGATGCCGTCTACGCCTCCAACACCTCGACCATCCCGATCACCAGCCTCGCCGAGACCTTCGACGATCCCGCCCGCTTCATCGGCATCCATTTCTTCTCGCCGGTCGAGAAGATGCCGCTGACCGAGATCATTCTCGGCGAGAAGACCGGCGAGGCCGCCCTCGCGACGGCGATGGACTTCGTGCGCGCGATCAGGAAGACGCCGATCGTCGTCAACGACTCCCGCGGCTTCTTCGCCAATCGCTGCGTGCTTCGCTACATGAACGAGGCGTTCCACATGGTGGTCGAGGGCGTGCCGCCGGCGATGATCGAGAACGCCGCGAAGTTCGCCGGCATGCCGGTCGGCCCGCTGGCGCTGGTCGACGAGACCGCGGTCGATCTCGCCTTGAAGATCATGAAGGCGACGATCCGCGACCTCGGCGAAGGCGCGGTCGATCCGCGCCATTTCAAGCTGATCGAGACCATGGTCGAGGCCGGCCGGCACGGCCGCAAGGCCGGCAAGGGCTTCTACGACTATCCGCAGAAGCCGGCGAAGAAGCACCTCTGGCCCGGGCTGAAGGAGATGTTCCCGCAGCAGAAGGCGGACGAGGTGCCCTTCCCCGAGCTGAAGGAGCGCTTCCTCGTCACCATGGCGCTGGAGGCGGCGCGCACCATGGCGGAAGGCGTCGTCACCGACCCGCGCGAGGCCGATATCGGCTCGATCTTCGGCTTCGGCTTCGCGCCCTTCACCGGCGGCACGATCAGCTATATCGACGGCATGGGCCTGAAGACCTTCGTGGCGCTCTGCCGGCGGCTGGCGGAGAAGCACGGAGAGCGCTTCGAGCCGATCCCGCTGCTGGTCGAGATGGCAGACCGGGGCGAGACCTTCTACGGCCGCTTCGCGCCGTCCGAGCCCGGAGAGAGCGCCGCCGCCTGAGCGGCGCGACGCGCCGGGCCCGATCCGTCACCGCTCGCCGACCGTTTCCCCTTCACCGTCGGCGGGTGGCCCCTAGGTGGCCATTCTGTTCCCGGGAATAGAACAGGAGGCGCGCTTGGCCGCCGAATCCCTGCTGGCCGAGACGGGCAAGACATGCTGGCGCCGGGAGACGGCGGATCGGCTCGCCGTCATCATCGACGCGGCGGAGTTCTTCCGCGCCGCCAAGGACGCGATGCTGAAGGCGCGGCACTCGATCCTCTTGATCGGCTGGGACTTCGATGCCCGCATCGAACTCGAGCCGGAGGGGCCGACGCTGCCGGGCCCGAACGCGGTGGGGCGCTTCCTGACCTGGGTCGGGCAGAAGCGGCCCGACCTCGCGATCCGCGTGCTGAAGTGGGATACCGGCATGCTGCGCTCGCTCGGCCGCGGCGAGACGCCCTTCTATATGCTGCGCTGGAAGGTTGCGGGCCCTGTGGAGATGCGGCTCGACAGCGCCCATCCTCCGATGTCGGCCCATCACATGAAGCTGCTGATCGTCGATGAGGCGATCGCCTTTTGCGGCGGCATCGACATGACGATGGGCCGGTGGGACACGCGCGAGCACGAGGAAGGCCGCGCCGGCCGGCATACCCCGCACGGCCACCCCCTCGGCCCCTGGCACGATGCGACGAGCTGCATGACCGGCCCCGCCGCCAAGGCGCTGGCGCGCCTCGCGCGCGAGCGATGGACCCGGGCGACAGGCGAGGAGCTCGGCCCCTTCGTGGGCGACATCGACATCTGGCCGGACGATCTGCAGGCCGACTTCACCGACGTGCCCGTCGCGATCGCGCGCACCCTGCCCGCCTATGAGGATGTCGAGCAGACGAACGAGATCGAGAAGGCGACGCTGGCGATCATCGCGGCGGCGCGCGACAAGCTCTACATCGAAAGCCAGTACTTCGCCTCCCGCAACATCGCCCGGGCGATCGCGGAGCGGGTGAAGGAACCGGACGGGCCCGAAGTCCTCGTCGTCAATCCGGATACGGCCGACGGCTGGCTGGAAGCCGAGGCGATGGATTCGGCCCGGGTCCGGATGATGAAGCTCGTCCGCGACGTCGACTCCCACGGCCGCTTCCGGATCGTCTATCCGGTCAACGCGGCGGGGTCGGCGATCTACGTCCACGCCAAGATCATGATCGCCGACGACCAGGTCCTGAAGATCGGCTCGGCCAACCTCAACAACCGGTCGATGGGCTTCGACACCGAATGCGACATCATGATCGAGGCGGCCGGCGAGGCGACCGTCGCGCAAGGCATCCGCGACATCCGCAACGGCCTGGTGGGCGAGCATCTCGGCCTGTCGCCGGAGGAGGTCGGCACCCGGCTCGCGGAAAACGGCGGCTCGCTGATTGCCCTCGTCGACCACTGCGGCAGCGAGGGGCGGCGGCTCGTCGCCCTGCCGATGCGCGAGCTGACCGAAGCCGAGCAGCTCTTCGCCGAATCCGATGTCGCCGATCCCGAGCGGCCGAAGCCGCTCCTCGGGGAGCTCACGTCGGCCCTGACCGGGCGGATCGGGTAAGGGAGCCCGCAAAACAGAGGAAGCCCGGCGGGTCGAAACCGGCCGGGCTCCCGACGTACCGTCTGCCTGTCGCTAAGAGCGTCTCCGGTGAGCATGGGTTCACCGGAAACGCTCTATCGTCTTGTCTCGTCGCATTGTCCGGGCGTGAAAGCCGATCCGGCTTTCACGGGAAATGCTCTAGCGGCAGACCTTCTCCACATGCACGACCTTATGGTGATGGCGGAAGGTGACGACCTTCCTGGTCACGCAGTGAGGTCCCCTGTGAACGACGCGAACGACGTGATGCCGCGGCGCGTCGTGCGTCCGGACGATGACCGTCGCGGCCTGAGCCGAGGCGAAGGAAAGCGACGACGCCATCGTGATGGCGGCGGCAAAAGCCAATCTGCGCATGTGGGTGACCCTCTCGAGGTACAACAAGTCCCTTGCGCCCGCTTTGGGAAGCGACCGGAAACCGGTTCATCCGAAGCCGGGCAAGCTTCTTCTACTCCCGGCGCCGATCGCGCGCTGTTGCCGAACTGCCGCATGGCGGATTAGTCGCTGGCCTCGTCCTCGATCTCCACCGCGACGCTGATCTTGCCGGCTGCGCCGAAGTCCAGGTCGAGGTCGACCGCGTCTCCCTTCTTCAACGTCTTCTTCAGGTTCGACAGGACGATGTGCGCGCGCCACGGCGCGAGCGCGACCGGCTTGCCCGGCGGCAGCGGGATCGCGTCGAGCACCTTGTCCGCGCCGTCGGTGCCGTCGCGCAGCAAGGTCTTTCCGGCGACCGGCGACGACGCGCCGACAAGCGTTGCGGCGCTGGAGTCCATGTTGAAGATCGGCGCGTAGACGACGGCGTCCGCTCCCTTGGCGGCGGGCTTCGCCCAGAGATGGCCGATGGCGAGCTTGCCGAGCGTGTAGCTGTGGGCCTGTGCGGACAGCGGCGCCAGCGCCATGCCGAGCCCCAGTCCCGCCGCAAGGGCGAGTGCGAGCGCCGACGACGGCGCCCCGGCCGGCCGCCGGTTCCTGCAGTTGATCATGCGTCCTGCTCCCTCTCTCGATGCCGCCTGCGTCGGCGCAGGCTCAGCCGCGCGGCGCGTCGTTGGCGAAACCGGCCTGTCCGAGGTTTTCGTCGGACAGTTCCGCGTCCTTCTGCTTGGAGCCGGCGCCGAGGTCGCGCGCCGCGGCGAGCCGCGCCGCCGAGGGATTGTCCTCCTTGTAGAAGGTGTAGGACAGGGTCACGCTCTCCAGCGACGTCGTCGTCGGGTCCTTCGCCATCTGGTCGTCGACGAACAGCACCAGCGGCATCTTAGCGCTCTCGCCCGGCTTCAGCTTCTCGTCGGTGAAGCAGAAGCACTGAATCTTGAAAAAATACGGCGCGGCCTGATACGGCGTCACATTGAACAGCGCATGCGCGACGATCGTCTGGTCGGAGTTGTTCTTGGCGTAATAGTAGGTCTTGGTCGGCTCGCCGTAATGGGTGACGATCTCCGGCTTCTCCGGCCGGAATTCCCAGGGCAGGCCCGCAGCCACATTGGCGTCGAAGCGCACCTTGATGGTCCGCTTGGAGACGGCCTTCGGGACCTGCGCGGCGTTGGTGCGCTGGACCGTGCCGTTGTAGCCGGTCGCGGCGCAGAACAGCTGGTAGAGCGTCGGCGCGTAGGAGACGAGGGTGATCATCCCCGCCAGCACGCAGCTCAGGCAGCCGACGACGACGGCGTTTCTCCCCGGACGCAACCTCATGCCATTCCCCTCCCCGCTGCCTGTCCCCCGCATGACGGCTCCGCTGCCCGAGCGGCCATGCCGCTGCCGCCGCGCGGGCGCGGCAGCTCGCCGCGGCCATCCTCCGGTTCGGCAAAGCGGTGCCGCCTCGACGCGCCCCCGGCCGCCGGAACGCCGCCTCTTTAGACGCCGGGCCACCGGCGGAATCAAGGCCGGACGGGGCGGACATTCCGTCCAACCGGGCTGCCGGGGCGGGGCGTTTCGGCATGGCCGCGGCTCCGCTCCGCTTTCCCCCCGTGCAATTTGGCGCAAGACCGATTATCTCAGCGGCAACGCTGGAACCGTCGTCTGCGTGTCCACCCTGTCGCCGCGCGAGACGCGCACAGGCGTGGCATGACGTTGCGACGCTCACCGACCCTTTGCGGCTGCAGGCGCCCGCAAGCGCACCGACCGCTTTTACCCGGAGACCTTGATCTTGAGCGCGACCCTGCAGTCCGAAGCGTTGGCGAGCGACCAGAGCCCGGCCGAACAGGCCCCGGCGGAGCCGAGGCCGGCCGCGAACGGCACGGGCTTCCGCACCCGCCGGACCTTCGCCATCATCTCGCATCCGGACGCCGGCAAGACGACCCTGACCGAAAAGCTGCTGCTCGCCGGCGGCGCCATCGAGATGGCCGGCGCGGTGCGCTCCAAGGGCGACGGTCGGCGGGCGAAGTCCGACTGGATGGACATTGAGAAGAGCCGCGGCATCTCGGTGACCTCCTCGGTCATGACCTTCGAGAAGCAGGGCATCACCTTCAACCTTCTCGACACGCCGGGCCACAGCGACTTCTCCGAGGACACCTACCGCACGCTGACCGCCGTCGACTCCGCCATCATGGTCATCGACGCTGCCAAGGGCATCGAGAGCCAGACGCAGAAGCTGTTCGAGATCTGCCGGCTGCGCGACATCCCGATCGTCACCTTCGTCAACAAGGTCGACCGCGAGGGGCGCGACCCGTTCGAACTGCTCGACGAAATCGAGGAGAACCTCCAGCTGCAGGTCGCCCCGATGGTCTGGCCGGTCGGCCAGGGCACCACCTTCAAGGGCTGCTACGATCTGTCGAACGGCGACTTCCTCTATACCAGCGGCGCCAACCGCAAGGCCGGGGTCAAGCGCTACAACGGAATCGACGATACGGATTTCGCGGCCTCGCTGCCGGCCGACGTCTACGGCACGTTCCGCGACACCGCCGAACTCGCCCGCGACGGCTATTCCGCCTTCGATCCGGAAGCCTATCGGCAGGGGCACCTGACGCCCGTCGTCTTCGGCAGCGCGCTGCAGAACTTCGCCGTCGACCGGCTGATGGACATCATCGCCGAACACGCGCCCTCGCCGCGCCCGCAGCCCTCCGACACCGGGCCGATCGATCCGGCGGGTTCCAAGGTCTCGGGCTTCGTGTTCAAGGTCCAGGCCAACATGGACCCCAAGCACCGCGACCGCGTCGCCTTCGTGCGGTTCTGCTCCGGCCATTTCAAGCGCGGCATGAAGCTCGACCACGTGCGCTCGGGCAAGGCGATCGCCGTCTCCAACCCGATCTACTTCTTCGCCCAGGAGCGGGCGCTGACCGAGGAAGCCTTCGCCGGCGACGTCATCGGCATTCCGAACCACGGCACGCTGCGCGTCGGCGACACGCTGACCGAGGGCGAGAGCTTCCGCTTCACGGGCCTGCCCGCCTTCGCGCCGGAAGTGCTGCGCCGGGCGCGTCTCGACGACACGATGAAGGTCAAGCAGATGCGCCGGGCGTTGGAGGATCTCGCCGAGGAAGGCCTCGTCCAGGTGTTCCGCCCGTCGATCGGCTCGGACTGGATCGTCGGCGTCGTCGGGCCGCTGCAGCTCGACGTCCTCGCTTCGCGAATCTCCGGCGAGTACAAGGCAGACGTCACCTTCGAACCGGTGCAGTACAGCGTCGCGCGCTGGCTGCGCTGCGACAACGAGGCGAAGCTCGCCGCCTTCATCAAGGACCATGCGATGAACGTCGCGCGGGACCGCGACGGGCGGCCGGTCTTCCTCGCCCGCGACGACTGGGAACTGCGCTACGAGGCCGACCGCAACAAGGACATCATCTTCGACGCGACGCGCGAGATCGTCGGGCAGTAGCAACGGTCGAAGGAGAGGCGGCGGCGGCGGCGCCCGTCATCCGCGCCACACCGTCAGGCGGACTTTCCCTCCGCCCGCCGCGCAAAGGCGATCACCACCCGCAGCCCACCCGCCTCGAAATGGCGCTCGATCGTGCCGCCGAGTTCGCTCTGGATGCTCATGTCGATGAGGCGCGTGCCGAAGCCGCGGCGCTCGGGCTGCGTTTGCGGCACCGCGCCGCCCCGCTCGACCCATTCGATCGCGACGGCGTCGCCCCTGAGAGTCCAGGTGACCGACAGCGAGCCGGCCTGCGAGGCGAGCGCGCCGTATTTCAGCGCGTTGGTCGCGAGCTCGTGGAAGGTCAGGCCGAGGGCCTGGGCGGCGCTCTCTCCGACCTCGACCGGAGGACCGGAGATGACGCAGTTTTCGAGCCCCTCGCCGAAGACCTGCCGCAACTCCCGCGTCAGCAGGTCGGCGATCCCCGCCTGCCCGAGTGTCGAATGCGTCAGCACCTCCTGGGCCGACGCCATGGCGCCCAGCCGCGCGGAATAGCGCTCCATGAAGTCGTCGAGCCCGGCGGCACCGCGCGCGGTCTGGCGGGCGATCGCCATCACTCGCGCGATCGAGTTCTTGATGCGGTGGTTCATCTCGCCGAGCATCAGGTCCTTGCGCGCGAGATTGCGCTCGCCCTCGGCGTTGAGCGCGTCGACGGCCTCGATGCGCCGGGCCTGGACGAGCGTCAGCAGCGCCAGGACCAGCGCCAGGAGAACGCCCGCGACGGCGATCAGCGCCGCGGGATAGCCCGAGCCGGTGCGCCGGAAGGCGCTCGTCGGAGTCATGCGCAAGAGCCAGGTCCGGCCGCTGATGCGCAGCTTGCGCGTTGCGCCCAGCCGCTCGCCCCATTGCGGATCCGGCGGCTCCCCTGAGCTGTAGATCTGCGCGTCCGGCTTCTCCGCACCGTCGAAGACGTCGACATGGATGGGCAGGCGCGCCTTCTTGCCGAACGCGGCCGAGAAGAGGTCGCCGACACGGAACGGCGCGTAGACGAAGCCGATCGTCCGGGCGACGTCACCAGACTTCGCCGCACCCTCTGGAAACAGCGGACGGTAGATCAGAAATCCGCTCTGGCGGTTCTCGTCGATCTCCTGGACGAGGTGGACCGGCGCGCTCGCTCTCGCCTTGCCGTCGTGCGCGGCGGCAATCATCGCCTGGCGGCGGATCGGATCGGAAAACATGTCGAAGCCGAGCGCCGCCTTGTTGCGCGCATCCTGCGGCTCGAGCAGCACGACGGGGGTGCGGATCGGCTGGTCGGTCTTCGGCCAGATCGAGACATCGATCCCGTAGCGGGTCTTCAGGGCGCGCTGCGCCGGCCCCTCCGCTCCCGTCGGCACGGTCATGGCGAAGCCGACCCCCTGGATGCCGTCGTAGTGCCCGGCGAGGTCCAGCCCGTCAACGAAGGCGGCGAAGCGTTCGCGGGAGATGTCCGCCCCCTCGACCGACAGAAACGCATGCGTCGAATCGAGCAGGGAGAGATGCAGCTGCAGCCGCGCCTCGATGCGCGCCACCGCGTCGTCGGCGACCTGCGCGAAGCGCAGCCGGTCGACGTCCTCGCTGGACATCCAGACCTGCGCGGCCAGCGTCAGGCTGATCGCCATCGCGATGGCGAACACCAACGTCGAAATCACTCGCTTTCTCAAGGCGACCTCGTATCGTCCACCGTTCCCCGCGACGGCGGCCTTCCGCCCCCGTAGCAGCCGCGAAAGCGGCTGTCTCTCGCACGGTTGAAGCGAAACGGTTCAGATCATCAACTGACCGCCGTTCACCTCGATTACCTGGCCGGTGATGTATCCCGACAACAGGCCGCTCGCGAGGAAGAGATAGGACGGCGCGCAGTCCTCCGGCGTGCCGAGCCGCTTCAACGGGATGGCCGCGGCCGTCGCATCGAGCTTCTCGCGGCTGGAGTAGCGGCGATGGAAATCGGTCATGATCGTCCCCGGCGAGACGGCGTTGACGCGAATGCCGTCCGGGGCGAGTTCGCGGGCGAGCGCCCGGGTCCAGGTGGATATGAAGGCCTTGGAGGCGGAATAGAGCGAGGAGCCTGGGCTGCCGCCGATCCGCGCGGAGATCGAGGTCGTGTTGACGATGGCGGGCTCCCGCCCCGCCTTCAGCGCCGGCAGCAGCGCCGTCGTCAGCGCCACGACCTGGCGGATGTTGAGATCGAGCACGGCGTCATATTGCGCGGTGTCGACCGTCTCCGCCGGCACCCGCCCGAGCATCGTGCCGGCATTGTTGACGAGGACGTCGAGCCGGCCGTCGAGCAGAGGGACGATCTGTCGCGCGAGGCGCGCGCCGCCGGCCGGCGTGCCGAGATCCTCGGTGAGGAGGACGAGCCGCTCGCGATGCGCCGGATCAAGATCAGCGAGCAGATCGGCCTCCGCATGCTCCAGCGTGCGGCCCGCATGGGCGACGACGCGGCCGCCGGTGGCGAGGAAGGCGCGAGCCACCGCGGCGCCGATGCCCCGGCCCGCCCCGGTGACGACGATCGTGCGGCCGGAAAACAGGTTTCGATCGAATCCCTGCATGGTGATGCCCCCTGCCCGAAGCGCTGGATGATGCGTAGCGGGCGGACGCTTCGGCACCCGCCCGTCGTGTCAGTCGACGCGCGGCCGTTCCCGGCGAGCGAGCAAGCCGATGCCGGCGATCGCGACGAGCAGCCAGGCGAGGATCATCGCCGAGCCGCCCGTTGGCGCGGCGCCCTCGAAAGGGCGCGTGCCGGTCGCCGCAAGCATGGCGAGATCGCCGGAAAACAGGAGGACGCCGAGGATCATCAGGACGATGGCCGCCCCCGATAGCCGCGGAGCCATCGGCTGAACCAGCGACAAGGCGATGAGCGCCGGCGCATGGAAGAGCGCCATCGCCGCCGCGATCGCCACCAGGCGGTTGTCACCGCCATGGGCAGCCACCGCCGCGCCGCCGACGCCGCAGGCGCCGTAGAGACCGGAAAAGACGATGGCGAGGGCGCGGATCGGCTTCATCGCCCGGAACCCGTCATGTCGGCCGCTCCGCCATGGCACCGTCTTCGGGAGCGGGCGTCGCCGTATCCTTCTCGTCGACGTCCAGCGGCGGCATCTCGTCGAGGACCGAGCCCTCCCACATGCTGTAGCCGACGGCGTAGGCGGCCTTGGCGAGAAGATGCGCCGAGATCGGCGCCGTCAGCAGGAAGAAGAACACCGCGGCGATCGCCCGCAGCGTTTCCGGCAGGGCGTCGGACATGATCGCCAGCGCGATCAGCATCATGCCGGAGCCGACCGAGCCCGCCTTCGAGGCGGCATGCATGCGGGTGTAGAGGTCGGGCAGCCGAATGATGCCGAGCGCGGCGATCGCCGCGAAGATCGAGCCGGCGATGATCAGAAGCCCCGCGACGATGGTGCCGATGTCCGCGATCATGACGAGATTCCCTCGTTCTGCGGACCACGACCCGGGTTTTCGAGCGGCAGTTCCTCGACGTCCGGGTCGCCGCCGGTCTTGCCGCGGGCGAGGATGAACCTCGCGAAGGCGACGGTGGCGAGGAAGCCGACGAGGCCGAGTGCGATGGCGATGTCGACATAGAGGGTGAAGCCGGTGTCGATGCCGATGACCGCGATGAAGCCGATGGCGACGGAGGTCAGCATGTCGAGGCCGAGCACCCGGTCCGGCAGGGTCGGGCCGAGGATGATCCGGATCGTGGTGAGCAGGAAGGCGAGCGCCAGGAGGCCGAGGGAGATCGCGAGCGACAGGTCGAGGAACAGGCCGGCGAAGGCGTGCAGGGTCATCGGAACGCCTCCAGGATCATCCGCTCGAAGCCGCCGGCGATGTCGTCGCGGGTGGCGTCCGGGTCGGCACAGTCGATGGCGTGGATGTAGAGGGTCGAGCGGTCTTCGGAGACGTCGACCGAGAGCGTTCCCGGCGTCAGGGTGATCATGTTGGCGAGCAGCGTGATCTCGAAGTCGCGGTCGACCTTGAGCTTGTAGGCGAAGATGCCTGGACGCAGGTCGACGCGCGGCGTCATCACCATCACCGCCACCCGCCAGGCCGAGAGGATCAGCTCCTTGAAGAAGAAGACGAACAGCACGGCCATGCGGTAGCCGCGCCGGATGTAGCCGATCCCGCCGATCTGGCCGCGCGTCAGGAACAGCGCGAAGGCGCCGAGCACGAAGCCGAAGACGAGGTTGAGAAGCGTGAAGGAGCCTGTGACCACGACCCAGACGAGGGCCAGCAGGAGGTTGATGAGATAGAGCGTCACGGGGTCCCTCCGAATACCGAGGAGAGATAGGCCGAGGGGTGGAGGATGCCGGCCGCAGCCCCGTCGGTCAGATGCGCCAGCCATTCCGGCCAGACGCCGGCCGCGACGACGAAGGCCGCGAGCGCCAGGAGCGGAACCAGCGACAGCGGTTTCTCGGGACCTGCGGCCTGGAACCGCTCCGCCTCGATGCGCCGCGCCTCGCTCTCCGATTCGGCGGCGAGCGCAGCCGGCAGCGGCCGCCAGAAGGCGAGCGCGAAGAGCCGCGCGCCGGCAATCGTCAGAAGGAAGCCGGAGACGAGGATCGCCGCCGCGAGCCAGGGCATGTCGGCGGCGATCGACGCCCGCACCAGCGCCACCTTCGGCCAGAAGCCGGAGAACGGCGGCAGGCCCGCCACGGCGAACAGGAAGACCAGCATGATCGCGGCGAGGACCGGATGGCGCCGCCACAGCCCACCCATGTCCGCGAGCGAGGACGAGCCGTTGAGATAGGCCGCGACACCGGCCGCGAGATAGAGGCCGGTCATCACCACGATCGAGTGCAGCGCGTAGTAGATCGCGCCCGACAGCCCCGTCTGCAGCGCGGTCTGTCCGGCGCTCGCCGCCGCGGCGGCCGTCGTCGCGGCGTCGGCGGAAGCCGTCAGCAGCGGCGTCACCACGGTCACGCCCGTCGGCAGCGCGAGGCCGGCGAGGATCGTGCCGATGCCGGCGATGACGACGTAGTTGAGCAGGCGCCGGACGTCGGTCTGCGCCAGCGCGCCGAGGCCGCCGACGATCATCGTCAGCCCGGCGATCCAGGCGATCAGCGGCGCCATGCCGGCCCGCTCCGGCGGAAACAGCATCAGAAGGACGCGGATCATCGCGTAGATGCCGACCTTGGTCAGCAGCCCGGCAAACAGCGCCGACACCACGAAGCGCGGCGTGTGGTAGGACGCCGGCAGCCAGAAGTTCAGCGGGAAGGCCGCCGCCTTCATCGCGAAGGCCACGAGATAGAGGACGGCGAGCGTCGTGATCACGCCGTCGCTCGGCATCTTCGCCGCCTTTTCGGCGATGTCGGCCATGTTGAGCGTGCCGAAGACGCCGTAGAGATAGCCAGTCGCGATCAGGAACAGCGTCGTGCCGACGAGGTTGAGGAAGCAGTACTTCGTCGCCCCGTCGAGCTGCTCGTGTTCCGACCCGAGGATCAGGAGGCCGAAGGAGCCGATCAGCAGCACCTCGAACCAGACATAGAGGTTGAAGATGTCGCCGGTGAGGAACGCGCCGGAGACGCCGCCCATCATCAGGAACAGGAAGGGATAGAAGCCGTAGCGCCGCTCCTGCGGGCTGATCGCCGCGACCGCATAGATGCCGCAGGCGAGCGCGACGAAGCCGGCGACCGCGGCGAAGAGGGCTCCCATCAGGTCGACGGTGAAGGCGATGCCGAAGGGCGGCTTCCAGCCGCCCATCATCATCGTCTGCGGCCCTTGCGCCGCAACCCTCAGAAGCAGCGCCACGTCGATGCCGAACAGGACGAGAAGCCCCGGGATCGCGAGGAAGGGATGCCAGTCGACGCGCCTGCGCAGCATCAGAAGCGCCGCGCCGAACAGGAAGCAGACCGCCACCGGCAGGATCACCAGGAAATCCGCGAGATGCACGGTCCCGAGCACCGTCGCCTGCGCCCTCAGGGCCTCGTGCGAGTTCTCCAGCGCCATCGGCGGTCAGTAGCCGAGGGGCGGCAGCCCCTGGTCCTCGGGTTCGGCGATGCGCATGCGGTCCGTGTCGTCGGTGCCGAGGTCCTGGTAGGCGCGGTAGGCGAGCACCAGGAGGAAGGCGAAGAAGGAGAAGGAAATGACGATCGCCGTCAGGATCAGCGCCTGCGGCAGCGGGTTGGCGACGGCCTGCGTCACCGTCTCCTGGCCCTCCGCGATCAGCGGCGGCGCGATCGGGCCGACGCGGCCGGCGGTGAAGATCAGAAGGTTCACCGCATTGCCGAGCAGCACGATGCCGAGCAGCATGCGGATGATGTGCTTCGACAGGATGAGGTAGAGCGACACCGCGAACAGGCAGGCGACGACGAAGCTGAGCGCGGCCTCCATCAGTCGGTATCCCGCTCTTCGAGGGCGAGCGCAATCGCCGAGATCGAGCCGACGACGACGAGGTAGACACCGATGTCGAAGAACATCGGCGTCGACAGGCCGACATCGCCGCCGAGGATCGCCGGGAAGGCCCAGAGCCCGGTCATGAACTGGGTGCCGAAGACGATCGACAGGCAGCCCGCGAGAACCGCCAGCATCAGACCGGAGCCGGCGATGGCGGTCGGGTGGAAGTAGAGAGCCCGGCGCACCGCGTCCACGCCGCAGGCGATGCCGTAGATCGCGAAGGCCGATGCCGCGATCAGCCCGCCGATGAAGCCGCCGCCGGGATCGTTGTGCCCGCGCAGGAGCACGAAGATCGAGAACAGCACCATCAGGCTGGTGATGTAGGGCGCGGTGAAGCGGAAGATGACCGTTCTCATGGCGTCCTCTCCGACGGGTCGGGCAGCGCCCGCGTGCGGCGGCCGACCCGGATGCGGATCAGCGCCAGCACGGCGAGCCCGGTGGTCATCACCACGGCGATCTCGCCCATCGTGTCGACGCCGCGGAAGTCGACGATGATGACGTTGACGATGTTGTGGCCGTGGGCGATCGCGTAGCTGTAGCGCTCGAAGAAGTCCGACAGGAACGGGTCGAACGGCCGCTGCACCACCGACAGGAGGAACAGGCCGAAGCCGGCGCCGCCGGCCGCCGCGAGCGCCGCGTCCGGCAGGACCTCACGCCAGGGCCGGTGATCGGCGGGCGACAGCTTCAGCCGGGTCATCACCAGCGCGAGGATGACGACCGACAGCGTCTCCACCATGAACTGGGTGAAGGAGAGGTCCGGCGCGCCGAGCAGCATGAAGATCAGCGCCACCGCGAAGCCCTGGATGCCGAGCGAGACGATCGCCGTCAGCCTGTTCTTGGCGACCACCACCGCGATGACGCCGAAGAGGATCAGGCCGAGCACCATCCATTCGTAGAAGCGCAGGTCCGGCATCTTCGGCACGGCCGGGAGCGCGCCGAGCCAGATCATCGGCGCGAGCAGCGCCGCAACGATCGCCGCGACGGTGGCGGTCATGTAGTAGTCGAGCCGGCCGGACTGCAGGAAATGCGTCGCGTGGAAGGACAGCCGGATCAGCCCGCGCATCGCCTGGTCGAAGCCCTTGTCCGGCCCCCAGCCGATCGCGGCGAGCGTTCCGGCGATCGTCCGCCGCAGCCCGGCGGAGGCGAGATATAGGCCGATGCCGATCGCGATCGTCAGGCAGGACAGCGCGAAGGCGAGGTTGAGATGCGGGACGAAGCCGATCTCGAGCGCCACCGCCTTGCCGATCGCCGCCGAGGCCATCGGGCTCGACAGGAAGTGGTGGTAGGTCCCGTAGAACAGCGCGCCGAGCAGCCCGGCGATGCCGAGCACCAGCGGCCCCAGCCAGATCGTCAGCGGCCCCTCGTGCGGATGGTGGATCGTCTCCGGCAGCTTGCCCAGGAACGGCTTCAGCGCGACGATGAAGGCGGCGGCGAACATCAGCGCATTGCCGGCGATCGCCGCGACGAGCACCGCGGTCTGGAAGGCGCCGCCGTCCTCCAGCGCGTGATACATCGTCTCCTTCGACAGGAAGCCGACGAAGGGCGTGACGCCGCCCATCGACAGCGCGCAGAGAACTGCGGCGAGGAAGGTGATCGGCATCGCCCGCCGCAGGCCGCCGAGGCCGCCGAGTTCCCGCGTGCCGGCGCCGTGGTCGACCGAGCCGGCGACCATGAACAGCCCGCCCTTGAAGAAGGAATGGGCGATCAGATAGAGCACCGCGCCTTCGATCGCGCCTTGCGTTCCGACCCCGATCAGCATGACCAGCAGGCCGAGAGAGGAGACGGTCGTATAGGCGAGCGTGATCTTGATGTCGGTGGCGCGGATCGACAGCAGCGCGCCGAGAACCAGCGTCACAGCACCGAAGGCCGGCAGGATCGTCGTCCAGAGTTCCGTACCGCCCAGCGCCGGCTGGACGCGCAAGAGGAGGTAGACGCCGGCCTTCACCATGGTCGCGGAATGCAGATAGGCCGAGACCGGCGTCGGCGCCTCCATGGCGTTCGGCAGCCAGATGTGGAACGGCATCTGCGCCGACTTGGTGAAGGCGCCGGCGAGCACCAGGATCAGGATCGGCGCATAGTAGGCGCTGTTGCGGATGAGGTCGCTCGCCGCCAGGACGTCGCTCATCGAGGTGAGCCCGGTGAGTTCACGGATGGCGATCAGCCCCGCGAGCAGCGCCAGCCCCCCGCCGCCGGTCATCACCAGCGCCTGCACCGCGCCGCGCCGCGCCGCCTCGCGATGATGGTCGAAGCCGATCAGCAGGAACGAGGTGATCGAGGTCAGCTCCCAGTAGACGAACAGGGTGATGAGATCGTCGGCCAGCACGAGGCCGAGCATCGAACCCATGAACATCAGGATGAAGGAGAGGAACCGCCCCTGGTCGCGATGTCCGGCGAGATAGCCGCCGGAATAGAGCACGATCAGCGTTCCGATGCCGGTAACCAGCAGCGCGAAGGTCGACGAGAGGCCGTCGAGGCGGAAGGAGAAGCGGACGGCGAAGGACGGCACCCAGTCGAAGCCGAACAGGAAGACCTTGCCGCCCGCGACCGCGGGAAGCGCGCCGAGAACGATGACGAAGGCGGCGGCTGGCGCGAGCGCCAGCACCCAGCAGGCATGCCGGCCGAGAAGCCGGGTCAGCATCGGAGCGAGAGCCGCCGCAATGAACGGCAGAGCGAGCGCGATGAACCCCGCCGTCGGTTCCAGACCCGTCATTCGCGCTGCGCTCTCCCTGCCCGCTGCCCTTCGCCGAGATCCCGTTCCGGACCAAGGTCGCTCCCTAATAGGGAGGCCGCCTGCTCCGGGCAAGGTCGGCAGGCGCGGACAGGACCGACAGCGTCTGGACAGCTCCGCGCTTGCACGGCCGCGGCCGGATTCCCAACTGCGCCTTCGATGCCGATACGATCGGCGACAATTTTCGGTTTTCCGCTCGCCAATCGGCAAGGTTGCCGCCGCATAAGCGAAGCGGCTGCTGGACCGTTCGCCGGCCACGGAACAAGTTTGGCGGGGAAACTGATCCTGCATAGAATGCCGGCGCGGCTGTTGCACCGCACGCGCCACGACCGTCCCACCGCAACGTCCTGAAAGATCGCCCGATGACACAATCCGCCCTGCCAGCCGAACTGCCGAAGCCGCCGATGCCGGAGCGCCGGCCGGTGCAGGACGTGCGGCACGGCCTCGAGCGGTCGGACGCCTATGCCTGGCTGCGGGCGGCGAACTGGCAGGACGTGTTCAAGGACACCACCGTGCTCGATCCGGCGATTCGTGCGCATCTTCTGGCCGAGAACGCCTATCAAGAGGCCGTGATGGCCGGCACGGAGGTGCTGCGCGAGACGCTGATCGCCGAGATGCGCGGCCGCATCAAGGAAGACGATTCCTCCGTTCCCGCCCCCGACGGGGAATGGGCCTACGGCATCTCCTACGAGGCCGGCGCCGAATATCCGCGCTTCATCCGCCGGCCGCGCGCGGGCGGCGCCGAGAGCGTGCTCCTCGACGGGCAGAAGGAAGCGGCCGACCGCGCCTATTTCTCGCTCGGGGGTATCGCCCATTCCGGCGACCACCGCTGGCTCGCCTGGTCGCATGACGACAAGGGCTCGGAGTTCTACGCCGTCTCGATCCGCGACACCGAGACCGGCAAGGACCTGCCCTACCGGATCGAGGACACCAGCGGCCAGGCCGTCTGGTCGGCGCGCTCCGGCGGCTTCTTCTACACGCGGCTCGATTCCAACCACCGGCCGAGCCGGGTGTTCTTCCACAAGCTCGGCACCGACCCCGCCGACGACGCGCTGATCTACGAGGAGACCGATTCCGGCTTCTTCATGGGCGTCGGCAAGACCCAGTCGGACGAGTATGTCGTCATCGACATCCACGACCACGAGACCGCCGAGTGCTGGCTGATCCCGGCCGCCAATCCGGCCGCCGAGCCGCGGCTCCTCGCCGAGCGCGAGACCGGCGTCGAATACGACGTCGACGAGGCGAACGGCACCCTCTACATCCGCACCAATGCCGACGGCGCGCGCGACTACAAGATCGTCACCGCTGCGAGCGACGCGTCCCGCCGCGCCGACTGGACGGACTACGTGCCGCACGAGGACGGGCGGCTGATCCTCAGCCACATGGTGCTGAAGCGCCACCTGATCTGGCTGGAGCGCCGCGACGGCCTGCCGCGTATCGTCGTCAAGCGGCTGTCGGACGGCGAGGAGCATGCGGTCGCCTTCGACGAGGAGGCTTACTCGCTCGGCCTCGCCGGCACCTACGAGTTCGACACGACCACGATCCGCTTCTCCTATTCCTCGCTGACGACGCCGGCGCAGACCTACGACTACGATGTCGAGACGCGCGAGAGGACGCTCCTGAAGACGCAGGAGGTCCCGTCCGGCCACGATCCCGAGGACTACGTCACCCGCCGCATCTTCGCCCCCGCCACGGACGGCGAGATGGTGCCGGTCTCCCTGCTCTACCGCAAGGATACGCCGCTCGACGGCTCGGCGCCGTGCCTCCTCTACGGCTACGGCTCCTACGGCATCACCATCCCGGCCTCGTTCAACACCAATGCGCTGTCGCTGGTGAACCGCGGCTTCGTCTACGCCATCGCCCATATCCGCGGCGGCAAGGACAAGGGCTTTGCCTGGTACGATGCCGGCCGGCGGCGCAACAAGGCGAACACCTTCACCGACTTCATCGCCGTCGCCGACCACCTCGTCACCGAGAGATTCACCTCTTACGAGAAGATCGTCGCGGAGGGCGGCTCGGCCGGCGGCATGCTGATGGGCGCGGTCGCCAACATGGCCCCGGAGAAGTTCGGCGGCATCATCGCCGTCGTGCCCTTCGTCGACGTCCTCAACACCATGCTCGACGACACGCTGCCGCTGACCCCGCCGGAATGGCCGGAATGGGGCAACCCCGTCCTCTCCGGCGAGGACTACGCGGTGATCGCGTCCTACAGCCCTTACGACAACGTCAAGCGTCAGGCCTATCCGCCGATCCTCGTCCTCGCCGGCCTCACCGACCCGCGCGTGACCTATTGGGAGCCGGCGAAATGGGTGGCGCGCCTGCGCGAAATGAAGACCGACGACAACCCGGTCCTGTTGCGCACCAACATGGACTCCGGCCACGCCGGCGCCTCCGGGCGCTTTTCCAAGCTGGAAGAGGTCGCCTACATCTACGCCTTCGCGCTACGGCTGATGGGGAAGGAAGCCTAGCCTACAGGCCCCCAAGCCTGCGGCGGCTTAGGCCCCTGACCGTTTCGGCGTGCATGACGACGGCGCTTGCGCCGGGCGACATCCGCCCGGCGCCGTTCATGCTGCGCCGCGGGAGCGCCGTCGCAGTTTCCTCCGCCCTCGGCTGGAAACCGACCCGCCGAAGGCCATTTGCCCGCACGCGCCGCGTGCCGCCGGACATCATCCCGGGGCACGGCGGCGGACGGACGAGCAGGAGGCCGGCATGGCGAAGCAGGACATCACGATCAAGACGGCGGACGGAACGGTGCCCGCGGGGCTGTTCCGGTCGGGCAGCGGCAGCGGCACCAAGGCCGGCGTCATCCTCTACATGGACGCCTTCGGCCTGCGCCCGGCGCTCGACGGCATGGCCGAGCGGATCGCGAAGGCCGGTTACGTCGTCCTCGTGCCCGACCTCTTCTACCGCTTCGGCGACTACGGCCCCCTCGATGCCAAGACCGCCTTCTCCCATCCGGACACGAAGGAGAAGATCATGGGCATGCTGACCGAGACGACGCAGGCGAAGGTCAAGGAGGACACCCGGCACTATCTGGAGACGCTCGCCGAGAACGGCGCGACCGGCCCGATCGGCACCGTCGGCTACTGCATGGGCGGCAAATTCGCCATCGGCGCCGCCGCGTACTATCCGGACAAGGTCGTGGCGGCCGCGAGCTTCCACGGCGGCGGCCTCGCCAACGACGATCCGGACGCGCCGCACCGCCTCGCCGACAAGATCCGGGGCCGCGTCTATGTCGGCGCGGCGAGCGTCGACCGCAGCTTCCCGCCGGAGCAGTCGACCAAGTTCGCCGACGCCTTCCGCCTCGCGGAGGTCGACTTCACCCTGGAGAACTACAAGGGGATGCAGCACGGCTGGACGGTGCCCGACCACGGCGTCTACGACGAGGGCGGCGCGGAGCGGCACTGGCAGCGGCTGATGACCCTCTTCGCCGAGACGCTCGACGCCCCGCGGGCGGGCTGAGCGGCATGTTCTTTGACGGGTGGCACGACCTCGGCCGCATCCTGATCGTCGGGACTCTCGCCTATGTCGGGCTGGTCTTCCTGCTGCGGGTGACCGGCAAGCGCACCCTGTCGAAGATGAACGCCTTCGATCTCGTGGTGACGGTGGCGCTCGGCTCGACGCTCGCCACCGTCCTGCTCTCGAAATCGGTGTCCCTGTCGGAAGGGATGCTAGGCTTCGCCCTCCTCTGTTTCCTGCAGTACGTCGTCGCGGAGGCGTCGGTGCGCTGGGAATGGTTCCAGAGCGTGATCAAGGCCGAGCCGTCGCTGCTCTACTTCGAGGGCCGCTTCCTGACGCGGATGATGAAGCGCGAGCGCGTCACGCGGGAGGAGGTGCTGGCCGCCGCCCGCAACCAGGGCCATGCGAGCCTCGACGAGGTCTCCGCCGTGGTCCTGGAGACGGACGGGTCCTTCAGCGTCCTCTCCGGCGATGCCGCGATCAATGCGGGAACCCTCGCTAGCGTGCGGCCGGCCGATCCGGACTGGCGCGACTGAAGCCGAGCCGGCGGCCGTGCGGCGTCGACTGTCGGGCGGGCCTCCGCACGGCCGGTGGCACTACCGGAACCCGCACCGCACCGCGCCCGCCACTCGGATTTTCGGAGAAGCTTAACCATGCCGGACGATCGCATCCGCGATGCGGCGCCCGCGCACCACCCGTTAAGACCTCATCCGCCATATCGGGATTTCGCGACGACCCTGAAAAGACGTTCCGGCGCCCCGAGTTTCAGCGATGCCTCATTTCCTACCGGCGAAGTTCCTGCGCACCGCCCTGCCGCTTCTGGTCCTGGCGATGCTGTCGGCCTGTGCCACGCGGCCGACCTTCACCATGAGCGCGCACGAGTGCATGACGCGCGTCATGTATTTCGAATCCAACCGCTCCAGCGAAGAGGGCATGATCGCCGTCGGCACGGTGGTGATGAACCGCGTCGCCGACCCGCGCTATCCGAACGACGTCTGCTCGGTGGTCGGACAGCCGAACCAGTTCGCGCCCGGCGTCCTGACCCGCTCCATGGGCAAGGGCAAGGCGCTCGCCTCGCGGATGGCGACGAAGGTGCTCTCCGACGGCTGGCGCCATGCCTATGTCGGCAAGGCCAAGTTCTTCCACACCGCCGGCATGACCTTCCCCTACACCAACATGCACTACCTCATCGAGGCCGGCGGCAACGTCTTCTACGAAAAGCGCAAGAACGCCCGCAGCCTGACCGATCCCCCGTTCCGCAACCCGCCCTCCTACGCCTCGCGTTTCGAGCCGCGGCCGGTCGGCTATGCCGCCCCGCAGATCGCGCCGCCGCTGCTGCCCCCGGCCCAGCCGGTACAGCTTGCAACGGAATCGCCGCGCTCGTCGGCCGTGCGGCCGCACCGGGTCCGCTCGCGGGTCACCCCGCAGCCGATGTCGATCGCCGACCTCATCGCCCAGAACGGCGGCTGAGCACGGGAGCCCGCTTCATCAGGCGAAGATCCGCGTTCCCCGCCCCGACGCTGCGCGGAAATGCTCCGAGACATGGGCGGCGAGCGCGTCGGCGACCGGGCCGGCCGCCTCGCGCCTCATCATGTAGACGCGGTAGCTGCCGAGGCTCGGCAGGCCGTGCCGGCCGTCGAGGCGCGCGAGCGTCCGGGACACGACGCTGACCGGCAGCGGCGCGATCGCAAGGTCCGCCTCGACCGCCGCGATCTGCGCCTGGCAGTTCTCCGAGGAATAGGCGACGCGGTAGCCGATGCCGGCTGCGTCCAGCGCCGCCAGCGCCGCCCCGCGCCAGGTGCAGCCCTGGTCGGCGAGCGCCAGCGGCAGCGGATCGCGCAGCGCCGCCGCGCCGTTCTTCAGTCCGATCCAGACCAGCGCCTCGCTGTGCACCTCCTCGGCGAGGAAGCCGGGATGGTCGTCCGTCGCCAGGAGTGCCACGTCGATCTCGCCGCCGGCGCAGCGGCGCCTGAGTTCGCGGCTGGAATCCAGCCGCACGTCGACCTGGACATGCGGATGCGTGGCCGCGAAGCGCTTCAGGATCGCCGGGATGGCGAAGATCCCGGCGTCGTAGGGCGCGCCGAAAGCCACCTTCCCCTCGATCTCCGGCTTGCGGAAGAACGCCATCGCCTCGTCGTTCAGCCGCAGGAGCTTGCGCGCGTAGCCGAGCAGGTGCTCGCCGTCCCCCGTCAGCTCGACCGAGCGCGTCTCGCGGCGGAAGAGCTCGCGCCCGGCGATCTCTTCCAGCTTCTTCACCTGCAGGCTGACGGCCGAGGGCGTGCGGAACACCCGCTCGGCGGCGCGGGAGAAATTGCCGGTCTCGCAGATGGCCACGAAGGTGCGGGCGAGATCGATGTCGAGGTTCGGCAAGGCGGGCGCCGTGCGGCTCATCGGTTGCACCTCTCATCTGTGATATTTTCTCGAAGATGAGGTTACTCCTTATCGTTCGACTCATCAATCGTTCCGACGCATGTTGCCTCCATCGCAATCGAAGGAGGTTCCCATGCTCCAGAGTGTCTATTCGCCGCGGATCGAGGAGAAGGCCGCAACCCGTCGCATCGGCGGTGTCGCCGGCTGGTTCCGCTCCTGGACCGAAGAACGCCGTCGGCGAAAGCTGCGCCGCGACGCCGCGGCCACGCTGCTGAGGGTCGACGACGCGGTCCTCGAGGACGTCACAGGCATCGACCGGGTTCAGCTGGAGGCGGTGCTGCGGCTGCCGCTGGAGATCGACGCTCTGGAGCGGCTCGAACAGAGCCGCCGGTTCGGACAGCGTCGGCCAGCCATCCCGAACGACTAGGTCGGCAGGCCGGGGCCCGCTCGGACGGGTCCCGGTAGTCCCTCCCGCGAGGAACGCAGCCGCCGCCGGCGTCCGGGACTTCCTCGAAGACGCGCATCTTCACCAAGCGGAAATCCGGCGCATGCTCATGATGGCCGCCACCGGCGTCAGCTCACGCCAACGTGCCGCTTGCACCATTCCGTCGGCCGGCCGCGCCGCAGTGCCCGGCCGGCAAGCCCCTCGCGGTTCGCCGCCGACGGCGGATTCATATGCTCCGTGAGCCAAACCGTCAGTTCAACGTACGATAATTTCCTGAAACCACCGATTGCTCTTTAACCCGCCATGCACGACTGACCGGATAATTGACCTCCTTGGACAGCCTCATTCCCCGTGGCTCCAAAGGAACCGTCCCATGCTCTTCGGCCGCAATCGCAGCGCAGACCTCGCCTCCGCCATCGACCGTTCGCTCGCCGTCATCGAGTTCACGCCGGAGGGGAAGATCATCACGGCCAACGCGAACTTCTGTCGCTGCCTCGGCTACGAGCTGGGCGAGATCGTCGGCAGGCACCACTCGATGTTCGTCGAGCCGGATTATGCCAAGAGCCCGATGTACCGCGCCTTCTGGGACAAGCTCGGGCGGGGCGAGTTCGATTCCGGCAGCTATCTGCGCCTCGGCAAGGGCGGCAGCGAGGTCTTCATCCAGGCGACCTACAACCCGGTGAAGACTGCGGGCGGCCGGGTCTACAAGGTGGTGAAGATCGCCTCCGACATCACCGCGGCGAAGCGCGAGGCGCTCGACAACCAGGGCAAGCTCGACGCGATCTCGCGCGTGCAGGCCGTCATCGAGTTCGATACCAGCGGCAAGATTCTCGCCGCCAACGAGAACCTGCTCAAGGCGGTGGGCTACAGCCTCGACGAGATCGTCGGCAGGCATCACTCGATGTTCTGCGAGCCGGACTATGTGCGCTCGCCCGAATACAAGGCGTTCTGGGAGCGGTTGAACCGCGGCGAGTTCGTCTCCGGCGAATTCAGCCGCGTCGGCAAGGGCGGCCGCCCGATCCACATCCAGGCCTCCTACAACCCGATCTTCGACCTCAACGGGCGGATCGTGAAGATCGTGAAGTTCGCCTCTGAGGTCACCGAGCTCGCTGCCCGGCGCAAGGCGGTCCAGACGCTGGGCGAAGGGCTGAAGCAGGTCGCGGCCGGCAAGGTGAAGCACCGCATCACCGAGGGCTTCCCGCCGGCGCTGGAACAGCTGCGCAGCGATTTCAACGAGACCGCCCGCACGCTGGAGGATGCGCTGACGAAGGTCGGTGAGACGGCGCGTTCGGTGGAGTGCGCCACCTCCGAAATCCGGCAGGCCTCGCAGGACCTCGCGCACCGCACCGAGCAGCAGGCCGCCTCCGTGGAAGAGACCACCGCCGCGCTGACCGAGCTCACCCAGTCCGTCCGGACGTCCAGCAGCCGGGCTCAGGAGGTCGGCGCGCTGGTGGCACGCACCAAGTCCGATGCGGAGACCTCCGGCCAGGTCGTCGAGAAGGCGGTGGCGGCGATGGGCGAGATCGAGGGCTCGTCGAGCCAGATCGTCAACATCATCGGGGTCATCGACGAGATCGCCTTCCAGACCAATCTCCTGGCGCTGAACGCCGGCGTCGAGGCGGCGCGCGCGGGCGAGGCCGGCAAGGGCTTTGCCGTGGTCGCGCAGGAGGTGCGCGAGCTCGCCCAGCGGTCGGCCGGCGCCGCCAAGGAGATCAAGGGCCTGATCAACACCTCGTCGGACAAGGTGAATTCGGGCGTCGCACTGGTCGACGAGACCGGCCGGGTGCTCCAGAAGATCGTCGCCGCGGTGCAGGAGATCGACCGGAACGTCCAGATGATCGTGGAGGCCTCCCGCAGCCAGGCCGACGGCCTCACGGAGATCGACCGGGCGGTGTCGTCGATCGATCAGGGGACCCAGCAGAATGCGACGATGGTCGAGGAGTCGACCGCGGCCTGCCACAGTCTGGCGGGACAGGTGCAGGAACTGAACGCGCTGCTGGAGCGGTTCGACCTGGGCGCCACCCCGGTGCCGGCACCGCGCCGCGCAGCGCCATCGAACGACCGCGCCGTTCGCCCGGTCGCCCGTCCCATCGGCGCCGCGCGCACCGCGGCTCCGGCGAAGCGGCCGCAGGGCTCCCAGGGCCGCGCCCTGGCCGTGAAGGCCGATGCCGCGGTCCAGCAGGACGACTGGGTGGAATTCTGACCGCGACAGCGGTCCGGAATCCGGCCGCCCCTCCGCGCTTCGGACCTGACACCGGCGCGCTCCTCGGCGATCGTCCGGAGCGCGTCGTCCCATGCGGCTGCGGCCCCGAGTGGAGACGGGCCGCCCCTCCCCAATTTCCATGAGAAGAGGACCGCCCCCGCAGAGAATCGTCTGGCAGATGCGGCGCGGTGTCGTCTCCTGCGGTCAGGCCTCGCCGAGCCTGCCGATCGGTCCAGTTAACGCGGGACATCGGGCACCGCAGGAAAGGACCGTCACATGGCCAGGTACTTCTTCGATGTTCAGGACGGCGAAGACTTCATTCGAGATGAAGAAGGTCTTGCCTGTCCGTCGCGCGAGGAGGTGCGGCTCGCCGCCATCGCCGCTCTTCCGACCATGGCACGCGATGCGCTTCCCGACAGCGATCGCCACGAGATCTCGGTCCATGTCCGCGACCAGAAGGATCGTCCGGTTTTCCGCGCAAGTTTGCTGCTCAGAGCGGAATGGCTGGACGAAAGTTCATGAACGATACTAATGGAGAGACTGATTAATTCTGCGGCACTCTGTCGCGGCGACGTTCATCAATGTATCGATCGTCGCGAGCTTTTTCACATTTGTGGATGAAATCATTCTGCCGCTCCGCTAAGTCGGAGGAAATTCCGCTGCCGACGCAGCGATTTAGGGCCTTTCCGGGGGAAGGGCGATCGGCAGAAGGATCGTCGGTTGAAGAACGCGCTGATCCGAAAGCTTCAGAGCGTTCTGGAGCTGACGGACGATGAGAGAACTGCGCTGATGGTCCTGTCGCTAAACGCGCGGCACGTCGGCAGCAGGCAGGACCTCATCCACGAGGGTGAGCGCCCGCGGACGGTCGACCTGATCCTGGAAGGCTTCGCCTGCCGCTACAAGCTCCTGTCGGGCGGCAAGCGCCAGATCACCGACTTCCTGCTGCCGGGCGACATGACCGATCTGGACATCTGCATCATCGGCAAGATGGATCATGCGGTGGCCACGATCTCGCCCTGCAGCGTGGTCGAGATGCCGCTGTCGGCGATCGAGGACCTGACCGCCCATCACCCGCGGGTGGTGAAGGCGATGCGGCGGATGGCGCTGGTGGAAAAGGCGATCCTGCGCGAGCGCATCGCCGGCATGGGCCAGCGCTCCGCCGACCGGCAGCTCGCCCACCTCCTGTGCGAGCTTCTCGTGCGGCTTCAAACCGTGGGATACGCCGGCAAGAACGACTACCGTCTCCCGCTGCGCCAGCAGGACCTCGGCGACACGCTCGGCATCTCGCTGGTGCATGCCAATCGCATGCTGCAGCAGCTGCGCGACCAGGGCCTGATCAGCCTCGACGGGCGCCGGCTCGTCATCCACGACGTCAAGGCGCTGATGGAACGCGGCGAGTTCAAGCCGGACTATCTCCATCTGACCTGATCCGGCTGACATCGGACGGGCTCAGGAAAGGCGAGAGCCAGCGGCTTCAGCCGGGCGACGGTTTCAGCCGCAAGAGGCAGGTCACTCTTCGCCGTCGTCCGATCCCGGCGTCTCCTCCACCTCGACCGCCGAGCCGGGGATGACGTAGGAACCGGAGAGCCAGCGACCGAGGTCGATGTCCTTGCAGCGCGCCGAGCAGAACGGATAGTGCTCGCGGGTCGAGAGGCGGCCGCATTCGGGGCATTTTCGCTTCGGCCGGAGCGGGGTGAGGTTGGCGGGGATGCTCACGCGTCCTCTCCTTCCCGTGCTCCCTCGGACTGAACGCCCTCTCCCGCGCCATCGTCCGTCATGTCCATCGCCGGCGCCTTCCAGCCGGCATGGATGTCGTAGCCCTCGCCGCCGAGCAGCGCGAGCGTCTCGTAGAGCGGCAGGCCGACGACATTGGTGTAGGAGCCGACGATGCGCACGACGAAGGCGCCGGCGAGGCCCTGGATGGCGTAGCCGCCGGCCTTGCCGCGCCACTCGCCCGAGGCGATGTAGCTGTCGAGGTCGAGCCGGGACAGGCGCTTGAAGCGCACCCGCGTCTCGATCAGCCGCTGCGCCACGGCGCCGCGCGGGCCGATCAGGCAGACGCCGGTATAGACGTGGTGCGTGCGGCCGGAAAGCGTGCGCAGATTGGCGACGGCGTCGTCGACGAGGTCCGCCTTCGGCATGATCTGCCGGCCGACCGAGACGACGGTGTCGGCGGCGAGGATGTAGGCCGGATCGGCGTCGAGCTCGCCGAGGCGTGCCGCCGTCACTTCCGCCTTGGTCTTCGACAGACGCTTTGCCAAAGAGCGCGGATGCTCGCTCCTCTGCGGCGTCTCGTCGATGTCGGCCGGCATCAGGCGGCCCGGTTCGATGCCGGCCTGCTGCAACAGGGCCAGGCGCCGGGGCGAACCCGAAGCCAGCACCAGCATGGGGCGCGCGGACACGGCCGTCATCTTACCTGCGGGTCTACTTGAAGCGATAGGTGATGCGACCCTTGGTCAGGTCGTAGGGCGTCATCTCGACCAGCACCTTGTCGCCGGTGAGAACGCGGATGCGATTCTTGCGCATGCGGCCCGCGGTATGGGCGATGATCTCGTGGTCGTTCTCCAGCTTGATGCGGAAGGTCGCATTCGGCAGGAGTTCGGTGACGGTGCCGGGAAATTCGAGAACTTCTTCTTTTGCCATAAGCTGCTTTCGTCTTGGACGGTGTCGATGCACCGGAGCCGGGTCCGGCGCTGCATGGGGCGCGCCGGTCTGCGGCGGCGAAATCGGGATCGCGCCTTAAATCGGAGCAAACGGTGCAAAAAGCAAGACGGGATCGGCCACCGGCGTCACGCGCCGGGGATCGAGCCCGCCTCCCGGCCTCTTGCGGTCAGCCGGAGATCCGCTCGATCTCGGCGCCGCAACCCGACAGTTTTTCCTCCAGCCGCTCGAAGCCGCGGTCGAGATGGTAGACGCGATTGACCGTCGTCTCGCCTTCGGCCGCAAGACCCGCGATGACCAGCGAGACCGAGGCGCGCAGATCGGTCGCCATGACCGGCGCACCCTTGAGGCGCGAGACGCCCTCGACGCGCGCGACCTGGCCGGACAGCTGGATCTTCGCCCCCAGCCGGGCCAGCTCCTGCACATGCATGAAGCGATTCTCGAAGATCGTCTCGGTGATCGCCGCCGTGCCGTTCGCCTTGGTCATCAGCGCCATGAACTGCGCCTGCAGGTCGGTCGGGAAGCCCGGGAACGGGTCGGTGGTGACGTCGACTGCCGAGATGCCGCCGCCATTGCGATAGATGCGCAGGCCGTTCTCGACCTCCGAAATCGCCGCGCCGGCGCCGGTGAGCGTCGCCATCGCCGTCGGCAGGAGATCGGCCCTGGTGCCGGTGAGGACGACGTCGCCACCGGTCATCGCGACGGCCATGGCATAGGTGCCGGTCTCGATCCGGTCCGGCAGGACGCGGTGGCGGGCGCCCGACAGCGCCGGCACGCCCTGAATGACGATGCGGCTCGTGCCGGCGCCCGTGATCTTCGCGCCCATCGCGATGAGGCAGTCGGCGAGGTCGACGATCTCCGGCTCGCGCGCGGCGTTCTCCAGGACCGTTTCGCCCTTGGCGAGCGTCGCGGCCATCATCAGGACATGCGTCGCGCCGACCGAGATCTTCGGGAAGACGAAGCGGTTGCCGACGAGGCCGCCCTTGGCCTCGGCGACGGCATAGCCGGCGTCGATGTCGATCGTCGCGCCGAGCGCCCGGAGCCCGTCGATGAACAGGTCGACCGGTCGCGTGCCGATCGCGCAGCCGCCCGGCAGCGACACCTTGCACTGATGCATGCGGGCGAGCAGCGGGCCGATCACCCAGAAGCTGGCGCGCATCTTCGAGACGAGCTCGTAGGGCGCGGTCGTGTCGACGATGTTGCGGGCGTTGAAGTGGATGGTGCGACCGAGCGCCGGATCGTGATGCAGGCGCTTGCCGACGACGGACATGTCGACGCCGTGATTGCCGAGAATCCGCGTCAGGAGCTCGACGTCGGCGAGATGCGGGACGTTCTCCAGCGTCAGCGTGTCGTCGGTGAGCAGCGAGGCGATCATCAGCGGCAGGGCGGCGTTCTTCGCCCCCGAGATCGCAATCGTCCCCTTGAGCTCGTTGCCCCCGCGAATGCGAATCCGGTCCATGTCGGCTGCCCACTCCTGTCCCCGCGCTGGCATCGTCGCGATCGCCAACGCCGGGGGTCTCTACACTAGAGGCGGAATGGTATCAAATCCGTGTCGAAACAGTGGCCTGAACGACGCCCGCGGCAACAGAAGTCGGCGCCTGCGGAATTCGTGCAACAGGTGCGGCGACCGGCAACCGGCCCCCGCGTCGCTCATTCCGGGCGCAGAACGGCGGTGATGCCGAAGACCACCAGCGCGAACAGCGCGATCTTCCAGAAGTCGCCGCGGCGCCTGAGGCCGGGCAGGCCGAACGGCCGGATGAGATGGGCGACCATCAACAGGATAAACAGCGCCGAGAAGAGTTTGCTCATGGCGCGGGCCTAGCCGAAGCCGCCGCCCCACGCCAGCACCGGGCGGCGTTTCCCCGCCAGGCCGGGCAGCCGGACCGCCGCGCCCCGTCGGCGGCCCGGCCCCGCATCGTCAGTTCTTCGGCAGCAGCACGCGGCCGATGACCTGGACGACGCCGTTCTTCTGCATCACGTCGGCGGTCTGGATGGTCGAGCCGTGGCCGGACTGGTCGATCACGGCCACCATGCCCTTGTAGATCCGGAAGGTCAGCGGCGCGCCCTCGACCGTCTTCAGCGTCAGCGAGCCGCCCCGCTTCTTGATGTCCTCCCTGAGGGTCCGGACCGTGTAGACGCCGGGGACGACGTGATAGGTCAGGACGCCGGTCAGCTTCGCCTTGTTCTCGGGCTTCAGCAGCGTCTGGACGGTGCCGGCCGGCAGCCGCTTGAAGGCGGCATTGGTCGGCGCGAAGACGGTGAACGGTCCCTCGCCCGCCAGCGTGTCGACGAGGCCCGCCGCCTTCACCGCGGCAACCAGCGTCGTCAGGTTCTTCGCGTTCGGCGCGTTCTGCGCGATCGTCTTCGATGCGTACATCGGCGCGCCGCCGACCATCACGGCCGCGACTGCGGGCGCCGCCGAAAGAAGTGCGACAGTCATCGTGGCCGCGGCGAGCCGCGACGTCATCAAACGAGCAAGGATCATGTTCAGCCTTCCCTTCACTTGCCTCCCCTCCCTTTCGGGGGATGGTACGACAAGCTACGAAGGACATGATCCACCGGATGCACAGCTTGGGAACGTCGGCGGATCACCTCGCCGTGAACGGAAGAGCCGCCATGCGCCCGTCAGGCCGGGCGTCCGGGCATCAGACCGAATGCAGCGCCCCGGAGGCGACGACCGGGCCGGTCGGCAGGCCGGTCGGCGAGCCGCCCGGCGGCTCCATCGAGACGGCGAGCGCGGCATTGGGCGCCGTGACGCCGCTCGCCTTCACCTGCAGGCGCAGCGGCTTCGACATGTCGATCAGGCCGAGCGAGCGCGGCGAGCCGCCGCCCGGCGGCACCAGCCAAAGCTCCGGCACGCGCCCGCCCGTATCCGGATTGGCGACCGGGATCAGCGTCGCGGTGGCGTTGGCCGGATCGATCACCACAGTGGCGAGCGGCGCTCCGGAACTGGAGGAAAGCGTCGCGGTGAAGGTGAGGCTGCGCCCAGCCGGCGCGCCGGCGCCGAGATTGCCGAGGCCGGCGGAGACGACGATCAGCGCGGCGAGACTCGCGGCGGCCAGCCCCATGCCGGCGAGGCCGATCCATTGCCAGATGCCGGCGACGCGGCGGCCGCGCGGCCGGCGCACCTCTTCCGCCTCGCCCGGCGGCCGCCGGGTCATGCGGTCGAGGTCGCCGGCGATGCGCGGCCACAGATCGGCCGGCGGCTCTGCGTCGGGAATGGCGGTCGCGAGCGGTCCCAGCCGTTCGGCCCAGGCGGCGATCTCGGCGGCGAAGGCGGGATCGCGCTCGGCGCGCCGCTCCGCCGACCGGCGCGCCGAGCCATCCAGCAGGCCGAGCACGTATTCGGCCGCCAGATCGCCCTCCCCGCCCTCATGGTCCCGCGGATCGCTCATCGCGACAGGCATCCCTTCAGTTTGATCAGGCCGCGTCGGATCAGGCTCTTCATCGTGCCGAGCGGCATCTTCGCCCGGTGCGCCAACTCCTCATAGGTGTGACCGCCGAAGAAGGCGGCGGTGATCGCCGAACGGGCGCGCGCGTCGACCTCGTCCAGGCACGCGGCGAGCCGGCGTGCGTCGTCGTCCTGGCCGAGCAGCGCCAGCGCGTCGGGGCGGTCGTCGGCGAGGTCGGCCGCGTCGTCCACCGGCCGCTCCAGGCCGCGCGGCCGAAGCGCCCGCAGCCGGTCGATGGAGCGATTGCGGGCGATCGTCGCGAGCCATGTGATCGGGCTCGCCCGCTCGGCGTCGTAGCGGTCGGCCCGGTTCCAGACGGTGAGATAGACGTCCTGCAACACGTCCTCGGCTTCCTCGCGATCGTTCAAGATACGCAGGCAGATGCCGAAAAGCTTCGCCGAGGTGCGCCGGTAGAGTTCGGCCAGCGCAGCCTTGTCGCCGGCGGCGACCGCGGCGAGACACTGGACGAGCCGGGCCCGCGCCTCTTCCTCCCTCAACAGGACACTCCCGTCCATCCCCTCTTGCCACAGCCGATGCCGTCACGGACAGGCGAACAGACTCGGCGCGCGAAAGTCAACGCGGTGACCCGAGCCTCGCCGCCACGGGCGCTCGCCTGCGCGAAGCGCAATGCCTACCGCTTCACCTCCCAGGTGGTGATGCGCTCGCCGGTCTGAGGGTCCTTGCCGTCCTTCAGCTGGATGCCCTTCTCGAGTAGCTCGTCGCGGATGCGGTCGGCCTCGGCCCAGTTCTTGGAGCGGATGAAAGCGAGGCGCTGGTCGATCTTTGCCCGGACCGCTTCGCTCACTTCGTTCGAGGCGTCGATGACGATGCCGACAAGCCGAAGGCAGGCCAGGCCTACGGAAGCAGCCTTCGTCCTCGGCTCCGCGTCTGCGAAGCCCCCGCCCTCGACATCGAAGGCGAATGCCCCCTCCTGCTCATGAGGAAGCATATCCTTTTCGACCCAGCGGCCGAGATTGAAGAGCTTGTGCAGCGTTTGGACCGCGCCCGCAGTGTCGAGGTCGTCGTAGAGCGCCGCGACGAACGCCGGATCAGGCTCGGCATTCGGGGTAGCCTTTTCCTCGGCCGCGACCCGGCGCCACCGTGTCAGAATCTTCTCCGCCTCCTCCAAGCGCCTCACGCTGAAGTCGATCGGCTCGCGGTAGTGCGTCATCAGCATGGCGAGGCGCAGCACCTCGCCCGGCCACTTTCGGCCGCCGAACTTGTCCGTCTCGAGCAGCTCGCGGATGGTGACGAAGTTGCCGTCCGACTTCGACATCTTCCGGCCCTCGACCTGGAGGAAGCCGTTGTGCATCCAGATCTGCGCCATCTCCGCCGTGCCGTGGCTGCAGCGCGACTGGGCGATCTCGTTCTCGTGGTGGGGGAAGATCAGATCGATGCCGCCGCCATGGATGTCGAAGGTCTGGCCGAGCAGCGCCTCGGACATGACCGAGCATTCGAGATGCCAGCCGGGCCGGCCCCGGCCCCAGGGCGAATCCCATCCCGGCTCGCTCTCGTCCGAGAGCTTCCACAGGACGAAGTCGCCGGGATTCTTCTTGTGCGCGTCGACCGCGACGCGCGCGCCGGCCTGCTGGTCCTCCAGCCGGCGGTTCGACAGCCGCCCGTAGTCGGGCATGGAGGTGACGTCGAACAGCACCTCGCCTCCCGCCTGATAGGCGTGGCCCTTGGCGATCAGCGACGCGATCATCGCAATCATGTCGTGTCCGTCGTCGCGGCGGACATAGGCGGTGGCACGCGGCTCGAAGGTCGGGGGCAGGCAGCCGAGCGCCGCGACGTCCGCGTGGAACTGGTCGGCGGTCGCTGCGGTGACCCTGGCGATCGCCTCGTTCAGCGGCAGGCCCGGATAGTCCCGCGCCGCCCGCGCGTTGATCTTGTCGTCCACGTCGGTGATATTGCGGGCGTAGACGACATGGTTCTCGCCATAGAGGTGGCGCAGCAGCCGGAACAGGACGTCGAAAACGATGACCGGCCGCGCATTGCCGATATGGGCGAAGTCGTAGACGGTCGGCCCGCAGACATACATGCGCACGCGCTTGTCCGCTTCGGGAATGGCGTCGTCGCGCCAGTCCAGCGGCCGGAAGCGCTCCTTGCGGCGCGTCATCGTGTTGGTGAGCTCGAGCCCGCGGAAGCCGTCGTCCATCATCGTCCTCTTTACGCCGGCCGGACTGCTATCGCCCTTTTCCGCCGGTGACAAATCATGCCGCCGCCGAACCCGTTTGCACACGCCATGATCAGATGACACAAAACTTGATCATTACCTGTGCATCGGAGCGATTTTCTTCGAGACGGGGATCAACGGAAATTTCTTCTCTTTCGGAACAGGCACGCTGTATCGGCATTACCACCCTCAAGCGGCAACAAGCCAAAGCGGATAGCCGCGTACGAGTGTCGTTATCCGCTGCCGCGAAACTGGCATAATCGGGATGCTCAGTCGAAGCAGTCCCCCGCAGTCAACGGACCCATGCCATGAAGCGCGACACCATCCATTTCCGCTCCAAGCGCGAGCGCGAGCAGGAAATCGATCTCAAGCAAAACTATAAGGAGATCGGCATTTCCGCCATCGCCGCCGCGAGCAGCGCCTGCCGCCAGCCGAAGGCCGAGACGACGCGCGCCCGGCCGGCCGGACTGCAGCTGACGCCGGGCGAATAAGCGGCGGGGATTGGGCCGAGCGGCCGGTCACGCCGCCCGCGGTCTCCGGCACGAACGCGGCGGGCTTCGAACAGCGCGCGGCGTCAGAGCAGGCGGAACTGTTCGGCATCGGCAGGAGGCCGGGCGGCTTCCGAATCAGGCGCCTCGCCCCGCTCCCGTTCGGGCAGTGGCGTCTGGATGTCCGGGCCGGTGTTGGCGACGGCGTTGACGCGCTCGGATATCCGCACCGCCCGGAAGAAGTCGCCCTCGACGAGCCGGGTGAGCGCGAGGGCCTCCGCCGGCTCGTTGTCGCGGCAGTTCAGCCAGCCGTCATAGGCTTCCTGCGGAATCACGACGGGCATCCGCTCGTGGATCGCCGCGATGGCGCCGCTGGCGCTCTTGGTCATGATCGCGGCGGTGTCGATCTCCGACCCGTCCGGCGCGAGCCAGGTCTCCTGCAGTCCCGCAAAGGCGAAGGGTCGGTGGTCGGCCGGCTGCAGAAGATACGGCTCGGCCTTGGCGCTTCCGCTCCGGCGCCATTCGTAGAAGCCCGTCGCCGGCACCAGGCAGCGGCGATGGCGCAGCGCCGCGCGGAAGGCGTTCTTCTCCGCCGCCGTCTCCGACCGGGCGTTGAACAGCAGCGGAAAGCCCTTGGCGTCCTTCAGCCAGCCGGGCAGCAGCCCCCAGCGCACCAGCATCGTCATCCGGCCCGGGCGCGGCGCGGCGGGACGTTCGTCCGAGCCGCCGATGACGATCAGGATCGGCTGCGTCGGCGCGATGTTGTATCGCGGCGGAAAGGCCTCGATCGTGGCGAGCCCGAACAGCGATGCGATCTCGTCCGGCGAAGCCGTCAGGGTGAAGCGTCCGCACATGGCCTCGTTGAGCAACGCCTCCCCGGCCAAGTCAAGCGTTGGGCCGATGAGTTGATAAGGAAGATGCCGTCGCCATGCCCGATACGTCCGACCGCCCGCTGCTCGGCGTCTCCGTCTGCGTTTCGGACGGGGCGCGGATCCTGCTGATCGAGCGCGGCCGGGGCGCCTTCGAAGGCAAGCTCAGCCTGCCCGGTGGCAAGGTGCGGTTCGGCGAGCGCCTGGAAGCGGCGGCGCGGCGCGAATTGCGCGAGGAGACCGGGCTCGACCTCGAAGAACTCGTCTTCGTCACGCTCCACGAGGCGATCGGCGACGGTGTCCATGCGGTGATTGCCGTCTTTGCCGCCCGCCTGCCGGCGGGTGCCCGGCCGCGCGCCGGGGACGATGCCGCGTCCACGTCCGTGTTAACGATAGATGAAGTGAGATGGGCAGAATCGCAGAATCGGACGACCGACGGGCTCGCGGGCGTTGCCGAGCGGGCGGTTCACATCCTATTTCCGCATGGCGTGAATCGTGTCTGACGGTGCCGCGCGGCAAAAGCCGATCGCCTGATTCCGGGCCCTATGTTGCGCGAAAAGCGCATCCTCCCGGAGAAGATGGCGGTCTACCGGCCGATGTCTTGCATATTCGTTAACGCCGTCCGAAAGCTGCAGCATGCTCGCGAACCGGATTCTTCCAGCGATTCTCGTCGCAGCGGCCCTGGCCGTCGCCGCGCCGGGTGGATCGTTGTCCGCCTTCGCCCAGTCCGGCAGCAGCCAGGCCGACACCGGCAAGCCGGCCGATGCGGCGTCGACGGACGGCGCGGACAAGCCGGATCCGGCGACGCTGCCGAGCGGCGCGCCCTATATGAAGCCGCTCAGCCGTCTCGCCGGCATCCTTGGCTCGATGCATTTCCTGCGCACCCTTTGCGGCGACGCGGACGCCAATGTCTGGCGCGACGAGATGACCGCGCTGATCAAGGCGCAGGCGCCGAACGAGGCTGACAGGCGGCAGCTGATCGCCAGCTTCAACTCGGGCTACCGGGCCTTCGAATCCACCTATCGCAGCTGCACGGCGGCGGCGCGCACGGCGGTGAACCGCTATCAGCATGAGGGGGCCGTCCTCGCCAGAGAGATTGGCTCCAGGTACGGCACTTAACCTTCGGTTAAGGATCGGACGAATCTTGAATCAAATTTGCCGGCACGATCGTGCTAAGACCTTAACGGGACGTGAAGCCGGCAGCAGAAATTGAGGGGGTCGTGATGATCGATTTGCAGAGCGCCGAACTGGACGAGATGATCCAGGCCGAAAAGAAGCAGGTGGCCCTCGAATACCACAACGAGGCGTGGGCCGACGGCATCTCCGACGGCATCGAGGCGGAAATCCTCGCCGAGACGGCGATCTCCACCGCGCTCGTCGAGCTCGTGCGCCTGCACGGCGAGGACGACGTCCTCGACATGATGGAGACACTCCGCCAGCGGATCGAATTCGGCGAGTTCCGACCCGATCGCACCATCCAGTAGGTCGAGCGCGCAAGCCGGGGCCGGCCGACGTTCCGAACCCTCGCGAGGCGGGCGCGACGGTCCGACACGAAGAACGAGGGGGATGCGGCAGCGATGCGCCGAACGAGCGTCATCCTGAGTGTTGCGACGGCCATGGGGCTGACGGCCGCTCCGATGACGGCGCACGCCTTCTCGCAGATCGAGGGCGCCGGCGGATCGGCCGAGTCCAAGGACGGGATCATCGCGGTTCCCCTGCCCCCGCTCACGGTGGACCAGCCGCACGGCCAGGATCAATCCACCGGCCCGCAGGGGCGCCGGGGCAGCGGAGCCGCCCCGGAGGGCACCGACGCCGGCGAGGTGCCCATCTCCCCCGAAGACGAAGCCCGCGAGAAGCTCCGGCGCGAACGGATGCAGGGCCCGAACCTGCCGGCCGCGAAGAAGCCGGGCCGCGCCCCAGGAGCGAACGGCACCGTCGCCCCGGTTCGGCGCCAGGATCCTGAAAACGCCAGGGACCAGGTCTCTCCCGACGACGCGCCGACCGACGACGGCCGCGAGATGCGACTGCGCGTTCCCTCCGGCTACACCGCGCGGACCGAGGCCGCGCCCGGCGGCGGCGGCGCCCGCAGCCTTCGCACCATCGTGCCGGATGCCGGCGACCGGGCGAGGAAGCAGGAGGCGCGGCCGGAGCGGCAGATCGGCCCGACGGAGGCTCTGCCGGCGAAGATCGCCTATGGCGCGGACGACCTGCCGAAGCCGGTGCGCGACCTGCGGGCCAGGCTGATGGACATCGCCAGGACCGGCGACATCGACAGGCTCCGGCCCTACATCAAGACCGGCGACGGCGGGACCGTCCTGTCCTTCGGCGACGTCGTCGACGATCCCATCGCCTTCCTGAAATCGGCCTCCGCCGACGGCAACGGCGTCGAGGTGCTGGCGATCCTGCTCGAGATCCTCGAGGCCGGCCATGTGCATGTCGATGCGGGCGGCGGCAGCGAGATCTATGTCTGGCCGTACTTCACCCAGCTCGACATCGAGAAGCTGACCAAGCCGCAACTCGTCGAACTCTTCGAACTCGTCACCGCCGGCGACTACGAGGCGATGAAGGAATTCGGCGCCTACGACTTCTATCGCGTCGGCATCTCGCCGGACGGACGGCTGGAGTTCTTCGTCACGGGGGACTGAGCGCGCCGCCGCAGCGGCTGCTGGAAGAGGCGGTCTCCGCGCGCCGCGATGCGAAGCCCGTTTCGGAAGGCGTCGAGCAGCCGGAGTCGCCAGGGTCTGCGCCGCCCCGGCTTGCCCGCTCGACGCGGTTTCGACGGCAGAACGCCGGCCCCGGCGGCGGCGCTCCGCCGCCGCGCGGTTCCGCCATTGGAGCCGGCGGCCTCCCGTGCGATGACTCGGTTCTTGCTCCGCGTCCGCCGGAGCCCGCAGGAGCCGTCCGCATGCAGAACGATCCGCGCTCGCACGGTCTTTGGGAGCGCACCGCTCCGCCCGCTCCGGCGACCGGCCGGCTGGACGGGGCGCGAACCGCGGACGTCGCCGTCGTCGGCGCCGGCTTCACCGGCCTGTCGGCAGCGCTGCATCTGGCCGAGGCCGGCGCGCGGGCGATCGTCCTCGAAGCTGCCGGGATCGGCTTCGGCGGGTCGGGGCGCAATGTCGGCCTCGTCAACGCCGGCATGTGGGTGATGCCGGACGACGTGCCGGGAACGCTCGGCCCGGTCCACGGCGAGCGGCTCCTGACCCTCCTCGGCGAGGCGCCGCGGGCGGTCTTCGACCTGATCGACCGGCACGTCATCGCCTGCGAGGCGACACGCTCCGGCACGCTGCATTGCGGCGTCGGCGATGCGGGCAAGGCCGAACTCGCCGAACGGGCGCGGCAATGGCAGGCGCGGGGCGCGGACGTTGCGCTTCTCGGGCCCGCCGACGCGGCTGCGATGACCGGCTCGCCCGCCTACTCGGCCGCCCTCCTCGACCGCCGCGCCGGCACCCTCCAGCCGCTCGCATACGCCCGCGGCCTCGCTCGCGCGGCGATCACGGCGGGTGCCGAGATCTTCACCGGCAGCCCGGTCGCGGCCGTCACGCGCGCCGGCACCGGCTGGCGCATCGAAACGCCGGGCGGCTCCGTCACCGCCGACTGGATCGTCGTCGCCAGCAACGCCTACACGACAGCCCCGTGGCCCGAGATCCGGCAGGAGATCGTCCACCTGCCCTATTTCAACATCGCGACCCGGCCGCTGTCGTCGAACCTTGTCCGCTCGATCCTGCCGGAGCGCCAGGGCGCATGGGACACCAAGGAGGTGCTGTCCTCCTTCCGGCTGGACCAGGCGGGGCGGCTCATCATCGGCAGCGTCGGCGCGCTGCGCGGCACCGGCGCGGCGCTGCACCGCCGCTGGGCAATGCACAGCCTGAAACGCCTCTTCCCGCAGCTCGGCGACGTCGAATTCGAGGCGGAGTGGTACGGCAAGATCGGCATGACAGCGGACTCGCTGCCGAAATTCCATCGGCTGGGCGACAGGATCGTGTCCTTCTCCGGCTATAACGGCCGCGGCATCGCGCCGGGCACGGTGTTCGGCCAGGCGCTCGCCGAGCTCGTTCTGGGCACGACCTCGGAAGACGACCTGCCGCTGCCGCTCACCCAGCCGGCGCCGCAGCGCTTCCGGGGCTGGCGGGAGCGCTATTACGAGGTCGGCAGCCAGATCGCGCATCTATCTTCGCGGATCTGACGCTGGAGAGGCTGCCCGTCGCACCGGAGGCCGAATGACGGCTATATCGAGAGACTGCGAGCGGCCATGTCGTCACGATGGTCGGCCGGGCGGAAAGACGGGGTAATCCGGCCATGCCCGGGACCGGGTGACCATGGTTCGCCCCCGACGACGTCGCGGCCGGCTGCGGCCGGACTGCGCTGGTCCGAAAAAGGGAGACGACGCCATGGCGATCCTGCGCCTCGATCACGTCCAGCTCGCCATGCCCGCCGGCGAGGAGGCGCGCGCCCGCGCCTTCTACCGCGATCTCCTGGGCATTCCCGAGGTGGAGAAGCCGCCGCATCTCGCCGTCCGCGGCGGCTGCTGGTTCGAGGCCGGGCCGGTGAAGCTCCATCTCGGCGTCGAGGCGGACTTCCGGCCCGCCCGCAAGGCGCATCCGGCGCTGATCGTCGACGACCTGGCGGCCCTCGTCGCCAGGCTGCAGGAGGCCGGCTGCCGCGTGGCGGAAGACCAGCCTCTTCAGGGCTACGAGCGGCGCTATGTCGACGACCCCTTCGGCAACCGGATCGAGCTGATGCAGCCGGCCGGCTGAGGCCCGCCGGCGGCTGGCCCGCCTATTCCTTCACCGCGCCCGTCATCGACGAGACGTAGTAGTCGACGAAGAAGGAGTAGAGGATCACCACCGGCAGCGAGCCGAACAGCGCGCCGGCCATCAGCGCCCCCCACTCGTAGATGTCGCCGCGCACGAGCTCGGTCAGCACGCCGACCGGCACGGTCTTGCGCTCCGGCGTCGAGATGAAGGTCAGCGCGTAGATGAACTCGTTCCAGGACAGGGTGAAGGCGAAGATGCCGGCCGAGATGAGGCCCGGCACGGCGAGCGGCAGGATCACCCTGGTCAGGATCTGCCAGCGCGTCGCCCCGTCGACCAGCGCCGATTCCTCCAGCTCGTAGGGGATGGTCCGGAAATAGCCCATCAGCAGCCAGGTGCAGAACGGGATGAGGAAGGTCGGATAGGTCAGGATCAGCGCCAGGCGCGTGTCGAACAGGCCGAGCTGGAAGACGATGTAGGCGAGCGGGATGAACAGGATCGACGGCGGCACGAGATAGGCGAGGAAGATCGCCATGCCGACGAAGCGCGCGCCGGTGAAGCGGATGCGCTCGATCGCATAGGCGGCGAAGACCGAGGCGAAGAGCGACAGCGCGGTCGCCGAGAAGGCGATCAGCATCGTGTTCCACAGCCACTGCGGATAGGTGGTCTGGAAGAACAGGTACTTGATGTGCTCGAGCGTCGGCCCGACCACCCAGAAGGGCGAATAGTCCTTGTAGTCCGTCAGCTGGTGGTTCGGTTTGATCGCCGTGATCGTCATCCAGTAGAACGGGAAGAGCAGCACGAAGATGAAGACGAGGAGCGGCAGCCAGACGGTGATCAGCCGCCTCGGCAGCGAGTTGAACTGCGACATGCCCTCGACGTCGTCGTGGACGGTCGCGCGCGCGGTGGTTTCGGTCATGTCGAGACTCCTCAGTCCGAACCCTGCTGCCACTTGCGGCGCTGCAGTCCGAAGAACGAGAACAGGATGGCGGCGAGCAGGAACGGGATCATCGCGACCGAGATGGCCGCGCCCTCGCCGAGCGAGCCGCCGGTGATCGCCCGCTGATAGGAGAGCGTCGCCATCAGATGCGTCGCGTTGACCGGACCGCCGCGGGTCAGCACCCAGATCAGCTGAAAGTCGGTGAAGGTGAACAGCACCGAGAAGGTCATCACCACGGCGATGATCGGAGTCAGCAGCGGCAGGGTGATCTTGGAGAAGCGCTGCCAGGACGTCGCGCCGTCGATCGCCGCCGCCTCGTTCAGCGAGGCCGGGATCGTCTGCAGGCCGGCGAGCAGCGAGATCGCGACGAAGGGGATGCCGCGCCAGATATTGGCGGCGATCACCGACCAGCGCGCGTTCCACGGATCGCCGAGGAAGTTGATCGGCTGGCTGATCCAGCCGAGCTGCATCAGGACGTAGGAGATGATCGAGAACTGCGCGTCGTAGATCCACCAGAAGGCGATCGCCGAGAGCACCGTCGGCACCACCCAGGGCAGGAGCACGATCGCCCGGATCAGCGACTTGAACGGCAGCCTCTCGTTCAGGATCAGCGCCAGCCACAGGCCGAGCGCGAACTTAATCGCCGAGGCGACGACCGTGTAGAACACCGTGTTGAACACGGCGAGCCAGAATACCGGATCGTCCGAGAGCCAGATGTAGTTCTCCAGCCCGATCCATTCGCCGGTCTGGCCGATCGTCGTGTCGGTGAAGCCGAGCCAGATGCCGAGGCCGAGCGGATAGGTCAGGAAGCAGAGAAGGAAGACCGCCGCCGGCAGCATGAACAGGAAGCCGAGGCCGTTGCGGCTCTCGACGAAACGCTGCCAGGCCGGCGGGCGGGGACGCGATACGGCGTCGGACATGAAGCGGTGCCTCCGTCGGAAGGGGCGCGGCGCCGGCAAGAGCCGGCG
>NZ_JBFTEH010000001.1:0-155499 GCF_041027365.1 Jiella sp. M17.18 | reverse complement strand
CCCCGCTGCTCGGGGACTAGCTGCGATAGGCGCGCTTGGCCTGGCGCGCCGCGTTGGCGATCGCGTCCTCGGTCGAGCGCTGGCCGGTGACCGCCGAGGCGAACATGTCGACCAGCACGTAGTCGGCCATCACCTTGGCCGATGCCGGGCCGAGCGGGCCGGAATAGCCGTTCGGGGTCAGGCTCGCCGAGGCGTTGGCATAGGGCTTGTGGATCGGGTTGGAGGTCCAGACCGGATTGTCGGCGAAGGCCTTCAGCGCCTGGCAGCAATAGGCGCTGGCGGCGGTGATCCACTTGTTCATGTTGTCGGCCTGATACATGTGCATCAGGTAGGCCTTGGCGGCGTTCGGATACTTCGTGTGCTTGAAGATCGACAGCGTCGTCGTCTGGGCGAGCTCCATCGGCCGGCCGACGGGGCCGACCGGGAAGTTCACCGTGCCGATGTCCTCGGCGATGTCCTTCAGCGCCGGGTCCTTGATCGCCGCGTAGTAGAGCGAGACGCCGTTCGCCGTCAGCGACACCTGGCCGGCCAGGAAGGCGCGGTTGTTGTTGATGTCGTTCCAGCTCTCGGTGCCGGGGATGAAGGTCTTGTAGGCCTTCTTCGCCCATTCGACGGCGTTCTTGGTCTCCGGGCTGTCGAGGACGACCTTGCCGTTCTCGTCGACCATCTTGGCGCCTTCCGACCAGAGCAGCCAATGCGCCCAGTTGTTGGCGTCGCCGACGGCGTGGCCATGCGCGAAGCCGGCCGGCGTGCCCTGCTTCTGCATCGCCTGCATCAGCTCCAGGAAGCCCGCCTTGTCGTTCGGGAACTCCTTGAACCCGGCCTTCTCCATGTGGCTCTTGCGGTAGCAGATCGCGTTGCCGATGACGCAGAGCGGCAGGTCGATGAACTTGTCGCCCTGCTTGGCATAGCCGAGCAGGCCTTCGTACCAGCCGCCGTCCTTGTTGCCGAGATAGGTGCCGAGGTCGGTGACGTCGACGAGCTTGTCCGGATACTGGAACGGGTCGTCGAACCAGCTCATCACCATGTCCGGGCCGGAGCCGATCGAGGCGGCGACGGCGGCCTTCGGGCGCACGTCCTCCCAGCTCTCCTCGTCGATCTGGACCTTCACGCCGGTCTTGTCGGTGAAGTCCTTGGTGAGCGCGTTCCAGGTCTCGCCCTCGGCCTTGACGAAGGGCACCCAGCGCAGGAGGCGCAGCGAGGCGCCCTCTTCCGGCTTGAAGCTCGGCGCGGCGCCCTGCGCGAAGGCCGGGCGGCCGCCCAAGAGGCCGCCGAGCGCGGCCCCTGCCGCGATGCCCGCCGTTCCCTGCAGAAGCGTTCTGCGATCGATGGTCATGAAGTCTCTCCTCCCTGTGACGCGGGATCCTCCGGCGAGCCGGCTCGGGCAGCGGCTCCCGCCTACGCTGCCGTCGTCGCCGACCCTTCACCCGATCCGGCGCCGCCCATCGGCCCACCGGTTTCGAGCCATTCCCGCCGCGGCCTCTCCCAAAGCCGCGGACGCCGTCTCAGGCCGAAAGGCGCTCGCCGCCCTTGGCATCGAAGATGTGGACGGCCGAAGGGTCGAAGGAGACGCGCAGCTCCTCCCCCGGCCCCGCCGAAATCCGCTCGCGGAAGACGCAGGTCATCTCGCTGGCGCCGAGCCTTGCCACGACATGCGTCTCCGAGCCGGTCGGCTCGACCACCTCGACCGTCAGCGGAATGTCGCCGCCGAGCCGGATCGCCTCCGGGCGGACGCCGTAGACGAGCTCGCGCCCCGGCTCCGCCCGCCCCGGCGCGCCGACCGGCAGCACCCGGCCGTCGCCGGTCTTGAACTTGGTGCGATCGGTCGCGTCGACCCGGCCGGTCAGCATGTTCATCGCCGGCGAGCCGATGAAGCCGGCGACGAAGAGGTTGTTCGGCCGGTCGTAGAGTTCGAGCGGCGAGCCGACCTGCTCGACGATGCCGTCATGCATGACGACGATCTTGTCGGCCATGGTCATCGCCTCGATCTGGTCGTGCGTGACGTAGACCGTGGTGGTGCGAAGCCGCTGGTGCAGGTTCTTCATCTCGGTGCGCATGGAGACGCGCAGCTTGGCATCGAGGTTCGACAAGGGCTCGTCGAACAGGAACACCTGCGGCTCGCGCACGATCGCCCGGCCCATCGCGACGCGCTGGCGCTGGCCGCCGGAGAGCTGGCGGGGATAGCGGTCGAGGAGATGCGCCAGGCCGAGGATCTCGGCCGCCGGCTTCACCCGCTCGGCGATCTCCCGCTTGGAGACGCCCTTCAGCTTCAGCGAGAAGCCCATGTTCTCGGCGACGGTGATGTGCGGGTAGAGCGCGTAGTTCTGGAACACCATGGCGATGTCGCGCTCCTTCGGCGGCAGCGCGTTCACCACCCGGTCGCCGATGACGATCTCGCCGCCGGTGACGTGTTCGAGGCCCGCGAGCATCCGCAGCAGCGTCGACTTTCCGCAGCCGGAGGGCCCGACGAGGACGACGAACTGTCCCTCCTCGATGTCGATCGAGACTCCGTGCAGAACCTCCACCGATCCGAACGCCTTGCGGACGTCGCGGAACGCCACTGGTGCCATCTGTTCCCCCGCCTTATTATGTATTCGTTGCGCGCATACTGGCCGGGAACGGCGCGCGGCGCAACCGCCCTTTGTCATGCGCCGCCAACTGCCTCGCCGGGCCCCGCGACGGCCCGCCGGCGAGCTTCGAACGTGCGATCGGACCGTATACGCAACCGTAGGACCCGCCGCGCCGGAGGACGGCAATCTGCAGGCTTTGAATCCGGGCTAGAATTGTTCTAAGTGGAGCGGCAGAGTGGAATTTGCGGCTCGCTTCGAGCCGGAGGACGTCCTTATGCGGCTCACCCGCCAGACCAATTACGCGATCCGAATCCTGATGTACTGCGCCGCCAACGAGGAGCGCCTCAGCCGGATCCGGGAGATCGCCGCCGCCTACGCCGCCTCGGAACTGTTTCTGTTCAAGATCCTGCAGCCGCTCGTCGAGAGCGGCATGGTGGAGACGGTGCGGGGACGCAATGGCGGCATCCGGCTGGCCAAGCCCGCCGATGCGATCACGCTGAAGGACGTGGTGCAGGCCACGGAGGAGAGCTTCGCCCTCGCCGAATGCTTCGAGACCGGCGCGACCGACTGTCCGCTGATCGACAATTGCGGCCTCAACGCCGCCCTGCGCGACGCGCTCAACGCCTTCCTGAATGCGCTCGGCCGGTATTCCATCGCCGACCTCGTCGCCGACAGCGGCTTCATGCGCAAACGGCTCGGACTGACGGCCGAGTCCGTTCCCGCGACGGTGAACTGACCGCCGTCCCGACCGGACGGCGACGGAAATCGCACAAAAATTCTCAAGTGTTCGGCGGTGGCGGGGGAGCGAACCCCGGTCGGACCGCGGCGCTTCTGCGAGATTCGTCCTGTGGTTTCGGCCTTCGCCGTCCGGGCGTGCGTTCCGGCGCATTCGGATGCGGCGGCCGGATGAGCCTGTTCGCCCCCCCGCGACGCGCAAGCGCCAAGTCATGCCGACTTCGAAAGCCGGTCTTATGATCGTCGAGCGGATGTCGTCCAATTTGTTGGACAGTCGGCAGGGCACCTCCCGTACCCGCCACGGCGAGCCGGGAAAGCAACGTCGCCAGAAGTGCGCAGCAACCGAGCCCTCGCCGGCCGGCCTCATTGCCGGCCCTGCCCTACTCGGACGCTCAAACCTTCTGATGATCAGCAATCCACACGGTTAGACCCCCGATCCCGATGATGTCCGCCGGCGAATTCTAGCCGGCTGTGCAGATTAAACATTTGATGCTTTTCGGATTTTAACGAATTCTCAGAGCCTTTCGTAGCAGAACCGCCGTATGGAAGAGGCCGCTCCGATAAATCACCGGAAGTGATTTTGGCGGCGCATCGCCCCTCGAGTGTCAGGAAGACTGACAATCCGGGGGCGCGGCCACATCCGCTCGAGCCGGTATTCGAGACTGAGAAGCGACGTGTTTATCCCATGGGGTTGAAGATGGCATCGATGAAATTTGGATCCGGCTCCAACTCGGACGCGGTGCTCGCCGCCCTGTCCCGATCGCTCGCGATCATCGAGTTCAAGCCGGACGGCACCATCCTGACGGCGAACGAGAACTTCTGCCGCGCGATGGGCTATGAGCTCAAGGAGATCGCCGGTCGGCACCACTCCATGTTCGTCGCGCCGGCCTGCGCGCAGAGCGCCGAGTATCGCGAGTTCTGGCAGAAGCTCGGCCGCGGCGAGTATGACGCGGCGAAGTACAAGCGGATCGCCAAGGGCGGCCGGGAAATCTGGATCGAGGCGTCCTACAGCCCCGTCTTCAAGGGCGGCAAGGTCGTCAAGATCGTCAAGGTCGCGACGGACATCACCGCCGCCCGGCTGGCCGCGGCGGAAAACGCCGGCAAGCTGGAGGCGATCTGCCGCGCGCAGGGGATCATCGAGTTCTCCCTCGACGGCACGGTCCTCACCGCCAACGAGAATTTCTGCAAGGCGCTCGGCTACACGCTCGACGAGATCAAGGGCCGCAAGCACGCCATGTTCGTTGAGCCGGCCTATGCGCAGAGCCCCGACTACCAGGAGTTCTGGGCGAAGCTCGGCCGCGGCGAATTCGTTGCCGACGAGTTCAAGCGCATCGGCAAGGGCGGCCGGGAGGTCTTCATCCAGGCGTCCTACAATCCGATCTTCGACGCCGATGGGCGGGTGATGAAGGTGGTGAAGTTCGCCAACGACGTCACCGGCCGCGTCAATGCCGTCAACGCGATCGGCGAAGGCCTGCGGCGGCTCGCCGACGGCGACCTGAAACAGCGGATCACCCAGTCGTTCCGCCCCGATCTCGACCGGCTCCGGCTCGACTTCAACGCCTCGCTGGAGGTGTTGCAGGAGACGCTGGGCCAGGTCGGCGAGACCGCGCAGACGGTCAAGATGGCGACCGAGGAAATCCGCGTCGCCTCGGACGACCTCGCGCGCCGCACCGAGCAGCAGGCGGCCTCCGTCGAGGAGACCTCGGCCGCGCTCGGCGAGATGACCGACACCGTCCGCAGCTCGGCCGCCCGTGCGGAAGATGCCGGCGCGCTGGTTGCCCGCACCAAGGCCGGGGCCGAAAAATCCGGCGAAGTGGTCACCCGCGCCGTTGCGGCCATGGGCAATATCGAAGCCTCCTCCAACCAGATTTCGCAGATCATCGGCGTCATCGACGAGATCGCCTTCCAGACGAATCTCCTCGCGCTCAACGCCGGGGTCGAGGCGGCGCGAGCGGGTGAGGCCGGCAAGGGCTTCGCCGTCGTCGCGCAGGAAGTGCGCGCGCTCGCCCAGCGCTCGGCGGAAGCCGCCAAGGAGATCAAGGGACTGATCCAGCGCTCGACGTCGCAGGTGCAGGAAGGCGTCTCGCTGGTCGGCGAGACCGGCAAGGCGCTGCAGGCGATCGTCGCCGAGGTTCAGGCGATCGACGAGAACGTCCGGGCGATCGTCGAGGCGGCGTGCGGGCAGTCGGTCGGACTGGCCGAGATCAACAAGGCTGTCGGCTCGATCGACGAGGGCACGCAGCAGAACGCCACCATGGTCGAAGAGGCGACGGCCGCCTGCCACAACCTGTCGCAGCAGACGGATGAACTGAACAACCTCCTCGGCAAGTTCGACCTGTCCTCGGCGGCCGGATCGGCGAAGAGGACGGCGCAGCGGCCGATGGGCGTCGGCAAATCCGCCGATCACGGCAATACCCGGCCAGCGTCTTCACCCGCGCGTAAGCTTCAGGGTGGTATACGCAAGGCCTTCGCCACCGACGGCAACGCTGCTGTCAAGCAGGACAGCTGGGAGGAATTCTGATGCAGGCTCAAGCCTTGCAGGCCGATCGCGGCCCGGCCAACGTCGCCGGGTCGGCAACCGAGATCATCGCCTTCGAAATCGGCGGACAGCAGTTCTGCGTCCGCACCACCGCGGTGCGCGAGATCCGCGGCTGGACGCAGTCGACGCCCCTGCCGCAGTCCTCGCCCGAGATGATGGGCATGATGAACCTGCGCGGTACGATCATCCCGATCGTCAACATGGCCGCCAAGCTCGGCATGATGGCGAGCCAGCCGGATGCCCGCAGCGCGGTCGTCGTCGCCGAGGTGCACGGCTCCGTCGTCGGGCTGCTGGTCGACCGGGTCGCCGACATCCTGACGATCGATTCCGGCACGATCCAGCCGCCGCCGGAGATGACCGGCGGCTATTCCCGCAGCTTCCTGACGGGCGTCATCGCCGCCAGCGACGGCATGATCTGCTTCCTGGACCTCGAGCGCCTGTTCGAGGGCTTCGGCAGCGTGGGCGGCGGCGAAGAGTTCTTCTAGGGCGCTGCGGCCCTTCCGCAGCGCGTCCGCCAGATCCGATGGGCCTCGCCAGGGATACCCCTTGCGGGGCCGTTTCGCAGATGGTCCCCCTCCCCGTCGACGATCGCGCCGCGCCCGCTTCTGCAAGACGCGGCGGGGCTTGATCCTGCCCGCTACCATTTTCTCGGCATCCCTCTTGCCGAATGTCGCCGTCCTCGCAGTTTCGCTGTCCGGTCAATTACATACGGACATCCATGGACGCGATCCTCTCGGACCACTCCGCCCTGATCGGGCTCGGCATCGTCGTCCTCGTCTTCATCGGCTTCGCCCTCGAACGCTACCCGCCGGAAGTGATCGCCGTCTGCGGCGCCGTCACCTTCTTCGTGCTCGGCTTCGTCAATGGCGGCGAATTCGCCTCGGTGTTCTCCAATCCGGCGCCGATCACCATCGCGGCGATGTTTGTGCTGTCAGGCGCGCTGGTGCGCACCGGCACGCTCGATGCCGCCGCCGACTGGCTGGTCAGCCGGGCCGAGACGCGCCCGATCATGACGCTGGCGGCGCTGACCGCCGGCATGCTCCTCGCCTCGGCCTTCATGAACAACACGCCGGTGGTGATCGTCATGATCCCGATCGTCATGGAGATCGCGCGGACTCTGAAGGTCGCAGAGACGCGCCTCCTGATCCCGCTTTCCTTCATCACCATCCTCGGCGGCACCTGTTCGCTGATCGGCACCTCGACCAATCTCCTCGTCGACGGCGTCGCGAGAGGCCAGGGCCTGAAGGCCTTCTCGATCTTCGAGATCACGCCGATCGGCCTCGTCACTGCGGCGACCGGCCTGATCTACCTCGTCGTCGTCGGCCGGTTTCTCCTGCCCGACCGCAGCGGCGCAAAGGAAGCGATCGGCAATGGCGCACGCGAGTTCTACTTCAGCGAGATCGTCGTGCGGGAAGGCTCGATCGCCATCGGCAAGCCGCTGAAGGAGGTCACCGCCCTCGCCTCGCGCGGCATCCGGGCGGTGGCGGTGCAGCGCGGGACGGAGACGTTCCGGCGCGACGTCGGCGAGATCGAGATCCAGCGTGCCGACCGCATCGTGCTCTTCGCCAGCCCCGAGGAGCTGCTGACCCTGCACGCCAGCGACGGCTTCCGCGTCGCCCGGGTTTCCAACGCCGCCTCCCACGACGAGGAGAGGATCGTCGTCGAGGCGACGGTGGCCCCGCACAGACGCGGCATCGGGCGCAAGGTGTCCGAACTGATCGGCGTCTCCGGCTCCGGCATCGCGGTCCTCGGAGTGCGGCGGCACCTGCACACGCCCGGCCCGACCCTCCACGACACCAAGCTCAGGCCCGCCGACCAGCTGCTGCTGGAGGGGCGGCCGGACGCGATCGCGCGGATCGCCGACATGAACGACCTCGTCGGCGTCGACATCACCAGCGCCCGGCCGTTCCGGCGGGCCAAGGCGCCGCTCGCGGTCGGCGCCCTCCTTGCGGTCATCGTCGTCTCGGCGCTCGGCTTCGCCAGCATCCAGAACTGCGCCTTCGTGGCGATCGCTGCGCTCCTGCTGGTGCGGGTGATCGATGCCGACGAGGCCTGGCGCTCGATCCGCGGCGACCTCCTGATCCTGATCTTCGCGATGCTGGCGATCGGCATGGCGATGGAGAAGGCCGGGACGATCCAGCTCGTCGTGGGCTTCGTCCAGCCGCTGCTCGCCGGCGCACCGCCCTTCGTCGTCCTGATCGTGCTCTACGCGATCTCCTCGATCCTCACCGAGATCGTCACCAACAACGCCGTCGCCGTGGTCGTCACGCCGGTCGCGATCAGCCTAGCGACCGCGCTCGGCATCGACCCGCGCGCGGCGGTGGTCACGGTGATGTTCGGCGCCTCCGCCTCCTTCGCGACGCCGATCGGCTACCAGACCAACACGCTGGTCTACACCGCCGGCAACTACCGCTTCCTCGACTTCGTGAAGGTGGGAGCGCCGATGAACATCATCGTCGGCCTGACGACGACGGCCGCGATCCACTTCCTCTACGTCGCGTGACGGCGGCGCGAGCGAATGCGGTGAGCCCTGGCCCGCGCCGCGTCAGGCGTCGTGGCGGCGCGCGCGGGGACGCCCTGACGCGCGGCTGAAGCGGATCGCCGATTGCGCCGCCGCGAGCCGTGCGATCGGCACGCGGAAGGGCGAGCAGGAGACGTAGTCGAGACCGGTCTCCTCGAAGAAGGCGATCGAGGCGGGGTCGCCGCCCTGCTCGCCGCAGACGCCGAGCATGATGTCCGGCCGGGTCCGCCGCGCTTTCTCGACCGCCATGGCGATCAGCTCCCCCACCCCGTCGACATCGACCGTCTGGAACGGATCGCGCTCTAGGATGCCCTGCCGGACATAGGTCGACAGGAAGTTCGCCGCGTCGTCGCGCGAGATGCCGTAGACGGTCTGGGTCAGGTCGTTGGTGCCGAAGGAGAAGAAGTCGGCCGCCTCGGCGATCGTGTCCGCCCGCACGATCGCGCGCGGCAGTTCGATCATCGTGCCGACATGGTAGCCGATGCGCCGACCCCGCTCCGCCATGACCAGGCGCGCGACCTCGTCGACCCGCTCCTTGACGAAGTCGAGCTCGCGCCGAAGGCTGACCAGCGGCACCATGATTTCCGGTACGACGGTGCTGCCGGTCTTCTGGCCCGCATCGATCGCCGCCTCGACGATGGCGCGCGCCTGCATCTCGACGATCTCCGGATAGGAGATGGCGAGGCGGCAGCCGCGATGGCCGAGCATCGGGTTGAACTCCTGCAGCCCGGCGATGCGCTGGCGCACCGCCGCCTCGTCGACCGACAGCATGGCCGCGGTCTCGGCGATCTCGCTCTCGCTGTTGGGCAGGAACTCGTGCAGCGGCGGATCGAGCAGCCGGATCGTCACCGGCAGGCCGGCCATGATCTCGAACAGCTCGGTGAAGTCGGAGCGCTGGATCGGCAGGAGCTTGTCCAGCGCGGCGCGACGGCCGTTCTCGTCCGTGGCGAGGATCATCTCCCGCATCGCCTGGATGCGATCGCCCTCGAAGAACATGTGCTCGGTGCGGCAGAGGCCGATGCCCTCGGCCCCGAAGGCGCGGGCGGCGCGGGCTTCCGCCGGCGTCTCGGCATTAGTGCGCACGCCCATGCGCCGGGCCCGGTCGGCGAATTGCATCAGCCGGGCGAAGTCGCCGGTCAGCGCCGGCCGGCGCAACGCCGCCGCGCCCTCGATCACCTCGCCGGACGAGCCGTCGATGGTGATCCGGTCGCCTTCCTTCAGAACCCGCACTCCGGCATTGAGCGTGCCCGCCTCGGCATTGATGCGGAGCGAGCCGACGCCGGTGACGCAGGGCTTGCCAATGCCCCTTGCGACGACGGCGGCATGGCTCGTTGTGCCGCCGCGGATCGTCAGGACGCCGTCGGCGAGATGCATGCCGTGGATGTCCTCCGGCGAGGTCTCGTTGCGCACCAGTATGACCGGCCGGCCCTCGTTCGCGCGGGCCTGGACACGATCGACGGAGAAGGCGATCTCGCCGGTCGCCGCGCCCGGCGAGGCGGGCATCCCGCGGCCGAGCACGACGAGATCCGCCGAGCGCGCGATGGTCGGGTGCAGCACGAGGTCGAGCGAGGCCGGGTCGATCCGCAGGATCGCCTCGCCTTCGTCGATCAGGCCTTCGGCGACGAGTTCGACCGCCACGCGGATCGCCTCGCCCGCGGTCCGCCGGGCCGGGCGCGACTGCATCAGGAACAGCGCGCCGTCGCCGATCATGAAGTCGACCTCGACCGCATCGCCGACATGCGCCTCGAGCCGTCGCACATGCCGCGTCAGCTCGGCGAGGTCGGCGGGAAAGCCGTCCTGCCCGCCGGCCGCGAGTTCGCTGAGGTCGTGCACCGGCGCGCCGTGGCCGATCTCGTTCGCACCGCGGGCGCCGAGGGTGAACTCGCCGGACAGGCGCGACTGGCCGGAAGCGAGATCGCGCGAGACGGCCCGCCCGCGCCCGGACTTCTGGTTCCGCTCGTTGAAGATCATCGCATGGACGGTGACGGCCAGCCCCGCGTTCTCCGGCACGCCCTGCAGGTGGCGGTGCGCCACCGCGACCGGGTTGCGCCAGCTGGCAAAGCTCGCCGCGACGACGGCGGTGAGCTGCTCCAGCGGCGTCTGCGGCAGGATCGCACCGAGTTCGGCTTCGATGTGCTCGTGGTAGCGGGCGATCAGGGCGCGCCAGCCCGCGACCGTCTCGGGCTCGTGGTCGTAGCCTGCGCGCTCCCGGTCGAGATCGGCGATCTCCTCGAATTCGGCGGGATCGGCCCCGAGGACCAGGGCGGCATAGCTCTCGATGAAGCGGCGATAGCTGCGATAGGCGAAGGCGGCGTCGTTCAGTTCCGCCGCCACGACGTCGACGGTCCGGTCGTTGAGGCCGACGTCGAGGACGCTTTCGGCAAGGCCCGGCATCTGCACCCTGGCGCTGGTACGCACTGCGAGGAGAAGCGGCTTCGCGTCGCCGTTGAAGCGACGGCCGGTGACGCCTTCCAGCCAGTCGATGGCCGAGCGAAGCTCGGCGCGCAGCGCCTGCGGCAGTTCGCTGCCGGCGCCTTTCGCTTCCCGCCAGGCGAAGGTCGCGATGGTGAAGCCCGGCGGCACCGGCAGATCGAGCGAAGCGAGCAGCGCCAGATTGGCGCCCTTCAGCCCCAGCGCCTCGGCGGCGTCGGCCGTGCGGTCCGCCTCGCCGCGCCTGAAAGGGAAGATCCGCTTGGGCATTGTGGGTGTCGCCGACGCTCGTTCCGAGACATGCCGCCGTCCGCGCGGCGGACGTCATGTCTACGGGAAATTATCAGCGACGCCAATTGCTGCAATGCCGAAGTACCGCCTCGCCCGGCCGGCTACCCGCTCATCGCGGGGAGGCCGGGCAAGGCCGGGTCGCGGTCGGACTACAGGTGCTTCTGGATCACCGCCGACATCTCTTCAGGGCTCAGCGCCCCAGCATATTTGTCGCCGTTGACGAAGAAGGTGGGCGTCGCGTCGACGCCGAAGACCTTTTCGCCGCGCTGCTGCACGTCGACGACCTGCTGCTGCAGCTTCTTGTTGTTGAGGCAGGCCTTGAAGTCGGCTTCGCTCATCCCGGCGAGACGGGCGATCTTCAACAGCGCCGCAGAGGCGTTGTCGGAATGCGCCCACTCGTTCTGCTGGTCGAACAAGACGTCGACCATCGCCGTGCGGCGCTGATCGCTGCCGGTGCAGCGGGCCAGCATGAAGGCTGCCAGCGCGCGCGGATCGAAGGGGAACTCGCGCAGGATCAGCTTCGCCTTCCCGGTGTCGATGAACTCCTTCTTGATGACCGGATAGGTCTCGCTGTGGAAGTCGGCGCAGTGCGGGCAGGTCATCGAGGCGTATTCGACGATCGTCACCGGCGCGTCGGCCTTGCCGATCACCACGTCCGGCAGCGCCTCGGCCGCCATCAGCTTCTTCACGTCGACCGAACCGGAGGGTTCCGGCGCCTTGACCTTCGGGGCGGCGGAAGTGTCCGCCTGCGCCACCTGGACCGGAGCGGCGGTCGCGGCCGATCCGTCGGCGGCGGTTGCCCCGCCGCAGGCGACGAAGGTCACGGCAGCCGCCCCAGCGAGGAGCATGGCCAGGCTGCGGCTCAAGGAACGGCGAACGGAATGCGTCATCAGGTCGATCCTTCGAAGGAATAACGGCAGTGTCCTGCGGGTGTAGGCGGAAACGGCGGATTTTCCAACCGCCGCGAACCTTAACGATCGTTCGGAATCGGCGCTCCACCCTGCCGTGCCTGCCGCCGCAGCGACGCTTCGGCGAAGGCCCGCAGGGCGTCCTTCAGCTTCGGATCCTCGATCCCGGCGACCATGGCGTCGATTCGCGCACGGTCCACCGGCGTCAGGTCCCGCATCTTGGGGCGGCGATCCCGGCGCGCTTGCGTCACGGGCTTTTGCACGAGCTTGATCCGCGAGACCGCCGGATAGCCGAAGAAGGCGTTGATCCGGCCGAGAAGCTCGCTCGTCTGGTGCTGCATCCTGAGCGCCGCGAAAGCCTCGCAGGCAACGACCAGCGTCGCGGGCTCGAAGGCGTCGACGTCGTCGCCGCGCTGCTGCGGCCAGACCAGCTTCTCCGGCCGCGTCGCGTCGGCGAGCTTCGGCCCGGCGAGGTCGGCCCAGGCGGCGATCAGCCCGGTCGTCATGCCGGCCTTGCGCCGCAGGATCGGGTCCATCAGGTCCCCGACCACGTCGGCCAATGGCCGCACACCGGGCCGCCGTTTCGGCCGCGCAGGCGATGCGCTTTCGCTCATTTCGTCACCCGGTTCGTTCTCCTGAAATCCTGCCCTCTCGCACCGCTACCACAGGTATCGACGCGCAGAGCGTCGACACCGACAGCGCCCAGACACTGTCAAGAATGTCATGGAAGAACATGATGTTCGTCAGCCCGGGGATAAGATAGGCGCAGACGAGAATCGCCGCGAAGGCCAGCCGATCCCGGCCAGCCGGCGCGCCACGCCACTTCCATGCCGTCCATAGTGGCGCCGCCACCACAAAGATCACCGCCAGTATTCCCAGGAGGCCGGCATCGACACCCACGGTCAGGAAGATGTTGTGCAGATGATTGAAGGAAAAGCCGTTGTAGAGCCTGGGATCGAGGTGCGGCTGGACCGCCTGCCACATGCCGCTCTCCCCCCAACCGAAGATCGGCCGCTCCCAAAGAGCCTGCCAGGACGCGGCGTAGAGGTCGAGCCTCAGGGCGATCGATGTCGCCTCTTCAGGCTTTGTCGACAGGAGGCCGAGATTGGCCTTCGTCTCGGCGAGACGCATGATGAGCGACGGCACGACGACGAGACCAACGGCGGCCACCGCCAGAGCGCCGAAAATGACCGCCAGCAGTCGGCGCCGGGCAGTTGCTTGGCGCCAGTAGCCGAGGAGTGTTTGTCGGCGCGCCGCAACGGCTACCAAAAGAATTAGAGGCAGCGCGGGAAGCGAGCCCCGCATACCGGTGAGAAACACCGCCACGATTGCGCCCAAAGCCCCGGTTAGCGCCAGAGCTTTGCGGCCGGCTGACCGTTTCGGGGAAAGGTCGAGCAGTGCCAGACCGCAGGTCAAGAGCGCGACGACCGAGAGCGGCCCGGCATTGCCTTCAAAGCCGTAGACACGCACGATCTCGAAGATGAAGCGCTGGGTGAGGACGATCGGCAAAAGCAAGCATCCCCCTATCGCGGCGCCACGGAAGACCGCGGGCAAGATGGGTTCGGCAGGGCCGACGCGCATCCGGCTGACCAGCACGGCGGGTGTGACGAAGAAAAACAGGCTGACGGCCTTGAGCGCTGCTCCGAGCGGCGGCTGATGCGCAAAGTCGGTCACGACTAGCACTGCGACCAAGGCTAGGTTCGAGAGCACTATCGGCCGGTCGGGTGCTGCGAAGCGAAAGCGAAAGCGCCCGAGAACGAGCGACAAGCCGGCCCAGATCGCCAGAAGCGCAATCGCCACCGACAGGGCGGACCCGGCGAGCGGCACCGCGGCGAAGAGCAGTACCCAGCTTATGCGATTGCGGCTCGCAATCGCGTCCGGCGACGGATAGAGGAGAGCTGCGAGCCGCGCGGATTTGGTCGGCGCGCTGTCAGGCCGCCTGCCCCCGTCGACGATTTCTGCCTCGCTCATGTCCATCGATCAGGATCCTTTCAGCCGAGAGCTTCTTCACTGGTACGATCATCATGCGCGCACCCTGCCTTGGCGCGTACGGCCCGCCGAACGCGCGGCCGGCGTGCGGCCTGACCCTTATCGAGTCTGGCTGTCTGAGATCATGCTCCAGCAGACGACTGTCGCGGCGGTGAAATCCTACTTCGAACGCTTCGTCAATCGCTGGCCAGACGTCGCCCATCTCGCCGTCGCCCCGGAAGAAACCGTACTCGGGGAGTGGGCGGGGCTCGGCTATTATGCCCGGGCGCGCAACCTCCACGCCTGCGCCAAGATCGTGTCGGAGAGGTTCGGCGGCCGCTTTCCGCGGACGGCCGCCGAGCTGAAGGAGCTGCCGGGGATCGGCGACTACACCTCGGCGGCGATCGCCGCGATCGCCTTCGACGAGCCGGCCGCCGTCGTCGACGGCAATGTCGAGCGCGTCGTCACGCGGCTGTTCGCGATCGACACGCCGCTGCCGGCCGCCAAGACGGCGATCCGGGCGGAAGTGGCGACGCTGACGCCGAACGCGCGGCCGGGCGATTTCGCTCAGGCCATGATGGATCTCGGCGCGACGGTCTGCACGCCGACGAAGCCCGCCTGCGTGATCTGCCCGATCCGCGGCGGCTGCCGCGCAGCGGCCGCGGGAACGCAGGAGCGCTACCCCGTCAAGCCGCCGAAGGCCGCCGTGCCGAGCCGCAAGGGCGCCGCCTTCGTCGCGGTGCGCCGCAGCGACGGCGCCGTCTGGCTGCGCCGGCGCACGGAAAAGGGCATGCTGTCCGGCATGAGCGAGCCGCCCTCCACCGGGTGGAACGCCCGCGGCGACGGCGCGACCGGCGCCGCTGCCGCACCGTTTCCCGCCAACTGGCGCTATTGCGGCGACGTCGCCCACGGCTTTACCCATTTCAAGCTCGACCTCGAGGTCTGGCACGCCGAAATCGACGGTGATCCGCCGATCGAGGGCTGGTGGTCGCCGCCCGGCGAGCAGACCGGCGAAGCGCTGCCGACGCTCATGCGCAAGGTGCTGAAGAGCGCCCTCTCCGCCGCCGCGCCCTCTAAACCCTGACCCCGGAGCCCCGAACCATGGCCATCGCCCACGTCGTCTTCGACATCGGCAAGGTGCTGATCCACTACGATCCGCACCTCGCCTTTTTCGAAATCCTCCCCGACGCCGCCGAGCGCGCCGCCTTCCTCGCCGAGGTCTGCTCGCACGAATGGAACCTCGAACAGGATCGCGGCCGCAGCTGGGAAGAGGCCGAGGCCGAGGCGATCGCGCGGCATCCGGACCGGGCAGACGAGATCCGCGCCTTCCGCACGAACTGGGCGAAGATGGTGCCCTACGCCTATGACGATACCGTCGCGATCCTGCGCGAGCTGCTCGCCGCCGGCGTCGACGTGACCATGCTGACCAACTTCGCCTCGGACACCTTCCGCGAGGCGCAGGGCATCTACCCGTTCCTGACGGAGAGCCGCGGCGTGACCGTCTCCGGCGACATAAGGCTGATCAAGCCCGACCGCGCGATCTACGATCACCACGTCGAGAGCTTCGGCCTGACGCCCGGCAACACGCTCTTCATCGACGACAGCGCCGCCAATGTCGAAGGCGCGCGGGCGGCAGGCTGGCAAGCGATCCAGTTCGTCGCGCCGCATCAGCTGCGCGCCGACCTGAAGGCCCTGGGCCTGCCGGTGGCGGCGTAGGGCACGGACCTGCCGCTGCGGACGCAAGCTCCGGCGCGCCCTGTCGGTCTTCGAGGGTCGCGCCGACGCTTCCCCAGGTCGTCATCCCGGCCTTGAGCCGGGACCCATGCCTCGACGGCGACGCTGCACTCCGGTGCAGAAATCCCGCTGAACCAGTGGGTGGTCGCTAGGAGTATGGATAGGGTCTGGAATGGGTCCCGGCTCAAGGCCGGGATGACGAAGCCGAGATGAGCGCTACCGGACGCGAAGCCCTGGCCGCAGCCTCGTCGGCGCGTCAAACGCCCGGCGTCACGCCCCGACCGCCCGCATGCGCTGGCGGATCTCGGCCCTCAGCGCGTCGATGGGCGTCAGCGCGTCGCCGGACGCGACGTGCCAGAAGGTCCAGCCGTTGCAGGCCGGCAGGCCCTGCACCTTGGCGCCGATCCGGTGGATCGAGGCGATCTCGCCGCCGGCGGCGACCGTGCCGTCGGCGCGCACCTTGGCGGTCCAGCGCTGCTTCGCGTCGGTGAGTTCGGTGCCCGGCTGGAGGAGCCCCGCCTCGATCAGGCTGGCGAAGGGGACGCGCGGCTCGGCGCGCTTGCCGCCGGAATGGGCGAGCGCCGCTTCGTCCAGCGGCTCGACGGCGGCGATGCGTTCATGCGCCGCGGCGATGTAGTCGTCTTCGCGCTCGATGCCGACGAAGTGCCGGCCGAGGCGCTTGGCGACGGCGCCTGTCGTGCCGGTGCCGAAGAACGGGTCGAGGACCACGTCGCCCGGGTTGGTGGAGGAGAGGAGCACGCGGGCGAGCAGCGCCTCCGGCTTCTGCGTCGGATGCGCCTTCTGCCCGTCCGCATCCTTCAGCCGCTCGCTCCCCGAGCAGATCGGGAACAGCCAGTCGGAGCGCATCTGCACGTCCTCGTTGGCCGCCTTCATCGCCTCATAGTTGAAGGTGTAGCCCTTGGCGTTCTGGTCGCGCGAGGCCCAGATCATCGTCTCGTGCGCGTTCTGGAATCTCCGGCCGCGAAAGTTCGGCATCGGATTGGTCTTGCGCCAGACGACGTCGTTGAGGATCCAGAATCCGAGGTCCTGCATCGCCGCGCCGACCCGGAAGATGTTGTGGTAGGAGCCGATCACCCAGATCGTGCCGTTCGGCTTCAGGACGCGCCGCGCCGCCAGCAGCCAGGCCCGCGTGAAGGCGTCGTAGGCGGCGAAGCTCTCGAACTGGTCCCAGGCGTCGTCGACTGCGTCGACCTTCGACTGGTCCGGCCGATGCAGGTCGCCCGCCAGCTGCAGATTGTAGGGAGGGTCGGCGAAGATGACGTCGACCGACTTCTCCGGCAGCGCCTCCATCTGCGAGACGCAATGGCCCTTCAGGATCGTGTCGAGCCAGAGGCTGCGGTCCTCGGCCGCTTCGTCGCTTCGGAGATTGCGGGCTGCGGAAGAGAGATGAGCCATGGATCGACACCGGTACGCTGGAAACAAGAACCGGCGTCATGGTTACCGAACGGCGTAAACAATCGATGAAATGCCGCCATTTGAGCTACGGGCGGCCGCGTGATACCGCAGCCGCGGCGGTTCGTCCTCCTCCGATGCCGCCGCGTCCAGCTGAACAACCGGAGCCTTCCTCATGCCCCAGCCTCTGCTCGTGATCTTCGACTGCGACGGCGTGCTCGTCGATTCGGAGATCCTCGCCGCCGAGGTCGAGGCGAAGCTCCTGAAGGAGGAAGGCATCGACGTCGAGCCGGGCGACTTCGCGGCGCGCTTTGCCGGCCTCACCTGGCCGGTGATCCTGCAGCGGCTGATCGAGGAGACCGGCGTGCGGCTGCCGGCGAGCTTTGCCGAGAAGGTCGATGCCGAGATCGACCGGCGGCTGGCCGAGGACGTCGAGGAGATCGCGGGCGCCCATGAAGTGCTCGACCGGCTGGCGCTGCCGCGCTGCATCTGCTCCAACTCGTCGATGCACCGGCTGGAGCTGGAGCTCGACCATGTCGGCCTCTGGCACGTCTTCACGCCCTACATCTACAGCGCGCCCGAGGTCGGCACGAAGAAGGGCAAGCCGGCGCCGGACGTCTTCCTGCACGCCTGTTCGGAGCTCGGCGTCGAGCCGAACCGGGCGATCGTCATCGAGGACTCCGTGCACGGCGTGACCGCGGCCGCCGCTGCCGGCTGCCGCGTCGTCGGCTTCACCGGCGGACGCCACAGCTATCCCGGCCATGCGGACTCGCTCACCGAGGCCGGCGCCGAGACGGTGATCAGCCGGCTCATGGACTTTCCGGCCGTCATCGAGGCCTTCGCCGCCTGGCAGGACGCCTGATCCGAGGACGATCCGTCTGCCGGAGCGGCCGGTGCGTCAGAGATAGGGGCTCTGCCAGATCGCCACGGCGACGGCGATGAGCGACAGGATCGGGATCGCCATCTGCACCGGGCGCAGCCGGGCAAAGAACAGCGGCGCCTCCTCGCGGCGCGCCGCAATCGGATCGAGCACGGCGAGCGAGGCATAGCCGACGATCTCCGCGATGGTCGCTCCGAGCGGAAAGCCCCAGACCGTCGCGCACAGGCAGGCGAAGCCGAGGACATACAGCCACAGCATCATGGCGAGCTGCGACAGGGTCGGCCCGGCCGGCGTACGGAAGCTGACGCCGCGCCGCACGCCCGACAGGAACATCAGGATCGAGGCGCCCCAGAACAGCGTCAGGTTCATCGCCAGGAAGGACTGGGCGTCCGGCGCGAACCACAGCGCGAGGGCGCCGAGCACCAGCGGCAGCATGGCGACATAGGCGAAGAAGATGCTGATCGGCGGCGTCTTCGCCGGCTCGTCGACGGCGATGTGGCGGGTGTCGCTGGTGCGGCTCAAGCGATGTCTCCTGCATTCGGCCTGCCGGCGGCGCACCGCCCGGCGATCGTCAGGCGGGGACATCGCGGGGATGCGGCGCCGGTCAAGGGCCTCACGCAGCTGTTCGCCGGAGCGGGCCGCGGCGTTACGTCGCCCGGTCGATCGCCATCTTACCGGGCGAACGAGCGGGAGCCGGCTCCGCTGCGCCGGATCGCGGCCGCACGCGGGCCTCCCGTCGGCGATCCCGCCTCCTCAGACGAACCGCCGCGGCATGCGGAAGGGCAGCATGGCCTGCACGAGCGGCCGGGCGAAGCGGTCGAGGTCGAGGCTTTCGTGCATGGCGGTGACGTCGCGCCCGAGCAGCCGCGTCGCGACCACCGAGCGCGCGTAGAAGGGCGAGTCCTCCAGCGTCTCGACCACGCGGGCGCCCGCAGCCGCCTCCGAGCGCGTCGAGCGATGCATGTGCCAGAAGCTGCGCTTCAGGGCGGCGGGCGGCGGCGGCGCGAAGTCGGCGACGCCGGTTGCGGGGTCGAAGCGGATCGCCAGCGAGCAGTCCTGCCCCTCGCGGTCGACGAGGTCGTAGAGGACGGCGGTGCCGTCAGCGACGCTCGCCCGGCACCAGTTCCAGCGGCGGAAGCTCTGCTCCAGCGGCACCTCGCCGGTGTTGAAGTCGAAATAGCCGCTGCCGGACCAGGAGAGATCCGGCTTTTCCAGATCGACCTCGACGCGGGCGCAGGGGGCGATCGGCCACCAGCAGTGACGCCCCTCCCCGTCGAGCACGACCGGATGGTTCACCACCGCTTCCGGATAGAGCCGGACCCGGCCCTTCACGCGGTAGGGCACCAGCGGGCTCACCTCGTCGATGTCGACGGTCAGGCCGGCGCCGTCCCAGTGCATCGTGCTCGGGCCGATGGAGAGCGTGCGCGGGTCGCGCGACAGCGCCGGGCGCCGGCGCTCGGTCATCGTCCAGCGCTTGGCGCGGGGGCCGTAGAAGGCGACGTTGAGCGCGACGTGGTCCTCCGGGTCGCGCCGCCCGGCGAGGCGGTAATAGGGCGAGAAGACGCTGCCGACGAAGCCGATCAGCGTCAGCCCGAAGGCTCCGTCGGCCGAAAGCGCGTCCACATACCACCAGGCATAGCCGCCGGGCGGGACGCTCTGGTCGAAGCGTGGTCCGCAAGAATAGCGTCCGACGCGATCTTCCCCGACAGCGCCGCCATCGGCAGGCCCGCCCCCGGATGGGCGCTGCCGCCGCACAGATAGAGGCCTTTCAGCCGGGTGCGGGCGCCCGGGCGCCGGAACGAAGCCGTCGACCCATGCGAGGCCCGCCCGTAGAGCGCTCCGCCCGTCCCCGGAAACAGCCTCGCGAAGTCTGAGGGCGTCGAACGGTGCATCGAGCCGGGCGGCGGCGCCACCCGCAAACCCGATTCCGCCAGTCTGGAGAACGCCGCGCTCGCGCATCGCTCCACCTCCTCTGCCGAAAATGGCCGGAAATCGCCGTCGGCCGGCGCGTTGATGATCAGGAAGAGCCGCTCGGTCCCGGCTTGCGCAGCCTCCGCCGACAAGGCGCCCTCGCCGTCGCGGTCGGACGCGCAGACATAGACGGTCGGATCGTCCGGCAGCGCGCGGCCGGACAGGATGCGGTCGAACTCCCGGCGGTAATCGCGAGAAAAAAAGACGTTGTGGCGCAGGAGGTCGGGGCCCTCCGTGCGCGCGGCAAGGGCAATCGTGAAGGCCGAGAGCGAGCGTTCCGAGCGCTGGATCGGCGGGTCGACGGCGCGTCGCGCGGCCTCGCCGAAAAGCCCGTCCGACAGAGCGCCGGCATCGCAGTTTGCCAGCACGACGTCGGCGGGGACGACCTCGCCGCCGGCAAGCCGCACACCGGTTGCGCGTCCGGCTCGGGTCTCCATCGCCTCGACATCCGCACCGCAGCGGATCGTCGCGCCGCAACGTTCCGCAAGCGCCGCCAGCGCCTCCGCCAGCCTGTGCATGCCGCCCTCGATCAGCCAGACGCCCTCCTGTTCGACATGGGCGATCAGCATCAGCGTTGCGGGCGCCGCGAAGGGCGAGGAGCCGTTATAGGTGGCGTAGCGGGCGAAGAGCTGCCGCAGGCGCGGATCGGAAAACTCTGCCGACAGCGCCTTCCAGAGCGTCGTCTGGGCGCCGATCCTCAGGATCGCCGGCAGTCCCGTGGGTCCGGCCCTCGCGACGAGGCCGAGCGGGCCCGAGGGGCGTTCGGCGCGCATGAAGATCGGCGCCAGCGTCTCGTAGACGTCCCGCGCCCGGGCGCAGAAGGCGCGGTATTCGGCGACGCTCCGCGCGCCGGCAAAGTCGCCGATCGCCTCTTCCGACCGGGCGGCATCGGCGAAGAGATCGAGCCGCGAGCCGTCGGAAAAGACATGCCGCGCGATCGTCTCGGAGCGCTCGAGGGTCAAGTGGTCGTCGAGCCGCTCGCCGGCGGCGGCGAAGATGTCGTCGAAGACGTCGCGCAGGGTGAAGACGGTCGGGCCGACGTCGACCGCCCGCCCTTCGACGAGCGCCGTCCGCAGCTTGCCACCGGGCCTGCCCTCCTTCTCCAGGACCGTCACCGCGGCGCCGCCGGCCGCCAGCCGCACCGCTGCGGCAAGGCCTGCGACGCCGGCTCCGACGATCACCGTGCGCACCGAATTTCTCTGGGCCATCGTCAGCGCAGATTGACATAGCGGCGCCATGGATGTCCAATTGATTTGACAATTTGATCCGTCCAAGAGGTTTGACGCCTATGTCTCAGACGGACGAGCGACCGGCGAATGCCGATCCCCGCAGCACCCCCGAGCGGGCTTTCGACTGGACCGACCCGATCCGCGAGCTGCGCCGGCTGACGCGCCCCTGGCGCGAGGGCTGGCAGCGCTACCGCAATGCGCAGCTGTCCGACCGCGGCTTCCAGATCCGTGCGGCACGGTCCTTCCTGACGCGGCCCTTCGCGCGGCGCGCCTCGCGGCGGCTGTTCGACCTGACGGCCGGCTTCGTCTATTCGCAGATCCTCTCGGCGGGCGTGGAACTCCGGCTCTACGACCGGCTGGCCGAGCGGCCGCGCACGCTCGGCGAGGTCTGCGCTTCGACCGGGCTCGGCGAGGATGCCGCCCGGCGCCTGCTGCGCGCCTCGGCAGCGCTCGATCTCGTCGAGATCGACGATTCCGACGACGAGACGCTCTACGGCCTCGGGCCCCTCGGCGCCGCGCTGGTCGCCAATCCGGGCGCGCAGGCGATGATCCGCCATCACGGCGCGCTCTACGACGATCTGCGCGACCCCGTCGCGCTGCTGAAGGGCGAAACCTCCGAGACCGCGCTGTCGCGGCTGTGGCCTTACGCCGCGGGCCGCCAGCCCGAGCACGAGGGCGAAGCGGCCGGCGAAGCGCCGGAGTTCGACGCCGCGGCCTATACCGATCTCATGTCGGCGAGCCAGGACCTCGTCGCCGACGAGGTGCTGTCCTCCTACGACTTCTCCTGGGCGAAGACGATGCTGGACATCGGCGGCGGCGACGGGCGCTTCCTGCAGAAGGTCGCCCAGCGCTATCCGGCGATCGACCTCCACCTCTTCGACCTGCCGCCGGTCGCCGCCATCGCCCGGCAACGCCTGTCGCACGCGCGCCTCGGCGGCCGGATCACCGTCCATGAGGGCGACTTCTTCGAAACGCCCTTCCCCGGAGGCTACGACTTCGTCAGCCTCGTGCGCATCCTGCACGACCACGAGGACGACGCCGTCGTCCGCCTCCTCACCAAGATCCGCGAGGGCCTGAAGCCCGGCGGCATCGTCATGGTGGCCGAGCCGATGGCCGGCAGCCGCCATTCGGCGCCGGTCGCGGACGCGTATTTCGGCTTCTACCTGCTCGCCATGGGCCGCGGCCGGGCGCGCACGCCGAAAGAGCTTGGACGGCTCCTCAATGCCGCAGGCCTTTATCGCGTCAGGGAAATCCCCACCGCCCTGCCGGTGGCGACCCGCATCCTGCTCGGCGAATTGCCGCGCCGCAGCGTCTGATTGAGTTGACAGTCGCAAGTGTCAATGTAGATTTACAGTCGTTAGCGAGGAGCACGCATCGTGCCGACCGAGTCCCATGCCATCCTGTTCGACCGCCCCGGCCACCTGTCGGCCCGGCGCCTGGCGCTGAACGCGCGCCAGGCCGGCGACGTCGTGGTGGAAGTCGCCGCCTCCGGCGTCAGCACGGGAACGGAGCGCCTGCTGTTCACCGGCGAGATGCCGCCCTTCCCCGGGCTCGGCTACCCGCTGGTGCCGGGCTACGAGGCGGTGGGGATGGTGGCGGAGACTGCCGAAGAGGGCGGCCTGCCCCTCGGCACCCGGGTCTTCGTCCCCGGCTCCAACGGCTTTTCCGGCGCCCGCGGCCTGTTCGGCGCCTCCGCCTCGCATCTGCTGGTGCCGGAGCAGCGGGTCGTTCCCGTGCCCGAGGCCCTCGGCGACGAGGCCGTCCTCCTGGCGCTGGCCGCGACGGCCCACCATGCGGTGCGCGCCGGTGCTTCTCTCCCCGAACTGATCGTCGGCCACGGCGCACTCGGCCGGCTGGCCGCCCGGATCGTCAGATCCCTCGGCGGCCGAGCGACCGTCTGGGAGACGGCTTCTGCCCGGCGCGGCGGCTCTGCCGGCTACGACGTCGTCGACCCCGCGGACGACGACCGCCGCGACTACCGCACGATCCTCGACGTCTCCGGCGACAGCGGCATCCTCGACAAGCTGATGCCGCACCTGGCGCGCGGCGGCGAGATCGTGCTGGCCGGTTTCTACAAGCAGCCCGTCGCCTTCGCCTTCCCCCCGGCCTTCATGCGCGAGGCGCGCCTGACGATCGCCGCGGAATGGCGGCCCGACGACATGGCCGCCGTCACTGCGCTCCTGACCGAGGGCCGGCTGTCGCTCGGCGGCATCCTGACCCATCGCAGCCGTCCGGCCGATGCCGAAGCGGCCTATCGCACGGCGTTCGAAGACGCCGACTGCCTGAAAATGACCCTGGATTGGAGAGCGAACGCATGAACGCTCTGACTAACATCAAGACCGCGAGCGGCTCGACCGCCGACATGGTGGCCCGCCTGCGCGACGAGGCGGCGCAGGGGCCGGACGCGGTGTCCACCGCCCCGGTCACCAAGGAGACGCAGATCATCGCGATCTACGGCAAGGGCGGCATCGGCAAGTCGTTCACCCTCGCCAATCTCAGCTACATGATGGCGAGCCAGGGCAAGCGCGTCCTGCTCATTGGCTGCGACCCGAAATCCGACACCACTTCGCTCTTGTTCGGCGGCAAGGCCTGCCCGACCATCATCCAGACCTCCTCGGCCAAGAAGGCGGCCGGCGAGGAGGTCGACATCTCCGACGTCTGCTTCAAGCGCGACGGCGTCTTCGCGATGGAACTCGGCGGCCCCGAGGTCGGCCGGGGCTGCGGCGGGCGCGGCATCATCCACGGCTTCGAGCTCCTGGAGAAGCTCGGCTTCCACGACTGGGGCTTCGACTACGTCCTCCTGGACTTCCTCGGCGACGTCGTCTGCGGCGGCTTCGGCCTGCCGATCGCCCGCGACATGTGCCAGAAGGTCATCGTCGTCGGCTCCAACGACCTGCAGTCGCTCTACGTCGCCAACAACGTCTGCTCGGCGGTGGAATATTTCCGCAAGCTCGGCGGCAATGTCGGCGTCGCCGGCATGGTGGTGAACAAGGACGACGGCACCGGCGAAGCCGCCGCCTTCGCCAAGTCGGTCGGCATTCCGATCCTGTCGGCCATCCCCGCCGACGACGACATCCGCAAGAAGAGCGCGAACTACCAGATCGTCGGCAAGCCCGGCGGCCGCTGGGCGCCGCTGTTCGAGACGCTCGCGACCAACGTCGCCGAGGCGCCACCCCTGCATCCGACTCCGCTCGACCAGGACGGGCTGCTCGGCCTGTTCGGCGACGAGGAGACCGGCCGCGACGTGCAGCTGCAGCCGGCGAGCCTCTCCGACATGATGGGCCGGCCGGTGGTGCAGCGCCCGTCCCTCGAAGTCGTCTACGACAACGCGTGAGGCGGCTCCGATGGATTACGGCTCCCGCGACATCGACACCGACCGCCTAGCGGACGCGCCCGCCGAGCCGGCGCGCGCCGACGCTGCGCCCAGCGTTTCCTCTGCCCGGCCGGCGACGGAGGGCGACGCATCCTGCCATGCCGGCCGCGACCAGATGCGCGCTGCGGCGGCGAAGGCCGGCCAGAGCGAGACGCTGGACCGCTACGCCAGGGACTATCCCGTCGGCCCGCACGACCAGCCGCAGTCGATGTGCCCGGCCTTCGGCTCGCTGCGGGTGGGTCTTCGGATGCGCCGCACCGCGACGGTCCTCTCCGGCTCGGCCTGCTGCGTCTACGGCCTGACCTTCACCTCGCATTTCTACGGCGCCCGGCGCACCGTCGGCTATGTCCCGTTCAACTCGGAGACGCTCGTCACCGGCAAGCTGTTCGAGGACATCCGCGAGGCGGTGCACCAGCTCGCCGACCCGGCGCTCTACGACGCCATCGTCGTCACCAATCTCTGCGTCCCGACCGCTTCCGGCGTGCCGCTGCGGCTCCTGCCGAAATCGATCGACGGCGTGCGGATCATCGGCATCGACGTGCCAGGCTTCGGCGTGCCGACCCATGCCGAAGCGAAGGACATCCTCGCCGGGGCAATGCTCGCCTATGCCCGCGGCGAGGCCGAACAGGGGCCGGTCGCCGCACCGCGCCAGCCGCGCACCGACAGGCCGTCTGTGGCGCTTCTCGGCGAGATGTTCCCGGCCGACCCGATGGTGATCGGCCGGCTGCTCGAGCCGATGGGCCTTGCCGCCGGGCCGGTCGTGCCGACGCGGGAATGGCGCGAGCTCTACGCGGCGCTGGACTGCACCGTCGCGGCCGCGATCCACCCCTTCTACACCGCCTCGATCCGCGAGTTCGAAGCGGCCGGCCGCACGGTCGTCGGTTCCGCGCCCGTCGGCGTCGACGGCACCGCGGCCTGGCTGAAGGCGGTCGGCGAAGCCGCGGAGGTTCCCGCCGAGAGGATCGCCGCCACCCAGAATGCCATCCTCCCGGCGATCCGCGGCGCGCTCGCCGGCTCGCCGATCAAGGGCCGGATCACCCTGTCCGGCTACGAGGGCTCGGAGCTTCTCGTCGCGCGCCTGCTCGTCGAGAGCGGTGCGGATTTGCGCTATGTCGGCACCGCCTGCCCGCGCACGGCCTGGTCGGATCCCGATCGCGAGTGGCTGGAGGCGAAGGGCGTCCACGTCAAGTTCCGCGCCTCGCTGGAAGACGACCTCGCGGCCTTCGCGGAATTTGCGCCCGACCTTGCCATCGGCACGACGCCGGTCGTCCAGAAGGCCAAGCAGTCCGGCACGCCGGCGCTCTACTTCACCAACCTCATTTCCGCCCGCCCGCTGATGGGACCGGCCGGCGCCGGTTCGCTCGCCGAGGTCGTCAACGGCGCGATCGCCTCCAAGCCCCGCTTCGACAGGATGCTCGCCTTCTTTGACGGCGTCGGGTCGGGGCACACCAGCGGCATCTGGGAGGACGTCCCGCCGGCGCCGAAGAAGCCGAAGATCAGGGCCGACGTAAAGATCGGGGTGAAGTCGAAGACCGCCTCCTACGATGCCGGCATGGGGGACGCCTAGATGCTCGTCCTCGATCACGATCGTGCCGGCGGCTACTGGGGGGCCGTCTACGTCTTCACCGCGGTGAAGGGCCTGCAGGTCGTCGTCGACGGCCCGGTCGGCTGCGAGAATCTGCCGGTCACCTCGGTGCTGCACTACACCGACGCGCTGCCGCCGCACGAGCTGCCGATCGTCGTCACCGGCCTGTCGGAGGAGAACCTCGGCCAGACCGGCACGGAAGGCGCGATGAAGCGGGCACATGCGACGCTCGACCCGGCGCAGCCGGCGGTCGTCGTCACCGGCTCGATCGCCGAGATGATCGGCGGCGGCGTCACGCCCGAAGGCACCAACCTCAAGCGCTTCCTGCCGCGCACCATCGACGAGGACCAGTGGCAGTGCGCCGACCGGGCGCTGAAGTGGCTGCTGACCGAGTTCGGCCCGAAGAAGGGCAGGATCCCGGCGCCGCGTGAACGCAAGGACGGCGAGAAGCCGAGGGTCAACATCATCGGCCCGGCCTATGGCATGTTCAACATGCCCTCGGACCTCGCCGAAATCCGCCGGTTGATCGAGGGGATCGGCGCCGAGGTGAACCTCGCCTTCCCGCTCGGCGCGCATCTCTCCGACATCCCGAAGCTGACGATGGCCGATGCCAATGTCTGCCTCTACCGCGAATACGGCCGGCAGCTCTGCGAGGCGCTGGAGCGGCCCTATCTGCAGGCGCCGATCGGCCTGCATTCGACCACCGCCTTCCTGCGCACGCTCGGCGAGATGCTGGGGCTCGACCCGGAGCCCTTCATCGCCCGCGAGAAGCACACGACGATCAAGCCGCTCTGGGACCTCTGGCGGTCGGTGACGCAGGACTTCTTCGGCACGGCGAGCTTCGCGGTCGTCGCCAACGAGACCTATGCCAGGGGGATCCGGCACTTCCTCGAAGACGAGATGGGCCTTCCCTGCCGCTTCGCCGTTCCGAGGCTCGCCGGACAGAAGACGCTGAACGACGACGTCCGCCGCATGGTCCGCGAGACGCCGCCGCTCGTCCTCTTCGGCAGCTACAACGAGCGCATGTATCTCGCCGAGACCGGCGGGCGCGGCACCTTCATTCCGGCGTCCTTCCCCGGCGCGGCGATCCGGCGGCACACCGGCACGCCCTTCATGGGCTATTCCGGCGCGACCTACCTCGTTCAGGAAGTCTGCAACGCGCTGTTCGACGCGCTCTTCCACATCCTGCCGCTCGGCACCGAGATGGACGCCGTGGCGCCCACCCCGGCAAGGCGTCATGCGGAGCTGGCCTGGTCGGCCGATGCGAGCGCCGCGCTGGAGGCCGCCGTCTCCCGCGAGCCGGTTCTCGTCAGGATTTCCGCGGCAAGGCGCCTGCGCGATGCGGCGGAGGCCGCCGCACGCGCCGAGGGGCGCCCGACCGTCGACCGCCGCCACCTTCCGGCCGCCCGTCTCGCCGCGGAGGAACCCGCATGAGCCGGCTTCCCCGCGCCCTTACCCGCCCTTCGACACAGCCAGCAACCAAGGCCGAACAGGAGACCGTCCGATGAGCCTCGTCAACCATGCCGGCAGCGCCCTCTTCCGCTCGGAGCGGCAGGAATACCGGATCATCTACGCGCTCTCCTTCCCGCTGTTCCTGGCTGTGGCGCTGATCTCCCGCATTCTCCCCTCGCGGCTGCGGCCGATCGCGATCGAGCGCGGCGGCTACTTCCAGGTGATCGGCGACGCGCGGGCGGCCGCGCATTCGGTCCTCCCCTACGCCTTCATGCGATAGCGCGCGGGAATTTGAAGCTTCGAGCGCGGCGACCGGGGCATCCCGGCCGCCACACGAAGGCAGTCGAACCAAGGAGAAAGGAACATGGCAGAAAACCTCGTAGCCGGACGGGAGGCGGGAACGCTTTCCGGCCTGACGGAAAGGGAGGCGCAGGAGTTCAATTCGCTCTTCTTCCTCTCCTTCGCCGTCTTCGTCGGCATCGCGATCGTAGCGCACATCCTCGTCTGGCTCTGGCGGCCCTGGCTGCAGACCCCGGACACGGTGCATGTGTCGGCTCTCGACGTGGTGCACCCCCTCCTCACGATGATCTCCTAAGGAGGCGCAACCATGTGGCGCATGTGGCTGCTTTTCGATCCGCGGCGGGCCCTGATCGGCCTGTTCACCTTCCTTCTGGTGCTCGCGCTGCTGATCCACTTCATCCTGCTGTCGACCGCGCGGTTCAACTGGCTGGCCAATCCGGTCCCGCCGGGCAACGCGCAGCAGACCGGCCAGCTGATGACCCCGAACGCCGACGCCTGAGCGTCGACGTCCGCCAAGCATCGGGGCGGCGGCCTCTCGCCGCCGTCCCGCACTGATCTCGTCCATTTCAGGAAGGGCCACGCCATGGCGATGCTGTCATTCGAGCGAAAATACCGCGTGCGCGGCGGCACGCTGATCGGCGGCGACCTCTTCGACTTCTGGGTCGGGCCCTTCTATGTCGGGTTCTTCGGCGTCACGGCGATCTTCTTCGCCGCCCTCGGCTCGCTCCTGATCTTCTACGACATCAGCCAGAGCGGCGAGACCAACATCTTCGCCTTCTCGGTCAACCCGCCCTCGATCAAGTACGGCCTCGGCCTCGCCCCGTTCAACGAGGGCGGCATCTGGCAGATCGTCACCATGTGCGCCTGCGGCGCCTTCGCATCCTGGGCGCTGCGCGAGATCGAGATCTGCCGCAAGCTCGGCATCGGCTGGCACGTCCCGATCGCCTACTCCGTCGCGTTCTTCGCCTATCTGTCGCTGGTGGTGATCCGCCCGCTGCTGCTCGGCGCCTGGGGTCACGGCTTTCCCTACGGCATCATGAGCCATCTCGACTGGGTGTCGAGCGTCGGCTACCAGTTCCTGCACTTCCACTACAACCCGGCGCACATGCTGGCGGTGACCTTCTTCTTCACCACCACCATGTTCCTCGGCCTGCATGCCGGCGTCATCCTCGCCGCCGTCAATCCCGGCAAGGGCGAGGTGGTGAAATACGGCGAGCACGAGAACGCCTATTTCCGCGACTACATCTTCTATTCGATCGGCCCTTACGGCATCCACCGGCTCGGCCTGTTCTTCGCGCTGAACGCCGGCTTCTGGAGCGCGGTCTGCATCATCATTTCCGGTCCCTTCTGGGACGGCGGCTGGCCCTACTTCTTCGACTTCTTCCTGAAGACCCCTGCCGCCATCGGCAACATCGCCTACTAGAGGGGGACGGCGCGATGGGCTCCTATTCCAGCATCTACAACCGCATCCAGATCCGCGGGCCGTTCGACCCGGGCGTGCCGATGCGGCCGGGCGAACTGCCGCGGATCCAGGCGAAGAACTTCTCCTACTGGCTCGGCAAGATCGGCGATCCGCAGCTCGGGCCGCTCTATCTCGGCTGGACCGGCATCGCCTCGCTCGCCTTCGGCTTCATGGCGATCGAGATCATCGGCCTCAACATGTGGGCCTCGGTGGACTGGGATCCCTACGCCTTCGTGCGCAACCTGCCGTTCCTGTCGCTGGATCCCCCGCCGGCGAAGTACGGCCTCAACATCCTGATCCCCCTCGGCGACGGCGGCTGGTGGCTGCTCGCCGGCTTCTTCCTGACCATGTCGATCCTGCTCTGGTGGGCGCGCAGCTACATCAGGGCCCGGGCGATCGGCATGGGCACCCACACCTCCTGGGCGTTCGCCTCCGCGATCTTCCTCTACCTCTCGCTCGGCTTCTTCCGGCCGATCCTGATGGGGTCATGGTCGGAGGCGGTGCCCTTCGGCATCATCACCCACCTCAACTGGACGGCCTCGGTCTCGGTGCTCTACGGCAACTGGTACTACAACCCGTTCCACATGCTCTCGATCGTCTTCCTCTACGGCTCGACCATGCTGTTCGCCATGCATGGCGCGACGATCCTCGCAGTCTCGCGCTTCGGCGGCGAGCGGGAGGCCGAGGAGATCGTCGACCGCGGCACGGCGGCCGAGCGCGGCGCATTGTTCTGGCGCTGGACAATGGGCTTCAACGCGACGTTTGAATCGATCCATCGCTGGGCCTGGTGGTTCGCGGTGCTGACGACGTTCTGCGGGGCGATCGGCGTCCTGCTCACCGGCACGGTCGTCGACAACTGGTATCTGTGGGGCGTCAAGCACGGCATCGCGCCCAGCTACCCGTCGGTCTACCCGGCCTTCCCGATCCCGCATGACGTGACGCGGAGTGTGGTGCAATGAGACCGGCCAGGCTGAGATCCGCCCCCATCGTCGTCGGCATCATCGCCCTCGCCCTGTTCTGCGTCGGCGTGATGGTGCCGCCCTGGGTCATCCCGCCGATCCAGTCGATCGAGACCGGCCCGGCAGCGCTCGAAATGGTGCAGTTCAAGGACAGCCGGCCGCTGCCCTATTCGGAGAAGCCGGAGCCGCTGGAGCCGGCCGACAACACCGGCAGCCCGAAGGCGAGCACCGTCTACCAGAACGTCCAGGTGCTCGGCGATCTGACCGACGCCGAGTTCACCCGGCTGATGCTGGCGATGACCTCCTGGGTCGCGCCCAAGCAGGGCTGCGAATACTGCCACAACCTCAACTCGGACGCGGGCTTCGCCGACGACAGCCTTTACACTAAGAAGGTGGCGCGTCGCATGCTGCAGATGGTGCGCTACATCAATTCGCACTGGGCCCAGCACGTCGCCCCCTCCGGCGTCACCTGCTACACCTGCCATCGCGGCCAGAACGTGCCGCCCTGGACCTGGTACGAGCAGAAGAAGCCGTCCGGCGACCATTTCCTCGGCAAGCCGCGGCCCTGGCATCTCGAGGCGAAGACCATCCGGCAGTTCTTCCCGGACGTGCCGTACAACGAATATCTGATGGAGGACCACAAGAGCGCGCAGATCCAGTCGGAAGATCCGCTGGTCTCGTTCCGCGGCAAGGCCGAGGTCGCCAAGGAGCAGGACGCCGAGGACCTCTACCTCCTGATGATGCAGATGGCCCAGTCGATGGGCGTGAACTGCACCTTTTGCCACAGCTCGCGGGCCTTCTTCGACTGGTCGCAGTCGACGCCCTATCGCTGGATCGCCTTCTGGGGCATCCGCATGGCCCGCGACCTCAACACCAACTACATCGAGCCGCTGAAGACCGTTTTCCCGGCCAAGCGCAAGGGCCCGCTCGGCGACCCCGCCAAGATCGCCTGCGGCACCTGCCACGAGGGCAACAACAAGCCGCTCGGCGGTTACCGCCTGCTCGACCACTACCTCGCCGGCCTCACCGAGGACGGCAAGGCGCCGGATCCCGCGCCGAAGCAGGCGATCCTGCTCGGCAAGGCGATCCCGGTGGCCGTCTCGGGCAGCGATCAGAAGCCCCAGCCGGCGCCGATGCCCGCTCCGGTCTCGAAGAAGGCGATCGAGCAGTCGGTCGCGCCTGCCGGCAGCAGCCAGGGCGCCAAGACACCGCCGGGCGTCGCCGTTCCGGGCGGCGGCCAGAGCGGCCAGAGCGGCGCCGACTACAAGTCGCAGGCGAACCCGCCGCAGACCATCGGCAGTCCCAATCTCGGCGGCACCGTGACCCCGGTGCCGCAGGAGAAGAACGTCTCGCCGCCGGCACCCGAGCCGACCGGGACACAAGCCCCGATGAACTCGAAACCGCAATATCTCGCCCCCGGCACGCCGATGGAGCCGAAGCAGGAGATGGGCACGGCCAACGCACCGGATACGGGCCTGCCGCCGAGCACGCAGCTGCCGGCCGACAAGACGCAGGGCAAGAAGACGCCGGAGGAACAGGAGAAGTCGCCCGAGGCCGCGCCGCTGCATCCGCAGGCGCCGAGCGGCGCGAACAATCCGGCGGCGGAACCCCTGGCGAAGACGCGGGTCGAGCCGGCCGGGGCCAATCCCGCGCCGCAGGCGAACGGCACAGCGCCGTCGGCAACCGGCGCCGGCACAGGCGGTTCGCAAGGAAACAGCGCCGCGCCGGCTCCGGGCGTCGCCGTTCCCAAGCCGGACGGCCAGGCACCGGCCGGCGGCAGCGCTCCCGGCAAGGGCCCGGCCCAGGGCACCACCACCCGCTACCAGTAGCGGCGCTGCAAACGTTGAACGACCAGGGCGGGCGTCGCAGGGCGCCCGCCTTTTCTATGCGACGAGCGGACTGCACGGTGGCCGTCCTCCGTCCCTCCTCGGCGCATCCCTCGCCGCTATATCCGCCGGCACGCCCCGGGAGCCGGCGGCGGGACAGGCGGGGATGGTCGAGCTTGGGTGAGGTCGAGATGGGCTGCGGCGCGGTCGTGGCAGCGGGGACGCTCTTCGCCCCCGCGTTCTGCCCGGTTCCGGCGAGGCGCGAAGGCGCGTGACGAAGCTCGCCCGGAAGCTTTTGAGCCTGCGGTTCTTCGGCGGCGGGCGGGCAGCCCCCGCGAAGATCCCGCGCCGCTCCTCGAAGCCGGCACGCTGGCTGCTCTTCGGCTACCTCGCCTACATGCTGGCCGGCTGGATCCTCCTGTCGCTGCCCTTCGCGCATAAAACGCCCGTCGGAGCCGCGGACGATCTCTTCATCGCCGTCTCGGCGGTCTCGACGGCGGGGCTGTCCACGATCGACATCGCAGGCAGCTACACCCTCTTCGGCCAGATCGTCATCGCGCTGATGATGCAGCTCGGCGGCATCGGCTACATGACGGCCGGCTCGTTCACGCTCCTCGCCATCCGCAACCGCATGAGCCGCACGCGCGAGGACGCGGCGCGCACGGCCTTCGCGCTGCCGGATTCGATCGAGCCGAAGGCCTTCATCCGCTCCGTCATCCTGTTCACCCTCGCCTGCGAGGCGGTGGGCGCGATCGCGCTCTATCCCTTCCTCGCCGCGGCCAAGGTCTCAGCGCCGGCCTGGAGCGCGATCTTCCATGCGATCTCGGCCTTCTGCACGGCGGGGCTCAGCCTGCAGGCGAACAGTCTCGAGGCCTTCCGCGGCGCTGTCGGCGTGAATCTCGTCATCGCCGTCCTCTGCCTCCTCGGCGCGATGGGCTTCATCGTCGTCGTCGACGCCACGAAGCGCCTCGCCGGACGCGAGCGGGAGCCGGGCCTCGCGAGCACCGTCATCGTCCGGGTGACGCTGGCGCTGATCGCCGGCGGCACCCTCCTGCTCTTCGTCATCGATCCCGCCCTCGCCGTCCTGCCGCCGGCCGAGCGGCTGATGACGGCGTTCTTTCAGGTGGTGGTGAACTCCACCACCGGCGGGTTCGACACCGTGCCGCTGGGGACGCTGTCGAAGGCGAGCCTGCTCGTCCTGATGTTCCTGATGGTCGTCGGCGCCTCGCCGGCCGGCACCGGCGGCGGCATCAAGACCACGACCTTCGCCGCCCTCCTCGCTCTGGTGCGCTCGGTGCAGAAGGGCCGGGCCAGCGCGCGGCTGTTCGGTCGCTCGATCCCGACGGCGCAGCTGCAGATCGCGACCGCCACGCTGACGTCCTACCTTCTGCTGCTCCTCGCCGGGCTGCTGGTGCTTTTCCTGACCGAGCCCGACGCCCCCTTCGACGCGGTCCTGTTCGAGGCGATCTCGGCCCTCAGCACGGTCGGCACCAGCCTCGGCCTCACGCATCACCTCTCGACGCTCGGCAAGCTGACGATGGTCGTCCTGATGATTGCCGGCCGCGTCGGCGTCCTCAGCTTCGCCATCGCCGCCTCGGGCAGCCATCGCGACGGCCTCGAAGACGACGACAACGAGATGGCGCTCTGAGAGGTCTGCAACGAAAAAGACGACGGCCGGCGGTCCGTCGTCTCCGTCATTCCGATTGCAGCGCACCGCCGGGCGCCGGCGCGGCGCCCTCAGCCGGGCCGCGTCACTCCGCCGGCAGGACGTTCGCCGCCGGGGTGTCGATGGTCGGCTGAACCGGCAGCCGCTCGGCCAGGTCCTCACCGACTGCCGCACCATCGGAGACCGCGAAGGCGCGGTCGAGCCAGGCGAGGTCGAGTTCGCTGCCGATCGCCAGAGCCCGGGGCTTCTCGTCCCGCTGCGGCACATGCGCGGCGATCGAGGCGCGGCCGCCGGCGACGTCGAAGCGCAGCCAGCCGGTTTCCGTCCGGGCGATGCCCTTCATCCGGTCGACGGTCCCGGCCCGGCCGGCCACGACCTCGGCCAAGGTCGCGCGCAGGCGGTCCCCGTCGAGGTCCTGCGACAGGTGCCGGCTCCAGGACGTCATTCCCATACCGGGCTCGTCGTGGTGGTGGCCGTGGTGCGCATGGTCGTGATCGTGGTGATCATGGTCATGGTGGTCGTGATGATCGTGCGAATGGATCGCGTGATCGTGCCGGTCGGCCGCAGCGGCGCCATGATGATGGCCAGCCGGATGATGATCGCCGTGCACCGGTCCATGGCCAGGGGAATGGGCATGATCATGATCGTGCGCTTCGGCGTGGCCGGCGGCATCGGCCGCGTGCGGCGCATGTCCATTTCTTGTCCCTGCAGGCTCGCGGGGCGCGAGCGCCGCCGCCGGCTGCGCTTCGGCATGGCGAACCGCCCGGCGCGGCGCGTCCATCGCCTCCTCGTCCGAGGCCTCGCTCCACCGGGCGAGCGCCGTCGCCGGATCGAGCGCGCCGTCGACGACGCCGTAGCGCGCGGTGAGGATGGTCGCGGCGGGATTCAGTCCGGTCAGCGTCTCGCGGATCGTCTCCACCTCGCCGGCCGAGACGAGGTCCGTCTTGTTGAGGATGAAGACCGGCGCGAGCTTGGCCTGGATGCGGAAATAGTCCGGCATGCGGGCGAAATCGCGCAGGAACGCGCCGGCGTCGATGACCGTGTACAGCCGGAGCGCTCTGGTCAGCGCGCGGATCTCCGGCTCGTGCAGGACGCGCAGCAGCGAGGCGACGTCGGCAACGCCCGACGGCTCGATCAGCACGCGCTGCGGCTTCATCTTCGCGACCACCTCGCGCAGCTGCGCCGAGAGGTCCTTGCGCAGCGAGCAGCAAATGCAGCCGTTGGACAGTTCCACGACGTCGGCGCCCTGCCCTTCGAGCAGCGACCCGTCGATGCCGAGCTCGCCGAAGTCGTTGACGAGAACGACGGTCTTCACGTCCGGATCGGCCTCGGCCAGCATCCGGCGCAGCGTCGTCGTCTTGCCGGCGCCGAGGAAGCCGACGACGATCTCGGCCTCGAAGGGTGTGCGCTCGCCGCGCGACTTCAGCGCCGGCGACCAGATCGCGCCCGCCGGCATCGGCAGGACCAGCATCCAGTGCTCGAGGATCGCCAGCGCCATCAGGACGGCGAGGAAGGTGTAGCCCGCCCGCTCGAACATCGAGGCGTCCGCCGACGTCGCCGCGACGACGAGCAGCGCCGTGATCACCGTCGAGATGGTGACGGAGAACGGGAAGAGCAGGTTCATCGAGCGCTTGTTGAGGAAGCCCTTCAGGAACTCCAGATGCTCCGGCAGGAACTCCTCGTTGAGGTTGCGCACGCCGAAGAACACGTTGAGCTTGGCGCTCTGGTGCATCCACCACAGCACCATGAAGGTCCACAGGCCGATATGGTTCGGCGCCCCCCAGGTCAGCCCGACGACCGCTCCGGCCGCGACGATGATCGCCAGCTCATGGTAGAGGCTGGTCTGCACGGCATGGCCGAAATGCTTCAGCCCGCGGCAGTTCTCCGGGCACGGCGCTTTGCGCGGCCCGGTGACGTAGCCCATGTAGAAGCTCATCTCCTGCCAGCCCCAGGCCAGAAGGCCGAAGGTGAAGGCGAGGTAGGCGCCGGTGACCGAGGCGTCGCGCGCCGAGGTGTAGAGACCGATTAGCGAGACCGCGAAGACGATGGTCGCCCCGACCATGGAATACTTGAAGGTCCAGCGCTTCAGCCCGTCGAGATAGATGATCAGGACAGTCGACGCCCACCAGACGAACAGGGCGAACAGAGCGGGATAGAGATAGGCGGTCATGTCGCGTCTCCAGATGAGCCGAGGCGCGGCCATGTCGGCCCCGCGGCGGGAGAAGAGACGGGCGCGCGCCGGAAGGGCGGCGCCCGAAGAGTGCTCACCAGACCGGGACCAGCTTGCTGTCCCGTGGGATGGCATTGCGCTTCACCGGCAGCATGAAGAGCCGCGCGAAGGTCGCCGCCGCCCGCGCCTTGCCGGTCCAGGTGCCGATCCTGCCGGCGATGCCGCCGCGCGCCGCAGCCACTGCGATGTCGTCGTTGATCGTCAGCAGCCGGTCGAGGCCCGCCCGGAAGCGCGGATCGTCGATGTCGAGCATCACCGGGAAGACCTGGCGCGAGATCTCGGAGGTGATCCGAAAGACCTTGAAGCCGTAGTCCGAGGGGTCGATGCCGAGCGCCTTGTGGAACTCCGGCCGGGCGTGGTCGCGCACATACATCGTCGCGAAGACGGCGAGCAGGAAGAAGCGGATCCAGAGCTTGTTGCGCCCCTCCAGCGTCTTCTTCTCCGCCCGCATCAGCAGCGAGAAGGCCTCGCCATGGCGGAACTCGTCGTTGCACCACTTCTCGAACCACTTGAAGATCGGGTGGAACCGGTTCTCCGGATGCTTCTCCAGATGCCGGAAGATGGTGATGTAGCGGGCGTAGCCGATCTTCTCGGACAGGTAGGTCGCGTAGAAGATGAACTTCGGCTGGAAGAAGGTGTACTTCTTCGCCTTGGTCAGGAAGCCGAGATTGACGCCGATCCCGAACTCCTTGAGCGCATCGTTGATGAAGCCGGCATGGCGGGCCTCGTCGCGGCTCATATAGGAGAACAGCTCGCAGATGTCGGGGTTCGTCCCGCGCCGCTTCATCTCCTTATAGAGCACGCAGCCGGAGAACTCCGCCGTGAGAGAGGAGACGAGGAAATCGACGAACTCCTTGCGCAGGCCCTCCGGCAGGTCGTCGAGCGAGACCGTGTTCCAGTTCTCGTCGCGCCGGAAATGCCCGCGGTTCGGGTCGGACTTCATCTCGGCGATCAGCGCGTCCCATTCGCGCCGCACGCCGGAGACGTCGACCTTGTCCAGCTTGTCGAAGTCGGTGGTGTAGAAGCGCGGCGTCAGCAGCGTGTCTTCCTGCGCCTTGCGGGTGGTCTCGTTCGGCGCTGTCCCGCCGAGCGGCGCGGCGCCGGCGACTCTTGCATGCGCGTTCATAGGGCTGCCCTTTCGGAAAAGGAGAATTCGCACAGTTCCATGAATTCGAGATCGCCGGTCAGCCGCGTCCATGTCCGCTCCAGCCATCCGGCCCGGCGGATCGTCGCGGTGCGGCGGAAGGAGGCGGTCTCGCCATAGGGCACGGCGACCGGCGCGCCGTGGACGAGCACCTCGTCGCCGGGCTCGACGGTCACGCCCCCGTCGAAGCGGACATGGGCGTGCAGGCTGTCGAAGGTATTCGAGACTTCCACCGTGCAGGAAACGTCTTCCTGCCGGCCACTGAAAAGTCGATCGATCATTGTCCCTCCTCCCGCTCGGGATTCAGAAGATTGGCGAAGGCCATCGCCTGGTTCTCGCCGAAGGCGCGAAGATCCACCTGCTGCGGGGTGTCCGGATCCTCGATCACCAGCCGGCCGTCCGACTTCAGCGCGAGGACGAACGGATCTCCCTCCCGGGCGCCCTTGCGCGCGCGGTTGCGCTGAAGGTTGCGCAGCACCTCGACGGCAAAGGCGCCGCCGCCGGCCGGCACGCTGATCAGCGCCTGACGGCTGTCGGCGTCGATCACGGCAACGCTGCCGTCCGGATGCTCGCTGAGCGCGATGTCGCGATGCGCGAGCGACTTCAGCTGCGGGGTGTCGGCGAGCCCGATCCCGGTGACCCGGCCGAAGCCGATGGAGACGAGCGCGGTCACCGCGAGCGCCCCGGCGCCGGCGAGGATCCAGCGCGGGATCGGCCGCTCCGGCGTCGGATACATCTTGAAGGCGCCGCTGCGCATCGCCGCCGCTAGAGCTTTCATCGTCTCGCCTCCGTCTCGCGACCTGCGTTCAGACTGCTGCCGGATGGCCGCTCGGCAGCCGCTCGGACCGCTCCCGCGGCACAGGCACGGCGACGCGCTGGCCGCCCTGCGTCGCCGCCAGGGCGCCGGCGATCAGCCGCACCGCCTCGGCGCAGTCGGGGACCGCGCGCAGCATCGGCTCGGCGGAAAAGAACCGCCACGGCCGGGCGTAGGGCCAGAGCTGGAAGTACGACGGGCGCCCCTTCTTCGGCAGCGTCAGCGGGATGTCGCCGCTGCCATCGGCATAGAGCCGGACGGCGGCGTGATCGACGTCCTTCAGCGGGATGTTCAGCTGCGCCGGCAGCGCCACGCCGAAGCGCAGCACCAGGCGCCGCTCGGTGAGGGTGAAGCTGGTCGCGCGCGCGATGAGGAAGGAGAGCAGCATGACGAGGCCGATCGCCACCCCGAGCGTCGGCAGCATCGGCGCCGCATCCGCCAGCCCCGTCGCCCAGGAGCCGGTGTCGTGATGCGTCACGCCGAGGCGCCAGAGCGCGAAGACCAGGAAGTAGGCGACGATCGCCCTGAGCCGGAAGGCCCCGAGCGCCAGGCGCCACCAGTCCGGGCGCGCCTGCCAGAGGATGCGCTCGCCGGCGGGCAGTTCGCCCTCGGCCACGACGGGCTTGAAGTGGTCGAATTCGTCGAGCTCTTCGGTCATGACAGGGCGTCCTTGATCGTCGCGCCGTCGAAGAAGGCGCCGCCGGCGAAATAGCCGTTGATGCGGTCTTCCTCGCGCATGGTGATCTGGTTCTCGCTGGCGAGCGGCGGGATGCGGGAGAACTGCGCGCGGGTGAGCGAGGAGAAGTGCACCTCGCCGCGCCAGCCTTTGATCGCGGCGAAGGCGAGCGGCGCCATGGCGCGCCGGCCGCCGGTCTCGGCGTTCAGCTCAACCTCGAGATAGCGCACATGATATTCGTGCGAGTTGAGCCACAGGTCCGCGACGGTGCCGACGACGAGGCCGTCGCGCGAGACCACGGTCATGCCGATCGGGTTCGGATCGGTCTCCTCGATGTAGTAGTGCGGCTGGTTGCGCATCGGCACGAGCTTCAGCGACCCGTCGACGGTGAGGTCCGGCGTGTCAGCCTTCAGCGCATAGGACGCCGGCCCGATGCCGTCGACCAGCGGGTCGCCCGCCGGCATGATCGGCGCGCCGGGGAATTCGTAGGCCGGAAAGGCGTTCAGCTCGCGGTCGCGATGCGGGCGCGGCACGATCGTCTCGCCGCCATGCATCAGCTTGAACACCTTGGGCTTGGGCAGCGGCGGGAAACCGACGACCTGGACCCGCCCGCCGGTGCGGTCAGTCCGGTCGCTCTCCAGCGGATAGCCCTCGCGCTTGTCCTCCTGCCGCAGGTGGAAGACCAGCCCGAGGAAGAAGAAGAAGAACAGGTAGACGAGCAGCAGCGGAATATCGAACTGCTCCGTGAAGCCATAGCCGGGCATGAGGTTCGTTCCTTCCCTATCGGACTAGTTCGGCAGGTCGGCGAGGCCGAAATGGCGCGCCGGAGCCGGGCGTGGCTGGATCTTCTGCGGCCGGATCAGCGGCCCGAGGACGGCGAGCGCGGCAAAGACCAGAGCGATCTCGACCCCGTAGACGACGCAGTAGCCGGCCGCCGGCGTGCCGAAGGCGGGGCCGAGCCAGCCGGAATGGACGAGGCCGCCGACACCGTCGCGGATGAAGCCGCCGATGGCGACCGCGAGGCCGATCGCCATCGCCTGCACCGCGCTCCAGGCGCCGAGCGCCAGGCCGCCGCTGCCTTCGGTGACGAGGCCCATCGCCGAGATCAGCATGGAGACGGCGAAGAGCCCGCTGCCGATGCCGATCGTCGCGGTTCCGATGCAGAAGACGGCGACCGACTGGAAGGGCGAGGAGAGGATCACCGCCATGAAGCCGGGAATGCCGACGAGCAGGCCGATCGCCGCAATGACGCGGGGATTGCCGCCCTTGCCGAGGACGCGCGCGGCGAAGACGTAGCCGAGCAGGCTGCCGGCCGAGAACAGCGCGGTCAGCAGCGTCGTCGAGCCGACCCGCATGTGAAGGACCGAGCCGCCATAGGGTTCGAGCAGGATGTCCTGCATGCCGAAGGCGGCGCTGCCGACGGCGAGCGCCGAAAGCAGCCGCGTCAGGTCCTGCTGCCGGCGAAACGCGGCGAAGGCTTCGCGAAAGCGTGGACGCGCCTCGCCCGAAGGCGCGATGTCGCGGCGGCGCGGCTCCTGCTTCCACATGGCAATGCCGGTGAGAGCGATGGTGACGAGCGCCGAGCCCTGCAGCACCTGGATCAGCCGCAGCGTCGAGAAGTCCTGGAGCAACCGGCCGATGACGATCGCCCCGCCGACCATGCCGACGAGGAGCATGGTGTAGAGCATGGCGACGACGCGGGGCCGCTTTTCCTCGGGCGCGAGATCCGTCGCCAGCGCCAGCCCCGCGGTCTGGGTCGTGTGCAGGCCGAAGCCGACCATCAGGAAGGCGAGCGTCATGCCGGCCTCGCCGTAGAGCGTCGTACCCGGCGGGCCGTCGGAGAGGAGGAGCAGCGAGAACGGCATGACCGAGAGGCCGCCGAACTGGACCAGCGAGCCGAACCACATGAAGGGCACCCGGCGCCAGCCGAGATAGGAGCGGTGCGTATCCGACTTGAAGCCGATCAGCGTGCGCGCCGGCGCCGCCACCAGCGGCAGCGCCAGGGCGACGGCGATGACCGAGACGGGGATGCCGAGTTCCACGGCCATCACCCGGTTCAGCGTGCCGCCGAGCAGCACCATGGTGATGCCGACCGAGATCTGGAACAGCGACAGCCGGAACAGCCGCCCCAGCGGCAGCTCCGTCGTGCCGGCATCGGCGAAGGGCACGAAGGTGCGTGCAAGGAGATCGAAGCTGACGATCCTGCGGCCGATCGAGCTCATGAGCGGACGAACTCCATCCCGTGCGACTTGTAGAAGCCGCTGGCGACGCGGCGCTCGGCGCCGAGGCTCCAGCCCGAGAGGCTCGGATGGGCTTCCAGCCGATCGCGGAAGCAGTCGATCGCGACGGGCACGATCGCCGGCGCCCGGTCGCCGCGCGGGAAGAGGCGGCCCGCGCGATGCATGAGGGCGAGGAGCGGCGTCTTCGGCGCCAGGGTGAAGGCGATCGAGCCGTTCGTGCGCGCCGCGAGACTCGCGAGCGCCGCGGCGGCGTCGTCCGGCTCGTAATGGATCAGCGAATCCATCAGCACGACATGGTCGAAGCGGCCGTGGGCGGCGGCGAGCATGTCGCCGCTCTCGAAGCGGATGGGAGCCGACAGGCCCTCGCCCGCCGCGAGATCGCGGGCATGCACGATCAGCGTCGGCGAGAGGTCGACGGCGACGACCTCGGCGCCGCGCTTGGCGAGCGCCACCGCCAGCGCCCCGGTGCCGCAGCCGGCGTCGAGCACGCGGCGGCCGGACAGGTCCTCCGGCAGCATGGCGAGGAGGCTCGCGCGCATCGCATCGCGGCCCGCCCGGACGCTCGCCCTGATGCGGCCGAGCGGCGCGTCGGAGGTGAGCTTCTTCCAGGCGTCCGAAGCCGTCCGGTCGAAATAGGTCTCGATCTCGGAGCGCCGGATCTCGTAGGTGGCAATCTCGCTCATCGCCTGCCTCACTCGAACCCGAGGAAATCGAAGATGTCGCGGTCCTTCATGGACTTGCCGTCCATCGGCGCGACGCCGGCATAGAGCTTGGCGGCGAGCTGCAGATACTCGTCCTGCACCGCCTTGACCTCCGGCGCGTCGCCCATCTCGAACAGCGTCGCCTTCTTCAGCCGGCTCTTGCGGATGGCGTCGAGATCCGGGAAGTGCGCGACCCGCTCGAGGCCCGTCGCAGCGTTGAAGCGGTCGATCTCGTCGGTGCCCGCCGAGCGGTTGGCGATGACGCCGCCGAGGCGCACGTCGTAGTTCTTCGCCTTGGCCTGGATCGCCGCGACGATGCGGTTCATGGCGAAGATCGAATCGAAGTCGTTGGCGGTGACGACCAGCGCCCGGTCGGCATGCTGGAGCGGCGCCGCGAAGCCGCCGCAGACGACGTCGCCGAGGACGTCGAAGATGACGACGTCGGTGTCCTCCAGCAGATGATGCTCCTTCAGGAGCTTCACCGTCTGGCCGACGACATAGCCGCCGCACCCCGTGCCCGCCGGCGGCCCACCCGCCTCGACGCACATGACGCCGTTGTAGCCCTCGAAGACGAAGTCCTCCGGCTGCAGCTCCTCGGCGTGGAAGTCGACCGTCTCCAGGACGTCGATCACCGTCGGCTGCAGCCGCTTGGTCAGCGTGAAGGTCGAATCGTGCTTCGGGTCGCAGCCGATCTGCAGGACACGCTTGCCGAGCTTGGAGAAGGCGACCGACAGGTTCGACGAGGTCGTCGACTTGCCGATGCCGCCCTTGCCGTAGATCGCGAAGACCTTGGCGCCGTCGATCTTCGGCCCGGTGTTCATCTTCACCTGCACCGATCCTTCGCCGTCCTCGCGGCGATAGACGGTGCCCGGCAGCGGGAGCGTGGTCTTGAGCCCGGTCATGCGGCCGCAACCTCCATGGGTTTGATGCCTTCGAGCCGGTCTTCGAGATCGGCGCCCGCCTCGCGCAGCGCCTCCCGGTCGGCTTCGTCGGATGTCCAGTAGTGGCGCTCCTCGGCCTCGATCAGCCGGTCGGCCATGCGGGCGGAGGCGGTGGGATTGAGGCTGGCGAGGCGTTCGCGCATTTCGGGGTCGAGCACGAAGGTCTCGGCGAGGCGCTTGTAGACCCAGGGGCTGACCTGGCCGGTCGTCGCCGACCAGCCGAGCGTGTTGGTCACGTGGCTCTCGATCTGGCGCACGCCCTCGTAGCCGTGGGCGAGCATCGCCTCGATCCATTTCGGATTGAGCATGCGGGTGCGGGTTTCCAGCGCGACCTGCTCTTCGAGGGTGCGCACCTTGCCCTCGCCTCTCGTCTGGTCGCCGATATAGACCGGCACTTTCTCGCCCCGCGCCTCGGAGGCGGCACGGCTGATCCCGCCGAGTGTGTCGAAATAGTGGTCGATCGTGGTGACGCCGAGTTCGACGGATTCGAGGTTCTGATAGGTCATCTCGACCTTGGCGAAGCTCGCCTTGAGCAGCGCCGCCTGCTCGGCGGTCCGGCCCTTGCGGTCGACGGCGAAGCACTTGCGGCGGGTATAGGCCGCGGCGAGTTCGCCCTCGACCTCCCAGGCGCCGGAATCGACCAGCATGTTGACGTTGGAGCCGTAGGCGCCGTCGGCATTGGAGAAGACGCGGAGTGCCGCAGTCTCCAGGTCGCAGCCGGTCTCGGCGGCATAGGCGCGGGCATGCTTCCTGACGAAGTTCCTGTCCTCCGGCTCCTCGGCCGAGGCCGCGAGGAAGGCCGCTTCCGCCAGCAGCTTCGACTGCAGCGGCAACAGGTCCCGGAAGATGCCGGAGAGCGTCACCAGGACGTCGATGCGCGGCCGACCCAGCGTCTCCAGCGGCAGGAGATCGGCGCCGCAGAGCCGGCCGAAGCCGTCGAAGCGGGGCGCCGCGCCGAGGAGCGCCAGCGCCTGCGCCAGCGGGCCGCCCTCGCTCTTCAGATTGTCGGTGCCCCAGAGCACGATCGCGATCGATTCCGGCAGCGAGTGGCCGCCCGCCGCATGCCGCGCCAGCATGCGCTCGGCCTGGCGCCTGCCGTCGGCGACCGCGAAGGCGCTCGGGATGCGGAAGGGATCGAAACCGTGGACGTTGCGCCCGGTCGGGACGATCTCCGGCGTGCGCAGGAGGTCGCCGCCCGGCACCGGCCGGATGAAGCGCCCGTCGAGCGCGCGCATCAAAGCGGGGAGTTCGAAGTCCTGCCGCAGGTCCCGCTCCAGCCGAACCAGCGCCGCGATCTTCTCGCCTTCGGCCGGATCGTCGCCAGCAGCGATCTCCGTCGTCAGCGCCGCGCCGCCGTCACCGGCCACCAGCGCCGCGATCGCGCCCTCCGGCGGAACGCTTCCCAGCGCCACCTCGGCCGCGCAGGCGACGAGGTCGCGCCGCTCGGCGTCCGACACCGGCTGGCCGACGACATGCAGCCCGTGCGGGATCAGCGTCGTCTCGACCTCCAGCACCGCGCGATGCAGCGCCGGAACATCGACCGCGGTCTGCCCGCCCTCGCCCGGCGCCTCGCAGAGATCGAGCGCGGCGGCCTGCGCGGCGACCGCCGATTCCAGCTCCCGGCGTTCGCCGGCGGCTTCCGGAGCCGTCATGCGCCAGCGCTCGATGGTCGCCTTGAGGTCCGCGAGGCCGCGATAGAGCCCGGCATGGGCGACCGGCGGCGTCAGGTAGGAGACGAGCGTCGCCGCCGCGCGGCGCTTGGCGATCGTGCCCTCGGACGGGTTATTCGCGGCGTAGAGGTAGACGTTCGGCAGATCCTGGATCAGCCGGTCCGGCCAGCACGCGCCGGAGAGGCCGACCTGCTTGCCCGGCATGAATTCCAGCGCGCCATGCGTGCCGAAATGCAGGACGGCGTCGGCGGCAAAATCCTCGCGCAGCCAGCGGTAATAGGCCGAGAAGGCGTGCGTCGGCGCGAAGCCCTTCTCGAAGAGCAGCCGCATCGGGTCGCCCTCGTAGCCGAAGGCCGGCTGCACGCCGACGAAGACGTTGCCGAACCTCGCCCCCAGAACGAAGATCGACGAGCCGTCGGACTGCTGCCGGCCCGGCGCTGGGCCCCATTGCGCCTCGATCTCCGACAGATGCGGCTCGCGGCGGACATGGTCGTCGGCGGCGATCCGCGCATGGACGTTCGCCTGCGTGCCGCAGCGGGCGGCATTGCCCTGAAGGATCGCCTCGCGCAGGGCGTCGACGCTGGCCGGCAGGTCGACGGCGTAGCCCTCCGCCTTCAGCGCGGCCAGCGTGTTGTAGAGCGAGGCGAAGACGGACAGATGTGCCGCGGTGCCGACCGCCCCGGCGTTCGGCGGGAAGTTGAAGATGGTGACGGCGATCTTGCGCTCGGCCTTCGCCTTGCGGCGGAGCGCGATCAGCTTCTCCACCCGGCGCGCCAGCATCCCGGCGCGATCCGGATCGGCGGTCATCTCGCGGTGGCCGTCGCCGCGCGGCAGCGCCGTTCGGCCGCCGAACAGCGTCGGGCCCGTGGCGCCGTCGATCTCCGGGATCGCCACCATCATCGTCGCCTCGACCGGCGTCAGGCCGGCCGACGAGGCGCGCCATTCGCCGAGCGACTGGAATTCCACCGCATGGGCGGAGAGGAAGGGCACGTCGAGCGCCGCCAGGGTGTCGGCGGCGGCGCGCGCGTCGTTGTAGGCGGGGCCGCCGACCAGCGAGAAGCCGGTCAGCGAGACCAGCGCGTCGATCGCGGGCCGGCCGTCCCGCTTGAAGAAGGCGTCGATGGCGGGCCGGGAATCGAGGCCGCTGGCAAACGCCGGCACGACCTTCAGCCCGCGCGCCTCCATCGCCGCAATCACGCCGTCATAGTGGCCGGTGTCGCCGGACAGAACGTAGGAGCGCATGACCAGGAGGCCGACCGTCCCGATCGCGCCGCCCGACCGGTTCGGCAGGCTCTCCAGCCGCGTCGCGATCCGGTCCGGCAGCCGCGGGTGGTAGAGGCCGACATCGGGATAGACGACCGGCTCCTGCGTCTTCATCAGCCGCGCCGCGGCTTCGGCGCGGGGGCCGGCGGCATAGCGCTCGACCAGGAAGCGGATCATGTTGGCGACGTTTTCGTCCGAGCCCGCCAGCCAGTACTGCAGCGTCAGGAAATAGGCCCGCACGTCCTGCGCGGTGCCCGGGATGAAGCGCAGGATCTTCGGCAGGCGCCGCAGCATCGCCATCTGCCGCGCGCCGGACCCCGATGCCGGCTTGCCGTCCTTCGAGCCGCCGCGCAGGCGCTTGAGGAGACCCAGCGCCCCCTTCGCCTCGCGGTTCATCTCGAAGCGGCCGAGCCGGGTCAGCTTGATCACCTCGCCTGCCGACATCGCGCCGACCATGGCGTCGCAATGGTCGCGCCGCGCCTGGAGCGCCGCCAGCACCGGCTGGATGTGGTTCTCCATGAACAGCATGTTGGCGAAGACGATGTCGGCCGCGGCGATGTCGGCAAGGCAGGCGGCGAGCGAGGCCGGCTCGCGCTCCCAGTCGGTCGCGGCATGCAGGGAAACGGCGAGGCCCGGGATCTCGCGCGACAGCCGCTGCCGCGCCGCGGCGACGGCGCCGGCCATGTGGCCGTCGAGGCTGATCAGGACGACGCGGACCGGAACGGCGCCCGACGCGCCCGATCCGGCGGGGTCACCGGCCGTAATGGGCTTTTGCATCATAGAGCGTCTCCACGGTGATCTCGGACAGACCCCGTTCGGCAGCGAATGCCTCGGTGTTGCGGCGCGCCTTGCCGCGCACGAAGAAGGGAATTTTCCGCAGCTCCGCCTCGGCGTCGGAGCCCCAGCCGATCGTGACGAGGGTGGCGCCTTGCGGATCGACGGCCGGAGCGCCGGCGGCGATCTCGGCGACCGGATCGGGAGCGGCCGAGGCGGGATCGGACGCGACCCGCGCGCCGGGGCCGAGATGCGAAGGCATCGCCCCGTCATGGAACTCGAAGTCGTCGCGGAACATGCCGAGAAGGTGTTCCTCGAGGCCCATGACCAGCGGATGCACCCAGCTGTCCCAGAGGACGTTGGCGCCCTCGAAGCCCATCTGCGGCGAGTAGCGGGCCGGATGGTCCTGGACGTGGACCGGCGCCGAGATCACCGCGCAGCCGATGCCGAGGCGCTTGGCGATGTGGCGTTCCATCTGCGTGCCGAGGACGAGTTCCGGCTGCGCCGCCTGGATCGCCGCTTCGACGTCCAGATAATCGTCGGTGATCAGCGGCTCGACGCCGTACTCCGCGGCGGCGGCGCGGACGTCGCGGGCGAATTCGCGCGAGTAGGTGCCGAGGCCGCAGAGCGTGAAGCCGAACTCTTGCGTCGCGACGCGGGCGGCGGCGACGGCATGGGTGGCGTCGCCGAAGACGAAGACACGCTTGCCGGTGAGATAGGTCGAATCGACCGAGCGCGAGTACCAGGGCAGCCGCGACTTCGGCTCGTTCCCGCACCCGTCGGCAGCCCCATCGGGCAGCCCCGCAAGGCGCCGCACCTCGGCGACGAAGTCGCGCGTCGCGCCGTGGCCGATCGGGACGATGGTGGTGAAGTCCTGGCCGAAGGTCCGCTTCAGCCATTTCGCCGCTACCCCGGCGATCTCGGGATAGAGGACGACGTTGAAGTCGGCCTCGCCGAGCCGGGCGATGTCCTGCGGCGCAGCGCCGAGCGGCGCGACGACGGAAACGTCGATGCCGAGTTCGCTGAGCAGCTTGCGGATCTCCGCGACATCGTCGCGATGGCGAAAGCCGAGCGCCGTCGGCCCGAGGATGTTGCACCGCGGGCGGTAGCCTGGACCGCGCGCGGAAGGCTCCGCCCCCGCCTCCGGCGCGGCCGGTCCCGCCAGGGTGCGCACGATCTGGTAGAAGGTCTCCGCCGCGCCCCAGTTCTCCTTGCGCTGGTAGGATGGCAGCTCCAGCGGGATCACCGGCACCGGCAGGTTCGCGGCCTTGGCGAGGCCGCCCGGGTCGTCCTGGATCAGCTCGGCGGTGCAGGAAGCGCCAACCAGCATCGCCTGCGGCCGGAAGCGATCGTAGGCGGCGGCGAGCGTCTCCTGGAACAGCGCGGCTGTGTCCGAACCGAGGTCGCGCGCTTCGAAGGTCGTGTAGGTCACCGGCGGGCGCCTGTCCCGCCGCTCGATCATGGTGAAGAGAAGGTCCGCATAGGTGTCGCCCTGCGGCGCATGCAGGACGTAGTGCACGCCCTCCATCGCGGTCGCGACGCGCATCGCGCCCACATGCGGCGGTCCTTCATAGGTCCAGACGGTGAGCTTCATGGTCCCGCCCTCCCCTAGACCTTGAGCCGCGTCTGGCGGTCGAGCGGGCGGGCGAACAGGGCGGCGAGATCGCCGGCCTGTTCGTAGCCCTGGATCGGCGTGAACAGCAGCTCGATCGACCACTTGGTCGTCAGCCCCTCGGCCTCCAGCGGATTGGCGAGGCCGAGCCCGCAGACCGAGATGTCGGGGCGGATCGCGCGGGCGCGATCCAGCTGCCGGTCGACATCCTGGCCTTCCGAGAGCGAGGTCTGCTCGGGCAGGAGGTCCAGCTCCTCGGCGAGATGCTGGCGGTGGAGATAAGGGGTGCCGACCTCGGTCAGCGCCATGTCCAGCTCCCGCGCGAGCATCCGCGCCAGCGGGATTTCCAGCTGCGAATCCGGGAAGAAGAACAGCGTCTTGCCGGAAAGCGCGGCGCGATGCGGCTCGAGCGCCCGGCGGGCGCGCGCCTCGGCGGCCGCCGTCGCCGCCCGGAAGGCCATCGCGTCGACGCCGAACGCCTCGGCCGCAGCCTTCAGCCAGAGGGTCGTGCCTTCGGCGCCCAAGGGGAACGGCGCCGCGATCCGGCTCGCGCCGCGCTCTTCGAGCATGCGCGCGGTCTCGGCGAGGAAGGGCTGCGCCAGGAGATAGCGGGTTGACGGCCCGACCGCCGGGAGATCGCGCGCCCTGCGCGGCGGAAGGAAGCCGACATTCTCGATCCCCATCGCGGCGAACAGTCGCGCGAACTGGTCCTCCACCACGTCGGCCAGCGCGCCGACGACGAGGAGCTGCGGCGTCTCCGTCTCGGCCTGCGGCAGTTCCGGCACCAGCGCGGCGAGACAGCGATCCTCGCCTTGCGTGAAGGTCGTCTCGATGCCGGATCCGGAATAGCTGAGGATCCTGACATCAGGGGCATAGCGGGACGACAGCCGCGCGGCGGCGCGCGACAGGTCGAGCTTGATCACCTCGGACGGGCAGGAGCCGACGAGGAACAGCATCTTGATGTCCGGCCGGCGCTCCAGGAGCCGCGACACCGCCGTGTCGAGTTCCTCGTTGGCGTCGGCGAGGCCGGCGAGATCCCGCTCCTCCATCACGGCGGTCGCAAAGCGCGGCTCGGCGAAGATCATCACGCCCGCCGCAGACTGCATCAGATGCGCGCAGGTCCGCGAGCCGACGACGAGGAAGAAGGCGTCCTGGATCTTGCGATGCAGCCAGACGATGCCGGTCAGACCGCAGAACACCTCGCGCTGCCCGCGCTCGCGCAGGACCGGCGACTTGGAGCAGCCGGCCGTCGGCCGGGCGCGATCGCGGCTGGTGGAGGCGGCGCTCATGCCGGCACCCGTGCGGACGCGGCGCCGCCGATCGGCTGCACTGCCGCCGCCGCGCCCTGAAGCCGCGCCGCCCGCAGCTTCAGGACGAACTGCCCGGCATTGACGACATAGGCGGCATAGCCGGCCAGGGCGACGGCGAAGCGCACACCCGGCGAGCCGAGATCGGCAAAGAGCATCACGAGATACGCGGTATGGAGGGCTATCACCCCCATCGACACGACGTCCTCAAAGAAGAAGGCGGGCGCGAACAGCCAGCGGCCGAAGACCGCCTTTTCCCAGATCGAGCCAGTGACCATGATGGCGTAGAGCGCGACGGTCTTGGCGACGACGGAGACGGCTGCCGCTTCGTAGCCCGCCCCGGTTGCAAGATAGCGGCAGACGAGGCCGAGACTGACCAGGAATATCAGGAATTGCAGCGGCGCCAGAATGCCCTGCACCAGCGTCCAGGGCGAGGCGTCGCGGCGGCGGCGTTCCAGGTCCGTGTACAGGCCGGCGGCCGCTTTCGGGGGCCGATGCTCCACGGTTCTGGCGCTTTCGGAATGTCGCGGATCGCTCGGTGCCATGAGCGGAGAGTGCAACCGAGACCGGCAAAGTGTCAAGTTAAATTGACGTCCATTAAGATTTACAGGCTCATGGTATTCGCGGATTGCAATCGCGGCGCGTTTGGGAGAGAGTCGGGCCGTTGGGATCGGCTCGCCGCCTTAGCCTCCCGGTTTTCCGGAGATGCAGGTCACTATGCGCTCGCCGAGGGGCCGGAGGACCTTACCGATGGCAGGGACTTTGCAGGCAGACAGACAGACGCGGCGTCCGCGAACTTCATCCAGGGTCAGCGTGGACGTGTCCACCCGGATTGACAACCCGCCCCCGTCCCGGTGGGAGCGTTGCCTGTCCGAAACGATCGTCGCGCAGGTGATCCCGCGCCTCTACGCCGCCCATTGCGGCGACGGCGAACAGGGCGCCGGCGCGGCCAGGCGTCTGCCGGACTTCGGCAGAGACAGCGAAGCGGACCGATTCCTCGGCCTCGTCCTTTCCGACAGCCGCGATTCGCAGTGGGAGCACCTCCTGCAGTTGCGCGACAGCGGCATGAATCTCGAAACGATCCTGCTCGACATCATGGCGCCGGCGATCCGCCACATCGGCGAGATGTGGGCGGACGACCGGATGAGCTTCGTCGAGGTGACGGCGAAGTCGGCACGACTGCAGCAGATGCTGCGCGCGCTCGGCACGCTGCGCGATTCCGAGGCCAGCCGGGAGGGCGGCGAGCGCAGCCTGCTGCTGGCGGGCGTGCCCGGGGAACAGCACACCTTCGGCCTGTTCGTCCTCGCCGAACTCTTCCTCAAGGCCGGCTGGAGCGTCGCCGTCGAGATCGCCGCCTCGCTCGACGATCTTCGCGCCGCAGTCTCCCGCCGGCCGTTCGACGCTGTTGGTCTCAGCGTCGGCAGCGAACGCTTCCTGCCGCCGCTTGCCGGGCAGGTCGCGGCCCTTAGATCCGCGTCGGCTGCGGCGAATACGCGCATCTTTCTCGGCGGGTGGGCTTTCACACAGGGCGATACTTCTTTAGATGCCTATGGAGTAGATCTGATCGAGACGAATGCTCGTGCGGCCGTTGCACGTGCCAGTCTCCTGTGCCCGCTCGGGGGGAGGCTGCCGCATCCGGATCGGTGAGGCTGAAGGGAGCAAGGCCCCAACAGGCGGGTGTTAGAGGAATGAATCATCCCAGCGGCGGCCGGCCGTTCTCTGATCCGGTCCGTTCCTTCGCAAATCTCGAGGCGGCGCTGGTCTCCACCATGGTCACCGCCGCGACGGACGTGGCGTTGCTGTTGGACCGGTCGGGGACGATTGTCGACGTGGCGATCCGCGAGACGGATCTTTTCGGCGAAGTCGAGAAGAGCTGGATCGGGAAGAAATTCGTCGACGTGGTCACCGCCGAGAGCCGCCAAAAGGTGGAGCGGCTGCTCGCCGAACGCTCCAACGAAGACGCGCCGGCCCGCCGCGAGATCAACCATTCGATGCCGGACGGCCCGGATCTGCCGATCAGCTATTCCTTGCTGCCGCTGTCGAAGGACGGCGCCCGCCTCGCGCTCGGGCGCGACCTGCGCACCATGGCCGTCCTGCAGCAGAAGCTGGTCGAGACGCAGCTGGCCCTCGAGACCGACTATGCCCGGCTGCGCAACGCCGAGGCGCAGTACCGCGTCCTCTTCGACACCGCGTCCGAGCCGATCGTGATCGTCGATGCCGGGACGCGCAAGATCGTCGAGGCGAACACGGCCGCCCGGACGCTGTTCGAGACGGAGGGCCGACGGCTGATCGGCCAGAGTGCCGGCGTCCTCGTCGCCGTGGGTGATCTCCGCGATCTCGACGGCCTGTTCGCCGCCGCCCGCAAGTCGGGCGAAGCGGAAAGCGGCGAGCTCACCCTCGCCGGCAGCGACGGCCCGACCGGGGTGGCCGTCCGCTTCTATCGCCAGCATGGCGCCGGCCGCCTGTCGATCCGCTTCCTCATCGGCGCGGCCCCGGCCAGGGACGTGGACGGATTCGATCTGCTCGGGCTGGTGGGACAGGAATCGCCGGACGCGATCGTCGTCGTCGATCCGGACTTCGCGATCACCGCGGTCAACGAGAGCTTTCTCGACCTCTCCGAGATCGCCACCCGCAACCAGGCCATCGGTCGCTCGCTCGCCGAGATGATCGGCCGACGCGGTGTCGAGCTCTCCGTCCTGAAGACCGCGATCGATTCGGACGGCTTCGTGCGCTCCTTCTCGACGGTGCTCTACACCCAGTATGGCGGCACGACCGAGGTCGACGTCAGCGGCTCCGCCATCGACCAGAACGACAAGCGGTTCTACGGCTTTTCGATCCGCCGCTCCTCGCGCCTGCCCACCACGCCGGCACCGTCCGAGCCGTTCCGCTCGGCCAACGACATGACCGGCCTCGTCGGCCGCGTACCGCTGCGCGAGATCGTCCGGGAGACCGCCGACATCATCGAACAGCTGTGCATCGAGGCAGCGCTGGACCTGACGCGCAACAACCGCGCCTCCGCGGCGGAGATGCTCGGCCTGTCCCGCCAGAGCCTCTATTCCAAGCTCCGGCGCTACGGCATCGGCGAGTTTGGCCAGGGCGACGACGACGCCTCCTAGGACAGGCCGGCGGTTTCGGGCGTCGCTGGAGCGGCGCATCGCGACACGGTGGGCTGGCTGAGCGCGAAAGCGTGCGCCACGGCGCGGGCGCCGGCAGCAGGGAACGAGCGCCCGAAGTGTCAATCGCGATTGACACTTCCACCCGTACAGCCTAGCCTCCTTGTATGAGCCGCTTGACACTCGACGCCCCGGCCTCCGCGCGCCCGTCCGCCTCGGCGGCGCTCGAACTTCTCAAGCCGATCACCTGGTTCGCGCCGATGTGGGCCTTCGCCTGCGGTGCGATCTCCGCCCGCTCCTCGGCGACGGTGGACCCTGGCACCGTCACGACCGTGATCGCCGGCATCGTCCTTGCCGGTCCGCTCCTCTGCGGCGCGAGCCAGGCGGTGAACGACTGGTTCGACCGGCATGTCGACGCGATCAACGAGCCGCAGCGGCCGATCCCCTCCGGCCGCATGCCCGGCCGCTCCGGCCTCTACATGGCGATCGGCTGGACGGCGCTGTCGCTTCTCGTGGCCTGGCTGCTCGGGCCGGTGGTCGGCGCCGCCTCGCTCCTCGGCTGCGTCTTCGCCTGGGCCTACAGCGCCCCGCCCCTCCGGCTGAAGCGCAACGGCTGGTGGGGCAATGCCGCGGTCGCCATTTCCTACGAGGGCCTCGCCTGGTTCACCGGCGCAGCGGTCGTCGCCGGCGGTCTGCCGGACATGCGGATCGTCCTCCTCGCCTATCTCTACAGCGTCGGCGCGCACGGCATCATGACGCTGAACGACTTCAAGTCGATCGAGGGCGACACCGCCCTCGGCGTGCGCACGCTGCCGGTGCAGTACGGCGTCTCCGCCGCGGCGCTGATCGCGTGCCTCGTCATGGCGCTTCCCCAGGCGATCGTCGGCGGCCTGCTCGCCGCCTGGGGCGAGCCGATCTATGCCGGCGTCGTGGTCGTCCTGCTCGCCGCGCAGAGCGTCCTGATGCGGCGCTTCTTCGCCGATCCGCGCGGCCTCGCGCCCTGGTACAACGCGACCGGCACGAGCCTCTACGTCGCCGGCATGATGGTCTCGGCCTTCGCGCTGAGCGCCGTCCTCGGAGGCTGAGGTGGCGGCGCGCGGCGAAGGTCTCGGCTGGCTGTCGATCGTCCGCCTCGCCCTCGTCCAGACGGCGCTGGGTGCGATGGTGGTGCTCACCACCTCGACGATGAACCGGATCATGGTGGTCGAGCTGTCGCTGCCCGCGATGCTGCCGGGCGCCCTCGTCGGCCTGCACTACGCCATGCAGATGCTCCGGCCCCGCTTCGGCCACGACGGCGACGGCGGCCGGCGGCGCACGCCCTTCATCCTGGCCGGCATGGCGGTGCTGGCGCTCGGCGCGACAGGAGCCGCCGGGGCGACGGCCCTGATGGGCTTTTCGCCGATGCTCGGCATCGCGGCGGCCGCACTCGCCTTCCTGATGATCGGCGCCGGGGTCGGCGCGGCGGGGACGCATCTCCTGACCCTCGTCGCCACCAGCGTCTCGCCCGCCCGCCGCGCGCCGGCGGCGACGCTGATCTGGGTCATGATGATCGCCGGCTTCGCGATTACCACCGCGCTGGCCGGCCACTTCCTCGATCCCTACTCGCCGCAGCGCCTGATCGTCGTGACGGCGGTCGTCTGCGCCGCCGCCTTCCTCGTCAGTCTCGTCGCCGTAGCCGGCGTGGAGCCGCAGCACCCGGTGCGCGCCAATGCCCCAGACGCCGCCGCACCGGCGGCGAAGGTAAGCTTCCGCGCCGCGCTTGCCGAGGTCTGGCGCGAGCCGGCGACGCGGCGGTTCACCGTCTTCGTCTTCGTCTCCATGCTCGCCTACAGCGCCCAGGACCTGGTGCTCGAACCCTTTGCCGGCCTCGTCTTCCACATGACGCCCGGCGAGACGACGCTCTTGTCGAGTTCCCAGCACGGCGGCGTGCTCGTCGGCATGATCCTCGTCGCGATCGCCGGCGGGCTCCTGTCGAAGCGGTTGCCCGGCCTCATCCGGGCGCTCTGCATCCTCGGCTGCCTTGCCGCCGCGGCGGCGCTCGCCGGTCTCGCGTTCTCGCCGCGCCTCGTCGCGCGCTTCCCGCTGAGCCCGGTGGTCTTCGCGCTCGGCCTCGGCAACGGCGTCTTCGCCGTGACGGCGATCGGCGCGATGATGGCGCTCGCCGGCGAAGGGGCCAAGGCCCGCGAGGGCGTCCGCATGGGTGTCTTCGGGGCCGCCCAGGCGATCGCCTTCGGCCTCGGCGGCTTCCTCGGAACCGTCGCCGTCGATGCGGCCGGCCGCGTTCTCGCCTCGCAGGCCGACGCCTATGCCGCCGTCTTCGGCGCGGAAGCCCTGCTCTTCCTCCTCTCCGGCTGGCTGGCGCTGAGGGCCATCCCCGCCGGCCGGTCGGCCAAGACGACGGCCGGGTGGCCGAGGGCGGACGAGGCGGGTGATGGACCTTCGGAAATGGCGGTGCCGGCATGAGCGACACGACAGCGACGAACGAGATCGAGACGGCCGACGTGGTCGTGGTCGGTGGCGGCCCGGCCGGGGCGACGGCGGCGGAAATCCTCGCCCGCGCCGGCCATTCGGTGGTGCTCCTCGACCGCGAGGGGCGGATCAAGCCCTGCGGCGGCGCGATCCCGCCGCGGCTGGTGCGCGACTTCCAGATCGCGCCCGAGCTCCTCGTCGCCCGGATCGGCGCCGCGCAGATGGTGGCGCCCTCCGACAAACGCGTGTCGATGCCGATCGACGGCAACGGCTATGTCGGCATGGTGGACCGCAAGGACTTCGACGAATGGCTGCGCCGGCGCGCAGCCCGGTCCGGCGCGAGGCGGCGCAGCGGCACCTTCCTGCGCATCGAGCGCGATGCCGCAGGCGCTCCCGCCGTCGTCTATCGCAGCGGCGGCGCGGCCGGCCCGATCCACCGCGTGAACGCCCGCCTCGTCGTCGGCGCCGACGGCGCACGCTCGGCGGTCGGGCGGCAGGCGGTGCCGGGTGCCGACAAGGTCGCGTGCGTCTTCGCCTATCACGAGATCGTCCGGTCACCGGCCGCCGGCGGGACCGCCGACTACGATCCGACGCGCTGCGACGTCTACTATCAGGGCACGATCTCGCCGGACTTCTACGGCTGGATCTTCCCCCACGGGGAGACCGCCTCGATCGGCACGGGCAGCGCGCAGAAGGGCTATGGTCTGCGCTTGGCCGTCGCGAGGCTGCGGGAGGCCTCGGGGCTTGCAGAGGCCGAGACGATCCGCCGCGAAGGCGCACCGATCCCGATGAAGCCGCTGAAGCGCTGGGACAACGGCCGCGACGTCATCCTCGCAGGCGATGCCGCCGGCGTCGTCGCGCCCGCCTCCGGCGAGGGCATCTACTACGCCATGGTCTCCGCCGAGATGGTCGCGGCGGCGGCCGAGCGTTTCCTTGGGAGCGGCGACGCGCGCGCCCTGTCCGCCGCCCGCAAGGCGTTCATGCGCGAGCATGGCAGGGTGTTCTGGATCCTCGGGATCATGCAGCGCTTCTGGTACCGCTCCGACAAGCAGCGCGAGCGCTTCGTCTCGATCTGCCGCGACCGGGACGTCCAGCGGCTGACCTGGGAGTCCTACATGAACAAGAAACTGACGCGCCGCGATCCCGCGGCGCATCTCAGGATCTTCTTCAAGGACCTCGCCCACCTCTTCCGGCTGGTCTCGCCGTAGATCAATACGGTCGGCCGGGCCGCCCGGCGCCTGGCGGAGCCGAGCCCGAACCAGTCCTCATGCAGGAGGCGCGTCGGTCGCGGCGGCCCCGGCTCAGGCCGCCGCTTCCTTGCGCACGTCCGGCCGGGACCATGCGCCCAGCGCGCCATAGTCGTGGTCGAGCGACGTTTCCGGGGCCGGGGTCGATGCCGCATCGTCTCCGGCGGCGACGGCGCTCTCGCGATCGCCCGTCGGGATCGATGCCATCCACTCCCGGATCGACGGCCAGCGCGCGATGATGTCGGCGATGGCGCCGGCGCCGCTGTCCGGCGGCATGCGCACCGACATGCAGGTCGGGAACCACGGCACGTGATCGGTGCCGAGGTAGATCTCCGACGTCTCCTTGGCGATCTGGATCAGCGGCCGACCGAGGCCGGCCGCCAGGTCGGCGACCGCCACGCCCACCGAGATCACCAGATCGCAGGCGCCGATCAGCGCCGAGGCACCGATCAGGTCGTTCTTCTGATCAAGGTTGGCGCAATGATGCAATGGCAGCCCGAGGCCGCGGATCGCCGTGAGCTCTTCGGGCGCGCTGTCGTACTGGACGTTGAGGAACGTGCAGCCGTCGAGCGCCTTCAGCGGCACCAGGTCCTCGATGCGCAGGAAGTACCGGTTGCGGGAGGTGGCCTGGTTGGACGAGCGCCAGCACAGGCCGATCAGGATATCCGACTTCTTCAGACCGAGGTTGTCACGGACCGCCTGTTCGGCGGTGAAGTCGCGGCGGATCCAGGGGGCCTGCCGCGCCTCGAAAGCATCGACGCTGGGCCGGAGGATGGCGCCGAGCGAGCCGACGGGGATCTGGTAGTCGTAGTCGCCGTAAGCCGCCTCGCCACGGCAGTCGGCCGGCCCCTCGTTGCGGATCGTCGCCCAGGGGAAAGAGCGTTCCCAGAGCGGCCTCAGCTTGGGCGCGGCTTCGAACGTGACCTCGGCGCCGGCGTTCTCGAGCTCCGGCAGGAGCGAGGCGAAGCGCACCTCGTCGCCGATACCCTGTTCGCGCCAGACGAGCAGCTTCTTTCCCTCCAGCGGCTCTCCCCGCCAGCGGGGCGCATCGAAGACGCGGCGCTGCGAGGGAAAGGAGCGCGACTGCCAGCGCCACTCGTAATTGGCAAAGGCTGCCGGGAGATCCGCGCCCTTCTGAAACTGCAGAAAGGCGAGATTATACCGGGCGGCGACGTGCTCGGGATCGCGTTTGAGAGCGCGCTTGTGCCAGGCGATGCCCTCGTCGAGCCGGCCTGTCTCGGCGTATCGCACGCCGAGATAGGACTGGATCTGGCTCTGATGCTTCGACTTCACGCGCGCCCACTTCTCGAGCAGGGCGATTCCCTCCTCGTCACGTCCCTCGATTTCCAGGTATTTCGCCCAGATATTGGCGAAATGCGCCTGATCGTCCACGCTGAGGCCGCTGCGATCGATGCTCTCGTAGTGCGTGCCGATATAGTCGAAGTCCTCTAGCCAGACCGCGATCTGGAGACGCTTCAGCCGCAGGTTCGGGAAGCGGTCGCCGCATTCGGCCATGATGTAGTCGAGTGCTTCTGCCGCCTTCTCGTAAAGGCGCTGGTCCATCATCAGGCCGACCATCTCGATCAGCGGCTCGACGCGGGTCCGGTCGATCTCGAAGGCGCAGCGCAAGGCGAGTTCCGCCGCCTCGTAGCGTTCCACCCGCTTCAGGGCGACGCCGAGATTGCCCCAGGCATCGTACAGTTTGCCGTCCGCCTCGGTGGCGCGCTTGAAGATCGCGATCGCCGCCTCGTGCTCCTTCAGCTCCAGCAGGATCACGCCGAGGGAGTTCAGCAGGCGGGCGTCCTTCGGGCGCATCTCGACCGCCGCGTTGATCCTGACCAGCGCGCCCATGAGATCGCCGCCGGCGCGCAGGGCAAGGCCATGGAAATGCAGGGAATCGGCTGTATGGACGCCCATGCTCGCGAGCTTTTCGCAAAGCGGCCGGCTCTCGCGGAACTTGCCGCGCTTCTGCAAGCCGTGGATCTGCCGCAGCATTTCCTGGATCTGCCGATCTCTCGGCTGCGGCTGCGGCTGGAAGGCGAGTCTGGAAGTCATCGGCATCCCGAACAGGAGAATCAAAAGGCGCTGGCACGCAAGGGCAGACGCTCCGGCGCAGGCGAGTTTCGCGCGGCGGAGACTGCGGCACATGCCGACTTAAGGGCAGCAAGGTTGTCTCAGCCTGACCGGCTTTCGCGAAGGAGACCGAGGTGACTCGCCTGGCCGGGAAAGTCGGGCGCGGAGGCTGCCAAAGGCGGACGCGTGGTGACCGCAATGCCGGTCCAGCGCGGCACAAGCCCCGCATGCTTTGCCTAGCGGCGATTTTTCCCGGGAGATGCGGACCGTGCAGCAACCAACCGGCCGGCGCGACGAGCTTCCTGCGGCTCCGTCCGAGACCATCCCGTATGGTCGGCAGGCGATCGGGCCGGACGATATCGCCGCTGTCGTCGACGCCCTCACCTCGGACTACCTGACGCAGGGGCCGCGAGTGCCGCAATTCGAGGAGGCGCTCTCGGCGGCCACGACCGCGCCGTTCGCGGTGGCGGCGAATTCCGCCACCTCGGCGCTCCATCTCGCCTGCCTCGCGCTCGGCACTGGGCCGGGCGATCTCGTCTGGACCTCGCCGGTCTCCTTCGTCGCTTCGGCCAACTGCGCGCGTTATTGCGGCGCCGACGTCGATTTCGTCGACATCGAGCCTGACACCTTCAACATGGCGCCGGAGGCGCTGGCCGAAAAGCTCGAAGCGGCGGCCAGGATCGGCCGGCTGCCGAAGCTGGTGATCCCCGTGCACATGGGCGGACAGTCCTGCCGGATGGACGCGATCGGGGCTCTGGCCAAGCGCTATGGCTTCCACGTCGTCGAGGACGCGAGCCACGCGCTCGGCGGCTCGTACGCCAACCGGCCCGTCGGCGCCGGCGCACATTCCGACATCACGGTGTTCTCCTTCCACCCGGTCAAGATCGTGACCACCGCCGAAGGCGGCGCCGCGACGACCGCGGACCCGGCGCTCGCCGCAAAGCTCGCGCTTTTGCGCTCGCACGGCATCACACGCGATCCGGCGCTCATGGAGGGTGAACCCGACGGCGTCTGGGCCTACGAGCAGGTGGACCTCGGCTGGAACTACCGCATGACCGAGTTGCAGGCCGCGCTCGGCCTGTCCCAGATGCGGCGGCTCGGCCAATTCGTCGACCGCCGCAACGCGCTGGCCGACCGCTACGACCGTCTGCTGTCGGACCTGCCGCTCGACCTGCCGGCGAGGCAGGCCGAGACCCGCTCCAGCTTCCATCTCTACATCGTGCGGCTCAGGGAGGCGGAAACCGGCGGCGGCCGCAGGGCCGTCTTCGATGCGCTGCGCCGGCGCGGCATCGGCGTCAACGTCCACTACATCCCGATCTACCGGCAGCCCTACTATCGCCGTCTCGGCTTCCGCGCCGGCCACTGCCCGCAGGCCGAGCGCTACTACGACCGCGCGATCTCGATCCCGCTCTATCACGGGATGACCGAGGCGCAGCAGGACCGGGTCGTCGCTGCACTTCGCGAGGTGCTGTCGTGAAGCCGTTGCCGCTCGCGGCCGCGCCCGAATCCGTGACTGCCGCCGGAGGATGTGTTCGGACTTTGGCGGACGAGCCGAAGATCGGCCGCGGCGAGACGATAGCCGGCAATCCCGCGCCACACGGTCGCGACCTTGCCTAGAAGAGACAGAACGAGCGAGACACGCCAGATGCACGCCGCAAGAACGATCGCCATTGCCGGCCGCAGGATCGGCCCCGACGAGCCGCCGTACATCGTTGCGGAGATGTCGGGCAACCATAACGGCGAACTCGCCCGTGCCCTGCGGATCCTCGATGCAGCCAAGGAGGCCGGCGCGGACGCGGTGAAGATCCAGACCTATCGCGCCGACACGATCACCATCGACCATCACGGGCCGGAATTCATGGTCAAGGGCGGGCTGTGGGACGGGCGCCGTCTCTACGAGCTCTACGAAGAAGCCCACACGCCCTGGGACTGGCACGGGCCGATCTTCGAGCATGCGCGCAAGATCGGGATCACGGTCTTCTCCTCGCCCTTCGATCCGACGGCGGTGGAACTCCTCGAAGAGCTGGGTGCCCCGGCCTACAAGATCGCGTCGCCCGAGCTGATCGACCTGCCGCTGATCCGCCGCGTGGCGCGAACCGGCAAGCCGATCGTCATGTCGACGGGCATGGCAACGCTCGGGGAGATCGCCGAGGCGGTCGAGGCCGCACGCGGCGCCGGGGCGGAAGACCTGGTGGTGCTTCATTGCACCGCCGCCTATCCGGCACCGCCGGAGGAAGCCAATCTCGCAACGATCGCCGAGATCGCCCGCCGCTTCGATGTCGTGGCGGGCCTTTCGGACCACACGCTCGGGACCGTCGTCGCCGCCATTGCGGTCGCTCTGGGTGCAGATTTCATCGAGAAGCATTTCACCCTCGACCGCGCCGAGGGCGGTGTCGACAGCGCCTTCTCGCTGGAGCCGGCGGAACTGGCCGAACTCGTGCGCACCGCCCGCATCGCCCGCGCCGCGATCGGCGCGCCCGCCTTCGAACCGACGGCGTCGGAGGCGAGCGTCCTCAAGAACCGCCGCTCCCTTTACGTGGTGGCGCCCGTCGCGCGGGGCGAGCCTCTGAGCGAGGCGAATATCCGCTCGATCCGTCCCGGCAACGGCCTGAAGCCCCGGTATTTCGACCGCGTGCTCGGCCGTCCGGCGACCCGCGACCTCGCCTTCGGCGAGCCTCTGGACGCTTCCATGATCGAAGGCGGGATCGACGCTTGAGCGAAACTTCGCGCGCCCTCTGCATCATCCCCGCCCGAGGCGGTTCCAAACGCATTCCGCGCAAGAACATCCGCCCGTTCCGCGGCCGGCCGATGCTGGCATGGTCGTGCCGGGCGGCGCTCGCCTCCGGCGCCTTCGACGCCGTCATGGTCTCGACCGACGATGCGGAGATCGCCGAGGTCGCGCGCGCCGCCGGAGCCGACGTGCCGTTCCTGCGCTCGCAAGAGGCGTCGACCGACCATGCGACGACGTCCGACGTGCTGGTCGAGGTCCTTGCGCGCTATGCCGACAGGGGCGAAACCTTCGATCTCGCCTGCTGCCTCTATCCGACGGCGCCGTTCGTCGAAGCCCACGACCTCGCGGACGGCCGCGTCAGCCTGACGGACAGCCGCTATGACGTCCTGATGCCGGTCGCCGCCTTCTCCTATCCGATCTGGCGCTCCCTCGCCCGCGATGGCGAAGGACGCATCCGCCTGAACTTCCCGGAAAACCTGAACGTGCGCAGCCAGGATCTTCCGCCCGCCTATCATGACGCTGGCCAGTGGTACTGGTTCCGTACGCGGGCCTTCCTAAGCGACCGCGTGCTGATGGGCGACAACACCGGCTCGGTGGTGCTGCCGGCGGCGAAGGTTCAGGACATCGACACCGAGGAGGACTGGGCGATGGCGGAACTGAAGCACGAAAGGATTTTCGGGTGAACGATCCACGGCTCCGCCGACATCCGCTCGGCTTCCTGGAGGCCGCGGATCGTCCGACGCCGGAAGGGCTCGCGGCCTATTACAGCGACGTCTACTACCAGACCGAGCGCGGCAATTACCGGCGCGAGTACTCGCCGCTCGAACGCGACGCGATCCGACTGCGGATCGAACAACGGAGCGAACAGGCGATAGCCCTGCTCGGCCGTGACCGGCCAGGTCGCCTCCTCGACGTCGGTTGCGGCGAAGGCTTCGTCTTGAAGGCCTTTGCCGAGCGCGGCTGGGAGGTGACCGGCATCGACTTCAGTCGAACGGGTGTCGAGACCATGAATCCCGACATGACGTCGCATGTCGAGCAGGGCGATATCTTCGCCCTATTGGAAACGCGCATCGCGGCCGACGAGAGCTTCGATCTGGTCTGGCTCGGAAACGTGCTCGAACACGTCCTCGATCCGGTCGGGCTTCTGCAGGCGCTCCATCGTCTGGTGCGGCCGGACGGGATCCTGGTGGCGACCGTGCCGAACGACGGCTCGGGGTATCAGGAAGCGCTTCTGGAAGCCGGCGACATCGACCACCGGTTCTGGATCGCGATTCCCGATCACCTGTCATACTTTTCGGGGGAGAGCCTGCGATCCACGGCGGAGGCGACGGGGTGGGAGACGCTCGCTCTCCTTGCAGACTTTCCGGTGGATCTTTTCCTGGCGCATCCCGGGTCGAATTACGTCGCCGACCGGAGCCGGGGTCCCGCCGCGCACCAGGCGCGCCTCAGGCTGGAGCGACTGATCGGCGCGGCGGGGCCGGAGCGAGCCAATCGCTTCTACGCTGCGCTGGCAGACGTCGGGCTCGGGCGCAATCTCATCGCATTCCTCCGACCGAAGCCGAAGGATTCCGCCCCATGAGCCCGCCGAGCGAAGCCGCGGCGGGGTTCGGGCCGTACCGCATCATGCCGCGCCCGGTCCTGTGCGACGGCCCGCTCGTGCTTCGTGCCGTCGATCCGCCCGACATCGAGCCGATCCGGCTCTGGCGCAACGCCCAGATGGATGTGCTGCGGCAGGACGCGCCGATCCCGCCGGACGGGCAGCGCGCCTACTTTGCCGCGCAGATCTGGCCGCAAAAGCCGAGCCTGACGCCGTCGACGATTCTCCTCGCGATCGAGCGGGACGGCGTACTGATCGGCTATGGAGGGCTGGTCCATGTCTCCTGGCCCGACCGGCGGGCCGAGATATCGTTCCTGCTCGATCCGCAAATCGAAGCGGATCCCGGGTCCAGGGCCGAGGCTTTCTCGACGTTTCTGCGGTTGATTCGAGGGCTCGCCTTCGACGATCTGAGCCTGAATAGGATCTTCACGGAGACCTATGCGACGCGCAAAGCGCACATCGTCACGCTGGAATCGTCCGGCATGATCTTTGAAGGCCGAATGATCGAGCATGTCGTCGTCGACGGACGGCCGACGGATTCTCTCGTTCACGGCCTGGTGCGTTCACACGTCAGGAAGGAAGGAAGCAGGTGAAGGGCAAGCGGGTATTTGTGACGGGCGCCGCCGGCGTCATCGGCCGAGAACTGGTCCCGCGGCTCGCGGCGGCCGGTGCCGACGTATGGGCGGGCGACCTGAAATCGTGTCCCACGGAATTCCCGGACGGGATCCGGTATCGCGAGGGTGATCTCAATGATCTCTCGCTTACGGAACTTAACGATTTCGGCCCGCACATCATCATCCATCTGGCCGCGACCTTCGAGCGCTCTGTCGAGACGCCCGGCTTCTGGCACGAGAACTTCCGTCACAACGTCCAGCTCAGCCACCATCTCATGACGCTGGCACAGGACTGCCCCGTTCTTGAGCGCGTCGTCTTCGCGTCGTCCTACCTGATCTACGATCAGGCGCTTTACCAGTTTGACGCTCCGCGCGAGGTGGCCGTCAGGTTGAAGGAGGGAGCGCCGATTCAGCCGCGCAACCTCGTCGGTTCGGCCAAGCTGTCGCACGAGATCGAGCTCGCCTTCCTAGCGGGCCTCCAGTCGTGCCGGTTCTCCACGCTCTGCGTACGGATTTTCCGCGGCTACGGGCGCAATTCGCGTGATGTCATCTCCCGCTGGGTGCGGGCGCTGTTGAAGGGTGAGGCGATCACCGTCTACCGGCCGGAGGGGCTGTTCGACTACGTATATGCTGCCGACAGCGCCGAAGGCCTGATGCGGCTCGCCGTCGCGACGGGTGCGACCGGTATCGTCAATCTCGGGACGGGACGGTCGCGCCGAGTGGGCGATGTCGTCGAGATTCTCAGATCCCATTTCCCCGATGCCGCCATCAGGACCGAGACGGCCGACATCCCTTTCGAGGCGTCCGAGGCCGATACGACGAAGCTTCGAGAGCTCGTTGACTGGGTGCCGGCCTATGACCTCGAACGCGCGATCGCAGAGATCGTGAACTTTGAACGGCAGCGGTCCGCAATTCCGGCCGCCGTGGCCGCTCGGCCGCCGCTCGTCGTCCTCGTGAGCTCGGCGGCCCGCAAGGTTCCGCTGGTTCGCGCCATGCAGGCGGCCGCCCGGCGGGTCGATCCCGGCGCCCGCGTCATCGCCGGGGATGTCGACCCCCATGCGCCGAGCCGCCATGTCGCGGACGCGTTCTGGCAGATGCAGCGCCTCGAAGAGACCACCGCCGAGGCGCTGCGCGGCGAATGCGCCGCCCGGGGCATCCGCGCGATCCTGCCGACCCGCGACGGCGAACTTGCGTTCTGGGCGCAGGCCAAGGCCGAACTCGCCAAAGCCGGGATCGCGGTTCTGGTCTCCGAGCCGGCGGCGGTCGCACGCTGTCTCGACAAGCTCGCCTTTGCCGAATGGGGCGCCGCGAAAGGTCTTCCCGTCATTCCTGCCGCGAGCGATCCCGACGGCCTCGGGGCAGAACGCCTGGTGGTCAAGGAACGCTTCGGCGCCGGCTCGCGCGGGCTCGGCCTCGACCTTTCGCCGCAGGCTGCTCGCGCTCATGCCGCCGGCTTGTCCGAGCCGATCTTCCAGCCCTTCGTGGAAGGCCGGGAGATCAGCATCGACGCCTTCCTGACGACATCCGGTGCGGTACACGGGCTGGTCCTGCGTCGGCGCGACCGCGTCGTTGCGGGCGAAAGCCAGATCACGACCACCTTCCGGGACGACCGACTTGAAGCGCAGGCGGCCGAGATCCTCGGCGCCCTCGGGCTCTTCGGCCCGGTGGTCATGCAGGCCATGGTCACCGGGACCGGCCTTGCGGTCATCGAAGTCAACGCCCGCTTCGGCGGAGCATCGACGGCTTCGCTCTCCGCCGGGCTGGACAGCCTCCTCTGGTCGCTTCTGCAAGCGGTGGAGCCCGACCGGAAGCTGCCACCCTTCGCCCGGGTCCCGGGCGAGATCCGGCAGATCCGCGTACCCCAGGACATCGTCCTTCATGATCCTGATCTTTGATCTCGACGACACCCTCTACGACGAGGCAAGCTTCGTCGACGGAGGGCTCGCCGCGCTTGCGCGCCATGGCGAGGCGGAATGGGGCTGGGACGCGGCCGCCTCGCTGGCCTTTCTCAGGACGGTTCTTTCCCGGGAGGGCCGCGGCAAGGTGTTCGACCGTTGGCTTGAGGCGCATGGCCGCTGGTCACGTGGGCGTGTCGCCGAATGCGTCCGCGTCTACCGCCATCACCGTCCCTCGCTGTCGCTGTTTCCCGCCGCGCGGGACGTGCTCGACCGCTACGGGCGGGTCGCGCCGCTCTACCTCGTCACCGACGGACACAAGATCGTCCAGCGCAACAAGGTCGACGCCCTGGCGCTCTGGCCGCGCTTCCGGCGCGTGTTCATCACCCACCGCTTCGGCGTCGCCGCCGCCAAGCCTGCCACGCTCTGTTTCGAACGCATCCGTGAGGCGGAAGGCTGCGACTGGACGGACATGGTCTATGTCGGGGACAATCCGGCCAAGGATTTCGTCGGGCTGACCCCCCTCGGCGTGCTGACGATCCGCGTGCTGACAGGCGCCCATGCCGGAGCCGTTGCCAAGCCCGGCTACGAGGCGGCCGTCACCATCGACGATTTGCGCGCGCTGCCGGATGCGCTGACTTCCCGATTCGCACTGGCTGGGCGTGCCGGCGCTCTCGCCTGACGTCGCTGCGCGGTATCGGGCATTCGCGGGCAGGCAAGGCACGGGCAATGGCCGCGTGCAAGATCGCTCCCATCGAACGCTGCTGCGAAATCCAGGCGCAGCTGCGGCCGGCACACCGCCTCTTGCGCAGAAAATTCATCGGAGCAGTCCTTGTTTGACGGCAAGTCTATTTTGATCACGGGAGGAACGGGTTCCTTCGGCAAGAAGTACACCGAGACGATCCTCTCGCGCTACAAGCCGCGACGGCTCGTGATCTACTCGCGTGACGAGCTGAAGCAGTACGAGATGGGCCAGCGCTTCGACGATCCCGTCATGCGCTACTTCATCGGCGACGTGCGCGACGGCGAGCGGCTGAAGCGCGCAATGCTCGGGGTCGACTATGTGATCCATGCCGCAGCGCTGAAGCACGTTCCGGTCGCGGAATACAATCCGAACGAGTGCATCAAGACGAATATCAACGGCGCCCAGAACGTCATCGAGGCAGCGATCGCGACGGACGTGAAGAAGGTGATCGCCCTGTCCACCGACAAGGCGGCGAACCCGATCAACCTCTACGGCGCCACCAAGCTCGCCTCCGACAAGCTGTTCGTCGCGGCGAACAACGTCACCGGCGGCCGCGGCCCGATCTTTTCGGTGGTGCGCTACGGCAACGTCGTCGGCTCGCGCGGCTCGGTCGTGCCGCTGTTCAAGAAGCTGGTCGCGGAGGGCAAGACGCCGCTGCCGGTGACGCACGAGGGCATGACCCGCTTCTGGATCACGCTGCAGGGCGGCGTCGACTTCGTCCTGAAGAACTTCGAGCGCATGCATGGCGGCGAGATCTTCGTGCCGAAGATCCCGTCGGTGCGGATCCTCGACCTCGTCGAGGCCTATAGCGGCACGCGCGAGGCGAAGGTCATCGGCATCCGGCCTGGCGAGAAGCTGCACGAGATCATGTGCCCGTCCGACGACAGCCACCTGACGCTGGAATTCGACGACCACTTCGTCCTGCGCCCGTCGATCCGCTTCCACCACAAGGACCAGGACTACACGGTGAACGGGATCGGCGAGACGGGACAGACGGTGGCGGCGGGATTCTCCTACGAATCCGGCAGCAATCCGGATTTCCTGACGGTCGAGGAGATCCGACGGATGGACGTCTGAGGGGGAGCAGGAGAGCGGGGATCCGGGCGCGCCGCCGGCGCTCGGCCCTCACCGGCCATCCGAACCGCTTCGGAAACGCGTCTCTATGTCGAGATGCCCTTCCAGGATGTTCACGACCTCGAAGATCGCTCGCTCATCCCGGTAGCGGAAGAAGATCACATAGCCACGAAACGCGAAGCTCCGGATGTCGTGGCGCAGTTCCGGCCTGGGAGTACCGAGAAGCCCCGGAAGCTCCGCCAGGCTTCCACATTTCGCCCGCAGGCGCGCAACGAAGCGCCTGCCCGTTGAGACGCTGCCGCTCTCCCGCGTGATGTGCGTCAGGATACCGACGAGATCGGCCTGAGCCGATGGCAGGTACCGAAGACGCGGCACCTCAATAGCCTTGGCCGACCAGTTCCGCCGCGCGCGCCTCCAGCGCCGCGTCGATGGCGTCCTCGCTCGCCTCACCGCCGGCCGCGATAGAGGCGTCCAGGGTGTGGCGGATGGCTGCGAGCTTTGCCTCCCGTTCCTCGAGGAGGCGCAGGCCTTCGCGCACGACCTCGCTGGCGGACGCATAGCGGCCCGTCTTCACCGCCTCTTCGACGAAATCTTCCCAGCGGTTTTCAATCGAGACGTTCATGGCGTCCTCCTGAACAGGGTATCTCGTGAGATGACGACAGGTTCCGCAGAATAGCCGTCATCGTCCGGCGACAGAAGATCCTCTGAACGCCGCCCTACTCCGCCGCCACGTCCTCTCCTGCCGCCGTGTCCAGCAGGAAGCCGCCGCTCTGGCGCGCCCAGAGGCTGGCATAGAGCCCGCCGCGGCGGATCAGCTCGTCATGCGTCCCCTCCTCCACGATCCGACCCTTGTCGAGCACGACCAGCCGGTCCATCGCCGCGATGGTCGAGAGGCGGTGGGCGATGGCGATCACCGTCTTGTCCGCCATCATCGCCGTGAGGTTCTCCTGGATCGCCGCCTCCACCTCGGAATCCAGCGCCGAGGTCGCCTCGTCGAGCACCAGGATCGGCGCGTCCTTGAGCAGCACGCGGGCGATCGCGATGCGCTGGCGCTGGCCGCCGGAAAGCTTGATGCCGCGCTCGCCGACATGGGCGTCGTAGCCCGTTCGCCCCTTCGGATCGCGCAGCGTCGGGATGAAGTCTTCCGCGTTCGCCCGCTCCGCCGCCATCAGGATGTCGCCCTCGTCCGCGCCGGGGCGCCCATAGGCGATGTTCTCGCGGATCGAGCGATGCAGCAGCGAGGTGTCCTGCGTGACGACGCCGATCGCGGCGCGCAGCGAGGCCTGCGTCACGCCGGAGATATCCTGCCCGTCGATCAGGATGCGCCCGCCCTCGAGGTCGTAGAGGCGCAGGAGCAGGTTGACGAGCGTCGTCTTGCCGGCGCCGGAGCGGCCGACGAGGCCGACCTTCTCGCCCGGCCGGATCACCAGCGACAGGTCCTCGATGACGCCGCTGCCCTTGCCGTAGTGGAAGGTGATGCCCTCGTAGCGGATCTCGCCCTTGTCCGCCGCGAGCGGCTGGGCGTCCGGCCGGTCGACCAGCGTCGGCAGGCGCGTCACCGTCGCGACGGCGTCCTGAATGGTGCCGTAGTTGCGCACCAGGCCGTTGATGTTGAACATCATCCAGCCGGACATCTGGTTCAGCCTGAGGACGAGGCCGAGCGCGGTGGCGACGCCGCCGGTGGTGACCGAGCCGGCCTGCCAGCCGAGGATCGCCACGGCGCCGACGCCGGTCATCATGAAGCCGTTGAGGAGAGCCACGGCCGTGCGCACCTCGGTCAGCGCCCGGGTCATCCGGCGGACGGCGTCGACGAGGTACTGGAAGCCGTCCTTGACGAAGGAATCCTCGCGCCGGGTCGCGTCGAACAGCTTGACCGACAGGATGTTGGTGAAGCTGTCGACGACCCGGCCGGAGACGATCGAGCGCGCCTCGGCCGTCGCCCGGCCGTTCTCGCGGATCTTCGGCAGGAGGTTGCGCACGATCCAGACATAGCCGAGCGTCCAGATCGCCAGCACCACCGACATGCGCCAGTCGATCGCCCCGAGGATCGACACGGTCAGGAGGATGAAGGTGACGAAGGACCAGAAGGTCTGGAGCACCGTGGTGACGAAGTCGCCGGTCGCCTGCCCCACCTGCTGGACCTTCTGGGCGAGCCGGCCGGCGAAGTCGTTCTGGAAGAAGGTGTAGGCCTGCTCCATCAGCCGGCGATAGCTCTGCCAGCGGATGCGGTTGTAGAAGCTGGGGCTGATCACCTGTTCCTCGATCACCGAGGAGACGAAGAGGACCAGCGCCCGGCCGATCAGCGTCAGGAAGGCGAGGCCCGCGATCAGCCAGAAATGGTCGGCGAGAAGCGTTTCGGGCGTCGACCTGCCGAGCGCGTCGATCAGCCAGCCGACGCCGGTATACATCGCCGCCTCGACCCCGCCGGTCAGGCCGCCGAGGACGAGCAGCGCCAGCAGCGGCCACTTCGCCTGCCTGGCGAAGTGCCAGATGAAGCGGTTGGTCTCGTCGGGCAGCGGCTCCAGATGGCCGGTGCGGTGGAGCCGGGCGTCCTCGCTGTCCTCGCCCTCGTCCTCGAACGGATCGAGCACGGTCTCGAAGCGCTGGAGCAGGCGGTCCATCAGCATCGGGAATCCCCACGCGCCGTCCCGATGTCGGCGAGAAGAACCGCGACATTAGGGCAGCCTTCTTCTCCCCCGCGGGGAGAAGTGCCGGCAGGCGATGAGGGGGCGGGCAGGACATTGGAGCCGAGGTGCGGGAGGCTCAGACACGATCTGCTGCGCCACCGGCGATCGCTCGTCGAAGCCGCGTTCATCCCCCTCACCCTGCCCTCTCCCCACGGGGGAGAGGAAGGCGCCCGTGCATGAGGCGTGGCCGAGCTTGGCCAAGCCGCACGCGTCAAGTGTCCGGCGGCGTCGACACCGCCTTCTTCTCCCCCAGGGGGAGAAGTGCCGGCAGGCGATGAGGGGGTGGTCAGGACGTTGGAGCCGAGGTGCGGGAGGCGCAGACACGATCCGCTGCGCCACCTTCGATCGCTCGCCGAAGCGGCGTTCATCCCCCTCACCCTGCCCTCTCCCCATGGGGGAGAGGACGGCGCCCGTGCATGAGGCGTGGCCGAGCTTGGCCAAGCCGCACGCGTCAAGTGTCCGGCGGCGTCGACACCGCCTTCTTCTCCCCCGGGGGGAGAAGTGCCGGCAGGCGATGAGGGGGCGGGCAGGATATTGGAGCCAAGGTGCGGGAGGCGCAGACACGATCTGCTGCGCCACCGGCGATCGCTCGCCGAAGCCGCGTTCATCCCCCTCACCCTGCCCTCTCCCCATGGGGGAGAGGACGGCGCCCGTGCATGAGGCGTGGCCGAGCTTGGCCAAGCCGCACGCGTCAAGTGTCCGGCGGCGTCGACACCGCCTTCTTCTCCCCCGGGGGGAGAAGTGCCGGCAGGCGATGAGGGGGCGGGCAGGATATTGGAGCCAAGGTGCGGGAGGCGCAGACACGATCTGCTGCGCCACCGGCGATCGCTCCCCGAAGCCGCGTTCATCCCCCTCACCCTGCCCTCTCCCCACGGGGGAGAGGAAGGCGCCCGTGCCTGAGCCGCCGGAGCGTCGGCGTCGTTCAGAGCCATCATTCCGCCGCCCTCAGCGAGTCCGCCCGATCCTCATCCTCGTCCGACAGCAGGAAGCCGCCCGCCTGGCGCGACCAGAGCTGGGCGTAGAGGCCGCCGGCGGCGACGAGTTCGGCATGGGTGCCCTCCTCGACGATCCGACCCTTGTCGAGGACGACGAGGCGGTCGAGCGCGGCGATGGTCGACAGCCGATGCGCGACGGCGATCACCGTCTTGCCCTCCATCAGCCGGTAGAGGTTCTCCGCGATCGCCGCCTCGACCTCGGAGTCCAGCGCCGAGGTCGCCTCGTCGAGCAGCAGGATCGGCGCATCCTTCAGCATGACGCGGGCGATCGCGATCCTCTGGCGCTGGCCGCCGGAGAGCTTGACCCCGCGCTCGCCGACCTCGGCGTCGAGCCCGGAGCGCCCGTCGCGGTCCCGCAACTCCGCCACGAACTCCGCGGCTTCCGCGCGCTCGACCGCGCGCAGGAGGTCGTCCTCGGACGCGTCCGGGCGGCCGTAGAGGACGTTGTCGCGGATCGAGCGGTGCAGCAGCGAGGTGTCCTGCGTCACCATGCCGATCTTCTCGCGCAGCGACTCCTGCGGCACCGACGTGATGTCCTGGCCGTCGATCAGGATGCGGCCGCCCTCGACGTCATGGAAGCGCAGGAGAAGGTTGAGGATGGTGGACTTGCCGGCGCCCGAGCGCCCGACGAGGCCGACCTTCTCGCCCGGCCGGATCGTCAGGCCAAAGTCCTGCAGCACGCCGCCGCCCTTGCCATAGTGGAAGGTGACGTTCTCGAAGGCGATCTCGCCCTTCGGCACGGCGAGCGGGGTAGCTTTCGGCCGGTCGACCACCGCATGCGGGATCTGCATCGTCGCCATGCCGTCGCGGATCGTGCCGATGTTCTCGAACAGGCCCGAGACCTCCCACATGATCCACTGCGACATGCCGTGGATCCTCAGGACGAGGCCGACCGAGGCGGCGATGGCGCCGACGCTGACGAGGCCGTGCGTCCACAGCCCGATGCCGGTCGCGCCGACGGCGAACAGCAGAGCCGAGTTCAGCGTCTGCAGCGAGACGACGAACATCGTCACCAGGCGCCCCTGGCCGTAGACGGTGTGCAGGAAGCCGCGCATCGAGGCGCGCCCGTATTCGGCCTCGCGCCGCGTATGGGCGAAGAGCTTCACCGTCTGGACGTTGGCATAGGCGTCGACGACGCGGCCGGTCATCTCGGCGCGCGCATCCGCCTGTTTCTCGGAGACCCGGTCGAGGCGCGGGATGAAGAACCGCAGCATCACCGCATAGAGCGCCAGCCAGCCGACGAAGGGCAGTGCCAGCTTCCAGTCCGCCGCCGCGACGAGGACGAGCACGCCGGTGAAATAGACGGCGACATAGAGGAAGACGTCGATCGACTTGACCACCGTCTCGCGCACCGCGAGCGCCGTCTGCATCAGCTTCTGCGAGACGCGGCCCGCGAACTCGTCCTGGAAGAAGCCGAGCGAGTGCCCGAGCAGCCAGCGGTGCATCAGGTAGCGGAAGCGCATCGGGAAGTTCCCGAAGATCGCCTGGAAGTTCACCAGCCCGTCGATCAGCTGGATGCCCGGCAGCAGCACCAGGACCACCGCGCCCATCGCGGCGAGTTCCCAGCCGCGCTCGGCGAGGAAGGTCTGAGGCGTCGCACCGTCGAACCAGTCGACGATGTGACCGAGGAAGGAGAACAGCGAGACTTCGATCACCGAGATCGCCGCGGTGCAGAGCGAAAGGGCGAGGAGCAGCGTCCAGACCGGCCGCGCGAAGAACCAGATGAACGAGAAGAGGCCGCCCGAAGGCGGCTTCGTCAGCTCGCGCTCGGGGAACGCATCGACCATCCTCTCGAAGAACGAGAACATCCGCGGACTTTCCTGCTTGGGCCAATCCCACGACGCCCGAAGACGGCGGCGATGGGCGCACGAAGGCGTGCGCCGCGGGCGCGGGGCGAGACCGATATAGGCAGCCGGAGCGGGATTGCACAGGGGAGCGGCCGCCGCCGCCTTTCTGCGCCGGCGCCGGTCCGCGGTCGTCCGCGCGGGAAGCGCCTAGCTGCTGCCGGAAGGCCCGCCTCAGGCCTCCCTGGCGAGCGCCGGCGGCCCCGTCAGGGCGTGCTCGTCCTTGTAGGCGTCCGGCGCGTTCACCTCCGCCTCCTGTTCGGTGCGGTACCACTGTTCGTAGCGGTAGAGCACCAGCCGGTCGCGCCCGAGGCCGCGCAGCAGCGAGTACATCATGGTCAACAGCACGAAGGCGAAGGGGAAGCCGGCGACGACGGCCGCCGCCTGCAGCGCCTTCAGCCCGCCCGCGACGAGAAGGATCGCCGCGACCACGCCCTCGCTGATCGCCCAGAACAGGCGCTGGATCTTCGGCGGGTTGGCGTGGCCGCCGGCGGTCAGCATGTCGATGACGAAGCTGGCGCTGTCGGAGGACGTCACGAACCAGATGACGATCATCACGACGATCACCACGCCGATGACCGAGGTCCCGGGAAGGAACTCGATCAGCTTGAAGATCGCGCTGCCGTAGCTCTCCTTGGTGGCCTCGATCAGCCCGGGATTGCCCTCGAGCTCCATCTTGATCGCGGTGCCCCCGAAGGCGGTGAACCAGAAGAACAGGATGGTCGTCGGGATCAGGAGCACGCCGAGCAGGAACTCGCGGATCGTGCGCCCGCGCGAGATGCGCGCGATGAAGATGCCGACGAAGGGCGACCAGGAGATCCACCAGGCCCAGTAGAACAGCGTCCAGTCGACCTGCCAGTCCGTGCCCGAATAGGATTCCAGCCAGAAGCTCCAGTGGACGAGGCCGCCGATATAGTTGCCGACATTCTCGATGAAGCTGTCGAAGATGAAGAGCGTCGGACCGACGATGACGACGAAGCCGAGCAGCAGGAAGCTGATATAGATGTTGAGGTTGGAGATGCGCTTGATGCCGCCGTCGAGGCCGGCCATCACCGAGATTGTCGCGAAGCCGGTGATGATCGCGATCAGCACGAGTTGGACATAGATCGAATCCGGCAGGCCGAAGATCGTCTGCAGCCCGGAATCGATCTGCATGACGCCGAGGCCGAGCGAGGTGACAACGCCGAACATCGTCCCGAACACGGCGAGCGTGTCGACCGCGTGGCCGATCGGTCCGTAGATGCGCTCGCCGATCAGTGGATAGAGCGCCGAGCGGATCGAGAGCGGCAGGCCGTGGCGATAGTGGAAATAGGCGAGCGACAGCGCGACGATGCAGTAGATCGCCCAGCCGTGCAGTCCCCAGTCGAAGAAGGCGAGCACCATCGCCTGCTTGGCGGCCTCGACAGACTGCGGTTCGCCGACCGGCGGCGCGAAGAAGTGGTAGAGCGGCTCGGCCACGGCCCAGTAGAGAAGGCCGATGCCGATGCCGGCCGAGAACAGCATCGCAACCCAGGAGAACAGGCTGTATTCCGGCGTCTCGGTCTGGTGCCCCAGGCGGATGTCGCCGAAGCGGCTGAAGGCGATGTAGACGGTCAGCACCAGCGCCGCATTCGTCACCAGCACGAGAAACCAGCCGAAGTCGTAGGCGATCCACTTCTGCGCGCCCTGGAACACCGTGTTCGCGACGTCCGGCGCGATGACGCCGAAGAGGATGAAGCCGAGTATCAGCGCGGCCGATGACGCGAACACCGGGACGCTCACATGAGGAAATGGGCCGAGGCGGCTGATCCGGACTTCCGACAAACGGGGAACCTTTCCATGGTTGCTCCGGCCCGACCATGGGATCTTCCGGAGAAGGGCCTGTGACCTGTCTCCTCATCTAACTGGAGCGGGATCTTTTCCCGGCCAACAGTTTTTCGCGGGATCGACGCCGGGCCGCCATCGCCTCTCGCGGCACGGGCTGGCGGCACTCCCGCGTGGCGAGCGGCCGACCCTCAGCCAGCGAAGGTTTCAGGTCGCGGGCGAGGTCTCTTCTTCTCTGACGGCCAGCGCTTCCGCCGGCCGTCGCCCTACATTCCGCCAAAACGCCGCCTGTCGCGGCACAATCCAAGGAATCTTGCGATGAAGAAGCTTCCCGTCCTCCTGGCCTTCGCGATGACGACATCCGTGACCTCCGGCGCCCTCGCCCAGTCCGCCCCGTCGTCCGGCGGCGACGGCACCATGACCTGCAAGCAGTATGCGAAGATGAGCGCCAACGCCCGGATGAAGGCGATCACCAAGATGGCGGCCGCGGCGGACGCGTCCTCCGGAGCGCAGACCGACGGCACCGCCTCGGCGGGGGCCGATTCCACGGAAGACGTCACCAGCGACGGCATGACCAATATGGGCAACCAGATCGCCAGCTACTGCAAGGACAATCCCGACGCGACCGTCGAGGACGCCATGAGCTCGATGAGCGACTGATCGGGATCGCCGCGGCGGGGCGGCGGGACGGTTCGCCTGCCTCGCCCGTCTTCGGGGAACCTGCGCCTGCGGGGCGGCTCGCGCCTCGCCTTCGCCGAACCCGGGGCGGAAAGTTCGGCCGGGGGCTTATCAGCAGCCATGCCCGGTTCTAAGCCTGGGCGTATAGAGCCATCCGAGCCGGAGCCGCATCATGCCCACCCTGCCCCTCTATCAGGTCGACGCGTTCACCGCCCGGCGCTTCGCCGGCAACCCGGCGGCCGTCGTTCCCTTGGACGCCTGGCTGCCGGACGAGACGTTGCTCGCCGTCGCGGCCGAGAACAATCTCTCCGAGACGGCGTTCTTCGTGCCGGCCGGCCCGGGGCGCTTCGAGCTCCGCTGGTTCACGCCGACGGTCGAGGTGCCGCTCTGCGGCCACGCGACGCTCGCCACCGCCTTCGTCCTCGTCGAGGTCCTCGGCGAAGCGGCGCAGACGCTCACCTTCGTCACGCGCCAGTCGGGCGAACTGACGGTCACGCGCGGTGCCGACGGCTGGTTCGACATGCGATTCCCCCTACGCGAGCAGACCGGCTCGGTCTCCGCCGAGGAAGTCGCTCCCGCGCTCGGCGCGCAGCCCCGCGCCGTGGTCGAGATCGCCGTGCCGGACGACGTCTCCTGGCTGGCGGTCTATGCCAGCGAGGCGGAGGTGCGCGAACTCCAGCCGGATTTCCGCGCGATTGCCGATCTCCCCCCGCGCAACATCATCGCGACGGCGCGCGGCGACGCGGTCGACTTCGTCTCGCGCATGTTCGCGCCGAAGGCCGGCATCGACGAGGACCCGGTCACGGGGTCGGCGCACTGCGCGCTGGTCCCCTACTGGGCGGAGCGTCTCGACAAGACGGAATTCACCGCAAGGCAGGTCTCGAAGCGCGGCGGCGACCTTCGCTGCCGGCTCGACGGCGAGACGGTCGTGGTGTCCGGACAGGCGGTGCTCTACCTCACCGGCGAGATCACCATCTGAGGTCGAGGCAAGGCAGCCGACATCGCGGCGTCCGCCCCTGGAAGCCAGAGCGAAGGGCGAGACCGGCTGAGATCAGGACGCCTTCCGTCCGCTCCCCGCACCGTTCCGGATGCCGGCGCAGCGTCTGGTATCATACCCGCCGCGGCAGGCCGCGGCCGGGTGTTTCGACCATCGCTGACGGATCGGACGCGGCTGCCCGAGCAATGACCGCCGAAGGCGCGGATGCGGTCTCGACCGACTTCGCCGCTACGGCGAGCACGCTCACCTTCCGCAAGGCGGCGATGCCGACTGCGGTCCAGAGGTCGTGCAGCGGCCATTGATGGCGATGGCGGTGACGCCTCACGGCCCGGAAGGCGTCCGTTTCGAGAAACTCCGGCAGAGACAGCCGGCCCTTGGCCGCGTTGCAGCTGCGGCAGGCCGGGATCGTCAGCAAGCCGCCGTCATGGGCTTTAGGGATCACGTGATCGCGCGTGGCGAGGGTCGGCGGCTGGGACCCGCCCTTCCCGCGACGCCGCCGCATCGGGATGCCGCAATAGGCGCGCCAGTTGCGCCGGTCGTCGCGCCACCACGATCCGGCGATCGCGGCAGTCTTCGATTGCAGGTCGCGGAGCAGCGCCGGGTCCATTGCCCCAGCGTCGCAAGGTCGTCTTAACGATTCACTGAGACTGCAATTAGAGGTGGAGCTTTCGCTCCGCCGCCTCCTACAGCGTCGCCAGCACGCCGCCGTCGACATAGAGGATCTGGCCGTTGACGAAGTCCGAAGCCGCTGAGGCGAGGAAGATCGCGGCGCCCTGCAGTTCCTCGACCTTGCCCCAGCGCCCGGCGGGCGTGCGCGTCTTCAGCCATTTGTCGAAGACGGGATCGTCGATCAGCGCCTGGTTCAGCGGCGTCTCGAAATAGCCGGGGCCGATCGCGTTGATCTGCAGGCCATGGCGCGCCCAGTCGGTGCACATGCCGCGCGTGAGGTTCTTCACGGCGCCCTTGGTGGCCGTATAGGGCGCGATTGAATAGCGCGCCGCCTCGCTCTGCAGGCTGGCGATGTTGATGATCTTGCCGCGGCCGCGCGGGATCATGTGGCGGGCCACCGCCTGGCCGACGAGGAAGACCGACTCGACATTGGCTTTGAGAATCTCGCGGAACGTCTCCACCGGATAGTCCTCGAGCGGCCCGCGGCGCTGGATGCCGGCATTGTTGACGAGGATGTCGATCGGCCCGACCGTCTGTTCGATCCCGGCGACGGCCTCCGTCACCGCGTCCGCATCGGTCACGTCGAAGGCAAAGGTCGAGACGTCCAGGCCCTTCTCCCGGAGCCGGCCCGCAGCGGCCGCGAGCTTGCCGGCATCGCGGCCGTTCAGCACAACCCGCGCGCCGGCGCCGCCGAGACCTTCGGCGAGGGCATAGCCGATGCCCTGGCTGGAGCCGGTGACCAGCGCCGTACGGCCGGTCAGATCGAAGAGCTGGAGCGTCATTGGATGTCCTCCCGAAGATTGTCTGCGTCAGCCGATGGCCGCTTCCTCTCGCGGCGGCGGGACCATGGGCAGCGATGAATTCGTGACGGGCGCGAAGCTGCGCAGCTGCCGGCGCGAGATGTCGGACCGGCCGCGACAGCCGGTCGCCGCCGCTACTCCGCCGCCTCGACCGTCTCGGACGCGGCGATGGCCGCCATCACGGTCTCCGGCTCGCGGGAGAGGACGTTGAGCAGGACCCGCGCCGGGCCGGTGGGATAGCGCCGCCCCTGCTCCCAGTTGCGCAGCGTACCGACGGGGACGCCGATCTTGGCCGCCAGCGCTTCCTGCGTCAGGTCCAGCCTGCGCCGCAGTTCCAGGATGTCCGGGACTTCGACGGTGAAGCGGTGGACCTTGACCTCGGACGCGTCGCCCTGGAACCACTTCAGCGCCTGCTCGAGAGATTCGGCCAGATCGGCCGAGGCCTGTTCGGCGGTCTTTTTGCTCATCATCGCAGCTCGTCCATCATAATCCGAACAGGCGCTTCAGCGCGTTGATCCGGTCGATCGCCTCCCACGTGCGCTTCAGCAACTGCGTCGGCTTTTCGACGCGCGGACGCAGTTCCAGCAGCACGATCTTGTTCATCTCGCCGGCAAGGGCGTAGGTGATACTGAACTCGCCTAATTCCCACTCCCACAGCGATGGCTTGTCCGCGCGAGATCGTCCGATCGCCGGATCGCTTTCCATCTGGACGAGCGCCCTGAGCTTGGCAGCCTCCGAGAGCCCGTACAGCGCACAGTCGAGCTGAAACCGTCGTGTCTCGGCGATCTCGACGTCCAGCCTCCGCGGCACGCTCGGCTCCCTCTCCTATACGCCAATGGCGCAGTGCACGCAATTCGTCGTAACAGCATGCGTATTGCCACGAGGAACTGCAACCGCAATACCATCCTCTCGACGAGCGCCGGGAAAGCTGACTTGCGCGGCCGGATGTCCTACCCTTCGCCGATGTTCCTGACCTTCTTCCTCAAGCTCCGCGAGGCCGGCGTCCCGGTCACGCTGCATGAGCATCTGGCCCTGCTGGGCGCTATGCGGGCCGACCTCGTCACCTACGACGTCGAAGGCTTCTACTATCTCGCGCGGACGACGCTGGTGAAGGACGAGCGCTTCGTCGACCGCTTCGACCGGGTGTTCGCGGACGTCTTCAGGGGTGTCGCGGCGGTGTCCGGCGAAGGCGGGCTCGACGCCCGCGACCTGCCGGAGGAATGGCTGCGCAAGCTCGTCGAGCAGCACCTCACCGCGGAAGAGAAGGCGCTGGTCGAGAGCCTCGGCGGCTTCGACAAGCTGATGGAGACGCTGAAAGAGCGCCTCGCCGAGCAGAAGGGCCGGCACCAGGGCGGCTCTAAGTGGATCGGCACCGGCGGCACCTCGCCCTTCGGCGCCTATGGCTACAATCCGGAAGGGGTGCGGATCGGCCAGGCGGAGAGCCGGCATCGCCGCGCCGTCAAGGTCTGGGACCGGCGCGAATTCCGCGACTTCGACGACGAGGTGGCGCTCGGCACCCGCAACATCCGCGTTGCGCTGAAGCGGTTGCGGCGCTGGGTGCGCGAGGGCGCGCAGGACGAGTTCGATCTTCCCGGCACGATCCGCTCGACCGCCGAGCACGGCTATCTCGACGTGAAGACACGGCCGGAGCGGCGCAACGCGGTGAAGGTCCTGCTCTTCCTCGATGTCGGCGGCTCGATGGACGACCATGTCCGCGAGGTCGAGGAACTGTTCTCCGCCGCGCGGTCGGAGTTCAGGCACCTCGACTTCTTCTACTTCCACAACTGCCCCTATGAGCGGCTGTGGAAGGACAATCGCCGCCGCCACCAGGAAACGATCCCGACGATGGACGTGCTCCACACCTACGGGCCGGACTACAAGGCGGTGTTCGTCGGCGATGCGGCGATGAGCCCCTATGAGATCATGATGCCGGGCGGCTCGGTCGAGCACTGGAACGCCGAGCCGGGTGCCGTCTGGCTCGAGCGCTTCGTGCGGCAGTGGCCGCGGACGGTCTGGCTCAATCCGCTGCCCGAGCGCCAGTGGGCATATGCCCAGTCCACCGACATGGTCCGGGAGGCGATCGGCGGGCGCATGTTCCCGCTGACGCTCGCCGGGATCGACGCGGCGACCCGCACCCTCGCCCGCTGACCTCGCGAGCCTCCCGGACGCGCCGGGCCCTGCGGCAGGGTGGCGCAGCCGGGCCGCGCGACCTGTCGGGAAGCTGTCGCTCCTACAGATCGCAGCAATGTGTAACGGTTCTAAACTTGATCTGCCGCATTGCGGAATGATCTTTGGCCGCGACCCTGTTCCGGTTCCGCCGCTTCGCTCGGCGGACTGCTCTCGCTTCTGCCAGACCGCGGCCGTTCCCGAAAGGAGCGGCCGCCGGCCATGGGCAACGACCCGAAAGGATGCCGCATGTCGCTTTCCGCCCCCCGCAGAGAAGGCTGGACCGCCCTCAACATCACGATGCACTGGCTCATCGTCCTGTTCATCATCATCCAGTACATCGACAGCGACTGGATGACCCATGTCTGGCGCGCGATGCACCGCGGCACGCCGGTCGACTCCTCCGCCGTCACCCTCGCCTGGGTCCATATCGTCTTCGGGACGCTGGTGCTGGTCGCCGCCCTCGTGCGCCTGTGGGACCGCTACGCCCGCGGCCGCCCGGAGCATCCGGGCGAAGAGCCGAACTGGGCGCTGTGGCTCGCCAAGGTCACCCACTTCCTGATCTATGCGATCCTGATCGTCATGCCGATCGCCGGGTTGATCGCCTGGTTCTCGGGCAGCCGCGAGATCGGCGAGATCCACACCTTCTTCTGGACCCCGCTGCTCATTCTGGTGGGCGTGCACATCATCGGGGCGCTGGTCCAGCAGTTCTACTTCAAGACCGACGTGTTGAAGCGGATCGTCCGGCCGGCCTGAGCCGCCGTCCAGCCCGTGCCGCGCCGGGAAATCAGAACCCGGCGGCACGGGCGAACGCCACGCCCGCCGTACCGATCACCACCGTGACGATCAGCGGCAGCCGCAAGGACAGGAAGAGGCAGGCGAGGATCGCGATGCGCTCGGGCCAGTCGCCGGAGACGAGCACCGGCCCGACGATCGCCGTCAGCACCGCCGCCGGAACCGCGTCGAGCGCGGCGGCGGCGCGCGGCGGAATCTGGCCGATGCGGGCGACGATCAGGTGGCCGCCGACCCGCGTGAGATAGGTCAGGACGCCGCCGAGGGCTATCACCAGCCAGATGTCATGCATGGCCGGTCGTCTCCTCCGCCGCCTCGCCGGATCCGCCCACCATCGCCCCCACCGCGATGCCGGCCAGACCGCCGATGCTGACATGCCAGGGCGGCCCGAGGGTCAGATAGACCAGCATCGAGACGAGGAGGCTCGTCAGTGCCACGGGGTAGAACTGGCCGCGCTTGCGGAAGGTCATGACCAGCGCCAGGAAATAGACCGGCAGCACGAAGTCGAGGCCGAAGGCCTTGGGGTCTTCGATCAGCGACCCGAAGACGGCGCCGATCAGCGAGGCGATCTGCCAGCCGGTGTAGATGATCGCGCCATAGGTGAAATAGAACGATTTCGTCAGCGGCCGCTCGCTCGCCCGCACCTCCGCCGCGCCGAACACCGGGTCGACCAGCACATAGAACGCCGCCGCCTTCTCCACCGCCGAGAAGCGGCCGAGATGCCGCCCCATCGAGGCGGAATAGAGCACGTGGCGAAAGTTCAGCGCCACGATGGTGAGAAGCGCCGACCAGACCGGCCCGCCGGCGCCGAGGATCTGGATCGCTGCGAGCTGCGAGGCGCCGGCGAAGACCGAGACGGAAAAGCCCATCGCCTGCAGGATGGTCAGGCCGGAGCCGACCGCGATCGCGCCATAGACGATGCCGAAGGGCATGATGGCGAGGAGCACGGGGGCTACCGCGCGCAGTGCGGCGGCGCGTTCGGATCGGCGGGAATCAGGCAAGACAGCGCTCGGAGCCGTTGGCGAAGGGCCGGCATGTAACGCCGCCGGCCGCCGCCGTCGAGGCGGGTTCGCGAAGACGCGCCGTTCGGCTACTGCCCGGCGTCGAGGACCGCGCGCGGGAACTGCGCCAGCGCGATCGTCCAGCGGTCGAAGGTGTCGGCGAGCGCCGCCGACGTCAGGCCGACGGTCGAGAGATCGAGTTCGACCACCGGCAGGCCGTCGTCCGACAGATAGGCCTTGTTGAACGGCTGCGAGGCGTTCCAGTCGTTGATCGTGTCGAGGGCGACGTCGCGCTGGTTCCAGATCGCGTAGAAGTCGAGGATCTTGCAGTCGGCGTGCTTGGTGCAGCCGAGGAAGAACAGCTGGTAGTCGGTGCCGTTGATCGAGCCGATGATCACCGGATCGCCGCTCTCGACCTTGGTCAGCTCCGCATCGCCGTAGCCCTTCGCCATCTTCAGGATCGCGTCGCGGTCGTTCGGCCCGATGATCGTCGGCGCACCCTCCGGCTCGGCAGCATCGGGCGCGGCAGATTCCGGAGCCGGCTTGGCGGCGTGCGACGACTGTGTGACCGCGTGGTGGGGCTCGGCCGCCGGCTTGGCGAAAGCTGCTCCGGGAGCGGCGATACCGGCCAGAAACAGGAGGGCGAGGCCGGAACGCGAAGGGCGCGGCAGGCGAAAGGGCATCGTGATTTCCCAATTGGATAGAGCCGCAGTGTCGCCCGCCGAAGGGCGCGGGACAACCCGTTCGTCAGCCTGGGGAAGCGATTATGCCGGCGCGTGGCAGGCCTGCATCGCACCGCGGCATCGGCTTCGAGGGGGCCGGCTCGCCGCCGAGCCTCATGCGGCCGGATCCGCTTCCGGCACCTTTCGGCCGATCCGCGCGAACCAGGCGTCCTCGTCGATCACCTCGATGCCGAGTTCGGAGGCCTTGGCGAGCTTCGATCCGGCGCCCGGCCCGGCGACGACGAGGTCGGTCTTCCTCGACACCGAGCCGGCGACCTTGGCGCCCAGCGCCTCGGCCATCGCCTTCGCCTCGTCCCGCGTCATCTTCTCCAGCGAGCCGGTGAAGACGATCGTCTGGCCGGAGACCGGCGACGTCGCCGCCGGCTTCTCCGCCTCCTGGACGTCGAGCTCGGCGACGAGTTCCTCAACGAGCTTGCGGTTGTGCTCTTCAGAGAAGAAGCGCGACACGGCCGTGATCACCGCCTCGCCGATATCCTCCAGCGCGTCCATCTCGGCGGCCGCTTCCGCGTCCCCTTCGGCGACCTTCATGGCCGCCGCGTGGAAGGCGTCGAAGGTTCCGTAGGCCCGTGCGAGCGTCTTCGCCGTCGCCTCGCCGACGTGGCGGATGCCGAGGGAGAAGATCAGCCGGTCGAGCGCGATCGTCCGGCGCGCCTCGATCGCGTCGAAGAGGTTCCGGGCCGAGACCTCCCCGAACCCCTCCTTGTCCTTCAGCTTCTTCAGCCCCGCCTCGTTCCGCCCGCGCATCTTGAAGATGTCGGCGGGCGTGCGGACCCGGAAGTCGGGGTCGTCGTAGAAGAGATCGATCTGCTTGTCGCCCAGCCCCTCGATGTCGAAGGCCTTGCGCGAGACGAAGAGCTTCAGATGCTCGCGCCGCTGGAACGGACAGGCGAACTCGCCGGTGCAACGCCGGACGACGCTCTGCGCGCCGGACGCGGTCTCCTCGCGCACCACTTCGGTCTTCAGCTCGCAGGGGCAGACGGACGGGAACGAGAACGGCTCCGCACCCGCCGGCCGTTTCTCCGGCACGATGCCGAGCACCTGCGGGATGACGTCGCCGGCCCGCTGGATCTTGACCGTGTCGCCGACCCGCACGTCCAGCCGCTCGATCTCCTCGGCATTGTGCAGCGTGGCGTTCTGCACGACCACGCCGCCCACGGTCACAGGGTCGAGCTTGGCGACCGGCGTCAGCGCGCCGGTGCGCCCGACCTGGATCTCGATGGCATGCAGCACGGTCGTCGCCTGCTCGGCCGGGAACTTGTGCGCGATCGCCCAGCGCGGCGAGCGCGAGACGAAGCCGAGGCGGCGCTGGAGCGCGAGGTCGTCGACCTTGTAGACCACGCCGTCGATGTCATAGCCGAGGCTGGAGCGCTTCTCCTCGATCGCGTGGTAATGCGCGATCAGCCCCTCGATCGTATCGAAGCGGGCCATCAGCGGATTGACGGGAAAGCCCATTCGCCCGAGCGCCGCGACGACCTCGGTCTGCGTCTCGCCCGGCACCGCGCTCGCCTCGCCCCAGGCATAGGCGAAGAATTTCAGCCCGCGCTGCCGCGTGATGCCCGCGTCGAGCTGGCGCAGCGACCCGGCCGCGGCGTTTCGCGGGTTGGCGTAGACCGGCCCGCCGGTCTCCGCCTGGTGCTCGTTCAGCGCCGCAAAGCCCGCATGGCTCATATACACCTCGCCGCGCACCTCGAAGACGTCCGGCGCCTCGCCCTTCAACCGGTTCGGGATGTCCGTGACCGTCCGGGCATTGCGGGTGACGTCCTCGCCCGTGGTGCCGTCGCCGCGCGTCGCGGCAGAGACCAGCGCGCCGCCTTCGTAGCGCAGGGAGAGCGACAGGCCGTCGATCTTCGGCTCCGCCGTGATCGCCAGCGGCGCATCCTCCGCAAGCTTCAGGAAGCGCCGGACGCGCCTGGCGAAATCGCGCACGTCCTCGTCGGAAAAGGCATTGTCCAGCGAGAGCATCGGCAGCGCATGGCGGATCTTGCCGAACTTCTCCGAAACCTCCGATCCGACGCGCGCCGAGGGCGAGTCCTCGCGGATGAGTTCCGGGAAACGCGCCTCGATCGCGGCATTGCGCCGGCGCAGCGCGTCGTATTCGGCGTCCGAGACGGTGGGCGCATCCTCCTGGAAGTAGCGCCGGTCGTGTCCGGCGATCTCGGCCGCCAGGCGCGCCAGCTCCTCCGCCGCCTCGTTCTCCGTCAGATCTTCGACCGGTTTCTGCGCCATCGGAACCCCCGCCTTCCTCGCCCTCCCGTCATCCTGAGGGCGCGGCCGTGCCACGCCCTTTCGGGCGGTTCGCCGCAAGCTTGCTCTAGAGCCGCATCTACCGCATTTTCAAGGACAACGTCCGCAGGGATTGCAGTCCGATATGGCCGATCTTCTCCACGTCACCCTCCCCGACGACCTGATGCGGGAAATCGCCGTCGCGGTCGAATCCGGCAACGTCGCCACGGCGGACGAGTTGGTCGAACAGGCCCTTACCGCATATTTCGAACAGGATCGGGAGCGGCGCCTCGAAGGCATCAGGGCGAGAGTGCGCCGCGCCCTCGACGACCCACGACCGTCTGTGCCGTCCGACGAGGCCTTCGCGCGAATTCGCCGCGATCTCGTCAGCCGCAGCGGCGAAACTTGAGAAGACGTCCGGTCCGGCTGACGGAGTCGGCCATCGCATCACTGACCGAAGTCGCGCGCTATGTCGCCGAGGCCTCCGGCTCCGCCGAGATTGCGCTCGGCTTCATCGACCGCATCGAACGTCGCTGCCGGAAGATCGGCGACGCGCCGCAGGGCGGTGTATTGCGGCCCGAGCTCGGCGAGGGCATCCGGCTGATAGCGTTCGAACGATCCGCAGCGATTCTCTATCGCCTGGCGGACGATCATGTCGAAATCATCGACGTCGTCTATGGCGGCCGCGACTATCATGCTCTGATGGGGCGCAAGCCGCGGTGATCACAGCCATTCCGGCTGCGGCAGGTCAAGGGCGAGGACGCGCTCGGCGAGGGGCCGGCGCAGGAAGGGCAGCCGGCCGGCAAGCGGCATGCCGAGCGGCAGCAGCATCTTCGCCAGCGCCGGCGGATGGCTGACGAGGTCGGTCATCTCCCGCGTCGCCTTCAGGACGGCGTCGACTACCGGCAGGCGCTTGGTCTCGTATTCCGTCTCGCGGCCCTGCGCGTAGAGGAAGGCGAAGGTCGCCGCGTCCCAGATGCCGAGGTTCATGCCGCGGCCGCCGACCGGCGAGTGGACATGCGCCGCGTCGCCCGCCAGGAACACCCGGCCCTTCGCCATGCGCTCGGCGCGGCGGAACGCGACGTGGAAGCGCGAGGTCCAGACCACTTCGGAAATTCCGGCCAGCCCTTCCAGCAGGGTCGCGGGCGTCGCGGTTGTGCCGATCAGCCGCGCCTCGTGCTCGCCGAAGGGCAGGAGCGCCGCGCCGCCGCCGGCGGCCTTCATGGTGATCTGCGCATGATGGGGATCGATCGGGGTCGAGAACTTGACGTCGGCGAGCGAGAAGTCGCCGGGATAGCCCTCGCCCTTCCAGGGGATGCCGATCGCCTCGCGCACGCGCGAGTGCACGCCGTCGCAGCCGAGGATCGCGTCCGCCGACACGGTCTCGCCGGTCGACAGCGTGGCCGTCGGCCGGTGCGTCTCGCCGATATCGGTGACGGAGACGTTCCATTCCACCGCGACGCCATGCTCGCCGAGCCAGTCGATCAGGATGCGCTCGGTGCGCGCCTGCGGCAGCGACAGGATGAAGGGCGTCGGCGTGCGGGCGCTTTCGAGGGACACGGCGAAGAGCTTGCGGCCGTCGCGCCAGAACTCGGCGCCGAGGATCCGGCCCCCCTCCGCCATCAGCCGCTCCGCGACACCGGACGCCTCCAGGATCGCCAGCGTCGTCGGCAGCACGGCGAGCGCGCGCGACTGGTTGTCCGGCGTCGGCCCGGCCTCGGCGTCGACGATGCGGACACGTATGCCGCGCCGGGCGAGTTCCACGGCGGCGGCAAGGCCGACGGGGCCGGCGCCGGCAATCAGGATCGTCTTGTCGCTCGGCATGCCCGTCCCCTCCCCCCATCGAAGCAGCCGCGGCCCCGATCGCGCCGCCAGGCTGTCACTCGGCGATCTGGTCGCGGCAACGCGTCCGGCAAGCGCGGATCCGGCGAAGCAGGCCTAACGCCCGTCCGCGCCGATCAGCCGGGCCGCCGCGGCCCGCGCCTCGTCGGTGACGCTCTCGCCGGCCAGCATGCGGGCGATCTCCTCGCGCCGTCCGTCGTCGCCGATCAGGGCCACCCGCGTCGCGACCCGCTCCTCCTCGGCGCCGCCGGTGCTCGCCTTGGAAATCAGGAGATGGCTCGCCGCCCGCGCGGCGACCTGCGGCGCGTGGGTGACCGCCAGCACCTGCACGGTGCCGGCGAGCCGCGCCAGGCGCCGGCCGATCGCGTCCGCCACCGCCCCGCCGACGCCGGTGTCGATCTCGTCGAAGACCAGCGTCGGCGCCGAGCCGCGGTCCGCCAGCGCCACCTTCAGCGCCAGCAGAAAGCGCGACAGCTCGCCGCCCGAGGCGACCTTCATCATCGGACCGGCGCGGGTGCCGGGATTGGTGCGCACATGGAACTCGACCTCGTCGATGCCGGCGGCCGAGGCCGCGGCCGGATCGCTCGCCATCTCGACGATGAAGGCGGCGCGCTCGAGCTTCAGGTCCGGCAGCTCCGCCATCACCGCCGCCTCCAGCAGCCGGGCCGTCGTCTGCCGCTTCTGAGACAGGTCGGCCGCCAGCCGGTCGAACTGCCCGCGCTTTTCCGCGACCTCGCGCTCCAGCTGGCCGAGCCGTTCCTCGCCGGCGTCGAGTTCGGCGAGGTCGCCGATCATCTTCGCCGCCAGCTCCGGCAGGTCGTCGACCGCGACGTTGAACTTGCGGCCGGCGGCGCGCAGCGCGAACAGCCGCTCCTCGGTCTCCTCCAGCGCACGCGGATCGAATTCCAGCGAGCGCAGCGCGTTCGACAGGCTCATCTGCGCGTCGGACAGCGCATCGAGCGCCGTGTCGAGCCGCTCGATCGCCTCGTCGAGCAGGCCGGGCAGCTCGTCGCGCTTGCGGTCGAGGCGCTTCAGAAGCCCCGCGAGCGGCGGGATCGGCGAGGCGGTGCCGGACAGTTCCTCATGCGCGTCGTTGACGTCGGTGGCGATCTTTTCCGAGCGCATCATCACCTGGCGCCGCTCGGCGAGCTCCTCCTCCTCGCCGGCGACCGGCGCAAGGTCGGAGAGTTCCTCGACGGCGCTCCTCAGGAAATCCGCCTCCCGCGCCGCGGCCTCGACCTTGGCGCGGTGCTTGGCGAGCGCGTCCCTTGCGCCGCGCCAGGCGGCGAAGGCGGCCGCGACGGCCGCCGTCTCGGGCTGCAGGGCGCCGTACTGGTCGAGCAGTTCGCGATGCGCCGCCGGGTCGACCAGCGCGCGGTCGTCGTGCTGGCCGTGGATCTCGACCAGTTCCAGCCCGACCTGTCGCATCAGTGCGACGCTGGAGGGTCGGTCGTTGATGAAGACGCGGGTGCGCCCGTCGGCGCTCTGGATGCGCCGCAGGACGACGTCGCCGTCGTCGTCGAAGCCGTTCTCCGAGAGGATCCGGCGGACCTTGTGGTCGCTCGCGAGGTCAAAGACGGCGCTGATCTCGCCCTGCCGGGCGCCGTGGCGCACCAGGCCGCCGTCGCCACGCCCGCCGAGCGCGAGGGACAGGGCGTCGAGCAGGATCGACTTGCCGGCGCCGGTCTCGCCGGTCAGCACGGAAAGCCCCTCCCCCAGAGCGAGGTCGAGGCGTTCGATGAGCACGATGTCGCGGATCGAAAGATGGACCAGCATGGCCGGATCGTCGGTAACGAGGCTCCGCCGGAATGGCAACAGCGCACACGAAATAGGCGCTCGACGCCGGTCCTGCACCGGCGCCGCGAGGAATTTGCGTCCTGCCCGGGAGAGACCGGCGTCAGGCGCGCCGGATCCCTCTCATGCCGCGCCCCTTGCGCCCGGCCTCAGGCGCCGGTAATGGCGCTCGCGATCTTCCGGCCGGCCGCGCCGAACCAGGACGACGACGCGCCGGCCTGCGGGTGGAGGCCCTTCGACTGCAGCAGCGCGTAGGAATCCTTGTACCACTGCGAGCCAGGGAAGTTCTGCCCGAGCACGGAAGCGGAGGCTTCCGCCTCGTTCGTCAGGCCCATCGCGTAATAGGCCTCCGTCAGGCGCGCCAGCGCCTCCTCGACCTCGCGCGTCTCCGGATAGACGTCGACAACGTTCTTGAAGCGGTTGATCGCGGCGATGTAGTCGCGCTGCTCCAGATAATACCGGCCGACCTGCAGCTCCTTGCCGGAGAGCTGGTCGCGGGCGATCCGCAGCTTGGTCTTGGCATCCTCGACATAGTCCGAATTCGGATAGCGGTCGATCACCTCGCGCATCGCCGCCGCGGTCAGCGCCGCATTGGTCTGGTCGCGCGTGATGTCGGGAATCTGCCGATAATAGGAAAGGCCGATGATGTACTGCGCATAGGCCGCCTCCGACGTGCCGGGATAGAGGCTGAGATAGCGCTTGGCGGCGTTGATCGCGCCATCGTAGTCGCCGCTGCGATAGCTGGTGAAGGCGTTCATCACCAGCGCCTTGCGCGCCCATTCCGAATAGGGATGCTCGCGATCGATCGCCTCGAACTTCTTCGCCGCCTCGCTGAGGCGGCCGCCCTCGAGGTTGGCCAGGCCCTGATTGTAGAGCACGTCCGGCGGATCGGTCTGCGCGGCGAGCGCCAGGACGTCGACGTCGGACTTGCTCGACTGGCAGCCGGCCAGCCCGGCGCCGGCCAGCACCAGGCCTACGCCCACAGCAAGGCGCGCCAGTCCGCGGCGCCCGACGGCTTCGTTCTGTTTCGTGATGCTCATATGAGTCTGCATCCCCTCGCGCCGTTCCCCCGAGCCCGGCTTCTTACGCCGACGCTCTCGCGCGAACAACGCTGAAGCCGGATCAAGCCGTCTTTTTTGTGACGCAGCGGCCCAGCCGGCGCTCAGAGCACCTGCGGGCCATAGGCCGGCGCGGCGACCGCGACCAGCGGCGCATGCCGGACCGGGTCGACCCGGCGCGACGGCATCTCGACGATCTCATAGGCCCGCCGATCGGCCAGGAGCGCCTGCAGCGCCAGCGCGTTGAGCTTGTGGCCGCCGCGATAGGAGCGGTAGCAGCCGAGCACCCGGACACCGGCGAGCGCCTGGTCGCCGACCGCGTCCAGCGTCTTGTGGCGGACGAACTCGTCGGCATAGCGCAGCCCGTCCGGATTGATCACGCGGCCGTCCTCGGCGAGCACCACCGAATTCTCCAGCGACGAGCCGAGGGCATAGCCAGCCGCCCACAGCCGCTCGACATCGGCCATGAAGCCGAAGGTGCGGGCGCGGGAGAGATCGCGGGCGAAGCGCTCCGCGGTGAGGTCGGCCTCGTAGACCTGCCGACCGATCGCCGGATTGGCGAAGTCGATCTCGATCTCGAAGCGCGTTCCGTTGTGCGGGCGATACTCGGCGCGCATGCCGTTCATCTCTACCGAGACCGGCTTCAGGACGCGCAGATAGCGCCGCTTGGCCGGCTGGCTGACAATGCCCGCCGCCTCGATCGCCTTGATGTAGGTTTCCGCGCAGCCGTCCATGATCGGCGTCTCGTGCGCATCGATCCGGACCACGACGTTGTCGACGCCCATCGCGTAGAGGGCGGCCATCAGATGCTCGATCGTGGCGACATGCGCGCCGCGGGGATCGCCGACGACAGTCGAAAGGTCCATCAGCGCCGTATTGGCGGAGACGGCCTTGATCTCGTGCAGCATGCCGCGCTTGTCGACCAGATGGAAGACGACGCCGGTGTTGACCTCCGCCGGGATCAGGGCAAGCTTGACGGGGAGACCGCCGTGCACACCGACACCGGCGAAGTCGATCCGCGAACCGATCGTCTGCTGGAACATCAACACGTATCGACAACCTTTCCCGCCGCGTGGTGCCAGACGCGTGACGTCCGCTCGACGGATGGAACCCCTCGAAACCGAAGAACCGTCCGGCCTTCGCAGTGCGACCCCCCACAGACCGCAGCGCCGGAAGCTCCTCGCTTGCTCATGTCACGTCGTAGACCGGCACCCTGTCTCGACCAAATCACGCTTCGTTACCCGTTGTTAAAGCGAAGCCCGATTATGACCCCAAATGGTTAATGTTTTCAGATAGTTGGAACGAGAGCGGCCCGGCAATCGCTTGCCGGGCCGCGTTGTACAACCGCAACAGTTGTGATGTCAGTTGGCTTGGCGGCGGAGGAAGGCCGGAATCTCCAGCTGATCGTCCTCGCCGGCCGGGCGCACCTGCGAGACCGGACGGGCTGCCGATTCCGCCGAGACGCGGCGCGGGGCATAGGGGCTGGCCTCTGCGGGGCGGCGCGCCTCGCCGGCCGGACGCGCCTCGGCGGCGGCCTGGTGCTCCTCCTCCTCGCGGCGCGACAGACCGGTGGTCAGCCGCCGCAGCAGCCCCATCGGGCCCCGCTCGTCGCCCTGCTGCTCCAGCGAAGCGGCGCGGGTCTCGATCTCGGCGCGCACCATCGGCGGGAAGTCCTCGACCCGCGGCATGCGCGGCGTGGCAGCCGCAGCAGCCGGCTGGGCCGAAGCGGCCGGGCGACGGGCCTGCGCCGGAGCGGCACCGACCTGCGAGATCTCGGCTTCCAGCGCGGCGCTGAAGTCGTCCTCGATCTCGGCGGCGACGTCGTCCTCGACCTCGGCGAAGGTCGGGGCCGGCTGCGGGGCCGGCGCCGGCTGCGGCATGGCCTGCGGGGCAGCCGCCATGGCGGGCATCTGACGCGGCGTGGGAGCCGGCGCGGCCATCGTCTGGCGCGTCGGGGCCGCCATCTCCTGCTCGACCTTGTCGATGCCGGTGGCGACGACCGACACGCGGATCACGCCTTCCAGGTTCTCGTCGAAGGTCGCGCCGAGGATGATGTTGGCGTCGTGGTCGACCTCCTCGCGGATGCGTGTCGCCGCCTCGTCGACTTCGAACAGGGTGAGGTCACGGCCGCCGGTGATCGAGATCAGCAGGCCGCGGGCGCCCTTCATCGAGGTCTCGTCGAGCAGCGGGTTGGCGATCGCCGCCTCCGCCGCGGCCATCGCGCGGCCCTCGCCCGAAGCCTCGCCGGTGCCCATCATCGCCTTGCCCATCTCGCGCATCACCGAGCGGACGTCGGCGAAGTCGAGGTTGATCAGGCCTTCCTTGACCATCAGGTCGGTGATGCAGGCGACGCCGGAATAGAGCACCTGGTCGGCCATGCCGAAGGCGTCGGCGAAGGTGGTCTTGTCGTTGGCGATGCGGAAGAGGTTCTGGTTCGGAATGACGATCAGCGTGTCGACGTTCTTCTGCAGCGCCTCGATGCCCTGGTCGGCAATGCGCATCCGCCGCTGGCCTTCGAAGTGGAACGGCTTGGTGACGACGCCGACCGTCAGGATGCCCTTTTCCCGGGCCGCGCGGGCGACGACCGGTGCCGCGCCGGTGCCGGTGCCGCCGCCCATGCCGGCAGTGACGAAGCACATGTGCGAGCCGAGCAGGTGATCGCAGATCTCGTCGATCGACTCTTCCGCCGCGGCGCGGCCGACTTCCGGCTGCGAGCCGGCGCCGAGGCCCTCGGTCACCGCCACGCCCATCTGGATGATGCGCTCGGCGCGCGAGGAACGAAGCGCCTGCGCGTCCGTGTTGGCGATCACGAACTCGACCCCCTCGAGCCCGGCATTGATCATGTTGTTGACCGCGTTGCAGCCACCGCCGCCGACACCGAAGACGGTGATGCGGGGCTTCAGCTCGGTGATGTCCGGCTTCTTGAGAGTGATGCTCATGCCTTCATTCCTCTTCCGAATTTCTGATCGGGCCGTCTCGCCGCGCGGCCGATTGGTCTTGTCCTAGGCGCGCGGCGCGCACCGTTCTCGTTCTGCGGCCGGCCGTCGAACTGGCCGCACATCTCGTCAAAGGCTCGTGCGGAGCCAGGATCCGAACCGGCCTCCCATCGTGCCGGTCATCGCCAGCGCCGCGAACGACCGGTCGGCCACGTATTCGCGGTGCGCGACCTGCGGGTAGATCAGCAGCCCGACGGAGGTCGCGAAGCCCGGTCCCTTGTTGGACGGGTTCAGCCCGGCCACGCCCAGCGGCCGCCCCAGGCGGACGTTGCGCTGCAGGATGGCGCGAGCGGTATCCGGCAGGCCGGCGAGCTGGCTGGCGCCGCCGGTGAGGACTACGCGCTTGCCGATGACCGGGCCGAGCCCGGAAGCCACCAGCCGGTCGCGGACCAGTTCCAGCGTCTCCTCGACCCGCGGCCGGATGATCTTGGCGACCAGCGAGCGGGCGACGATGATCGGCTGGTCGCCGGTGTCGTCGCCGAGCGGCGTCACCTGCAACGGCTCACCGTCGTCCATCAGCTCGTTCAGCGTGCAGCCGTGCATGACCTTGAGGCGCTCGGCGTCGGCCGGCCGGATGGACAGGCCGCGAGCCAGGTCCATGGTGATGTGGCTGCCGCCCATGGCGACCGAGTCGGCATAGACGAAGCGGCCGTTCTGGAAGATCGCGATCGTCGTCGAGCCGGAGCCCATGTCGATGCAGGCGGAGCCCATCTGCGCCTCGTCCTCGACCATGGTCGAGAGCGCGCTGGCATAGGGCGTCGCGACGAAGGCCTCGACGACGAGATGGGCGCGGTTGATCGCAGCCTCGAGATTGCGCAGCGGCGTCTGTTCCGCGGACAGGACGTGCATGTCGGCCCGCAGCCGCTCGCCGGTCATGCCGACGACGTTTTCCAGGCCGGCCTCGCCGTCGAGCGCCAGGTCGCAGTCGATCGAGTGGAGGGCGATCCGGCCCTCGTCGAGCGACAGCCGCGCCGCATCGGCGTTGACGCGCGAGACGTCGGAGGCCGACACCTCGCCGTTCACCTCGATCTCGGCGGAGCCGCGCACGCTCTTCAGCCGCCCGGCGGTGACCGACACGATCAGCGACTCGACGCTGAGCCCGGCCATGCGCTCGGCCGCGTCGACGCAGTGGCGGATCGCCTGTTCGGCGGCCTCCAGATCGACGACGACGCCCGACTTGATGCCGCGCGAGCGGTGATGGCCGACGCCGACCACCTCGATCGTATGGGTGCGGTCGGGCAGCATCTCGCTCGACAGGCGCGGCCGCAGGCGCGCGATCAGGCAGGAGATCTTCTCCGAGCCGACATCGAGGACCGAGATGACGCGGGAGCGGCGCCGCGGCAGCGCCCGCATGCGGGGCAGTTCGGACTTGTCGCGGAAAAACAGACTCATACCGGGTTGTCCTTCCGGTCACGCTTCAAAAGCTTCTCGCGCTCCTTGAGGCGAGCGTTGCGGCGCTGCAGGGCGTCCGGGGTCAGCTTGATGACCATCCGGTCCTGGATCCGCATGTCGACGGCGACGATTTCGCGCGAGAGCAATCCGTTCTCCCGATCCATCCGATCGACCTCTGCCAACGCCTCTATCGGTTTGTCCTCGGGCAGCCGGATCATCACGCCGTTTTCCAGCTGCAGGTCCCAGCGACGGTTACCCACCCTGATGTAAGCCTTGACCCTTGCGCGAAGCTCGGGGACCGCTTCCATGTCGTCGATCAGTTCGGCGGCGTGGTCCGCCGCGCCGACGCCGACGACCACCGGCAGATTGCCGAAACGGCCGGGCGTATAGGGTACGATCGTCTTGCCTTCGCGGTTGACGACGGTGAAGTCGTCGCCGTTCTGCCAGATCGCGTAGGGGTGGTGCTCGGACAGGGTGATCTTCACCCGGTCGGGCAGGATCTTCGCGACCGAGGCGCGATCGACCCAGGGCATCGCCTCGATCGCCTGGCGCGCCTGCGAGGCGTCCAGCGACAGGAGCGTGTGCGCGCCGGTCGCCCAGAGCGCCTGGAGAACGTCGATCTCCGAGGTCTCGCTGTTGCCCTCGACATCGATGTTATCGATCGAGAAGCCGAGCGGCGCGCCGATGGCGTCCAGCACCGCGTCGGTGTGGTTGCCGCGGGCGATGCCGAAGACGACCGCGGATCCGATGACGATCGCCGCCAGCGTGCCGAAGCGCGGCAGCGGCAGGTCCGCGACATAGGAGACGCCGGTCGACAGGCGCCGCCACAGCCGCAGCGTGCCGAGCACCAGCGGGCCCGGCGTCGGCGCCGGCGCCGCCGGACCCCGCGGCGTGGAAGGCGCGGCGCGCATGGCGTAGCTCGGACCGGCCATCGAGGCGGTGCGCATTAGCGGCTGCATGACGCGTCCTCCACCATCCAGGTCAAGAGTTCGGGGAAGGAGTGGCCGGCCTGCGCCGCGATGTCGGGGACGAGCGAGGTCGGCGTCATGCCGGGCTGGGTGTTGATCTCCAGCCAGATCAGCTCGCCGCCCTCGCCGAAACGGTCGTCATAGCGAAAGTCGGAGCGCGACACGCCGCGGCAGCCGACCGCCTTGTGCGCGGCGAGCGACCATTCCTGAATGCGGCGCGAGACCTGCTTCGGGATGCCGGCCGGAACGACGTGCCGCGAACCGCCGGGGGCGTATTTCGAGTCGTAGTCGTAGAAGGAATGTCCCTCCGGAATGATCTCGCAGACCTCCAGCGCGACATCGCCCATCACCGCGCAGGTCAGCTCGCGGCCGGCCACGAAGCGCTCGACCATGACGATGTCGCCATAGGGCCAGTCGGCGCTGTAGAGCTGCTGCGGCGGCTTCGACTGGTCCTCGCGCACGATCAGGACGCCGAAGGACGAGCCCTCGCGCACCGGCTTCACGACGTATGGGGGCGGCATGACATGGGCGACGGCCGCGTCCAGCCGGTGCATCACCTTCGCCTCGGCGACGGCGATGCCGGCTGCCTTGGCGACGATCTTGGCGCGTTCCTTGTCCATGGCCAGCGCCGAGGCGAGCACGCCGGAATGGGTGTAGGGAATCTGCAGATATTCGAGGACGCCCTGGATCGTGCCGTCCTCGCCATAGGGCCCGTGCAGGGCGTTGAACGCGACGTCCGGCGCCAGATCCTTCAGGACCGAGGCGATGTCGCGCGCCACGTCCATCCGCGTCACCCGGTAGCCGGCCGCCTCCAGAGCGTCGGCGCAGGCGTTGCCCGAAGCCAGGCTCACCGGCCGCTCCGAGGAAAATCCGCCCATCAGTACCGCTACATGCTTGGCCATCTCTGCCCGTTCCCGTCCGCAAGAGAGGGTTTCGTCATTCATCGCAGGCCGATGGTTAAACAGAGGTTAACCGACTGTGGCCAAAGCAAGAAATTCGAAAGGGTGCCGGCAGGAAGATGAACGGGCGGGCAAAAGCCGAACCGCCGTGGCGCTTCTGCCACTCCGGTCCGGAGGAGCGCGGCACCGCGTTCCTCTATGAAAGGGCTCGGCGCTCCTCGCCTCCCATCGGCGTCAGGAGCGGTGGCCGACCAGAACGACGGCCGCTCCGGCGATGCAGAGGATCGCGCCTGCGATGTCCCATCGGTCGGGTCGCTGCTCTTCGACCAGCCAGAGCCAGAGGATGGACGCGGTGATGTAGATGCCGCCGTAGGCCGCATAGGTCCGTCCGGCCGCGTCGCTGTCCACCAGCGTCAGCAGCCAGGCGAAGAGCGCCAGAGAGACCATGCCCGGCGCGAGCCAGAGCGCCGACCTGCCGAGGCGCAGCCAGGCGAAGAACGAAAAGCATCCGGCGATCTCGGCGATGGCCGCGCCGGCATAGGCCAGGACGGTCAGCATCGTCTCCTGCCCCTACAACGCGCCGGGCGGCAGTGCCTGGACGGCGGTTCCCGCCATGTAGAGACCGACGCAGAAGATCAGCACGGCGGAGACATAGGGTGCCCGCCGGGCGAATTCCGAAAAGCCCGACCAGCGCTTTTCGACGTGGCGGATGCTGAGCGCGGCCAGCACCCCGGCCGACACCATGGTGATGGCGAGGCCGATGCTGAAGCACAACACCAGCAGGAAGCCGAGCGACAACTGCTTCAGCTGGATGCACAGCAGGAGGACGGTGATCGCGGCCGGACAGGGGATGAGGCCGCCGGTGAGGCCGAACAGGACGATCTGCGCCGTGGTCACGGATCGTCCGGCGAACCGGCGCCGGATGTCGGCGGCATGCGCGCGCGCATGGGCGTCGTCCTCGTCGCCGAGGTTCATGTGGCTGTGGTCGTGCTCGGCGAATTCCAGGGAGAAGACCTGATCGTCGCCGCTCCCGGCAAAGCGCAGCCGGGCGGTGAAGGCGTGCGGTTCGGGGATCTCGTCGACGCTTTCCAGGAAGTCGCCATGGTCCTGCATCGCAAAGACCCGGCATGCCCCGTCCGGTCTCACCGTCTCGATCGTCACGTCGCGAGCGGCATGAGCACGGCCGGTCTCGAAGCGGATGCGGAAGCGCGGCGGCACGCCGTCCTCGAAGATCTCGAGGGCGACCGTGCCGTGGCCGGTCGCGACGTGGTGCACCTCGTCCCCGTGGTGGTGGTCGTGCTCCTCGTGCTGCTCGCGCCACGTCCGCGAGAGCATCCAGGCCGCGATGCCGACGATCAGCACGGCGGACGCCAGCTGGAAATAGGGCTCGGTGGTTTCACCGCCCCAGTTGCGGCCGAGATACTGGCCCCCGAGCGCGACCAGCCAGACGACGGCCGTATGCGACAGCGTCGCCGACAGGCCGAGGAGCACCGCCTGCGTCACCGTTCCGCGCACCGCGATGATGAAGGCCGCCATCATCGTCTTGGAATGTCCGGGCTCCATGCCGTGCAACGCGCCGAGAACGATGGCGCTCGGCACGAACAGCCAGAGATTCGTGGAACCCTGCTGCAGCATATCGGTGATGGAAGCCAAGGCTGGTCTTTCTACTTGATGTAGGTTCGCAGAACGTCGATCAGTTCCGCCGCACCCGTCGCCTGCGGCGAATCTTCCTTGTCGGGATCGACGATGTGGTGACGGATATGATCTTCCATGACCTCGGCGGTCAGCCCATTCACCGCGCCGCGCATCGAGGCCACGAGCATCAGCACGTCGCCACAGCCGATCTCCGCCTCCAGAGCGCGTTCCAAGGCCTCCGCCTGCCCCTTGATGCGGCGCACGCGGGCGATGAGCCGGGCCTTCTCCTTGATGGTATGCATGGCGTCTCCTTCCCACCATTATAGGGTGGGGGGTTATGTTAGGCTACGCGATAATCCGAATGTGGTACGGAAAGAGATGTCATCAGATCCAATCCCAACGACCGACGCAGCTCTGCGCCGCATCGTGCGTCTCGTCGCACTCCTGAACCTCGGCTATTTCGGTGTGGAATTCGCCGTCGCCCTGGCGATCGGGTCGGTGTCGCTCTTCGCCGACAGCGTCGACTTCCTCGAAGACGCCTCGGTCAACCTCTTGATCTTCGCCGCGCTCGGCTGGAGCCTCAAGCACCGGGCGCGGGTCGGCATGGCGCTGGCGGCCATCCTTCTCTTCCCGGCCGCGGCCACGCTCTGGACGGCCTGGGAAAAGTTCAACGTGCCGGTGGCGCCCGATCCGGGCCTGCTGATCCTGACCGGCGCCGGGGCCGGCATCGTCAATTTCGCCTGCGCCTACATGCTGGCACGCTACCGGACCCACGGCGGCAGCCTGACGCGTGCGGCCTTTCTCTCGGCGCGAAACGACGTGCTGGCGAACATCGCCATCATCGCGGCGGGGCTCGTCACGGCGTTCCTCTGGCGGTCGGCATGGCCGGACCTGATCGTCGGCCTCGCCATCGCCGCCCTGAACGCGGATGCCGCACGCGAGGTGTGGACGGCGGCGCGCGAAGAGCATGCGGCGGCCCATCCGTGATCCCCGGCGGCCCGAACGCGCCGGCGGCAGGCGAGACGGCGTCCGCCGCGCCCTGCCCGGCACGGCTCAGTGCGGCGCGAAGGGCTCCACGGCGCGTCCCTCGGCGAACTGGCCGAGCCGCTTGATCTCCCAGTCGAGGAGGATGCCCGACGTCTCGAAGACGCGGGCCCGCACGGTCTCGCCGAGGCTCTCGAGGTCGAAGCCGGTGGCATCGCCCGTATTGATCATGAAGTTGCAGTGCATCGTCGACATCTCGGCGCCGCCGATCCTGAAGCCGCGGCAGCCGGCCTTGTCGATTTCCTTCCAGGCCGAGCTACCCTCGGGGTTCTTGAAGGTCGAGCCGCCGGTCTTCTCGCGCACCGGCTGGACGGTCTCGCGGTGATGCTGGACGGCATCCATCGCCGCCTGGATGTCGGCGCGCTCGGCACGCACGCCGTCGAAGACGGCGGAGGTGAAGATCAGGCCGTCCGGCGCCGAGGAATGGCGGTAGCTGTAGCCCATGTCGGCATTGGTGAGGACGTGCAGCTCGCCGCGGCGGTCCAGCGCCCGCACCTCGACGACGCGCTCGCGCGTCTCGACGCCGTTGGCGCCGGCATTCATCCGCAGCGCCCCGCCGAGCCCGCCCGGGATGCCGTGGTAGAAATGGAAGCCGCCGATGCCGGCCTCCAGCGCCGCCGCCGCAAGGCGCTTGTCGGGGATCGCGGCGCCCGCCCGCAAGGCCATGTCCCCAACCTGTTCGACGAAGCCGAAGCCCCTGGCCGACAGGCGGATCACGACGCCTTCGATGCCGCCGTCGCGCACCAGGAGGTTGGAGCCGATGCCGACCGGCAGGACCGGAATTTCCTCGGGAAGAGCCCGCAGGAATGCCGAAAGGTCTTCCTCGTCGGCCGGCTGGAACAGGAGTTCGGCCGGGCCGCCGACGCGGAACCAGGTGATCTTGTCCATGCCGGCGTCCGGCGTCAGCCGGCCCCGGATACCGGCCAGCCGGTCGCCCAGCCGCTTCAGCAGCGCCGCGCCGTCAACCATCAGGATCCGCTCTCGGCGGCGAGCGCTTTCAGCTGCTTCGGCAGGGCATAGGCCCATTGCGTGATCGAGCCGGCGCCGAGGCAGACGACCATGTCGCCCGGCTCGGCGATGCGCCGGATCAGCGGCGCCAGTTCCTCCGGCCCGTCGATCAGCCTTGCGTCGCGATGGCCGCCGAGCTTCAGCCGCTCGACCAGCATCTCGGAGTTCACGAACTCGATCGGGTCTTCGCCCGCCGCATAGACCGGCGCGACGATGACCGTGTCGGCGTCGTTGAAGCAGGCGGCGAAGTCCGGGAACAGCGCCTGGAGGCGCGTGTAGCGATGCGGCTGGACGACGGCGACGACACGGCCCGTCGCCGAGGAGCGCGCCGCGGAGAGCACGGCGCGGATCTCGACCGGGTGGTGGCCGTAGTCGTCATAGACCGCGACGCCGTCGGCGACCCCGGTCAGGGTGAAGCGCCGCTTGACGCCGCCGAAGCCGGCGAGCCCCTTGCGGATGTCGTCGGCCGAGATGCCGAGGCGATGGGCGACGGCGATTGCGGCGGTGGCGTTGGAGACGTTGTGGCGCCCCGGCATCGGCAGTTCGAGACCGTCGATCGTCTCGGTCGCACCGGAGACGCGGTCGCGGATGGTGACGTTGAAGCGCGACTTGCCGGGCTCGAAGGTGACGTCGGTGAAGCGGGCGTCCGCCTGGATCGTCTCGCCATAGGTGATCACCCGGCGGTCCTCGATCTTCGAGACCACCGTCTGGACCACGGGATGGTCGAGGCACATCACGGCGAAGCCGTAGAAGGGAACGTTCTCGACGAAGGTCAGGAAGGCGTCCTGGACCTTTTCGAAGGTGCCGTAATGGTCGAGGTGCTCGGGATCGATGTTGGTGACGATCGCGACGTCGGCGGGCAGCTTCAGGAAGGTGCCGTCGCTCTCGTCGGCCTCGACCACCATCCAGTCGCCCTTGCCCATACGGGCGTTGGTTCCGTAAGCGTTGATGATGCCGCCGTTGACGACGGTCGGGTCGAAGCCGCCGGCGTCGAGCAGTGACGCGACCATGGACGTCGTCGTGGTCTTGCCATGCGTGCCGCCGACGGCGATCGCCTGGCGGAAGCGCATGAGTTCGGCCAGCATCTCGGCCCGGCGCACGATCGGCAGCAGCCGCTCGCGGGCGGCGACGAGTTCGGGATTGGAACGCCGGATCGCGGTCGAGACGACCACGACTTCGGCAGACCCGAGATTTTCCGCCGCATGGCCGATGGAGATGCCGACGCCCTTCTCGCGCAACCGCTGGACGTTGGCGTTTTCCGACTGGTCGGACCCCTGCACCTTGTAGCCGAGATTGACCAGCACCTCGGCGATGCCGCTCATCCCGATGCCGCCGATCCCGATGAAGTGGACCGGTCCGATGTTCGGCGGCATCTTCATGGCCGCACCCTCCTCGTAGACATGCAAAATCAGGCGGTTTCGTCGGCCCGGGGCATAGACGCAACCAGATCGGCAAGCAAGGCGGCGGCATTGGCGATGCCGGTCGAGCGCGCGGCGGTGGCCATCGCCTCGGCCTTCGCGGGATCGGCGGCGATGTCGGCGATCAGCCCCGCCAGCCGCTCGGGCGAGAGGTCCGACTGCCGTGCGACGACGCAGCCGCCGGCCGCCTCCAGCCGCGCCGCGTTCGCCGCCTGGTCGTGGTCGAGGGCGTAGGGGTAAGGCACCAGGATCGCCGGGCGCCCGATCACCGCGATCTCGGAGACCGTCGAGGCGCCGGAGCGGCTGACGACGAGATGCGCCGCGCCGATGCGGCCCGCCATATCGGCGAAGAAGGGTGCGACATCGGCTTCGATGCCGCGCTCGGCATAGAAGGCGCGGACCCGCGCTTCGTCGTCGGTCCGGGCCTGCTGGGTGACGACGAGCCGGCGGCGCAGATCCCCCGGCAGGCGGTCGATCGCCTGCGGGATGGCGTCCGAGAAGAACTGCGCGCCCTGGCTGCCACCGAAGACGACGAGCCGGAACGGGCCATCCGGCTGCGGCGCCGCATAGGGCGTCTTCGCGGCCTCCAGCACCGGCGGGCGAACCGGATTGCCGGTGACGGTGATCTTGCCGGCAAAGGCGGGATCCGCACCGTCCTGCGGGATGCCGGCGGCGATCCTGTCGACGCGCCTCGCCAGGAACTTGTTGGCGCGGCCCATCACCGCGTTCTGCTCGTGGATCAGCGTCGGGCGCCCGGCGCGGATCGCCGCCATCAGCGGCGGCACGGTCGGATAGCCGCCGAAGCCGACGACCACCGCCGGCCGCAACTTGCGCACCAGCGCGCCGGCCTCGCGGAACCCGCGCCACAGCGTCCACAGCGAGGACGCCATGGCGACCGGGTTCTTCGAGCCGAAGGTCGCCGAACGCACGTGATGCACCGCCGGCACCGGAAAGCGCTCGGCAAAGCGGCCCGCCCGCTCGTCGGTGACGAGTTCGACCGAGAAGCCGCGCGCAAGGAGTTCATGCGCCAGCGCTTCGGCCGGAAAGAGATGCCCGCCGGTGCCGCCGGCAGCGAGGAGAATCGTGGTCATGGGCTCCCAAGATAGGCGGCGAAACGAAACGGCGATGCCGGACAGCGGCTACCGGGTTGGCTCCGGCGGATCGGCCGCGACGCATCCTGCGGGCCGCGTCCGACCTCGGCGCACCCTGATCTCCCCGGGCGTCGACACCGCGTCGGCGTCGGTTCTGGTGACTGCGAGGTGCCGTCAGCGATGCTTCATCTGCTGCGCACGAGCCCGCGCATGGGCCTGCTCGGTGATCTTGCGGGACTCATGACTGACCCAGAGCGCGATGAGCAGAGCACTTACGGGCGTCACCAATGCCAGCATCAAAATCTCGAACGTGTTCATCTGTCGAGCTCTCTCAGGAACCGTCTCGCAACCCAATGTAAGGCAGGGCTGAAGACGAAGCAAAGGCCCGCCACGATCGCAGCGGCAGCGCTGCCCGCATGCGGATTGAAGATCAGCGAGGTCGGGATCGACAGGCCGCCGACGAGAAATACGCCGATCGCGATGCCGTTGACATAGGCCGCCTGCAGCTTGATCTGCTCGCGCTCTCCCTCCGTCTTGCGAGCCGGTGCCGCGGGCTCGGGCTCGGGCTCGGGCTCGGGCTCGGGGAAGCTGTCACCGGGCTCGCCCGCGGCCACCGCTTCACACTCCGTGCAGCACCGCCGTGCGCTGGACGAGATGATCGGTGTAGGAGCGGTTCTCCGGCCGCTTTCGGGTGAGCGCCAGGACGAAGCCGGCGGCCATGGCGACCGCCAGCATCGACGAGCCGCCATAGGAGATGAACGGCAGCGTCATGCCCTTGGCCGGCATCAGCTGCAGGTTCACCGCCATGTTGATGATCGACTGCAGGCCGAACAGGAAGACCAGGCCGCAGATCGACAGCCGGGTCGAGACGTCCCGCTGCTCGAGCGCCACCGAAAGCCCGCGCAGGACGATGAAGGCGAAGATCGACGCGAGGATGATGCAGGCGATGATGCCGTATTCCTCGGCGAGAACGGCGAAGGCGAAGTCGGTGTGGCTGTCGGGCAGCATGCGCTTCACCGTCCCCTCGCCCGGCCCCTGGCCGAGCCAGCCGCCATGCATGATCGCCTCGCGCGCCGTGTCGGTCTGGTAGGTGTCGCCCTCGCCGGTCCAGAAGCGGTTGATGCGGCTGGCGACATGCGGGAAGACGAAATAGGCGCCGGAGATGCCGGCGACGCCGAAGGCGCCGAGGACCACGATCCACAGCCATGGCATCCCCGCCATGAAGAACAGCGCGCCCCAGACGGCCGTCGTCAGGATGGTCTGCCCGAGATCCGGCTGGGCGACGAGCAGCGCGACGACGACGAGCAGGAGGATCAGCGCGAAGAGGTTGCCGGGGATTTCCGGCCGACGGGCCTTCTCGGAGAACAGCCAGGCGCAGATCACCACGAAGAACGGCTTCATGAATTCGGAGGGCTGGATGTCGAGCGGCCCGAAATCGACCCAGCGCCTTGCGCCCTTGATCTCCGTGCCGAAGAACAGCGCCGCCACCATCAGGACCAGCGCAAGGCCGAGCCCGGCGAGCGAGACGCGGCGCACCTGCTTCGGGGTGAGCAGCGAACAGCCGAACATCACCACTGCGGACGGGACGAGGAAGGCGGCATGGCGCTTGACGAAGTGGAACGGTTCGAGCCCGATCCGCTCGGCGACCGGCGGACTCGCCGCGAAGGAGAGGACGAGGCCGCCGACGAGCAGGGTCAGGAAGGCTGCGAGCAGCCACTTGTCGATGCCCCACCACCAGTCGCTGATCACGCTGTTCTTGGCCCGGCTGTTCATCACTTACGTCCTGCGGATCGGTTGGAGGCCGGGCAGCGCGCGCACCGCCTCGCGGAAGGCGTCGCCCCTGACCTCGAAATTGCGAAACTGGTCGAAACTCGCACAAGCCGGAGAGAGGAGGACGACCGCCTCCTCCCCGGCTGCCTCGGCGTCGGCCGCCGCATGGTCTATGGCAACCGCGAGTGTGCCAGAGATTTCGTAAGGAATTCGTTCACCAAGAGTGACGGCGAAGGCGGGCGCAGCCTCGCCGATCAGATACGCCTTGGCGATGCGCGGAAAATACGGCGCGAGCGAGGTGATCCCGCCCTCCTTCGGCAGGCCGCCGGCGATCCAGTAGATGCGCTGGAAGGCCGACAGCGCCGGCGCCGCGGCCTCCGCATTGGTCGCCTTGGAATCGTTGACGAAGAGGACAGGACCGCGCCGGCCGACCTCCTCCATCCGGTGGACGAGGCCGGGAAAGCTCTGCAGACCCGCACGGATCTCGGCGTCGGACAGCCCGAGCACGGTCAGCGCCGCGACGGCCGCCGCCGCGTTCTGGCCGTTGTGCCGGCCGCGCAGCGAGCCGATGTCGGAAAGGTCGAACGCCGCCGGCGCCGCACCGGCGATGTCCCGGCGGATCGCCTTGCCGTCGAAGCCGACGCCGCCCTCGACCGCCCTCGCCTGCGAGATCCGGATCACCTGCCTGCCGTCGGACTGCAGTTCGTCGGCGATCTGGCGGCAGGGTTCGTCGTCGATGCCGACCACCGCCACCTCGGAGCCCGCGACGAGCCGCGCCTTGATCGCGGCGTAGTTGCTCATCGTCCCGTGCCGATCGAGATGGTCCGGCGTCAGGTTGAGGAGGAGCCCGACGGTCGGCTCGATCGAGGGCGCGAGGTCGATCTGGTAGGAGGAGCACTCCACGACGTAGTGGCGCTTCGGCGCAATCGGATCGAGCGTCATCACCGCGACGCCGATATTGCCGCCGAGCTGGGTGTCGCGCCCGGCCGTCTTCAGGCAATGCGCGATCAGCGCCGTCGTCGTCGACTTGCCGTTGGTGCCGGTGATCGCGCAGAACGGGGCGTGCGACGCCTCGTGCCGCCGCTCACGGCTGAACAGCTCGATGTCCCCGATCACCGGGATGCCGGCGAGCCGCGCGAGGTCGACGCTCCAATGCGGCTTCGGATGGGTCAGCGGCACGCCGGGCGAGAGGATCAGCGCGGAAAAGCCCGACCAGTCCGCAGTCTTCAGGTCGCCGGTCGGGATGCCGGCCGCGTCCGCCGCGGCGACGCTTGCCGGATTGTCGTCACAGGCGAGGACCGCCGCCCCGCCGGCGACCAGCGCCTTCGCCGTCGCCAGCCCGGATCCTCCGAGACCGAACAGGGCGACGGACTGGCCGGAAAAGGAGCGCGCCGGGATCATCGGGAAAGGCCTATCTCAGCTTCAGCGTGGACAGCCCGACGAAGGCGAGAATGAAGGCGATGATCCAGAAGCGGACCACGACCTGGCTCTCCGTCCAGCCGAGCTTTTCGAAATGGTGGTGGATCGGCGCCATCAGGAACACCCGCTTGCCGGTCAGCTTGAACGAGCCGACCTGGATGATCACCGAGAGCGCCTCGATCACGAACAGGCCGCCGATGATGGCGAGCACGATCTCGTGCTTGGTGGCGACGGCGATCGTGCCGGTCATGCCACCCAAGGCAAGAGAGCCGGTGTCGCCCATGAAGATCGCCGCCGGCGGCGCATTGAACCAGAGGAAGCCGAGGCCGGCGCCGATCAGCGCGCCGCACAGCGGCGCGAGTTCGCCGGTGCCGACCACGTAGTGGATCTGCAGGTAGTTCGAGAAGTTCACATTGCCGGCGATGTAGGCGATCAGCCCGAAGGCGGCCGCCGCGATCATGATCGGCACGATCGCCAGCCCGTCGAGACCGTCGGTGAGGTTCACCGCATTGCCGGCGCCGACGACCACGAAGGCGCCGAAGACGATGTAGAACCAGCCGAGGTCGAGCAGCAGTTCCTTCACGAAGGGAAAGGCGAGCGAGGTCGCGAAGGAGCCCTTGCCGGCATGCACGATGATCGCCGCGGCGAGCCCCGCAATGGCGAATTCGAGCGCCAGGCGCGCCTTGCCGGAATAGCCCTTGTGGCTCTGCTTCGTCACCTTCAGGTAGTCGTCGTAGAAGCCGATCCCGCCGAAGCCGACGGTCACCAGAAGCACCGTCCAGACATAGACATTCGCGAGGTCCGCCCACAGCAGCGCCGCGACCAGCACGCCCGAGAGGATCATCAGCCCGCCCATGGTCGGCGTGCCGGCCTTCTTGAAATGCGTCTGCGGGCCGTCGGCGCGGATCGGCTGCCCCTTGCCCTGGCGGATGCGCAGCGCCGAGATGATCGCCGGGCCGAACAGGAACACGACGATAAAGCCGGTGATCATCGCCGCGCCGGTCCGGAAGGTGATGTACCGGAAAACGTTGAAGATGGGATGGATGTCGGCGAAATTGCCGAGATAGGCGATCATCAGGCTGCTCCCGAAGCGTCGGTGTCCGTCATGTCCGACGCGGCCGCCTTACGGGTCTGCGGCTCCAATGTGGACAGCACTTTTTCGATCAGCCCGGCAAAGCCGATGCTCTTCGAGGCCTTCATCATGACGACGTCGCCGGCCCTGATGGTCTTCAGCAGGGCTGCGAGCAGTTCGCCATTGTTCTCGTGCCACTCGCAGGAAATTTGTGAGGCGAGGACGTCGTCCAGCGCCTTCATCTCCTCGCCGGCCAGGAACACCTTCTCGATCCCGGCCCGCACGATCGGCTCGGCGAGGCCCGCATGGAGCTCCGGCGCATGGCGGCCGAGTTCCAGCATGTCGCCGAGGACGGCGATGCGGCGGCCGCCGCGGCCGGTCTCGGCGGAGGCCAGCACGTCGAGCGCGGCGCGCATCGAGGCGGGATTGGCGTTGTAGCTTTCGTCGATCAGCTGGATCGTGCCGCCGCCGGCGAGCTGCAGCACATGGCGGGCGCCACGTCCCTGCACGGCGCGCCAGCCGGCGAGGGCCTTCGCGACCGCCCGCACGTCCGCGCCGATGCGCTGCGCCGCGCCGAGGACCGCGAGAGCGTTCTGCGCCAGGTGGCGGCCCGGCGAGGCCAGCGCGAAGCGGATCGGCTCGCCCGCGATCGAGGCCTCGATCGTCGCGCCACCGGGATGCGGGTCGAAGGACAACAGCCGGAAATCGGCCCCCGCCGCCTCGCCGAAGGTGGCGATGTCGGCAATGCCGGCTTTCCGGGCATACTCCGCGAGCGGACCGAATTGCGGGTCGTCGAGGTTGAGCAGTGCGGTGCCGTCGGCGACGACGCCCTCGAAGATCTCCGCCTTCGCCTCGGCGATCTCGTCGAGGTCGCGGAAATGGCCGAGATGGGCCGGCGCGATCAGCGTGATGATCGCCACATGCGGTCGCACCAGCTTGACCAGCGGCCGGATCTCGTCCGGATGGTTCATGCCGATCTCGAAGATGGCGTAGCGCGTCTCCGCCGGCAGCCGGGCGAGGCTCAGCGGCACGCCCCAGTGATTGTTGAACGAGGCGGCGCTCGCATGCACGGTCCCCACGGCCGAGAGCCCGTGACGCAGCGCCTCCTTGGTGGTGGTCTTGCCGACGCTCCCGGTCACCGCGACGATCTTCGCCTTCGAGCGCGCCCGCGCCGCCTCGGAGAGACGGGCCAGCGCCTTCAGCACGTCGTCGACCACCAGCATGGGCGACTGCACGCGCCCGAGCGCCGGCAGCTTGTGCTCGGCAACCACATGCAGGGCCGCGCCCGCCTTGGTCGCGGCGGTCAGGAACTCGTGGCCGTCGAAGCGCTCGCCCTTGATGGCGAAGAAGGCGTCTCCCGGCTGGATCGTGCGGGTATCGATGGAAATGCCGGTGACGCCGGACGGCGGCACGCCGATCGGCCGCGCCTGCATGGCCTGCGCCAGGACGGAGGTCTCCCAGAGCATCTCGCTCATCGGACGCCCTCCGAGATCGCCGCGCGCACTTCCTCGTGGTCGCTAAAGTGATGGGTCTCGGTGCCGATGGTCTGGCCGACCTCGTGGCCCTTGCCGGCGACGACGACGGTGTCGCCGGCCCCTGCCTCCGCCACGGCGGCGCGGATGGCCTCGCGCCGGTCGCCGATCTCGCGGGCGCCGGGCGCGGCCGCCATGATCTCGGCGCGGATCGTCGCCGGATCTTCGGTGCGCGGATTGTCGTCGGTGACGATGACGACATCGGCGAGACGCGTCGCGATCTCGCCCATCATCGGACGCTTGGACTTGTCGCGGTCGCCGCCGCAGCCGATGACGGCGACCACCCGGCCGGTGGTGAACGGCCGGACCGAGGCGAGCACGTTCTCCAGCGCTTCGGGCTTGTGCGCATAGTCGACGAAGACCGGCGCGCCGGATGCGGTGGTGCCGGCAAGCTCCAGCCGGCCGGAGGCGCCCTTCAGCGTCTCCAGCGCCGCCAGCGCGGCCTCGGCCGAAATGCCTGTGGCGATGGCGAGGCCCGCGGCGACCAGCGCGTTCGCCATCTGGAAGCCGCCGGCGAGCGGCAGGACGATGCGGTGGATGCGCCCGTCCGCCTCGATCTCGCCGATCTGCCGGTTCCGCTCGTGCTCGAGGCGCTTCAGCGTCAGGAGCGAGCCGCCCCGCCCGACGGTCAGGACCCGCGCGCCGACCGCGGTCGCCACCTCGATCGCCCGGCCCGACCAGGCGTCGTCGGCATTGATGACCGCCGGCGCACCCTTCGGCAGCAGCGTCGTGAACAGCCGCATCTTGGCGGCGAAATAGGCCTCGAGGTCGGGATGATAGTCGAGATGGTCGTGGCCGAGATTGCTGAAGCCGGCCGCCGACAGCGTCACGCCGTCGAGCCGGCGCTGGTCGATGCCGTGGCTGGAGGCCTCCATCGCCGCATGGGTCACGCCTTCGCCGGCGAGCTCCGCCATCAGCCGGGCGAGTTCCACCGGATCGGGCGTCGTCAGCGAGCCGTAGGTGTCGCGGCCGGGCGCGACGACGCCGGTGGTGCCGATCGAGGCGGCGGCGAGGCCGCTCGCCGCCCAGATCTGGCGGGTGAAGGTGGCGATCGAGGTCTTGCCGGCGGTGCCGGTGACGGCGACGACATGCTCCGGCTGGCGACCGAAGAAACGCGCCGCCATCAGCGCCAGCGCCCGGCGCGGATCGGCCGCGCGCACGACCGGCAGCGGCGTCTCGATGGCCGCGCCCTCGCCGGCGAGAACGGCGGCCGCGCCGCGCGCCGCGGCATCGGCGAGGAAGCGCGCGCCGTCCGTCTTCGATCCTGCCAGCGCCGCGAAAAGGAAGCCCTCCCCGACCTTGCGCGAATCGGCCGAGAGGCCCGCGATCTCAGGATCGTCGCTGCCGGGGCGTTCGCCGAGGCCGTCTGCGAGGGTCGAGAGCTTCATTAACCATGTTCCGCGCTGCGCCGAAAAGCCGGCGGTCATCCGCCGGCCGTGGCGTCTTGTATCGCCTAATAGGACACGAGCAAGGACTTTCCGTCCTGCCCGAAGTCCGGCTTCACGCCCAGAAGCGGCGCCGCCCGGCGGATGATGTTGCCGACCATGACCGCGGCGTTCATGCCCGCGGTCGCCAGCCACTTGCCCTTTTCCGGCTGCGGCTCGTCGATCACCGACAGAACCACGTACTGCGGGTGCTCGATCGGGAAGGCCGCGAGGAAGGCGTTGAATTTCTTGGTGTTGGAGTAGCGGCCGTTGACCACCTTGTTGGCCGTGCCGGTCTTGCCGCCGACGTGATAGCCGGGAACGTTGGCATTGTTGCCGGAGCCGCGGGGATCGAGCACGTTCAGCCGGAACAGATAGCGCATCTGGTCGCTGGTCTTCTTCGAGATGACCCGCGTCGCCACCTTGTCGGCCTCTTCCGGGGTACGCGGCAGGAAGGTCGGCTCGATCAGCCGCCCGCCGTTCATCAGCGCCGCCGCGGCGACCGCCGTCTGCAGCGGCGTCGTCGAGACGCCGTGGCCGAAGGCGATGGTCATCGAGTTGATCAGCTTCCATTCCTTCGGCTGCGTCGGCGTCGCCACCTCCGGTAGCTCGGTCTTCATCTTGGTCAGGAGGCCGATCTTGGTCAGGAAGGCCTTGTGCGCGTCGATGCCGACCGCCATCGCCTCGTGCGCCGCGCCGATGTTGGAGGAGTAGATGAACACCTCCGGGAAGGACAGCATGCGATGCTGGGCGTGGAAGTCGTGGATGGTGAAGCCGCCGATGTGCAGCGGCTGGCGCGCGTCCTCCATGTCGGTGATCTTCACCTTGCCGGAGTCGAGCGCCATCGCCGAGGTGAAGCTCTTGAAGGTCGAGCCCATCTCGTAGAGGCCGGCCGACATGCGGTTCAGCCGGTTCTTGTCGAGCGCCTGGGACGGGTCGTTCGGGTCGTAGTCGGGCACCGAGGTCATCGCCATGACCTCGCCGGTGTCGACCTTGATGATGACGCCGCCCGCCGCCTTGGCGTCGTAGCGCTTCATTGCCGCCATCAGCTCGTCACGCACGATGTGCTGGACGCGCAGGTCGATCGACAGGCGGACCGGCTTCAGGTCCGTCGTGTTGGCGAGGCCGGCCTTCTGCAGGGCGCGGTAGCCGTCGCTGTCGTCGATATACTTCTCCATGCCCGCCGTGCCCTGATTGTCGACGTTGACATGGCCGACGATGTAGGCGGCGGTCGCCCCTCCCGGATAGAAGCGGCGCTGTTCGGTGCGGAAGCCGATCCCGGGGATGCCGAGGTCGAGGATCTGCTGCTGCTGGCCGGGCGTCAGCTCGCGCCGCAGCCAGACGAAGCCGGCCTTCGACGACAGGCGCCGGTAGAGCCACTTCGGATCCATATCCGGCAGGACCGACAGAAGAAGCTCGCTCGCCTCGTCCGGATCGACGATCCGCCGCGGCTCCGCATAGAGCGAAGCGGTCTTGATGTCGGTCGCGAGCACCAGGCCGTTGCGGTCGACGATGTCGGGCCGCGCGGCCATGATCGGGTCGTGGATGCCGTAGACCATGGCGGTGTCTTCGGGCGCCATGCCCCATTCCACCAGGCGGCCGCCGATCACGGCGTAGATGCCGAAGAACAGGCCGAGGGCGATCATGAAGCGGCCGCGGTTCTTCGGCGGCTCGCGGCGGCCGCGGCGGCGGCCGAAACGATCATGCGGCGAGGCACCCTCGACCGGAGCCGGAGCGATCGAGCGGCGCAGGAAAGTCTTCAGATCGGCGACGCGCATCACCGCACCATCGTTTTGGAGTTGTCGGCGAACCGGCCGAGCCGCGGATCGGGCTGCGGCAGCATCCCGCCGCGGCGAGCCGGCAGCTCGTCCGGCTGGATGATCTGGTCCGGCTGCAGCGGCTTCAGCTTCAGGTCGTCGTCATAGGCCTTGACGAGGTCCTCCAGCCGGCCCGGCTGGGTGAGCAGGGTCCAGTCGGCGTTCAGGAGCCGGATCGTCTCCTTCTGCAGCGTGATCCGCTTCTCGACCTTGTTGACGGCGGTCTCGATCGCCTGGGCGTCGTGCTTGATCTTGTAGGTCCAGGCAGCCGCGGAAATCATCACGGCGATGAGGACAATGTCGAGCGTTCGCAACATTTCGGTCAGTCTCCGCTCGGTGGCAGGTCGGCAAGGGTGGGCAGGGCCGCGAAGGCCAGGGCGTCCGCATCGGCGCGCGGCGGCGCGTCGGTGCGCACGCCCGTCCGCAGCTTGGCGGAGCGCGCCCGCGGATTGCGCTCGGCCTCCTCGGGCGAGGCCGCGACGGCCTTGTTGCGCGAGGAAAAGGTCGGCGGCGTCACGGCGACGTCCGGCATGTGCCGCGATGCGGCGGGCGGGGCGGACCGTTCGCGCAGGAAGCGCTTGACGATCCGGTCCTCCAGCGAATGGAAGGTGACGACGACGAGGCGGCCGCCGGGCTTCAGCACGCGCTCGGCCGCCATCAGCGCCCGGGCGAGTTCGCCGAGCTCGTCGTTGACGAAGATCCGCAGGGCCTGGAAGCTGCGCGTCGCCGGGTCGATGCGGTCCTTGGGCGAGCGGCCCACCACCTTCGCCACCGTCTCGGCGAGATCGAGCGTGCGGGTGAACGGCCGCTCCTCGCGGCGCGCCGCGATGGCGCGCGCGATGCGGCCGGCATGGCGCTCCTCGCCGAGGATGCCGAGAATGCGGGTGAGATCGCCGGGCTTGATGCGGTTGACGACATCCGCCGCCGTCGGACCGGCCGCGCCCATGCGCATGTCGAGCGGGCCGTCCTTCTGGAAGGAAAAGCCGCGGTCGGCCTCGTCGATCTGCATCGAGGAGACGCCGATGTCGAGCACCACGGCGTCGGCCGCCCCGCCGGCATGCGCGGCAACGATCGCCTCGAGGTCGCCGAAGCGCCCTTCGACGAGCGTCAGCCGGCCGGCCGCCTCGGCGACGAGGGGCGCAGCCGCCGCAATGGCGCTGGGATCGCGGTCGATGGCCAGGACGTTCGCGCCCGCAGCGAGGATCGCCCGGGTGTAGCCCCCTGCCCCGAAGGTGCCGTCGACGACGACCTCGCCCGCTGCCGGGGCGAGCGCCGCGACGACATCCGATAGAAGCACCGGAACATGGCGAGCCGGTCCGCCAACGGCTGGGTCCTCACTCCCGCCGTGGCCCGCCATTATTCCGGTGATCCCGGTGGAGATCCCGCCGGCCGGGCGCCGCTGCGGGCAGCCATCAGCCGCGCGCGCGCCTCGTTCCGGTAGGCCTCGAAATAGTCCGGCTCCCAGAGCTGAAAGAAGCCCCTCGCACCGACGAAGGCGACGCGATCCTTGATCCCGGTATGTGTGCGGATGAAATCGGTCACCAGGATGCGCCCCTCGGAATCGCTCTTCAGATAGGCCCCGTCGCCGAAGGCGAAGATCGACAGATCCTGATACGCCTCGCCGAACGGGTCCTCGCCGTCCATCTGCCGCTCGAACCGCTCCATCAGCTCCGGCCCGCCGACATCCATGACCGGATGCGTCAGACTGCGCATGGTGAACAGCTCGCGGATGCCGCGCGCCGCGATCACCTGCCGAAAGGCCGCGGGAATCGACACGCGACCCTTCGAATCGATGTTGTGGACGAAGTTGGAGAGGAACCGGTCCATCAGGCGTCGAGCGTTTTTGCGCGACCGGTTCGCATTCCATCAAAGCCCCCGCTTGACCGGCCCCCTTCCGACAAGGCGCAGCCGTCGCGCGGCCCCCGCAGAGATCCGCGCCACGCGCTCTCCGCAGCCGGAAGCGCCGTACACCTTGTTCGATTTGAGGTCCGGAACGACCCCCGTCAGATGGGTTTTGGGGTATCATGGGATGCCATGGGCGTCAATGGGAACGGGCTCCCGCACTGACCTCGAGAAGCCGTCTCTACTCTTAGAGATCTTGCCTTAAGGACCTATTAATGTTGAATTATTCCTTACGGATTATGGCTGTTAATGAATTGGTAATGACGGCCGGAACGCCCGGATGATGCGCCGGAGCGGCCCGATTTTCCGGGCAGTGGGCGGATTTCTCCGGCGGGAGTTCCGGGCGAGACGGTCTATTCAAGTCGCGGCTACGGAACGCCGCCCGCGGGCGTCCTCGCCGCGGCCGGAGCGGCGGCGCGCCTCGCCACTCGCGTGGCTCTCGATGCGGTCCGAAGTGCCAGCCGGCCTGTAAGCCGGGTTCTGTGAGCGGCAATGCCGCCCGGCGACCATTCCTCTGGGACGGCCCTTGCGGACCGCCTCGAGCAACCCACCCGGACGACCGGCCCGGAGAAGGGCTGGCGGTGGGACGCTGTCCCACGCGCCGCGTCGTCCCTATTCGGTCTTGCTCCCGGTGGGGTTTGCCGTGCCGCCGCTGTTGCCAGAGGCGCGGTGGGCTCTTACCCCACCCTTTCACCCTTACCCCGCCGACACTGCGGCTCGGCTGTCGCGACCCGCGTCGCGAGGAGCCGCACTGCAGGCGGGGCGGTCTGCTTTCTGTGGCACTTTCCCTGGGGTCGCCCCCGCCGGACGTTATCCGGCACCGTTTCTCCGTGGAGCCCGGACTTTCCTCCCCCGCCGTCTTTCGACATGTGACGGGAGCGGCCGCCCAGCCGGCTGGCGCCCCGTCAGTGTCCGCCGGGGTGAGCGAAGTCAAGGGCGAAACGGCGCGGCGATCGCAGGCGTGATACCGGCCGGAGCCACCGGCCTCCCGCCGGCCAGGCGCCGCGCCGGCGGCTTCCGCTCGTCCGCCGGCCAAGGATCGCCGGCTACGATGTCTTCGCGATCGACGGCGGAAAGACCGGAACGGGTCCTGCCTGCTGCCAGTTTTGCCCCGGAGCCGACGGCGCAAGCATCTTCAATATCTTGCCCGCCGCCGCAGCCCGGTCCGGCGCGCGGCGACCACCATCATCGGAGGCCGCCCTGCCCGCCGCATACGGGCATCGAACACCAATCCAAGGATGGACACCATGGCTACCACTGTCGGCAACGAGTCGGACATCAAGAACCTGGTCACCGACCTCATCTATCTCGAACGCGATGCGATCGCCGCCTATGAGAGCACGATCGACAAGCTCGGCGACGCGACCTTCAGTCGCCAGGTCTCCGAGTTTCGGCAGGATCACCTGCAGCATCTCGACACGTTGAAGGAGATGGCGCGCGAACTCGGCATTGAGGCGCCCGAGCAGGGCGACGCCAAGCAGTATCTGACGACCGGCAAGATCGCGCTCGCGGACCTCGCCGGCGACAAGCAGATCCTCAAGGCGATGAAGACCAACGAGGACGACACGGTCACCGCCTACGAGCGCGCCTCGATGCATCCGGATGCCGTCCCGAAGTCGAAGGCGTTCTTCGACAAGGCGCTCGGTGACGAGCGCCGGCATCGCGAATGGATGCAGAGCACGGCGCAGTCGCTCTGACGAAAGTTCCGGTCCCGGGCGGGCTGCGGTGCTGCCCGGGCCGCTCGCAGCCGGGAACGATTCAGGTCGCGGCGCTCTTCACCCGCCTCTCGGCCTTGTCCTGCAGCCGGTCGGCGACGGTGATCGTGTCCTCGCCGGCGAGCCGCGGGATGACCCGGTAGATTGCCTCGATCAGGCAGTAGACGAAATAGAAGACGAGGCCGATCGCGACCGCGCCGAGCAGGACCCGGCCGAACGCCTGGTGCTGCACCGTCCGCAGCGCCGCGCCGATGCCGCCGGCCTGGCTCGGATCGTGCGTCCAGCCGGCATAGACGAAGAAGCATCCGACGATGACGATCACGACGCCCTCCGCGACGAGACCTAGCTTGCAGAGCGGGTCCAGCCGCTCGCTCGTCGAGGTCGACCGCAGGTGCGACTTGTACTTTCCCGTATAGGCCTTGACGAAGTAGTAGATGCCGGCGCCGAGGATCGCGATCCCGACGCCGACGACGATCCAGCGCCCGAAGGGATAGGACATCAGCCAGGCCGTGACGCCCTGCGCGCCTCCCGATCCGGAACTCCCGCCGGCGCCCGAGCCGCCTGACCCGGAGGAGCCGAAGAAGCCGCCGGAGAAGATCAGCGACGTCGCATAGGCCGCGATGCCGAGATTGACGAGGGCGGTGACGAACATGCCGCCGCGCGCGACGAAGCCCTTCGCACCGCTTCCATGATCCTCGAGATCCATCCAGCCGTCGATCGCCCGCCATGCGGCATAGGCGACGAGGCCGAGAGCGATGAGCGCCAAGAGAAGGACGCCGAGCCAGCCGCCGAGCAGATCCTGCAACGCCCCCTTGGTCCCCTCGGCCTCACCCGAGCCGTACCAGGCCGCGCTGAAGGCGAAGACGCCGATCAGAAGGTTCACCGTCCCGCGCGCGGTGTAGCCGCCACGCATCACGGGGTCGACCCATCCGGGCGTTTCGTCGCTCTGTCCTGCCATCGGCTTCCCTCACATGTTCGAGAGGGCAAACCGCCGATGGCCGCGCCGGTTCCGTCCGGCAGCTCTGGCCTATGTCTCATGCCGCGCGCCGCGCGAACGACCGCGTGCAGCCGCGGGCCTCGACCAGGACCGCCTGCCGGCGGCACCGTCGACGCGGCGGGATCAGGCGGCGGCCTGCTCCCCGCCCTGCGCGGCGTCGGCCTGCTCGGCCATGTTCGCCTTGTACTCGTCGACGACGGCGCTGCTCTTGGCGTCTGTGTCCGCTGCGGAGGCGGACGCCGTCGCGTCGTCGGCGTCGCCGTCATTGTTGGCAGCCGCGAGCTGGTTGAGGACCGACAGATCGCTCCGGCTGCCGGAGAGCCCGTTGGCGCCGGTGACCTGGCCGCCCTGCCCGGCCTGCGAGGTCGCCCCGGCACCGGACACGGCCGCCGGCTGCGAGCTGCTCGCCGACGTCGACTTCTGGGCGGCGGCAAGCTGGGCGGTGTACTGGTCGACCAGCGCCTGCTGCGTCGCCATCTCGTCGGCGTTCTGTGCAGCCTCCGCCTCGGCGAGCGCCTGTTCGGCGGCCGTCAGCTTCTGCTGGATGGCGGCGGCGTCGTCCGAAGAGGACGCGTCCGTGCCGGTGGTCGACATCAGGCTGCTGGCGACGGAGCCTGAACCGGAAGAGATCGTGAGCGACATGATTGCCTCGAAAGCGGGGGGACGGGAGCGGACGGCCCCTGCGGCGGAGCATCCGTCCGCCGGACGCTGGGCGGCAAACGTTAACCGTTGCTTGCCGCAACCGCCTCCGCAACATAGGGAAATATATCAGCCGCCCCGGTTACATTTCGACATGTCCGCGCGCGTCGCATCGCAGGGGGTCCGACCAGGGCGAACAGGCCGAGGGATGCTCTTTCCCATTCCCATACAGGCCGGCGCGCCGTCACGGCGACGGCGACACAGCGTTCGTCCTGCTGCCGAACCGCCGCCGCCTCCCCATGTAATCTGCGCGATCGCAAAACGAGGTTTTCCATGCTGCCGTATTCCGTCCTCGACCTCTCGCCCGTCCCCGACGGCTCCGACGCGCGCGCGGCGCTCCTGAATTCCGCCGATCTCGCGCGTCACGCCGAGGATCTCGGCTACCGCCGCTTCTGGATGGCCGAGCATCACAACATGCCGGGCATCGCGAGTGCCGCGACGTCCGTCACGCTCGGCTTCGTGGCCGCCGCGACGAAGACGATCCGGATCGGCGCCGGCGGCGTGATGCTGCCGAACCACTCCCCGCTCGTCATCGCCGAGCAGTTCGGAACGCTCGCGACGCTCTATCCGGACCGCGTCGACCTCGGCCTCGGCCGCGCCCCCGGGACCGACATGGGGACCGCGCGGGCGCTCCGCCGCAATCTCGACGCCTCCGACAGCTTTCCGCAGGACGTGGTCGAGCTGATGGCCTATTTCGAGCCGGCCGGCGAGGGACAGCGCCTGCGCGCCATTCCCGGCGAAGGCACGCGCGTGCCGCTGTTCATCCTCGGCTCCAGCCTGTTCGGCGCGCAGCTCGCGGCGCATCTCGGCCTGCCCTACGCATTTGCCTCGCATTTCGCGCCGGCCGCCCTCGACCAGGCGGTCGAGATCTACCGCGAGACCTACCGGCCGTCCGAGCGCTGGCCGCAGCCCTACTTCATCCTCGCCGCCAACGTCTTCGCCGCGGATACCGACGAGGAAGCCGTCTTCCTCAAGAGCTCGATGGAGCAGGCCTTCATCAACCTGCGCACGGGACATCCCGGCAAGCTGCCGCGTCCGGTCGAGGACCTCGCCTCCAAGGTCGATCCGATGGCGAAGGCGATGGTCGACCAGGCGCTCGCGGTCTCCGCGACCGGATCGCCGGCGAGCGTCGAGGGCGCGCTTTCGCGCCTCGTCGAGCGGTACCGGCCAGACGAGGTGATCCTCACCGGCCAGATCCACGATCATGCCGCCCGCAAGCGCTCCTTCACGATCGCCGCGGAGGCGATGCAGGCGGTCGGCAAGGCCCGGCAGGCGGCCTGACCCGGCCGGCGAGCAGCGGCGATCGGCGCGGGGCGGCATGGCCAGCCCGCAACACCAGCATCGCCCTGCGTCACGCGGCCTCTTCCGGCGGCCGCTGAGGCCCGTCCTCCCCTTCTCATTTCGCATCGGCTGATCTACCCCTGCCCATTCATCGCCCGCGCCTGCGGTCGACCGGCAAGCGGCTCCCGCCGCCAGGTCGCGCCGCCAGTGCGGACGGAGCGGGAGGATTCATGATCGCGGACAGGCTCGTCTTCCTGTTTCCAGGCTTCGAACCGATGCGGGCGGACGCGCATATCCGGCGCTTCGTGCGCGGCGCCGAAAGCGCCGCCGCGCTCTGGGGCTGCTCCCTCGAACATGCGCCGGCGACGCCGATCCTGGACGATCCTCTCTTCCCCGTGCTGGACACCGCCCTCGCCGGCACGGGCTTTCGCACCCGCACGCGGATCGTCTTCTGCGACTGGGGCGACCTCATCCTCGCCTATCGCGCCCGGCCGGCCGCCCTGCGCTTTGCCGCAGGCCTCGTGGCGCTGGCCGACTTCCTGATCAGCGGCACCGTCTTTCGCTACTATCGCGTCAGCTGGCGCTACGGCTTCTTCTACCTCTTCCCGATCGTCGTCACCGCCGCCGCGGCCGCGATCGGCTGGCTTGCCGGCAGCCTCGCCGCCGCCTGGATCGCCGGTGCCTTCGGCGTCGCCGCCGGCGCCCTCCTCGGCCTCGCGCTCTTCGCCGGCCTGCTCCTCCTCGCCGACCGCCGCATGCATCTTCTCACCGCCATGGACGACTGGGCGATGGCGCGCGACATCTGCCGCGGCCGCAACCCTGCGATCGGGCAGCGGGTGGAGCGGCAGGCAGCCGCCATCGCCGCCGCCATGCGGGCGCATCCGGCGGACGAGACGGTGCTCGCCGCCCACAGCCTCGGCGCCTCCATGGCGGTGCCGGCCCTCGCCGCGGCGCTCGCCGGCGGCCTCGTGCTCGATCGGCGCTTCCAGATCGTCACCGTCGGCTCCAGCCTGATGAAGACCGCGCTGCATCCCGCGGCAAAGGCGCAGCGCCAAGCGGTGGCGAGCCTGGTCGCCCGCCACGAGCTCCCCTGGACCGACTGCCAGGGCCTTTCCGACCCGATCAACTTCTACAAGTCCAACCCGGCGACGTCGCTGAAGATCAGGGACGGCCGCACCCCGAAGGTGGTTCGCGTCCACTTCAAGCACATGGTCAAGCCGGAGACCTACCGCAGGATCAAGCGCGACTTCTTCCGCCTGCACCGGCAGTTCGTCCTGCCGGTCGAACGCCGCTGCCCCTATTCGTTCCACATGCTTCTCATGGGGCCGAACCCCGTCGGCGACTTCGCCGAGACCAGGAGCGTCGACGTGCCGCCGCTGACCGCGGCGAAACATCCGCCCGCAGGAATGGCCGCGCCCGAACGAGCGGCGGAATCCGGACCGTCCAAGGAGCGTCGCATGACAGAGGGAGACGAGCGATGACCGCGCTCCTCGCCGGCAAGATCCTGTGGGTGCTCACCGTCGTGGGCTGGTATGTCATCCGCTACCCGTTCGAGCGGCGGGCGAAGCGCAAGCGCGTGGCGGCGACCAAGCGCGGCGCGGCCGAGACGATCCGGATGCTGATCTCGTTCAGCGGCCTCGGCATCGTGCCGGGCATCTTCGTCGCCAGCGGCTGGCCGCGCTTTGCGAGCTATCCGGCGTCCTGGCTGCAGATCGCGGCCGGCGTCGTGGTGATGATCGTGGCGCTCGTCCTCTTCCGCCTGACCCACAAGGCACTCGGGCGGATGTGGTCGGTCTCGCTCGACATCCGCGAGCAGCACGAACTGGTGACGTCCGGCATCTACCGGCGCCTGCGCCACCCGATGTACTCGGCCTTCTGGGCGATGGCGCTCGCCCAGGCCCTGCTCCTGCCGAACTGGATCGCCGGCCCGGCGGGGCTCGTCGGCTTCGGCATCCTGTTCTTCTCGCGGATCGGGCCGGAGGAACGGATGATGGAAGAGACCTTCGGCGACGCCTATCGCGCCTACCGGACCCGCACCGCGCGGATCATCCCCGGCGTCTACTGACGCGGCCGGACCGGAGGCGTCCCGTCCAGATCAAGCCGCCGCCGCATCTCCGAGGATGTAGGGGTCCTTGGTCAGGTTGGCGCGCATGCGCGTCAGCAGCGCCCGGACGGTATCGCGCTCCTCGTCGGTAAAGCCGTCGGTGATCCGCTCGAAGACCTTCGCGGCGATCGGACGGGTGTTCTCGAAGACGACCTCGGCGGCGTCGGTCGGATTGACGACCTTCGCCCGGCGATCGTTCGGATCGGTGGCGCGCGTGACGAGGCCGCGCGACTCCAGCCGGTCGAGATAGGCCGAGAGCGTCATCGGCTCGACGCCCATGCGCTCGGCCAGCACGGCCTGCCGCGCCCCCTTGAAGCGCGCAACATGCGCGAGTGCCCGCAACTCGCCCGGCGTCAGTTCCACCCCGGCTTCCACGACGGCGTGCTCGAACTCCTGACGGAACAGGCGGGCGACATCGACGATGAGGAAACCGAGCGAATTGCTCGGAAGAAGCTGCGGCATGTTTCGTCTCCCAATGGCACGGTCGGCTGCGCGTGCCGGTTCTTGTCTGTCGATTTCCTGTCGGCGATCTTCTTGAAAACGCCGGAGGAATCGACCGTTCGTTAAAGGCCGGTGACCGAATGCTCAACCCGGTGCGCCATTGTCACACAGGGCCTCTCCCGGCGCCTCGACTGTGCCAAAACAACACGGTTACACATTTGATAATTTTACCTTACCAAGCGCGATTCGGCCGCGCAACCTATTGTTGCCCAAGCGATTTATCATCCAGAATGAATTATCGTATGTCGATGAAAAAGCGGGCGAACCCGTCATGGGCGCGCCCGCTCGAAGGAGGTTATCCGGTCAGACGTGCGGCATTCGGCCACACTTGTCCTAAGGTCTTAGGAAACCATGGCGGCCTTCTTTTCCAGCCGCCGCCGATGCAGCACGGGCTCGGTGTAACCGGACGGCTGTTCGCGGCCGAGGAAGACCAGATCGCAGGCCGCCTGGAAGGCGATCGACTGGTCGAACCGGGGCGCCATCGGCTGGTAGTTCGGGTCGCCGGCGTTCTGCTGGTCGACCTTCGCCGCCATCTCCTGCATCGCCTCCATCACCTCGTCCTTCGAGACGACGCCGTGATGCAGCCAGTTGGCGATGTGCTGGGAGGAGATCCGGCAGGTGGCCCGGTCCTCCATCAGCCCGACATCGTCGATGTCCGGCACGGTCGAGCAGCCGATGCCCTGGTCGATCCAGCGCACGACATAGCCGAGGATGCCCTGCGCGTTGTTGCGCAGCTCCGCCTTCACCTGCTCCTCCGGCCAGTTGGCGCGGTTGGCGAGCGGGATCGTCAGGATGTCGGAGAGGAGCGCGCGGCGTCCCTTCTCGGCGATGGCGTCCTGCCAGGCGAGCACGTCGACCTTGTGGTAGTGCGTGGCGTGCAGCGTCGCAGCCGTCGGGCTCGGCACCCAGGCGCAGTTGGCCCCCGCCTGCGGGTGGCCGACCTTCTGGGCCAGCATGTCGTGCATTTTGGCGGGCGCCGCCCACATGCCCTTGCCGATCTGCGCCTTGCCCCGGAAGCCGCAGGCAAGGCCGACGTCGACGTTCCAGTCCTCATAGGCCTTGATCCAGGTGCGGTCCTTCATCGAGGTCTTGCGCACCATCGGCCCGGCCTCCATCGAGGTGTGGATCTCGTCGCCGGTGCGGTCGAGGAAGCCGGTGTTGATGAAGAACACCCGGTGCTTGGCGGCGCGGATGCACTCCTTGAGGTTCACCGTGGTGCGGCGCTCCTCGTCCATGATGCCCATCTTGATCGTGTAGCGGTCGAGGCCGAGCGCGTCCTCGACGCGGCCGAAGAGCTCGTCGGAGAAGGCGACCTCGTCCGGCCCGTGCATCTTCGGCTTGACGATGTAGATCGAGCGGGCGCGCGAGTTCCTGAAGCCGCCGGTCTTCTTCAGGTCGTGGATCGCGATCATCGAGGTGATCATCGCGTCGAGAATGCCTTCCGGCGCCTCCGACCCGTCCTTCAGCAGGATCGCCGGATTGGTCATCAGGTGGCCGACATTGCGGATCAGCAGCAGCGACCGGCCGGGCAGGCTGAACGGCGTGCCGTTCGGGCCGAGATAGTCGCGGTCGGGGTTCAGCCGCCGGGTGACCGTCTCGCCGCCCTTTTCGAACGTGTCCTCGAGATCGCCCTTCATCAGGCCGAGCCAGTTGCGGTAGACCGCCGTCTTGTCCTCGGCATCGACGGCCGCGATCGAGTCCTCGCAGTCGCAGATCGTCGAGACCGCCGATTCCATCAGCATGTCGGCGACATGGGCGCCGTCGTTGCGGCCGATCCGGTCCTCCGCGTCGATCGTCACCTCGACATGCAGGCCGTTGTGCTTGAACAGCACCGCGCTCGGCGCCGCCGGGTCGCCGCGATAGCCGGCGAAGGCCGTCGGGTTCTTCAGCCGCGCCGTCTTGCCGTCGGCATAGCGGGCGACCAGCGTCCCGCCCTCGACCGTGTAGGCCGAAACGTCGATGTGGGAGATGCGGTCGAGCGGCGCGACGCCGTCGAGGAAGCTCTTCGCCCAGGAGACGACGCGTGCGCCGCGGGCCCGGTCGTAGCCCTTGCCCTCGGGCGCATCGCCCATCGCATCGGTGCCGTAGAGCGCGTCGTAGAGCGAGCCCCAGCGCGCATTCGCCGCGTTCAGCGTGTAGCGCGCGTTCATCAGGGGCACGACCAGCTGCGGCCCCGGCACCAGCGCGATCTCCGGATCGATGTTCCTCGTCTCGATCGAGAAGTCCGGGCCCTCCGGGACGAGATAGCCGATCTCCTCCAGGAACGCCCGGTATTCGCTCATGTCGATCAGCTTGCCGCGGCGTTCGCGGTGCCAGTCGTCGATCGCCGCCTGCATGCGGTCCCGGACCTTGAGCAGGTCGCGGTTCTTCGGCGCCAGATCCTCCAGAATGGCCGACAGGCGCGGCCAAAAGGCGTCGGGCGCGATCCCGGTTTCGGGAAGCGCTTCGCGATCGACGAATTCCTTGAGAACCCGCGCGACCTTCAGGCCGTGAACCTCGATCATGTCGGGCATCGATTTCCTCCAATGCTGCCTAGCCCGGAAATCGGGCATGCATCGGCGGAAGTCAATTCCGCGGCTGACCGACCAACGTATACGTCAGGACCCGGAGCGCGGCGTCGCATCGGTCGGCACCGCCTGGCCCGGCGGTGTCCGGCCCATCGGGGAGTTCAGGTCCTCGGCGAAATAGAACGTGCCGATCCCGATCAGGATGAGCACGACGGCCCCGACCACGACGACGATGGACTGGTTGATGTTCATGCGCGACGACCCTCCCGTTTCGGCAGCAAGACTCGGCTGATGCAGCCGAGGTTCCCTCCCCGCTCCGCAGACATCTCGCACGGCACACGCGCGCGCCGCAACGCCCGATGCGCCGAGGAGCTTTCCGAGAAGCGGCCGGGGCGGCGAATGTGCGGGGCAAGGGTTGAGCTTGCCGCAGCGTTCGTTGCAAGCTGAGGCACGGGCCGCTTCGGCCCAATCCTCGGGAGGGTACACCATGCAGCATATCAAGCGCCTCGCGGCGCCCGCTTTCGCCGCCTCGCTGGCGCTCGGACTGGCGTTCGCGCCGGCCGCCGCCTCGGCGGCGCAGTTCATCAACGTGCTCACCGGCGGCACGTCCGGAGTCTACTATCCGCTCGGCGTCGCGCTGGCGAAGATCTACTCGGACAATATTCCGGGCGTGAAGACGCAGGTGCAGTCGACCAAGGCTTCGGTCGAGAACATCAACCTGATCGCGCAGGGGCGCGGCGAGATCGGCTTCGCACTCGGCGATTCGGTCAAGGCGGCCGCCGAGGGCGACGCCGAGGCCGGCTTCAAGCAGCCGGTGAAGAAGCTGAGGGCGATCGCCGCGATCTATCCGAACTACGTCCAGATCGTCGCCGCCAAGTCCTCCGGCATCACCGACCTCGCGGACCTGAAGGGCAAGGCGCTGTCGGTCGGCGCGCCGGCCTCCGGCACGGAGCTGAACGCGCGGGCGATCTTCAAGGCCGCCGGCATGAGCTATGACGATCTCGGCAAGACGGAGTACCTGCCCTTCGCCGAATCGGTCGAGCTGATCAAGAACCGCCAGCTCGACGCGACGCTGCAGTCGGCCGGCCTCGGCGTCTCCTCGATCCGCGACCTCGCCTCGTCGATCCCGATCACCGTCGTCGCGGTGCCGGAAGCGATCGCCACCAAGCTCGGCCCTCCGTTCCAGTCGGCGACCATCCCGGCCGGCACCTATGACGGCCAGGACAAGCCGGTGAAGACGCTGGCGATCACCAACATCCTGGTGACCTCTGCCGACGTTCCGGACGATCTCGTCTACCAGATGACCAAGCAGCTCTTCGAACACCTGCCGCAGCTGGTCGCGGCACACAACGCGGCCAAGGGCATCGACCCGAAGACCGCGGCGAAGAACCTGCCGGTCCCGCTGCATCCCGGCGCCGAGCGCTACTACAAGGAAGCCGGGCTGCTGTAAGCGGGCCAAGGCCGTCGAGGCCGGGCGCTGCGGTGCCCGGCCTCGAGCTCTCGAGTCGCGACCGGGACAGCGCTGCCACGCCGGTGCGATCAGGCGGCGAGCCGCCTTGCCCGGTCCTTCGCCGCGCCGCAGGCGGCCTCGCCGGTCAGCCGGCGCAGGAGCTGCATCATCTCCGGGAAGCCGTCGAGGTTGCGCGCCGCGACATGGCCTTCTGACAGGCGCTGCGTCACCCGCTCCAGGACGGTCTGGGCGTCCGCCGTCTCGCCGCGCCGGGCGATGTCGCGCCATATCCCGATCGCCAGCTGGAACAGCGGCGCGGCGGCCGGCGGCAGGCCGCAGCCCGAGACGAGCGCCCGGAAGGCCGTCTCCCGCCCCTCGGCGACCACCGCCCGGACCCGCCGCTGCGACAGCGGCGACAGCTGTGACAGGATGGTGGTGAAGAGGTCGATATTGCCGGATGCGACGGTGCGGATGAGCAGCGCCATCGTCAGCTGGCCGCTCGCTCGCAGATGCTCGACGAAGCGCGGCAGTTCGGCCTCGCCGAGTTCCTCCGCGAGGATCGCCGTCGCCCGCTCCCCGGCCTCCAGCGTCACGCGCCGGGCCCGCTCGGCGCCGACGAGGTTGCACAGGAGCGGCAGGCCGGCCAGCGCCTCGCCGGTGCGCAGGATAAGTGCCTGGCGGACCCCGATCGGCAGGTCCGGGCGGGCGAGCAGCGCGCCCCGCACCTCCGCCTCGTGGCCGAAGCGTTCGACGATCCGGCGAAAGCTCATCTCGGCGAGCGCCGCATTGGCGTTGTCGCAGAGCGCCAGCACCGCATCGCGGCCGCCGAGTTCGGCGAGCGCCGCACCGACGCGCAGCGAGACCACCGGGCGCGCGGCGATCGCGCCCTTCAGCTTCTCCGAGCCGACCGCGACGAGGTCGACGAGGTCGTCGTCGGTCAGGACCGGCGAGATCTCCGCCACCGGACAGGCGATCGAGTCGTTGTCGGCGCACAGCGTCAGGACGAGCGCCCGCGGCACGTCGAGGCCATAGGCGAGGATCTCGGCCATCGTCCGGCGCACGCGCGGCGAGGGATCGTCGAGCATCAGGGTCAGCGTCGTCTCGACCGTATGGCGATCGCCCACCGCGATCTCGCCCGCGACCAGCGCTCCGGCCAGCGTCTCGGCCGCTTCCACGCGCTGCGCCGTGGTGGCGGTTTCCGACCAGCGGGCGAAACGTTGCAGGATCATGAGCGGGAGACCTTCTGCGGACGGAATGCTTCTGCCGGGCATCGTCGGACGCAAAGGTTTAGGTTTCGTTCACCATAACCGTCGCCGGCGCAAAAAAGGTCGCAGCGCCGGTGAAGCGCCCCGCACCGGTCGCACGCGGGGCCAAGGGCCGGCGCTGCAGGCATCTCCTGCCAGCGGCTCGCTCCGCGCCGAGGCTTCGGCTTCCCTCACCTTCGCGTGTCGTGCCGATACAGGGCGAGGATCGTCATGTTTCTGCCGTCGCGCTCCCGCATCGTTCCCGCACCATCGACAGCGAGGACATGGCTATGATGGAATTCCCCCACATCAACATCCCCTTCGCCCTGCCGTTCGGCGCTCTGCCGCTGCCCAAACAGGCCGAGGCCCGCCTGGCCGATCCCACCCTGGCGGACGACTGCCTCAGCGGCGAGCCGAGCCTCTCGGAAATCCTGGACGACCCGATCGTCCGGATCCTGATGGCATACGACCGCGTCGATCCCGACGCGCTCGAGGAACTCCTCGTCGAGCGCTTCTGCTGACGCTCGACCGGCAAGACACAGCCCGAGCGAAGGGCTTCCCGGCCGCACGGCCGGGGAGCCCTTTTCGCGTCGCAGGACGGATCACGAGGAACGGAAGACGAGTCCCACGGGCTGGCCGGCTGTCGCGCGGGGCGGGAGGGCATCGACGGCGCCGCCGGAAATCCGGCCGCCCGCCGTTCCCAATCCGGGCAGAGCGGCTAGTCTTGCGCAGGTCGCCCGTTCCAGCCTCGTGAGGGTCATGCTGTCCGTCTTCGACCTGATTTCCATCCTGCTCGTCATCACCGCGGTCTTCGCCTGGATCAACCACCGCCTGATCCGGCTGCCCCACACGATCGGCCTCCTCGTCGTCGGCCTCGGCGCGTCGCTGCTCTTGATCGCCGTCGACTTCGCCGTGCCGAACACCGGGCTCTACGAGAACCTCACGAGCTTCATCCGGCAGATCGACTTCCGCTCGGCGGTCCTCGACGGCATGCTCGCCTTCCTGCTGTTCGCCGGCGCGATGCATGTGAACCTCGCCCGGCTGAGGAGCCGGGCCGGCGCGGTCGGCGTGATGGCGACGATCGGCGTCCTGATCTCGACCGCGATCGTCGGCGGCGGCTTCTATGTGACCGCCAACTGGACCGGCCTTCCCATGACGCTGGGCTGGGCGCTGGTCTTCGGCGCGCTGATCTCACCGACAGACCCGGTGGCCGTCCTCTCGACGCTGAAGGCCGTGAAGGTGCCGGAAACGCTCGAGACGGACATGAGCGGCGAGTCGCTGTTCAACGACGGCGTCGGCGTCGTGGTCTTCACCGCGATGCTGGCGATCGCGGCCGGCAGCGGCTCCGGCGGCGAGCCGGTCGGTCCGATGCGGGTGGCGGAGCTGTTCTTCGTCGAGGCGCTGGGCGGCGCCGCGCTCGGTCTCGTCGCCGGCTACATCGCCTATCGCTCCATGCGGGCGATCGACGACTATCCGATCGAGGTGCTGACCTCGCTGGCGCTCGTCGCCGGCACCTATGCGCTGGCCGACCATCTGCACATGAGCGGTCCGATCGCCGTCGTGGTGGCGGGGCTGCTGATCGGCAATCGCGGCCCGCACGACGCCTTCAGCGACCTCACCCAGCGCTACATGTTCGGTTTCTGGCAGCTCGTCGACGAGGTGCTGAACACCATCCTGTTCCTGCTGATCGGGCTGGAGGTACTGGTGCTGCGCTTCGACCTCTCCTTCGCCTGGGCGGCGCTTCTGGCGATTCCGCTGGTCTTCGTCGGCCGGCTCGCCTCGGTCGCGGCACCGGTCTTTTTCCTGCATCGGCGCCAGCCCTTCGTCGCCGGGACGATCCCGGTGCTCACCTGGGGCGGCTTGCGCGGCGGCATCTCGATCGCCCTGGCGCTGTCGATCCCCGAGACGCCGGAGAAATCCGTGATCCTTGCCGCGACCTATGCGGTGGTGCTGTTCACCATCATCGTGCAGGGGCTGACGCTCAAGTCGCTGGTCCGCCGCGTCGTGCGCGAGGCCTGACGCTGCCGCCCGTCGGCGGCGAGGCCCAGTCAGTCGCCGCCGGATCCCTCCTTCGGCTTCTTCTCGCCCTTCGAGCCGAGAAAGGCCTTCGTCGTCGCTCCTGCCAGCGCGCCGCCCGCCACCGGCGCGAGGATGTAGAGCCAGAGCTGGTCGATCGCGTCCCAGCCGGCGAACAGCGCCGGGCCGAGCGAGCGCGCAGGGTTCAGCGAAGGGCCCGTGACCGGCCCGAAAGCGATGTGCAGGGCGGCGACCGTCATACCGATGAACAGCCCGTCGAGCTGCGACTTGCGGCTCTCGTGCCGCACCACGAGGAAGACCGAGACGAAGGCGAAGCTCGCGGCGAGCTCCGTCACGAAGGCCGCCCACCACGGCACGTGCAGTCCCCAGCTCCAGCCATTGGCGCCGAAATGGTGCATCTCGGCCCGTCCCAGCGCCTGCGGGCTGGAATGGGCGACGATCGCGACGACGCCGGCGCCGAGGATGGCGCCGACGCATTGGGAGGCGACATGCGCGGCGAGGTGCTCGCGCGGGAAGCGCTTGGCGACGAGGAAGCCGGCCGTCACCGCCGGGTTGATATGCCCCCCGGAGACCTCGCCGATCAGGTAGATCATCGCCGCGACCGACAGGCCGAAGACGAGACCGGCGGCCAGGGACCCCAGCGCCTGCGACGGCGCGAGACCGGCGAGCGCGATCGTTCCGGTCCCGCAGAGGACCATGAAAAAGGTGCCGAACCCTTCGGCGACATATCTGCGCAACCCGCTTCTCCCGTCCGATGTGCTGCCGCCGGCGGTCAAGGATCGCGCCGGCCGGCGGCTGCCGAGAGAAAGCGGACGATCCGCGGACGGTTCCTCCCGCTAGCCGGCCAAGGATCAGAGCGTCTTCAGCATGCCGCCGTCGACGAAATAGGTCGAGCCGATCGAATAGGTCGCCTTGTCCGAGCAGAGGAAGACGAAGAAGTGCGCGAGTTCATCCGGCGAGCCGAAGCGCTTGATCGGCGCGTGCTCGTCGGCGACGCCCTGCAGATAACCCTCCCAGTCGCCGCCGTTGTCCGCCGTCAGCTGCTTTGCCGTCTTGATCCAGTCGGGCGTCAGGATCAGGCCGGGATTGACGCAGTTGACCCGGATGCCCGCGCCGACCACCTCGTTCGCGAGCGTCTTGGAGAACATCATCAGCGCCGACTTGGTGACGTTGTAGATCGGCTCGTACCAGAGCGGCTGGGCGGCGCAGATCGAGGCGTTGTGCAGGATCACGCCGCCGCCCCGGCGCTTCATCTGCGGCACGATCCCGCGCGCGAGGCGCACGGCGGCCATGACGTGCAGGTCGAAATAGGCCTGCCACTTCTCGTCCGGGGCCTCCATGATCGTCTCGTTGGAGCCGGTCCCGGCATTGTTGATGAGGATGTCGGCGCCGCCGAAGCGCGCTTCCGCCGCATCGATGACCGCCTGCGTCCCCCCGGCGGTCGCGACATCCGCCGCAACGCCGACGGCCGCGACGCCGTACGTCTCGGCGATGCGGGCGGCCTCCGCCTCCACACGCTCCCGCCCCCGCGCGGCGAGGACGAGATTCGCCCCCTCCGCCGCGAGCCCCTCGGCGACCGCCAGGCCGATGCCGACCGATCCGCCGGTGATCACCGCGACCTTGTTCTTCAGACCGAGATCCATGGCGCTTCTCCTCCCCTGCCCTGTTCCGGAGGCGCCACTATCGGCCGGAGGCGCCGCGGAAGGGAAGCCGGCATGTGCAGGGAGAGAGACAGAACGAAGGCGGGACCGGCAGCCCCCGCCCCGGCCGCCGCTTCGCCGCCTCGCGGCCACGGCTGGCTAGCGCTCCAGCGCCGACTTCGCCGCCTCGCAGGTCCGGGCAATACCGCCCTCGCTCGGCACATGCCGCCACTCGACGACGCTGCGCGGCTGCTCCGCCTGCATGCGAACCACCGCGGCCGTCGCGTCCGAAGGATCGCCCCTTCGCGCCGAGACTCGCTTCACCAGCTCGTCCACCGGCGCCTCCAGCCACAGGCCCTGGAACGGCACACCGGCGCGCTCCGCGACGGCGGCGATCCGCTGCCGGTCCGGCCCCCGGTCGAAGACGGCGTCGGCGACGACGCTCCATCCGGACGACAGGATCCGTGCGGCCGTGTCGGCGAGTTCGGCATAGACCTGTTCGGAAACCCCGCTGGCATAGGCCTCCGGCGGCAGCCGGGTCTCCGCGGCAACGCCGTAGCGGCGCTTGCGCAGGCGATCGCTCGCGAGGATGCGGGCGCCGGGGGCCGAGCCGAGATGCGGCGCAAGCGCCGCGGCGACGGTCGACTTGCCGGAGCCGGACAGGCCGCCGACCGCGACGAGGCGGGCGGGCCGCTCCTCCAGAAGCGTCAGCGCGAGATCGAAATAGGCGTGCGCCTCGTCATACAGCGCCTGGTCCCCGTCCGTCTCCGCCGCCCGCGTCGCCGTCACATGCGCCCGCACCGCCGCGCGCACCGCCATGAAGAACGGCATCAGCGGCAGCCCGTCCGCTTCGTCGCTCGCGTCGAGATACCGGTTCATGACCCGGTTCGCATGGTCGCAAAGACCGCGGTGCCAGAGGTCCATGAGCAGGAAGGCGAGGTCGTAGAGCACATCCGTCGTCGCCATCGCCTCGTCGAATTCGAGGCAGTCGAACAGCGTCGGCTCGCCCTCGAAGAGGCAGATGTTGCGCAGATGCAGGTCGCCGTGGCAGCGGCGGATCCTGGCCGCCCGCCCCCGCGCGTCGAGGAGAGGCGAACGGCTCGCGAGCGCAGCGCGGAAGCTTGCGTTGAACTCCGCGACCGCATCCTTGACGAAGACGTCTGTGGTGGCGAGCGCCGCCTCGTTGATGTCGAGCACGCTGGCCATGACCGCGGAGCCGCTGCGATCGGTCGCGACCTCCGCCGCGGCATGGAAGGCGGCGATCGTTTCGCCGAGGCGGGTGACGAGCGGCACGGTCAGCCCGCCCGTCTCCGCCATCCTGTCGAACAGGCAGCCCTCGTCGAAGCGGCGCATCTCGACGACGGCGTCGACGAGTTCGCCGTCGTCGTCGAATTCCAGGCCGCCGTCCCGGCCGCGGGTGATGCGCCGCACCGCGCGGTAGAGCGTCGGGGCCGTGCGCCGGTTGAGCTCCAGCTCGCGCTCGCAGGCGATGAGCCGCTTCTCCGGCGTCGAAAAGTCGACATAGCCGAGCTTCACCGGCCGCTTCAGCTTGATCGCGGTCTCGCCGGAAAGGAGGATGATCGAGATGTGCGTCGTCGCCGTTTCGACACTCTCGGCGGAAAGCCGACCGAAGGCATGCGCCTTCAGGAAGGCGATCGTCTTCTGCGTGGCCTCGTCCTGCATGCCGTTCCCGTCCCCTGCCGCTCCGAGCGCGACGAAAAGCACGCTCCCTGCCAAGCCATAATGAACCGGGACATCTGACCTTGATCGACGTCAAGGCGATGACCGGGGCAGCGTCCATTCTCTGCCCCCTTGGGAAAAGCGAGGGGTAGAGCCATGCTGAGATGCAACGCCATCGCACGGGCACTGATCGCCGCGACAGCCGTCTGCCTCGCTGCCTCGCCCGCCTTGGCGGCAGGTGCCGACCCCGCCATGATCGCCGAGGGAAAGGCGATCGTGACCGCGAATTGTTCGCGCTGCCACGCCGTCACCCGCACCGACAAGAGCGCCCATCCGCAGGCGCCGGCCTTCCGCACGCTGTCCCGGCACTATCCGGTGGCCGACATCGAGGAGGCGCTGGTCGAGGGCATCGTCAGCGGCCATCCCGACATGCCGGAATTCGTGCTGACACCGCTCCAGGCGCACGCCGTCGTCCTCTATCTCCAGACCATCCAGGACTGACGGAGCGGCAGCCGCCGAAGGCTGCTCGGCGCCGTTCAGGCGGACGGACGCCGCGCGACGAGGTCGATGAGAGCGGAGCGGCCGCCATGGCCGCTGCCCTCGAAGATTTCCGAATCGTGCTCCTCGAGATGCAGGATCTCGAGATCGCCGAAGGCCGCCTCCAGCATCGCCCGCGTGTACATGTTCTCGCGATGCGGCGGACCGCCGGTGCCGTAGTCGACCTGCTCCGGACGGTAGCCCTGAAGGATCAGCAGGCCGCCGGGGGCAAGCGCAGCCTTCATCGCCTCGAACAGGAAATCGCGCAGCGCAGGGTCGGCGAACTGGATGAAGATCCCGGCGACGACGTCGTATTCGCCTCTCGGCCAGTCCCAGGCCGCCACGTCCGCCAGCCGGGCGTCGAGCGTCACGCCGCGCGCGGCTGCGAGCCGGCGCGCCTTGGCGAGACCGCGCTCCGAGGCGTCGATCGTAGTCACCGACAGGCCCTCCGCGGCGAGGAAGACGCCGTTCCGCCCCTCTCCGTCCGCAACCGCCAGGGCCCGCATGCCGGGCCGCAGGCGATGCGCCTGCGCCTTCAGGAAGGCGTTGGGCTCGGTTCCGAAGAGATAGTCCTCTCCGCCATAGCGCTCGTCCCACGTCATCGCTGCGTCCCATCCTCCTGCAGGTGTCGCCGATAGATCCGGCCTGGCCGCATCCGCCGACGGTAGCTTCGCCGGTACAGCGTCCCCGCGCAACGCGGCCGGGCGCGGATCGGACGCATCCGGGCATCCGCCGGAATGCCGCCTCACGGCTTCGTTCCTTCCTGAACGCGCGCGATCCCCCTAAGGCTGCCGGCGAGCCGGAGGACAGAGAAGCTTTGCCGCAGCGAAGCGGGCGACGGCGTCTTGCGTCGGCGCGGCGCCGGCCGGCGGCGGTTTCGTACGGCAGAGAAACGGGGACACGACACCATGCCATCAGCCTTCGACCGCAGGCGCTTTCTGACCGCGACCCTCGCCGGCGGCCTCGCGCTCGCTGCCGGACCGGCTCTCGCGGCACCCGATCCGCTGTCGAAGCGGGCGGTGCTCTACGATCCCGCGGCGCCGGTCCTCGGCAACCCCAGGGGCGACGTCACCGTCGTCGAATGGTTCGACTATCAGTGTCCCTACTGCAAGAAGGCCTATCCCGAGGTCATGAAGACCGTCGCGGAGGACGGCCATATCCGGCTGGTGATGAAGGACTGGCCGATCTTCGGCCTGCCGTCGGAATATGCCGCGCATCTGACGCTCGCCGCGGGGAAGTACCGGCCGCGGGCGCTCGACGCGCTGATGAAGACGCCGGGGCAGCTGACGGACGCGACGATCGACGCCAGGCTCACCGCCGCCGGCTTCGACGTCGCGGCCCTCAAGGCCGCCTATGCGCGCAACCGGACGCGGATCGACGCGCTCCTCAAGCGCAACAAGGCGCAGGCCGAGGGCTTCGGCTTCTTCGGAACGCCCGCCTATATGGTCGGCACGACGCTGTTTCCGGGCGTGCCCGCCATGGCGGACTTCAGGCAGGCGATCCGGGACGCGCGGGCCGCCGGGCGCTGAAGCCGAGCGGCCTGCGGCAGCCTCAGAGCCAGACCTCGTAGTCCGACACCAGAAGGTGCAGCGGCGCCTCGTCCTCCTCGACGTTGGAGAACCGGCCGATCGGCTCGCGGAAGATGTTGTCGGTGCGGTCGTCGTTGACGGTCGAGACCTCGCCGATCAGGACGTCGCCGCCCTCGCCCCAGAAGGCGTGCCAGTTGCCGGGCATCAGCGTCACGCTCTCCCCCGGCTTGAGCCTCAGGATACCGCCGGCCGGGAGCTTGCGCGTGATCCCGTCGGTGACGACGGTCACCTCGGCGCTCTCGTCGACTGTGCCGTCCGGCCCGCTCTCGAAGAGCTCCAGCGCCAGTGTCGCACCGCCGCGGTTGATGATGTCCTCGGCCTTCACGATGTGCCGGTGCATCGGCGAGATCTGGTCCTGGCGCGAGATCATGATCTTCTCGGCATAGAGCATGCCGCGCCCGGCGGTGAGGTCCGCCGCATCGCCGTTGCGCACGGTAAAGAGGAAGAGGCCGAGCTTGTCGAAATCCTCGCGGCCGTAGTCGGTGACGTCCCAGCCGAGGCGGCGCTCGACGATCTGCGCAATCTCGCTCCGGCGCGCCTTCATCTCCTCCGGCGACCAGTAGGCGAAGGGCGGCAGGACATAGCCGAAGGAGCGGATGAACGCGTCGGCGTCGCGGATGATCTCGTTGATGCGAGAGCGTTTCATGGAGGACCTCCCTGGCGCCGTCACCCGACGAGGATGATGCGGCAGTCGTTGACGTTGGTGTGGGTGGGGCCGGGCACGAAGAGATCGCCGAGCGCCGCGAAGAAGCCGGTGGAATCGTTGTCGGCGAGCGCCGCCTGCGGGTCGATCCCGGCTGCCCTCGCCCGCGCCAGCGTGTCCGGCAGGACGAAGGCGCCGGCGGGGTCGCTGGCAAGGCCGGTGCCGCCGTCGGTCCCGTCGGTGTCGCCCGCCAGCGCCGCAATGCCCTCCGCACCGCTGAGCGCGATCGCCAGCGAGAGGGCGTATTCCTGGTTCGGCCCGCCCCGGCCCTCGCCGCGGATCGTCACCGTCAGCTCGCCGCCGGAGAGGATCGCGCGCTTCTCGCCGCGGCGCTTCGCCTCCAGCGCCAGGGCCGCATGCGCCGCGGCCACGTCGCGCGCCTCGCCCTCGACGTCGGCGCCGAGGCTGGTGACGGCATAGCCGAGAGCTTCGGCCGCTTTTGCCGCCGCGGCGAGGGATGCCGCCGGGGTCGCGACGATCGCATAGGTCGTGCCGGCGAAGGCCGCATCTCCGGGCTTCGGCGTCTCGTTGGCGGGATCGGCCAGCGCCACCACGCAGGAGGCCGGCAGCACGATGCCGCGCCGCTCCACGATCGCCCGGGCCTCGGCGAGGGTGGTCGCGTCCGGCACGGTCGGCCCCGAGGCGATGACCGAAGGGTCGTCGCCGGGAACGTCGGAAATCGCCAGCGTCACCAGCCGCGCCGCGCCGCAGGCCTTCGCGAGCCGCCCGCCCTTGATCTGCGACAGGTGCTTGCGCACGCAATTGATCTCGCCGATGCCGGCGCCACTGCGAAGCAGCGCCCGCGTCACCGCCTGCTTGTCTTCGAGCGACACGCCGTCGGCCGGCAGCAGCCAGTTCGCCGAGCCGCCGCCGGAGATCAGCGCCAGCACGAGGTCGTCCGCGCCGGCGCCGCGTGCGAGGCGCAGCACCTCGGCGGTCGCGGCGAGGCCGGCGGCATTCGGCACGGGGTGGCCCGCCTCGACGACCCGCACCGGGTCCGCCGACAGGCCGTAGCCGTCACGCGTCACAGCGATGCCGGCGATCCGCCCCGCGGCGAGCCCATGCGCCTCGCGGTAGTGCCGGACCGCCGCCGCCGCCATGGCGGCCGCGGCCTTGCCGGCGCCGAGGATGACGACGCGGCCGCGCGGCGGCTCCGGCAGATGGGCCGCGAGGACCATGTCGGGATGCGCCGCCGCGACGGCCGTCGCAAAGATCGCCGCAAGATCTGCTCTGGTGGAACTCTCGCTCAAGCCACGTCTCTCCCCCGCCCGCCGGACGATTGTTAGCAAGCGACGCGAGGGCCTTGCCAGCCGGCGGCTGAAGCCGAAATGGCGTCTCACGCGGCCTATGCCAGTTTGTCCTGGGCCAGATTGTCCAAGGACGCTTCGCCGCGTTGCACCATATTCACCTGCCGAACATATCACGAGCGTCAGGACAACCCCGGAGACAGCCGATGTTCGACGGTTTCGACCCAGTCAATCTGGCGCGGTTCCAGTTCGCCTTCACGGTGGCGTTCCACATCATCTTCCCGGCCTTCTCGATCGGCCTCGCGTCCTTCCTCGCCGTGCTCGAAGGCCTATGGCTGGCGACCGGCAAGGCCGTCTACATGGACACCTTCAAACACTGGGTGAAGATCTTCGCCGTGTCCTTCGGGATGGGCGTCGTCTCCGGCATCGTGATGAGCTACCAGTTCGGCACCAACTGGTCGGTCTTCGCCGACAAGACCGGGCCGGTGCTCGGGCCGATGATGGCCTATGAGGTGCTGTCGGCCTTCTTCCTCGAGGCCGGCTTCCTCGGCATCATGCTGTTCGGCCAGAAACGGGTCGGCAACGGGCTGCACTTCTTCGCCACCGTCGTCGTCGCGATCGGCACGCTGTTCTCGGCCTTCTGGATCCTGTCGGTGAATTCCTGGATGCAGACGCCGCAGGGCTACGGCTTCAACGCCGCCGGCCAGTTCATTCCCGAGGACTGGTGGGCGATCGTCTTCAACCCCTCCTTCCCGTACCGCCTCGTCCACATGGTGCTCGCCGCCTATCTCACGACGGCCTTCATCGTCGGCGGCGTCGGCGCCTTCCACCTCCTGCGCAACCGCTACAATGCCAGCGCCCAGACGATGTTCTCGATGGCGCTGTGGATGGCGCTGATCGTCGCGCCGCTCCAGATCCTCGCCGGCGACCAGCACGGGCTGAACACGCTGGAGCACCAGCCGGCGAAGATCGCCGCGATGGAGGGGCATTTCGAGGCGAACGCCAAGGGTCCGATGCCGCTCACCCTGTTCGGCATCCCCGACATGCAGGAGGGGCGGACGAAATACGCCCTCGACATTCCCTATCTCGGCTCGCTGATCCTCACCCATTCGCTGGACGGCGAGATCAAGGGGCTGAAGGCCTTCCCAAGAGAGGACTGGCCTGACTCCACGGTGATCTTCTGGACCTTCCGCGCCATGGTGGCGATCGGCTTCGCCATGCTCGGCATCGGCCTCTGGTCGCTGGTCCAGCGCATCCGCGGCAGGCTGCACGAGTCGACCTGGCTGCAGCGGGCGATGGTGGCGATGTCGCCCGCCGGCTTCGTCGCGGTGATCTGCGGCTGGGTGACGACGGAAATGGGCCGCCAGCCCTACACGGTCTACGGCGTGCTGCGGACCGCCGAGAGCCATTCGCCGATCGCTGCGGCCGGCGTCGGCGGCTCTCTGATCGCCTTCGTCATCGTCTACTTCCTGCTGTTCGGCGCCGGAATGTTCTACATCCTGCGGCTGATGTCGAAGGAGCCGCGGCCCTTCGAGGAGGATGTCCCGCGCCAGCCGACCCGCACGGCCGGCATCACGCCGGCGCCCTCGCTCGAAGCCCGCACCGTTCCCGATCCGGCGGAATAGAGGAGACGATTATGGACCTTCCGCTGCTCTGGGCCTTCCTCATCGCCTTCGCGGTCATCGCCTATGTCGTCCTCGACGGCTTCGACCTCGGCACCGGCATCCTGTTCCCCTTCCTCGGCCGGCACGAGAACCGCGACACCGCGATGAACTCCGTCGCGCCGATCTGGGACGGCAACGAGACCTGGCTGGTGCTCGGCGGCGGCGGGCTCTTCGCGGTCTTCCCGCTCGCCTATGCGGTCATCATGCCGGCCGTCTACGCGCCGGTGATCGCCATGCTGCTGGCGCTGATCTTCCGGGGCGTCGCCTTCGAATACCGCTTCAAGACGGTGCGCGGCCGCTGGCTCTGGGACGTCTCCTTCTTCGGCGGTTCGGTGGTGGCGGCCTTCTGCCAGGGCCTGATCCTCGGCACGCTGGTCCAGGGCGTCCGCGTGGTCGATCGCACCTATGCCGGCGGCTGGTACGACTGGCTGACGCCGTTCTCGCTGGCGACCGGCTGCGCGCTCGTCGTCGGCTACGCGCTGCTCGGCGCCTGCTGGCTGGTGATGAAGACCGAGGGCGAGATCCAGGACATCGCCCGGCACTACGCCCTCTTCCTCGCCGCGGCGACGCTTGCCGCCATCGCCGGCGTCAGCGCCTGGATGCCGTTCATCCAGCCGCAGTTCTATGCGCGCTGGTTCGCCCTGCCGCAGTTCTTCACGGTCTTCTGGGTCCCGATCCTGGTGGCGGTCGCCGCCGTCAGCCTGTTCCAGTCGCTGATCGCCGGGCGACACTACCGCCCGTTCCTGTCGGCGCTGGCGCTGTTCGTGCTCTCCTATGTCGGGCTGGGGATCAATTTCTATCCGCACATCATCCCGCCGGACATCACCATCTGGCAGGCGGCGGCGCCCGATGCGAGCCTCTGGTTCCTGCTGGTCGGCGCGGCCATCCTGATCCCGACGATCCTGATCTACACCGGCTTTTCCTACTGGATCTTCCGCGGCAAGATCAGCGCCGACGAAGGATACCACCATTGACGCCCGACGACGTCCGGGCGGCGAGCCGCAGCCCCTGGTGGAAGCGCCTCGGCTGGTTCGTCGCGCTGTGGATCGCGAGCGTCGTCGTGGTGACGGCGGTGGCCTACGCCCTGCGGCTGGCGATCGTCGGCTGACGCGCCGCGCCGCCTCCTCCAGCATCCGCCGATTCCGCGCGGCCGCGGTAAGCCGGCGTTCGTCTTGTCGCGCTAGCATCGCCGCCCAGAGACCAGGATCGAGGCGGATCAGATGACGCGACCGGTGAGATGGGGGGTGCTCGGCACCGGGCAGATCGCGCGCCGCTTCGCCGGCGACATGCGGCTGTCGCGAACCGGCCGGATCGCCGCCGTCGGCTCGCGCTCGGCCGACAAGGCCGCGCGCTTTGCCGGCGCGATCGGCGCGCAGGGCTCCGGCGATATCGAGACGGTCCTCTCGCGCACCGACATCGACGCGGTCTATGTCGCGACGCCGAATGCGACGCATGCCGATCTTGCCCTCGCCGCGCTCGCGGCAGGCAAGCCGGTGATGGTGGAGAAACCGCTGGCGACGAGCGTCGCCGAGGCGCAGGCCGTCGCCGATGCGGCCAAGGCCGCGGGCCTTCTCGTCATGGAGGCGATGTGGATGCGCTTCACGCCGGGCATCGTGCGGCTGAAGCGGCTGATCGACGAGGGCGCGATCGGCCGGATCCGCCACATCGAGGCGAGCCTCGGCTTCGCCAACGCCCTTGCGGCCGGCGATCCGCGCTTCGACCCAGCCGCCGGGGGCGCACTCCTCGACCTCGGCGTCTACGCCGCCTCGCTCGCGGTCCATCTCGCAGGTCCCGCCGATGCAGTGACCGGGGTCAGCCGACGCTACGAGACCGGCGCCGTCGCCGCAGCCTCGCTGTCGACCCGCCACCGGGACGTCCTCGCGAGCCTTGCCTGCAGCCTCGACGTCGAGGGCCCGAACCAGGCGGTGATCACCGGCACGGACGGGATCCTCACCGCGCATCGCCCGCTGTTCTGCCCGCCGATGCTGTCGCTCCGCCGGCTGGCCCCGGGCTCGGCGGCCGGCGCGGCAGCGCCGGATGCGCCCCTTCCCCGCCAGCGGCAGCCGGCGCGGCTGGCGTCGCTCCGCCAGATCGCGTCCGGCCTGAAGGTCCGCCGCATCCCGACACTGTTCGAGGGAACCGGCCTGCACTACCAGGCCGACCATGTCGCAGAATGCCTAGACCGCGGCCTGACCGGCAGCGACGTCATGCCGCTCGCCGACACGATCGCCACCCTTGCCATCCTGGAGGGCCTGGGCGCCGGCTGAGGCGGACGCCGCGGGCCAGGCAAAGCTGGAGCGCGGCCTGTAGGGCATCTGGTACGTCTCGGCGTTCTGCGCGACGAGCGCGAGTTCGGTGATGTGGAGCGCAAAATCGGCGCCGAAGTCGAGCGGTTCGCCGGCGGCGGCCGCCCGGGCGAGCGCGGCCGGACCGCGGGCGAAGTCCATGCGCGAGGAGGTGCCCGGCACCTTCGCCTCGCCCCGTTCGTATGTCAGCCGCCGGCCGAACCAGTGGCGCAGCGGCAGGCCCCGCTCGACGCGCCGGACGATCTTGCCGAGGATTTTCGGCCGCGACTGCCAATGCCCCATCACGTCCCGCTCGTAGATCGGCGAGGCATAGTCCCAGGCCTCGCTCAGCGACAGGATGCCATCCGTCCCGATGACGTGGAGCGAGCGGTCCTTGGGCGCCGCCAGTCCGCAGGAGAGCCGCGCGACGACGCCGGACGCAAAGCGCAGGCAGGAGACGGAGAGATCGTTTGCGAGTTCCCCCGGCGCCTGCCCGGTTCCCTTGTCGTCGAAACAGCGGGCGGCGAAGGCGGTCATCTCGGTGACGGGGCCGAAAAAGGCGCAGAGCCAGCTGAGGTAATAGCCGGCATGTTCGAGCGTCGCGCCGACGGCGAATTCGTCGCGGGCCGGCCAGGGCGCCCCCGAGGGCGCCTTCCAGTCCCGATGGTTCTCGCGGAAGACCATGCCGTCCTCCATCTCGGCATAGACGAGGCGCACCTTGCCGACCCGCCCGGCCTCGATCGCCCGGCCGAGCGCCTGCGCTGCCTCTCCGAGATAGGAGCAGGGCGCTGCGGCGAGCAGCAGGTCCCGCTCCTTTGCAAGCCGCACCAGATCCTCGGCGTCCTCGACGCGCATGGCGAGCGGCTTTTCCGAATAGACGTGGCACCCCGACAGAAGCGCGGTGCGGCTGACGGCATAATGGCTCGAAGGGTTGGTGAGGTTCAGCACGCATTCGAGGCCGGGCGCAGCAAGCAGGGCTTCGAGGCTGTCGAACATCGGAACGCCGAAGAACCGGCCGAACCGCTCGCGCGCGGCCGGATCGCGGTCATAGGCGCCGACAAGCTCCAACGCGGGATGGTTCGCCAGCGTCAGCATGTAATAGTCGGCGACGAAGCCGCAGCCGACGATCCCGATCTTCATGGCACGCGTGCCCCCGTAATCGGCAGAAGGCCTGTGCGCCCCATCGCATGCGCGGCCATAAGAAAGCGTGAAAGGAGCGCTGAACCGGACGCGGAGAAGCGCGGCCCGGCCGGATCAGCCCGGCCGCACGAAGGCCGCCCGCTCCGCCTCGCAGGCCGCGCGCACGCAGCAGCCGTCGATATGGTCGTTGACGAAGCCCATGGACTGCATGAAGGCGTAGACCGTGGTCGGGCCGACGAAGGTGAAGCCGGCCGTCTTCAGCGCCTTGGAGAGCCGCGTCGAGGCGGGACTGACCGGGTTCGCGCGCAGGAACTCGGCCGTCACCGGGTCCGGACGCTCCGCGCCCGGCGGCTCGTGCGCCCAGAGGAATGCGGCGAGCGAGCCGTGCGCCTCGCGCACAGCCTGTGTCCGCCGAGCATTGTTGATCGTCGAGACGATCTTGCCGCGATGCCGGATGATCCTGGCATCGCCGACGATCCGGTCGACGTCGGCCTCGCCCATCTCCGCGACCCGGTCGATCGCGAAGTCGTGGAAGAGCTCGCGGAAGGCCGGGCGCTTGCGCAGGATGGTCAGCCAGGAGAGCCCGGCCTGGAAGCCCTCGAGGCACAGCTTTTCGAAGAGGCGCTGGTCGTCGGCGCTCGGCCGGCCCCATTCCTCGTCGTGATAGCGGCGATATTCCGCGTCCGCGCCGTGCCAGGCGCAGCGCAGCAGCCTGTCCTCGCCCCGGATCAGCCCGTCGATCGTCGCCGTCTCGCTCATGCGGACGTCATCGCAGGGAACCGCGGGCGCGGCAAGCGCCATGCGACGGCCGGGACACGGCCGTCGCATGGATCGAGGGTATAGGCGTCCGCGCCGTCAGGCGTTGGAGCCGCGCCGCGTCGAGCAGCTGTAGCGGGCGAGATGCCATTTCGGCCGGCCGCGCATGCGCTCGGCGGCGGCCGCCTGGCCGAACAGGGCGCATTGCATGATGGAGCCGTCGAAGGCGACGTTCTCCTGATGGCAGTCACCGGGAGTGGAATTCAGGCAGACGAGGAGTGTCAGGGCGATCATGCATTCGCTCCATGGCGCCGCATCTCCCAACTGCGGCCGGTTTGAGGTCATGCCGCGGCCGACCATCGGCCGCAGCGTCCTGCCCATCCGGCACGTTCATCCCCGGCGGTGGACGGCGGCTACAGGGACAGGCTCCGTCGCACCCACATTTGTTGCTCGCGCGCGGGCGCCGCGCACGGGAATGTCGCGGCCGCCACCGGCGGCTGGCTCTGATGGCCCTCTGCCGACCTTCCCCATCGGCAAGACGATGATAGCAGATTTGCTGCACCGCACAATGCCTGGATAGTTTGCAGACCCAATTTTTATGCAGGCCGGCGTCTGCGATGCTGCGGGCGCCCAACTGCAGACGATCCTGCGGATCTCGCCCGCCCTGCCGCTCAACCGCCCATTAACCCTACGGAACCGTTTCCGGCCGGCGGTGGGCGCAACTGGCCCGGGATTAACCAATCGCTCGCCCTTTCGCCCGACCCTTCCAGGCGACAGGAGGCGCCCCGTCCATCGCGGCCGTCTCTTCCCGGAAAACCCGCCTGAAGAGGAATTCGTCATGCGCAGATTTGCCATCGTCCTGACCGCGCTCGCTGCGGCGGGCCTTGCTGCGACGACCGCGTCGGCCAACGCGGGAGAGCGATACCGCGAGCGGAGCCTCGTGCGGGTCGCGCCCGGCCTGCAGCCCACCTGGCTCCTGCAGATGGCCGCCTCGAGCGGCGTGGTCCTCGATGCCCGGCTGCCCGGCCCGGCGATCGCGCCGCCCGTCATCGCGCCGCGGCGCGCCTATGCCTATGCCGCACCGGCCGCGGCGCGGGCCGTTCAGCCGGGGATGGACCCGGTCTACCTGCCGCGCATCGTCGCCTATGCCGGCAAGGAGGCCCCCGGCACGATCGTGATCGATTCGAAGGCGCGCTTCCTCTATCTCGTCGAGCCGGGCGGCAAGGCCCGCCGCTACGGCGTCGGCGTCGGCAAGCCGGGCTTCGGCTGGACCGGCACGCATCACATCAGTCGCAAGGCGGAGTGGCCGGGCTGGACGCCGCCGGCCGAGATGGTCGCCCGCGAGCGCGAGAACGGCCGCGTGCTGCCGGATCACATGGACGGCGGACTCGCCAATCCGCTCGGTGCGCGCGCCCTCTATCTCGGCTCGACGCTCTACCGCATCCACGGCACCAACGCGCCCTGGACCATCGGCCATTTCGTCTCCTCCGGCTGCATCCGCATGCGCAACCAGGACGTCATGGACCTCTACGGACGCGTCAGCGTCGGCACCAAGGTGGTGGTGCTCTAGCGGGCTTCCCGCGCCCCCTTCCCCGTTGCAACGAAGTCGTCACTCCCCCGCCGCGAAAGGCGGCGACAAGAGGACATTCGGGCCGCCCCTTCGAGAGCGGCCACACCGGATGCGAGACTGAAAGGACAAATGCTCATGACGATATCGACCCGACTCGGCGCCCTCTGCGCCGCCGCCCTCTTCGCGCTGTCGCTCGGCGGCCCGGCCGCGGCCGAACCCGCGCTAAATCATCGCCCGGCGCATGCCGCACGCACGGCGGCGCCGCGCACGCAGGCGGAACTGCAGGCCCTGCTGAACCGCCGGCCCGCGGCCCGCTTCGAACGCGCGGAGGTGCGGATCAGCACGGGCGAGCCGGCCGGCACGATCATCGTCGATTCGCAGAAGAAGTATCTCTACTTCGTCGAGGGCGGCGGCCGGGCGACGCGCTATGGCGTCGGCGTCGGGCGCGAGGGCTTCGGCTGGTCCGGCCTGATGAAGGTCGGGCGCAAGGCGGAGTGGCCGGGTTGGACGCCGCCGAAGCAGATGATCGCGCGAGAGCGCCGCAACGGCCACATCATCCCGGCCTACATGCCTGGCGGCCCCGGTAACCCGCTCGGCGCGCGCGCCATGTATCTCTACCACGGCGGCAACGACTCGCTGTTCCGCATCCACGGCACCAACCAGCCCTGGACGATCGGCCACGAGATGTCGTCGGGCTGCATCCGGATGATGAACCAGGACGTCGAGCACCTGTATTCCCGCGTGGCGGTCGGCACCAAGGTGATCGTCATCGGGCCGGACGGCAGCGGCCCGAAGGGCGTCTATGCCGATCTCGGCCCGGTGCGCCGCAACTTCTTCGACGTGCTCTTCGGCCGCTGATCGAAGGCGGCCGTTCGCTCTCTCCCCGCACCTGTCGGGGAGAGAGGGGAGCGCTGCCTACTTGCCGGTGTCGAGGCTTTCCTCGCCCTCGACGATCGCCTTTCGCTGCTCCTGCGCCTTCAATTCGTCCAGCGCCGGCATCGACATGATGTTGTAGCCGCTATCGACATAGTGGATCTCGCCGGTGACGCCGTTCGCGAGCTCCGACATCAGGTAGAGCACGGCGCCGCCGACCTCCTCGATCGTCGTGTTGCGACGCATCGGCGCGTTGCGCCGCTGGTAGTTGAACATCAGCCGCGCATCGGAGACGCCGGCGCCGGCGAGCGTGCGCACCGGCCCCGCCGAGACCGCGTTGACGCGGATGTTGCGCGGGCCGAAATCCGCCGCGAGATAGCGCACCGAGGCTTCCAGCGCGGCCTTGGCGACGCCCATGACGTTGTAGTTCGGCATGACCTTCACCGCGCCGCCATAGGTCATCGTGACCATCGACCCGCCGTTCTCCATGATCGCGGCGGCGCGCTTGGCGACTTCCGTGAAGGAGAAGCAGGAGATCAGCATGGTGCGGGTGAAGTTGTCCCGCGTCGTGTCGGCGTAGAGGCCCTTCAGCTCGCTCTTGTCGGAGAAGGCGATGGCGTGCAGCACGAAGTCGATGCCGCCCCATTCCTGCTTCAGGGTCTCGAACACGCTGTCCAGCGTCGAGACGTCCTCGACGTCGCAGGGCAGCACCAGCTTGCAGCCGATCTCGTCGGCCAGCGGGCGCACCCGCCGCCCGAAGGCCTCGCCCTGATAGGTCAGCGCGATCTCCGCGCCGTGCTCGTGAAGCGCCTTGGCGGCGCCCCAGGCGATCGAATTGTGATTGGCGACGCCCATGATGAGCCCGCGCTTGCCTTGCATCAGATCGCCCATGTCGCCCCGCTCCTCAATCCGTCACGCGCTGGAACACGAGGCACGCATTCGTCCCGCCGAACCCGAAAGAATTCGACAGGATCCGGTTCAGCGTCACCCCGTCCTGGCGCTCGCGCACGATCGGAATCCCCTGAAATTCCGGATCGAGCGTCTCGATATGGGCGCTCTTGGCGATGAAGCCGTGCTTCATCATCAACAGCGAGTAGATCGCCTCGTGGACGCCGGTCGCGCCCTGGCTGTGGCCGGTCAGCGACTTGGTGCCGGAGATCGGCGGGATGTTGTCGCCGAACACCTCGCGGATCGCCTGCGCCTCCATCTTGTCGCCGACCGTCGTCGAGGTCGCGTGCGGATTGATGTAGTCGATCGGGCCGGAGAGGTTCTTCAGCGCCTGGCGCATGCAGCGCACCGCGCCCTCGCCCGACGGCGCCACCATGTCGGCCCCGTCCGAGGTCGCGCCGTAGCCGACGATCTCGGCGACGATGTTGGCGCCTCTGGCCTTCGCATGCTCGTATTCCTCGAGCACCAGCACGCCCGCGCCGCCGGCGATGACGAAGCCGTCGCGATCCTTGTCATAGGCGCGCGAGGCGACGTCGGGCCGGTCGTTGAAGTCCGAGGACAGGGCGCCCATCGCGTCGAACAGCACCGACAGCGTCCAGTGCAGGTCCTCGCAGCCGCCGGCGAACACGATGTCCTGCTTGCCCATCTGAATCGTCTCCGCGGCATTGCCGATGCAATGGCTGGAGGTCGAGCAGGCGGACGAGATCGAATAGTTGACGCCCTTGATCTTGAACCAGGTCGCGAGCGTCGCGGAGGCTGTCGACGACATCGCCTTCGGCACCGCCGTCGGCCCGACACGCTTCGGTCCCTTCTCGCGGGTCGTGTCGGCCGCGGCGACGATCGTCTGCGTCGAGGCGCCGCCGGAGCCCATGATGATGCCGGTCATCTCGTTCGAGACGTCCGCGGGCTCGAGCCCCGCATCGGCGATCGCCTGGTCCATCGCCACGTGGTTCCACGCGGTGCCGCCGCCGTGGAAGCGCAGCGCCCGGCGATCCAGCACCGTCGTCGGATCCAGCGTCGGTTTGCCGTGCACATGGCTGCGGAAGCCGAGCTCCTTGTATTCCTCCGCAAAGCTGATGCCCGACCGCGCCGCCTTGAGCGATGCCGTCACCTCCTCGACATTGTTGCCGATCGACGACACGATTCCCATGCCCGTCACGACGACGCGTCTCATCGTCCGCTCCCCTTGTTCGTCACGCCGCAGCCCCCGTCAGACGGCAGCCTGCGCGGCTTCCTCGTCGGTGAAGAGGCCCACCCTCAGATCGCTCGCCCGGTAGATCACCTGGCCGTCGGCCTTCATCCAGCCGTTGGCGATACCGAGCTTCAGCTTCGAACGCATGACACGCCGGAACTCGACGCCGTATTCGACGAGCTTCACCTTCGGCGTCACCTGGCCGGTGAACTTCACCTCGCCGACGCCGAGCGCCCGGCCGCGGCCGGGCTCGCCCAGCCAGCCGAGGAAGAAGCCGGTCAGCTGCCACAGCGCATCGAGGCCGAGGCAACCCGGCATCACCGGATCGCCGTCGAAGTGGCAGCCGAAGAACCAGAGGTCGGGCTTGATGTCGAACTCCGCCTTGATCACGCCCTTCCCCGATTCGCCGCCCGTCTCGCTCACCTCGGTGATGCGGTCGAACATCAGCATCGGCGGCAGCGGCAGCTGCGCGTTGCCGGGACCGAACAGTTCGCCATGGCCGCAGGCGATCAGGTCGTCATAATCGAAGGAAGTCTTCTGATTCGGCATCTTTGTTCGTGATCCGCCCTGTTTCTGTTCGACCGTCTCCCAAGCCCGGTCGTGCGCCCTTAGCATGGCGGCTGCGGCTGAGGAAACCGCCCGCCGTCCCGCGAGCCATCCGTCCTCCGCCCCGCCGCCGCCGGAAAGGCGCCGTGCCGGGAAGCGGCCGCAGCCGCTCCGGGATTGGGGAACATCTGTGGCTCGCCTCTCAAGGTTTCGATAGGTTCGGCCCGGAAAACTTCTGAAAACCCTGTAGGAGACGATCTCATTCGGCGCTTTCTCCCCGTCCTCGCGGCGTCCCTCTGCCTCTCGCAGATCCTTCCAGGCGCCGCCTTCGCACAACGATGGCGCGCCAGCGGCCAGACCGCCGGCCTCGTCGTCGACGGTGCCCTCACCGGCCTCTCTCTGACCTGCACCGGCTCCGGCCTCGCGATCACCCTGTCCGGCTTTGCCGCGCGATTCGGAACGGGCGAGCGCTACACCGTCGGGGTCAGCGTCGACGGCACGGCCTATCTCTTCGACACCGCCGCCCGCGCGGATCCGAACGGCGCGGGATCGATCCTCGTCGGCACCGTGCCGGCCAAGAGTGCCGCAGGCTTCGTCGACGCGCTGCGCAAGGGCAAGGCGGCGGAAGTCGCCTCGCCTGCGGGCCGCTACAAGGTGCCGCTGTCCGGCTCCGGCGCGGCGCTGGAGAGGCTGGCGCACTGCGGTGGAAGCTGAGCGGGGCTCGCTCCGACAGCCGCGGCTCCGATCAGCCGCCGACCGTGACGGTCATGTACCGCCCGATCTTCTTGTGCTTGTCGGGCTCGAACTTCCTCAGGTCGTTGACCTGCTGGCGGGTGATGTTCCGGGCGACGAAGCCGCCCTTGGTGCGGGCCATGTCCGACAGCGGGATGGCGACCGGCTTCGTCCCGAGGACCGGAAAGGTCCCCGTCGCGACGACCGCGAAATGCTTCCCGTCCACATCCTCGACGAAGCCGATGCTGCCGAGCATGCTGCCGTCGGGAAGGTAGACGATCTTGTCCAGAAGCTGCTTGACGGTCATGCGGATCGGATGGCTTCCGCGAGCGTCGGCGCGGCCTGCGGGCGGACGCGCCAATCCCTGCGGCTCGGCGGCTCCCTGCTCGTATTGCGGCGGCTCGTGGGGCGAATTGTCCGCGATGCGGATCGGCGCGAGCGGCGGTGCGGCACCCTCGACGGCCGCCGAAGCGACGGTCGCCGACCCGAGGCCGGCCAGCAGCACCGCGACATGAAGTGACTTGATCATGACCCTCTCCCGCGATCGAACGTCTTTCAGGCGCTGGTCAAAACGGCTGGCGCGGGTTTCGTTCCGCACCCGGCCCCGCCCCGCGCGAGAATATTGGTTTGCCGTGCTTGCCGGGCTGGCGCCGCACCCGCGGTCGGACCGCCGGCGCCGGCTGCGCCATGCCCGAAGGCTGTCGAACCCCGGCGAAAGCAGGACGGGCCGGCGCGAGGCGCCGGCCCGGGATATGCTCTCTGGTTGAACGATCAGGCGCCGCCGACCGTGATCGTCCGGCTGTCCTTCAGCTTCGGATACTGGTTGGCCTTGAACGACTGCAGCGCGTTGACCTGCGCCTGCGAGATGCTCGGCGTCACGAAGGCGCCGTTCGAGACCTGCAGGGCGGACAACGGGATCGCCACCTTCTTCTCGCCGAGGCCCAGGAAGCCGCCGGAACCGATGACGGCATAGAGCTTGCCGTTGACGTTCACGACGTTCTGGATGTCGCCAAGCGTGTTACCGTTCTGGCCGACGATGTTGTATTCCTTGATCTGCTCGACCGTCATCTGCAGACGCTTCTGCGCCCCGGCGCCGACCGCGATGTTGTTGCCTTCCTGCGGCTGCACCGACTGGGCCTGCTGGCCGCCATTGCTGGCCTGCTGCTGCGACCCGTCCTGCTGCGACGACATGTTCGCCGACTGCTGCTGATCGGACGTCTGGCCGTTCTGGCCGACGGTCACGTAGTTGATGTTCGGCTGGCCCTGCGGCTGGTTGACCTGAACCTGCGCCTGCTCCTGCTCGTAGCGGACCTTCGGCTGGTTGGCCTGCTGCACGTTGACCTGCGCCTTGGCCTGCTCGACGTTGACCTGCGCCTGGTTCGACGCGTTGTCGCTGGTCTTGACCGCGGCCTGGTTCTGGTCGGCGACGGAAACCTTCGGCTTGCCCTGGCTGACCGACACGTCGGGCTGCGGCTGGCTCACATTCACGTCCGGCTTCGGCATGCGGACGGTGATCTGCGGCTTCGGAATATCCACCGTCACGCGCGGCGCCGGCTGATGGACGATGACCACCGGCTGCGGCTGATCGACGGAAACCTGCGGCTGCGCCTGGTCGACATTGACCTTCGGCTCCGGAACGTTCACGCGGATCGACGGCGCGGAGGGCTGCACGACGACGTCGGCGCCCGAACCGTTCTGACCATCGGTGTTCTGCGCGCTCTGCTGCATGCTGCCGGTCGTGGCAGGCTGATTGGCAGCGGAATTGCTCTGTGCGTAAGCTGCGGGAACTATAGCGGAGCCAGCGAACAGGGCGGTAATGAAGATCGTCTTGTTCATGTTGGTACCTCTTGTTGGAATTTGGTCCCGTTTCAGGACGCTTGCATGGCCAATGGTAGCCGGGCGCAATTCGTTCCCAAATTCGTCTTGCCGTCGCCACATAATCATTTAGCCCCGACGACGCCTCGCGCGGCGCCGGGGAGCAGGGTCGGTTCGATGGACCGCCGCGGCGGGGCTCGTGGGCATCTGAGCCGCGGCGACATGGGCTGCAGGACAGTGGAGATCAGCAGGACCGGCGGAGCGAGGCGGCCCTTCCGGTACGCCCGGCTCCGCTTGCGGACGCAACAGAGCCGCCGGGTAGGCGGGCTCAGGACCCGCCGACGGTCACGGTCTGGCTGCCGTCGAGCGTCTCGTACTGGCTGGCGTCGAAGTCCTGCAGGCTCTCGATCTGCTGGCGCGTGATGTTGTGCACGACCAGCTGGCCGCTGGAGACGTCCATGTCCGAGAGCGGAAGGGCGACGGGCTTCGATTGCGCGCCGACAAGGCTTCCGGCATCGACCACCGCATAGAGATCGCCCTTCACCCTGACGACCTTCTGGATATTGCCGAACGTCTTGCCGCTGTCGCCGGCGACGCTGGTGCCCTTGAGGTCGTTCACCGTCATCTGCCGGCTGCCGGCGCCGGACTGCGAGCCGCTCTTCTGGCCATCCGACGCACCGGCCGAAACCTGCGCACGGCCGGAGGTCTTGCCCGGCTGAAGAGCGGTGTTCCCGGGCGCCCGGCTGGCGGCACTGCTTTGGCCGGTGTCGCCCGCAGTTCCGGTTGCGCCGGCCGTCGCGGTGTCGCTGCCCTCAGACGAAGCGGCCGGCGACGGCTGCTTGTCCGCCTCATCCGGCTGGCCGCTCTGCGGCTTCGACCCGCTCTGCGCGCCGGACGACTGCTGCCCGGCGCTCGGCTGCTGGCCCGACGCCTGCGACTGCGTCTCGTCGCCCGCGCCCTGCTGCACGAACGTCACCTGCGGCTGACCCGCGGGCTGTTTCACCTGGACCGTCGCCTTCTCGCGCTCGTAGCGGATGGTCGGCTGGTCAGCGGGCTGCACCTCGACATCCGGCTTGGCCTTTTCGATGTCGACCTTGGCCGCGGTCGGCTGGCTGCCGTCGACGCGCACACTCGTCTGGTCGTGCCGCACGATCGAAATCTGCGGCTGGCCCTGCTTCACGGTCACGTCCGGCTTCTGCTCGCTCACCTTCACCTTCGGCGGCGGCATCTTCACGGTGATGTCCGGCTGCGGGATGTCGACCGTCACCCGCGGCGCCGGCTGGTGGAAGATGATGATCGGCTGCTGCTGCTTGACCGCGACGTCGGGCTTGGCCTGCTCGACGGTGACCTTCGGCTCGGGAACGTCGACCCGGATCGCTGGAGCACTCGGCGTGACCGTGAGATCGGCACCCGAGGAGCCGGACTGGCTGCCGGAGGTCTGGGAGGCGTGCTGGGCCATGGCGGCCGGGACGGCGGCAACTCCGGCCAGCAGCGCGGCGAAACACAGTGTTCTTGTCATGGTCGATCCTGTTCGCGTGTGGTCCCGTCCCCTCCGGATATGTCTGCCAACCCCGGCGCACCGCGAGCGTTCCCGCCCGCGCAAGCCCGGATCAATGAAAAGTGTTGAGATTGGAACTCTTTAGCCGTCCAGCATCCGCGGCCGGCCCCGCCGCTTGCGGGACTCCGGCACGACGTTCGGCCGCGCCCGGAAAAGCCCTTGGCGCTCCGGCGCGGACACTGCCATGGGAGGGTTTGTCCCGTGCGCCGCGATCCCCTATAGTATGAGGACTAGATGCTCCCGCCCTGCGTGGGACGAACGACGAACTGGTGGCATGTCGAGAATGGAAAAGCGGCCGCGCAATCAATCCTTCTGCGTGTTCGAGCGGCTCCGGTCGGTCGGACTGCGCCCGACCCGGCAGCGCGTGGCGCTGTGCAATCTGATGTTCGGCGCCGGCGACCGGCATCTGTCGGCGGAAGAGTTGCACGAAGAGGCGCAGCAGGCGGGGGAGTCCGTTTCGCTCGCCACCGTCTACAACACGCTGCACCAGTTCACCGATGCCGGCCTCGTGCGCCCGCTCTCGGCCGAGGGCCAGCGCACCTATTTCGATACCAACACCTCCGATCACCATCACTTCTTCGTCGAGGACGAGAGCGAGATGATCGACATCCCCGACGGCACGCTGACGCTCGGCGCCCTGCCCGAGCCGCCGGAGGGCATGGAGATCGTCAACGTCGACGTGGTGGTGCGGCTGCGCCGCAAGAAGCCGGCGGGCGCGGACGCCGCCAAGTAGGCTTCTGCCGGGGCCCCGCGTTTGGCGGCCGGCCTCCTCGATCCGGATCGGTAAACCGTTCGCCTGGCGTGATGGGATAGGCATGAGCGCGTGCCCTCGCGCGGGCGTCAGGCCGTCCCTGTCTCCCCGGCAGCCGCAGCCTCGGCCCGCCGCGCAGTCCTGCGTTTGCGCATCCGCACGGCGCCATGGGCGCCCGATCCGAGCGCCCAGCCGAGGACGAACCCGGCGAAGCCGAGGAACAGGCCGTCGACGGTCACGGGCAGCGCCGGCCGATAGTCGCCGCCGGTCCGCCGGGCGATCGCCCAGTCGGGATCTCCGGCGAAGACGAAGGGGCGAAACAGCGGCGCCGTCCCCTTCAGGTTCCGGTAGCGGCGCTCCACGGCCGCGTAGCGCGCGGCGGACGCGGCAGCATCCTCGCCCTGCTTGGCCGCCAGCGCGTCGCCATTCCCCTTTAGCCGCCGCATCGCCTCTTCCGGCGAGAGCTGCATCGCCCGCGCGCTGTCGTCGAACCGCTCGACCACGATCCGCAACTCGTCCGCCGCGCCGCCGAGACGCTGCAGATATTGCTGCGTGAACTCCACCGACTGGCTGAAAGCCGAACCGAGCACGAGCGCTGCGAGGACTCTGGCGAGAAGTGCGACCAGCGGGCGCCCTTTCCTGATGTTTCCTGTCCCGACCATCCGCCGCCGGTGGATGCGGAGAGCAGACCACGATCCAATCCTCGCAAGCATCCGCCTGTTCCGCCGCGAACGCATCATCGACCGGGCGAAGTCCAACGCTCTGCTGCCGGGAACCGTGCGGCGGTTCCCGGCGAGCGAAGCCTCAGAGCAGGGTGCCGCGCAGGACCAGCATCGCCAGCGAGAAGTAGATGATCAGGCCGGCGACGTCGACCAGCGTCGCGACGAAGGGCGCCGAGGCGCTGGCCGGGTCGAAGCCGGCCCGCTTCAGGAGGAACGGCAGCATCGCGCCCGCGAGCGAGCCGAAGGTGACGACGCCGACGAGCCCCGCTGCGACGGTCAGCGCCACCAGCGTCCAGTGCGGGCCGTAGTCGTAGATGCCGAGCTCCTGCCAGAGGGTGATGCGGACGATGCCGAGGCAGGCCAGGATCGCGCCCAGCGCCAGGCCCGTCGGGATCTCCCGCAGCGCCACCCGCCACCAGTCGCGCAGGCTCATGTCGCCGAGCGCCAGCGCCCGGATCAGGAGCGAGGTCGCCTGCGAGCCGGAATTGCCGCCGGAGCTCATGATCAGCGGGATGAACAGCGTCAACACCACCGCCTTCTGGAGTTCGTCGTTGAAGTGCTGCATGGCGCTCGCCGTCAGCATCTCCGAGAGGAACAGGAGGCACAGCCAGCCGCCGCGCTGGCGCAGGCGGGCGAAAAAGCCGGTGCGAAGATAGGGCCCGTGACCCGCCTCCGTTGCCCCGAAGCGGCGGATGTCGTCGCCCTCCTCCGCCAGCACGTCCGCGACGAGGTCGGCGAGCGCGACCGCGCCGACGACCGTATCGGCGGGTCCGAGCACCGGCAGGCCGGCCACCCGGTGATGCGCCATCAGCCGCGCGGCGTCGGCGCCGTCGTCGTCGGGGCGCACGAAGATCGGGGCGTCTTCGCCAAGGAGATCGCCGAGCCGCGCCGAAGGCTCGGCCGCCATCAGCCGCAGCAGCGGCACGGCGCCGCGGAACGCGCAGGTCTCGGGGTCGACGACGAACATCGCCTGCCCCGCATCCCGCCCCGCTGCCGACTGGTGCAGCGCCTCCAGCGCCGCCGCGGCCGGACGGTCGGCAGCCAGCGCCAGGATGTCGGCGGTCATGACGCTCCGGACCGTGCCCGCGTCCGGATGCCGAGATACCCCGGCGCAGCGGTTCGGCACCGACGGTACCGGCGAACGGACGGGGCCGAGCGAAGGAATTCCGGCCGCACCGGCCGGCAGGAGGCGGTTGAACTGCATGATGCACCTCGGATCGCGCCGTCGGCGGCGATCCGAGGTCGACCGCTCAGACGGTCAGGCCCGGGGCGCCGGAGACGGCCTCAACAATCGGATGGGACTGTCGCTGGGCATGGGGTTCAGGTTCCGTTGGACTGCCGCCGCGAAGGGGCCGGCGGCAGAGAGATGCGCCCGGCCGCACGGGCCGTCAAGCGGCCGGAGGTACCGGCCGGCACGCCGCCCACATTAAATTCCGGAGAGCCGGCATGGGCGCGCTGCGGGGTCGCTGTCAGGCGCTCGCGGGGCTGCTCGCCGGCCGCTCGGATCCGCCTTTCGGGAGGGCCCTCTCCCGCAGACGCAAAGAGGCCGGGCGGTGTCGCCACCGCCCGGCCCCGATCAGGCTCGCCGTTGAAGGAGACGCCGGCTTACGCCGCGTCGTCCTCGTCCTTCGGCGCCTTGTCCTTCTTGATCTCCTCGCCGGTCGCCTGGTCGACGACCTTCATGGAGAGGCGGACCTTGCCGCGCTCGTCGAAGCCCATCAGCTTGACCCAGACCTTGTCGCCTTCCTTGACGACATCGGTCGTCTTGGCGACGCGGCCCTCGCCGAGCTGCGAGATGTGCACGAGGCCGTCGCGCGAGCCGAAGAAGTTGACGAAGGCGCCGAACTCCACCGTCTTCACCACCGTGCCCTCGTAGATCTCGCCGACTTCCGGCTCGGCGACGATCGAGTGGATCCACTTCTTGGCCGCCTCGATCTCCTTGCCGGAGGCCGACGCGATCTTGATCGTGCCGTCGTCCTCGATGTTGATCTTGGCGCCGGTCTTCTCGACGATCTCGCGGATCACCTTGCCGCCGGAGCCGATCACGTCGCGGATCTTCTCGGTCGGGATCTGCATCACCTCGATGCGCGGGGCGAACTCGCCGAGCTCGGCGCGGGCCTCGCCCAGCGCCTTGGCCATCTCGCCGAGGATATGCATCCGGCCGCCCTTGGCCTGGTCGAGGGCGATCTTCATGATCTCCTCGGTGATGCCCTGGATCTTGATGTCCATCTGCAGCGAGGTGACGCCCTCGGCCGTACCCGCGACCTTGAAGTCCATGTCGCCGAGATGGTCCTCGTCGCCGAGGATGTCGGAGAGCACCGCGAAGCGCTCGTCCTCCTTGATCAGGCCCATGGCGATGCCGGCCACCGGACGGGTCAGCGGCACGCCCGCATCCATCAGCGCCAGCGAGGTGCCGCAGACCGTCGCCATCGAGGACGAGCCGTTGGACTCGGTGATCTCCGAGACGACGCGCAGCGTGTAGGGGAACTGCTCCGGCGCCGGCAGCATCGGGTGGATCGCCCGCCAGGCGAGCTTGCCGTGGCCGATCTCGCGGCGGCCGGGCGAGCCCATGCGGCCGGTCTCACCGACCGAGTAGGGCGGGAAGTTGTAGTGGAGCAGGAAGCGCTCCTTGTAGGTCCCGGTCAGGGCGTCGACGAACTGCTCGTCCTCGCCGGTGCCGAGCGTCGCGACGACGAGGGCCTGCGTCTCGCCACGGGTGAACAGCGCCGAGCCGTGGGTGCGCGGCAGGAGGCCGGCCTCCGCGGTGATCTGGCGGACCGTCGAGAGGTCGCGCCCGTCGATGCGGCTCTGGGTGTCGAGGATGTTCCAGCGGACGATCTTCGCCTGCAGCGACTTGAAGACCGCGCCGACCTCCTCCTTGGAGTACCTGGTCTCTTCCGCGCCCTCGGGAAGGAAGTGCTCGGTGACCTTCTTCTTCACCGCGTCGACGGCGGCGTAGCGGGCCATCTTGTCGGTGTTCTTGTAGGCCTCGCGCAGCTCGCTCTCGGCGATCTGCAGCATCTCGCCTTCCAGCGCCGAGTGGTCGGGCGTGACGTGCTCGCGCGGCTCCTTGGCGGCGACTTCGGCGAGCTTGATGATCGCGTCGATGACCGGCTGGAAGCCCTTGTGGCCGTGCATGACGGCGCCGAGCATGACGTCCTCGGGCAGCTCGTGCGCCTCGGACTCCACCATCAGCACGGCGTCCTGCGTGCCGGCGACGACGAGGTCGAGCTTGGACTCCGGGATCTCGTCGACATGCGGGTTCAGCTTGAACTCGCCGCCGATATAGCCGACGCGCGCCGCGCCGATCGGGCCCATGAAGGGCACGCCCGACAGCGTCAGCGCGGCCGAGGCCGCGACCATGGCGACGACGTCCGGATCGTTCTCGAGGTCGTGCTGCAGCACGGTGCAGACCACCTGCGTGTCGTTCTTGTAGCCTTCCGCGAAGAGCGGGCGGATCGGCCGGTCGATCAGGCGGGAGACCAGCGTCTCCTTCTCCGACGGGCGCCCCTCGCGCTTGAAGAAGCCGCCGGGAATCTTGCCGGCCGCAAAGGTCTTTTCCTGATAGTTGACGGTCAGCGGGAAGAAGTCGAAGCCGACCTTCGGCTGCTTCTCCGAGACGACGGTCGCGAGCACGACGGTCTCGCCATAGGTCGCGAGCACGGCGCCGTCGGCCTGGCGGGCGATCTTGCCGGTCTCCAGCGTCAGCGGCCGGCCGGCCCAGTCGATTTCCACCTTGTGGTGATTGAACATGGCATCTTGCCTTTCGTTCGGCGCTTCCCGCACCGCCGCCCGGACATTGGCGGACGGCAGGGGCGGCAAGCGCGTTTCGGTCTCGAAACGCGTCATGGGCAAGACGACGGGAGGCTTCGCCGAAGGGGCGCCATCGAGAAGGGGCGGCGCCCGGGCCAGCAGCCATCCCAAGACGGCGCGGCCCTTTTCCGGAAGCGTCCGGCAATCCTGCCCCATGACCGGTTCGTCGGTCCGGCGCGGGGTGAGCCCGCGGCCGGGGCATTTCCTTGGGTTGGCGGGCGACGACGCCTCATGGCGTCCCCTCGCCCGCTCCGCCCCCCGAGCCTCTCGCCGCCGATCGAACGGGGCGGACACGGATCCGGGGCGGGAGCAGAGGGCCGGTTGCCCGGACCCCTCTTACGAAACCGGCGGGCCGCGAGGCGGTCCGCCGGGCAGTCGCTCCGTCAGCGGCGGATGCCGAGACGGCCGATCAGCGTGGTGTAGCGCGCCTCTTCCTTGCCCTTCAGATAGTCGAGCAGGCGGCGGCGCTGGGAGACGAGCTTCAGGAGGCCACGGCGGGAGTGGTTGTCCTTCTTGTGGCCCTTGAAGTGCTCGGTCAGATTGGTGATCCGCTCGGTGAGGATCGCGACCTGGACTTCCGGCGAGCCGGTGTCGCCTTCCTTGGTGGCGTATTCTTTCAGGAGCGCGGCCTTGCGCTCGGGCGTGATCGACATCGGGGTCCCTTTCTCATGGAGTGTGGAGGGTTCGTGGTCGCCCAAGGCCGGGATGTCGTCCAGCGCGGGCCGCGAAAAGCGCCAACAGGCGACCCGAAGGCCGCCGACGCTGCGCGGGATATAAGCGATGTGGCGGAGGAATGCTAGATGGGGGGTGGGAAGTGGCGGCTTCAGGCTCGGCGGGGTCTTTGAGGGCTTTCGGCCAAACCTCCTAGGATGTCCTCTTAAGCTTCTTTCCATGCTAATTTTGGGAAGGAGGATCGAGCCATGGGACAGACATCGGCAAGGAAGTCAGCAGGACCGCGTGACGCGGCGACGAAGGTTGCGCA